>NZ_JAXBMB010000012.1:0-110145 GCF_033963905.1 Cognatiyoonia sp. IB215182
CGCGCCATCAATCCTGCCTCCAACACTAAGCCAACTGTGGCACAGTTTTAGGGGGCTAAGACAGGCGCGAAGCAGGCGCGGTGCTGGCCGGGCACAGGCATGTGAACCAGATCGTTTTTACTGGCTCTGTCCCCACAGGCATCGCGATTGCCACGGCCGCGGCCCGAAACGTGGTGCCTTGCGTGCTGGAACTGGGCGGAAAATCTGCGGCCATCGTGCACGACGATGCCGACCTCGACGCCTTTGAGAATGACATCCGCTGGGGCATCTATTTCAACGCAGGCCAGGTCTGCTCAGCCATGTCACGTGTGATCGTTCACGAAAGCCGTCACGACGAACTGGTCGACCGGGCTGAGAAGGTCGCAAAATCACTTTCCGTCGGTCCCGGCATCGAACGCAGCGAGTTTGGCGCAAACATGGGGGCGATGGTTAGCGACGGCCAGCGCGACCGCGCACTTGGCATGATCACCCGTGCCGAACGACGGGGAGCAAGGATCGCTGCGGGTGGGCGCAAGCCCAACCGTCCTGGCGCGTTCCTCGAGCCCACAGTTCTGTCAGGTGTGACGCCCGATATGGACATCGCGCAGCAAGAGGTCTTTGGCCCCGTCCTGTCGGTGCTGTCCTTCCGCGACGATGCGCAGGCCATCGAGATCGCCAATGGCACCGACTATGGGCTGGTGGCGGGAGTCTTCACCGCCAATCTCGATTGCGCCACCCGCGCCGCGCGGGACCTGAAGGCCGGTCAGGTCTTTGTCAACGAATGGTATGCGGGAGGTGTGGAAACGCCGTTTGGCGGCTATGGCAAATCTGGCTATGGCCGCGAAAAGGGGCGTGAGGCGCTTTGGAATTACGTGCAAACCAAGAATATCGCGATACGGCTGAAGGGGTAAAACCATGAGCGCATTCGATGAAGACCTGTTCCTGAAAGGACTGGAACAACGCAAGGCCACGCTGGGTGCCGAGTATGTCGAAAAGAACCTCGCCGCCGCCGATGACTTCACCCGCCCGTTCCAAGAGGCGATGACATCCTGGTGCTGGGGCTTTGGCTGGGGCGATGATGTGATCGACGCCAAGACGCGGTCGATGATGAACCTGTCGATGATCGGCGCCTTGGGCAAGATGCATGAATGGGAAACCCATTGCCATGGGGCGCTCAACAATGGCGTCACCCAAGAAGAAATACGGGCAATCATTCACGTGATCGGCATTTACTGCGGTGTGCCACAGGCGCTTGAATGTTTTCGCGTGGCTCGGCGGCTTTTAGAAGAGAGCTGACAACAGAGATCATCTGGGCAAGTCCGCGAAAGTGCGATGGCAGACGATGACATTCCATTCAGCTACAGTCTCGGTTCAATAGTCAAATGGCTGTTCTTTACTGCGAATAGTCCGCTTGTCGGCGCGGCAGCATCGGTGATTTTGGGCTCTTAGCCGCCGTCGGCTGCGACACGCACCGACTACTGCTGGCAGCCCAAAGCTGCCGTCGGATTTGAGCGTCAGTTGACGGATCAGCGGACTTTGCTATCGATCGCAGAATGCCTGCTTTCTCTACAACTAAGCGTGGAGAGCATCGACCGAAGGGCGTGTGAAGCTGCTTTGTGTCGCTCGTTCGTATCGTCCGCGTCCGCGATCCAGAGAGCGGCATCGATCATCGCACCGTTGATGAGTACGGCCAAAGCAACAGCATCACCGTCGATGAACGATCCTTGCTTCTGTAATTCTTCAATCGCCTCTCTGAGGGGTTCAACGCTGCCTTCCTGATCAATATCGCGGAGCCTTTGCCCCAGCACCGCCAAGCCATCCTGAAACACGATCTGGCGCACTTCTGGGTCTAAAGCAGCTTCGAGATAGGCAAGACAGGTCGCGATAAAGCTATCGGGGTCCACACTGTCGCTGCTCTTTTCCAACAGCCGGTCGCCGACTTCCGCATCGATTTGCCGGATCACTGCCTCAAGCAACCCCTCCTTGCTGCCAAAATTGTGGTAGAGCGCGCCGCGTGTCACCCCTGCATCCGCGCAGAGGTCATCCATCGAGGTGCCAGCATAGCCCCTCTCGAAAAACCACTTCCGCGCTGTCGCTAAAAGCCGTGCTGACGTTTCCGCTTTCTTCTGTTCTCGCAAGTTCGCCAAAAAAGATGCTCCTTCACCGTTGACATACGTCACGTATGTCATATCTCACATACGTAACGTATGTTAAGGAGCCACCGATGAACATGCAACCGCACCTGTACCCCGTCATTCGCCGTGCAACACGCGCAGACATCCCCTTCTTGGCCAAAATGGACATCGAAGCGTCCTCGCAACCGTTCGGGGTGCCGTTTTGGGTAAGTCTCCTGGAAAGCACGCAAACCACACCAGAAGCGTTTGTTGAGGCGATGCTTCGCGAAAACGCATCTCACTGGGGCAAAGTCGAGGACTTCCTGATCGTCGAAGTCCAAGGGAGTCCTGCCGCCACATGCTGCGTCTTTCGCCCGGATCCAGAAACTGCGTCGGCGGGCCCACTGGATTTGGAGAACTTACCAGCGGTCGGTTGGTCGTTGGGCTGGTCCCAGGATCAAATCAAGCGCGTGGAGGCGGCGTATCTGAAGGCTTTCGGTGCGGAGGCAGAGTTTCTGAAGCCTCAGGCGGACCTGATCATCGAAACCGTCGCCGTTGCACTCGAGCACCGGGGCGAGGGTCTGGGACATCTGCTTATGAAGGCCGCATTTGATCGTGGCCGAGAGATGGGCGCGAAGACTATCGGAATCATGGTCATTCACGGAAATGACAGCGCGCAAGCCCTCTACGAGAAACACTTCGAACCCTTTGCGACCTTCTACGGCGCTTATTTTGATCACGAATTCCCGGGAGTGACAAAGTACCGGGCGTCCCTAACCACAGAGAAGGAGTAGACCCATGGATACCATGATTGTGATGTACAACCTCGCGCCTGAGCAGGATCAGGCCGATTTCGAGAAATGGCTGCACGAAGTTGATCTTCCCGGCTACGACAAGGTCAAGTCGATGAGCGACCCGATCTACTATCGAGCCGAAGAAACACTTGAGCGAAAAGCACCGCCCCACAAGTACGTGGTCGTGATTAAATCGACTGGCGGCGACGATGTTGACGATGAAATGAGCGGCTCAGAGTGGGAGGGCTTTGTTGCCGACTTCGAGAACCGCACACGTGATGCGATCTATGTGACAGCGCAGCGCATCATTGGCTGAACGACCGAGGCGAGGGTCCAGAAACGGACCTTCGCCGCAAGCTGACCAATGAGCAAGTTGGGCTCTCAGCCGTCGTCTGCTGCGACACGCACCGACTACCGCTGGTTAGCCCGAAGGAGACATTGGATGGGGCCGGTTAAGTGACCACAGCGCGGGACAAACCGGCCGTGGCCATTTTGGGACCGAGGTCGGCTTTGGCGATTTTGCCTTATAAGTATCCAACTAACTCGGGTTCCCCGTCCTGCCTGTCATTCAGCCCATCCACATAGGAGCGTGGCACCAACTCTAATTCTTTGGGAGAGAGGTCGAGACACTGGACGGAGACTGCGAAGAACTCATCTGCGCCGCTCTGCCCCTTAATACGACCATGTGTTTTGACGCCGCAGCGCGGGCAGAAGCAATGCGTGATGACTTTGGCGCCGAAGCGGTACTTCGTCGGAGTTTCGGAGCCTTCATCAAGGGCGAAGTCATCAGCCGGGATGGGCGTGATCCAGGCACGGGACTTGGTGCAAATGGAGCAGTTGCACCGAAGCGTCGGCTCGCCAAGGTCAATGGTAGCCGTGAAGCGAATGGCGCCACAATGACACCCGCCGGTGATCTTTCTGGGGCTCATTGCCTGACCTGCATGAGATCAAGACCCGCGCGCGCAAACCGATCCAGGCATTCCTGCCATCCTTGAATGTGAACGTCGCGCGTTGCGGTGTCGGCAAATCCGAGTTGTTCGAAAACGAGCCGCGTGCCGTTGCCATCGGGATTAAACGCAACCCTGATTTCGGTTTCGGGACCGCGCTGGCCGTTCTCAAGCCACGCAAAGGACAAACGGATCATGCGAGGCCGTTCAACCTCCAAGAATGTGCCGCTTTGTGAAAACACGGTTCCGTCCGGCGCGGTCATGGAAATGGCCCAGGCTTCACCGGCTGTGAGGGACCAAGCCTCAACCCTTGCCTTAAAGGGCTGGCCCGCATAGTCTTTTGGCCCCCACCATTGTGCCACCTGGTCAGGATGCGTCCAAAGATCGAAGCACGACTCTGGTGTCTGGTCGATGTGCCGTTCAATTCTGAGGTCAGCGGTCATTAGTTTCGCCTTTCCTGTTTGAGGGTTTTCTTTCAGCGCGTTCGACAAAATGGTCCAGCGTCCCTTGCCAGAACCGCTCATAATCCTTCAGCCAGTCCGCGATGGTCTTGAGTCCATCTGGATTGAGGCGGCAGGGGCGGGTCTGTGCCACGCGGGTGCGGACGATCAGACCGGCCCCTTCTAATACCTTCAGGTGGGAAGAGATAGTTGGCTGGGTCAGATCAAATTGATCAACCAGTTGGGACACCGTCGCCTCGCCATTGGCGAGGTGAGCAATGATTTCCCGCCTTGTCGGGTCGGCCAGGGCCGAAAGAGATGCAGTCAGTTTTATCATGAGAATCGATTATCATCTATATAGATACTTGTCAATTTAGGGTTCGTTGAAGGTGTTGCGCCGGAACGGAAAAGGAAGCTTGCTCCACTAGGCCCCCTTCACGAAAGGAGCCCTTCGCCGCAACCTGTCAATTGGGAAGTATGGGCTCTCTACCGACCTCGGATGCGTCGCAGCATCGCTGACTACAACCAAAAACTGGCTTTCATCGTGAGTGTGGTTGGCTGGGTTGCGATGATGGTTGTAACGCTGACTTAGAACGTACCGCTCAACCAGATTTTGGATGGACTGACCGTCACACCTGATCAAACGGATTTAGCTGATCTATGGGCCAGCTACAGTGTTGATTGGCAGAGATGGAACTGGCTACGAGTTTTAACCAGTGGGGTGTCGCTTATTGGCGTTGCGATGGCTTTCCGGAACTCACACAGCATCCGCGAAAGCCGCCATTCGTGCGTAGCGCAGCATTTGGTATTTTGGGCTCACAGTCAGATTTCGCCGCCAGTTGCATGAACCACGGCCCTTGACCTGCGAAGGGTCGCTCATCGCTTAACAAGTCACGATTTCAAGGGCTTGGTCAATGCGCCCGATGACCGGTCTGGACCTGCCTGCTGCAACGGCATTGCCGCGTTGGTATTAGGCCGTTCTGAGCCCATTGTGTCGAATGCTGCGCGAAGCTCGAACGGCGGCTTAACAACCCGTAGTGTTCCTTAAAGAATACTCGCGCGCCAAGCCGGGCTCTTCCCGATCCGTTCGAGCAAAAAATCCATAAACACCCGCACCTTTGCCGAGAGAACGTTGGTCTGCGGATAGATCAACCAGAGTGCTGTTTCGGCCACGCAGGTGTAGGCGGGGAGGACGCGGACGAGTTGGCCTGAGGCAAGCTCATTATGAACGCTCCAGAGGGAGTGTGGCGCAATGCCAGCCCCCGCCATCGTGGCCACCTTGTGGCTGTGGCCGTCGTCAATGATCAGGTTGCAGCGGCCTATGCCTGGCTCGAAGTCAGCATGGGTCCCGTCATCTTTGGTCATGCGGTGTGGCATGTCATTTCCGAATGCTACCAAGTGATGATCCTGCAGATCATCCGGCGTTTCTGGATGTCCGTGTTCAGTCAAGTATCCCGGAGACGCGCATAGAACGCGGGTGTCATCGGCCAGTTTACGGCCCCGCAGGCTGGAGTCCTCAAGAACGGCATTCCTGAGCGCCAGATCGAAACTGCCATCGATCAGGTCGAATTGCTTGTCCGACAGGCGCATATCCAGACGCAGGTCTGGGTGATCTTTCGTGAACTCCGGCAAGATCGGCGCGATGTAGAGTTGGGCAAAGGTGCTGGGAGCGGTGAAACGCAAAGTGCCGGACACCCGTTCCGCGCCCTGGCCAAGTGCCGCTCTGGCAGCATCCTCACGGGCCACGATGTCTCTGGCGTAGGGCAGGAACTCTAGCCCCTCCGTCGAGAGTGCGACCTTTCTGGTAGACCGATGCAGTAGATCGGCCCCTACACTTTTCTCCAGTTTGCTCATCCAGGCACTCGCCACCGATGGGGCAAGTCCAAGCTCCCGCCCGGCGGCGCTGATGTTCAGCTTGTCGGCAGCCAGCACAAAGAGGCGCAGAGTATCGGTTTCCATGATTATATCCAAAACCGGAAATATCTTTCCTGATTTGATCCAGTTTATTCCGGTTTTGCAATGCCCGATATCTAGTGCGGAACAGACGATCCAACAGGAGATGCCCCATGGCCTATTATTCCGTTCTTGCCGTCACGCCATCCAGCGAAGACTGGATTCCCGACTACCTGCCAACCGCAAACAAGTTGGTGGCAAAGCATGGTGGCAAATATCTCGCCCGCACCGCATCACACGAACAGGTAGAAGGCAGTGAGCAAGCCGCCGCACTCCGCATCATCCTGGAATGGCCATCGAAAGAGGCGGCAATGAACTTCATGAGTGATCCTGAGTACAAACCGCATCTCGATGCTCGGACCGCAGGATCAGAGAGCTACCACTTCGTGATCGAAGGCAAAGACGATCTCGCCTGATTTCCTAATCTCGGTCCGGTGCATCGCATCGGAGCTCCTGCAGCGAGGATAATCAAGATGCCAAGCACTGCGACGGTGAATTACCATGTTCATGCATCTGAGCGGCAAGCCTACCATATCGACGCCGGTGGTGTTGTCGGGAAGATCATCTCGCCGGAACACGATGTGACCGAGGTCCTAATAACGGATGTCCGAATTGATGGCGGTGTGAGTTTTGACCAAGATAGTGTTGGGTTCCTGACCGCACCCTCGACCGTGAGCGCCTTCGAGCAAGACCGTGCTTGGCAGGACGCCTATGATCAGGAGCTCACCGACTTGCTCACACGTGAAGTTGGTGCAACTGAGGTCATCATCTTTGACCATACCGTGCGCATCGACGACCCCAACGCGACACGCAAACCGGCCCGCAATGTCCACAGCGACTACAGCCCCGAAGGCGCACAGCAAAGGCTGATCGACATACTGGGCGAGGCCAAAGCTGCTGAATGGTCAAACGGACATTACGGCTTCATCAATGTCTGGCGTCCGGTGGCGCACCCGATCAACTCGGCCCCTTTGGGTTTTGTGCGACCCTCCAGCGTGGCCGACAAAGACTGGCTGTTGCTCGATCTGATTTACCCAGACCGACGTGGACACATCATGGGGCTTGTCGGGAACCCGAACCATGAATGGGTGTATCAATCCCGTATGACGCCGGATGAGGTGGCTCTCTTCAACATTTATGACAATCGAGGAAAGCCGTCAGTGGCCCATTCGGCCCTGGATATGGCCGAAGACCCGACGATCACCTCAATCCGGCAAAGCATCGAGAGCCGCACTTTGGTGCGCTATGGAGATTGAAATGGTAGACACTCAAGTGATGCTAGATACTGCGACAGCCATGACATTCCCGTCTCTCAACCGGGCCTACAACACGGTGTTCCGACCGGGAGACCTGACTGTTGGTTTAGTTGTCCCACTGGATGCCCATCACGGCAGCCCAGTGCCGGATATGACCCGTCACATCGAACGGGCGCAGATGGCGGATGAGTTGGGGTTTGCCGCTCTGTGGCTGCGTGACGTGCCGTTCAACGTGCCTACGTTTGGCGATGCCGGGCAAATGTTTGATCCGTTTGTCTATCTTGGGCTGCTGTCTGGTGTGACACGGAACATCGCACTTGGCGTCGCCAGCATCATCCTGCCCCTGCGGCACCCGGCCCATGTGGCTAAAGCAGCAGCGTCGGCAGACCAATTGTCAGGAGGTCGGCTCTTACTGGGAGTCGCATCGGGAGACAGACCAGAGGAATACCCGGCCCTCGGCATGAGCTTTCCAGACAGAGGAGACAGGTTCCGAGAAAGCATAGATTACATCCGCGCCATGGCCGGTGATTACCCGTCTTACAACGGCGACCATGGAATCCTGAACGGGTCAATGGACATGCTGCCCAAACCAGCAAACGGGCGGGTGCCAATCCTCATCACCGGTGGCTCTCAGCAAGCCCCTGATTGGGTCGCGACCCATGGCGATGGATGGATGACGTATCCACGGGACATCGCATCACAGGCACAGGTGGTGAAGGACTATCGTCTGCGCGGGGCAAATGCCGATGCAGAGACGAAGCCAGTCATGCAGTCTCTCTATGTAGATCTTGTCGGGGAGGATGATACTGAACCGACGCCAGTCCACCTAGGCTTCCGCTCAGGCGTCATGTTCCTAAAGACTTATTTGGCGTCTTTGCGTGACCACGGGATCAACCACGTCGCCCTGAACCTGCGGTTCAATCAGGCCGACATAGAACACACAATCAAGCGCCTGGCCGACGAGGTGCTTCCAGAATTTCCAACAGAAAAGAGTATGCAATGACCAAAACCATTCTCATCACAGGATCAACCGACGGCATTGGCCTGCTGACTGCCAAGACCCTCGCTGACATGGGCCACACGGTCATTCTGCATGGCCGAAGCGCAAACAAACTAAAGGCCGCAGCGGAGGAACTTAGAGGCGATGTTGCCACTTATCAGGCAGACCTTTCGTCACTGGGGGAGACAGCGAAGCTCGCCGAGGCGATCAGAGCCAATCACGACCGGATTGATGTTCTCATCAACAACGCCGGTGTGTACAAAACGACCAATCCGATTCTACCCAACGGTCAGGATGTGCGGTTCGTGGTGAACACACTGGCCCCGCATGTTTTGACAAAGGCCCTGCTGCCGATCATTCCAAGCGATGGCCGCATCATAAATCTGTCGTCTGCTGCCCAGGCCCCGGTTGATCTGGCAGCCCTATCAGGAGGCAAGCACCTGGATGATATGGGGGCCTACGCACAGAGCAAACGCGGCATCGCCTTGTGGTCCGCGCAGATGGCGGCAACGCATCCCGATGGCCCGGTCTTCATCGCCGTAAATCCCGGCTCTTTGCTGGCGTCAAAGATGGTCAAGGAGGGCTTTGGTGTCGCTGGACACGATCTGCAGATCGGGGCGGATATCCTGTGTCGACTATCGCTGGATAACGAGTTTGCAAATGCCTCCGGGCGGTATTGGGACAACGATGCTGGTGGCTTTGGTCACGTCGATTTGGGTCAAGCCGAGGACGTGGTGAAGGCCATCACGGCGCTAACGACCTAAATGTGCTTCCGGAACACGGGCCCACTTTGGGCTTGCCTTCATCTCAAAACGTCCACGAAAATCCTGTCGCCTGTTCCGATACTTCCCAGAGCCGTTCCATAGCGGGTTTGTCGTGTGCGTGGGGATGCAGCGTACCTTTGCCAACTGGTCCGACGAATTCCATGCGCCCGGTCGGGCCATAGAGTGCACGCTGCTCCAGCCTATCTTCGGTCGCGCACATCACCTCGGGCCAAGCACCTTTCTCGGCAGATTGGACCATGGGCGACAGAGACATCAGCCAGAACATGATCCGTGTCGCAAGGTTGCCGCTTGTGGTGATCAGCGACGTCCGCGACGATCCCGGATGGCAAACATAAACTTCGACTTCGGGCTTGCCCGCTGCTGCCAGCCGGTCCTGAAGCTCGTAAGCAAACATCATCTGCGCCAGCTTGCTTTGAGAGTAGGTGCGGTTTTGATGATAGTTCTTATCCCAGTTCATGTCGTTAAACTGGATGGTCTTGATCCCCATATTGTAGCCCAGACTGCTGACCACAACGATCCGACCTTTCGAAGCCTCAATCCGGTCAAACAGCAGACCACAGAGCAGAAAGTGGCCGTAATGGTTAGTGCCCAACATGCTCTCAAAGCCATCTTCGGTCAGCTTCTGCGTCGGCACTTGTGCGATGGCAGCGTTACAGATGAGAGCGTCAATGCGTTTGACCGTCTTCAGCACCTCTGCGGCAGCTTCGCGCACGCTGGCGAGTGAAGCCAGGTCCATGCGAACAAAACTCACGCCCGCATCGACACCAAACTCTTTTTTTAACTCTTCAACGGCGGATTGAGACTTCTCAACCGACCGGTTCAGCATAACAACTCTCGCACCTTTGTTTAGCAGCGTTCGCGCAGCTTGAAACCCTGCACCTGCATTGGCACCGGTGATGAGATAGGTTTTGCCGTTGAGGTTGCCGAGACGCTCCGGCGTCCAACCATTGGGTCCGAATGTTGTGTCTGGCATGGTCTTGCTCCATTTGGTGCCGACATGGTGTCGCGCTGCTTGTCTTCGTTGCTGCAAATAACTCTCACGGGCGCGGTCAAACAGGTGCAAAACTCGCGATTGCTTGCCTGATTGTATCAACATGGTTGCCAGGACTTACCTGAGGAATCTAGATCAACTGTATGAGTAAGGATGAAATCAAACGAATTATCGCGGCTCGGGCCAAGATAGACGGTTTGACCGAGACCGGGATCCATGGCGTGCAGGTGTTTCGAGCAACGCAAGAAATTCCATGCGTTCCGGCTGTCTATGAACCGTGCGTGGTGTCTATCGTAAGCGGTTCCAAGGAGGTCGTTCTTGACGGTCAAAGGTACGTCTACAATGCCAGCCAGTACCTGTGTTGCCCTATGTCGATGCCAGTCAAAGCGGGAACGCCATCCGCGTCGTCAGAAACGCCGCTCTACGGAGCTCTTATCTCCTTGGACCGACGCGTCATGACGGCGTTGGCCATGGAAATGGAACATGCCGGAAGTACTCCTGCTGCAACCAAAGAAAGTCTGCGAGCGCAAGGGGTCAGGCTTGCGGGATGGGATCGAGGGTTTACTGAAGCGCTTTTGAGGCTCCTGCAACTCACGGACAATCAGACAGATATGGCAGTTCTGGGTGAAGCACGGTTACGGGAGTTGCTTTATGCGATCCTGAAAGGTGACGCAGGTACGTTAGCAAGGCAGGCATTTGGCTCAGGAAACGCTATTGCGCGTTCTATCGCACATATCTCATCAAATTTGGATGTGCCCGTTTCAATAGATGATTTGGCAAACAGAGCAGGCATGAGCCGGGCCGTCTTTCACCGTAAGTTCAAAGAGGCCACGACAATGGCTCCGATCCAGTTCATGAAATCCATGCGCCTAAACAACGCCGCTATGAAGATCGCGGGCGGTATGACAGTGAACGAGGCAGCGCTTGACGTTGGCTATGTCAGCCCGTCGCAGTTCAGCCGTGAGTTCAAACGCATGTACGGGCAGTCACCAAGGCAATGGGGCGAGGCTCAGCAGGTTCCATTCGGAGTGACTTGAGGCTGCTTTGCGATAGACAGCAGACCTTGAACTAATACTGGCAAACGGCAGTAAAGTCCCGCGACCTGTAAATTGCCCTCATAAATCTCGCTGCGCGATGTTCGAATGGCCGATTTTGGAGCCGCACTGCAGCACGGCAAACCGGGCACTTGCAGAAGTTTTCGTGCTGCGAGCGCATGCAGCGAGAAATCGCGATGGCCGGGTTGGGCTCTTAGCCGCCGTCGGCTGCGACACGCACCGACTACCGCTGGCAGCCCGAACCGGACATTGGCCCCTTGATCTCGCAGGCTGGTCAGCGGACCAAAACTGCCATTCAAAGATCACTGCCCGAACGGCAGCTTGCGAAACTTACTCTTCAAGCTTTATCTGACGCAGGTTGATCACTGAAGGCACAGCGTCCGCACTCACGCGAAGGACATAGTCTATTGTAGCAGTCATATCCTCCATAGGAATTGGCGCCTGATCACCGAACACGCCAGTTGCGATGTCCTCAACGACTTCCGGTGTGGTTACGTTGTCGGGGTTGATCACGGTTGTTGCGATCCTGTGTTCCCGTAGAGATAGATTCAACGCTTCGCCGACACCCTGAAGACCGAACTTCGAAGCCGTGTTCGCAACTTCACGAGAGGCCGTGTTCTGCACACCCGACATGGACCCCATTAGGATGATCTTGCCGCTTCCCGCCTTCGCAAGGTTTTGTGCCAAGCCCTGTGCCAAAAGGATCGGTGCAGTGAGATTAACCGCGATCAGCTGAAGGGTCTCTTCGGCTGGACTGCTGAGGAAATCATATTCATCCGTGAACGCGCCCTTTTCCCAAACGCCACCAAGGTAGAGGAGTCCGTCGATAGATCGGTCCCCCACGGCCTTTACCACTTTCGAGATGCCGTCGACGGTTCCGATGTCGGCCTCGATCCAATGGCCTACAGCTGCCGGATTGCGGGATACGCCAAGTATCTCCCCGCCCTGGTCGGCGAGATGTTGGGCGGTCGCGCCACCGATACCCCGGCTCGCTCCGATGATGAGATACGTTGGCATGGTCAGTGTTCCTTTTGTTGGTTGGAGAGCGAAGTGAATGTCATGAGCAGAATGACGACTGGGACGGCCCCAAGGACGATCCACAGATGCTGAGGCCCTGTCAGATCGAGAACGACACCTGTTGAGAATGGTCCTACAATCCCGCCGAGCGTGTATGCTGACACAGCCAAAGTGGTCAGGGTGGCAACAGGCTGGCTGTTGCGGGACCGGGCGACTTCAATCATCGCGAGGGTGTAAAGCGCTCCTCCGCCAGCACCAAAGGCGAACGCGGAAATCCACAATAGGTGCGAGGACAGGTTTGTAACGGCAAGCATGAGGGCCCCTGCGAAGAGCGCGATCGCGCAGCTGCGATACAGTGCGTTCGTCGATAATTTGTCGGACAAAAAGAAGATCGGAAGCTGGCTCAAAAGAGCGCCCGTTGCCAGAACCCCAACCAGCATGGCGGCACTCTGTGACGACACGCCGATATCCAGGGCGACGTAGGGAAGCATGGCATTGAGGCCGACTTCAAACCATCCCCCCACCAGAGCAACCGCAAGGACCATCACTGCAGCTCTCCATAAAACCCGACCAGCAGGCGCATGGGTTGAAACGGTGGAAGGCTTTGATTGTCGCGGCAGTGATGCCAAAGCCAGGGCAAGCGCGAGCCCCATCAGAACGGCGGTCGTGACCACAAGGCATATGTCCGTCATTTGGAACAACGCCGGAAGAAAAGGGCCAACTGCAAGCGAGACGCTAAGCCCCGTCTGATAGATCGCGCTATAAGACCCGATCCGGTCGGGAGGCGCGCGGGTTGCTATGCTGGCCTCGGTCGCGGTCCATGTGAACGCAGCGGCGATCCCGAGCAACGCTGAAAAAGCGACGTAAGCCGAGAGAGAAACTGACCCAACCAGCATTAAAAGGGCTGTGGCCATGAGAGCGAGCGCCGCGACCGTCAGCCCTAAGAGTTGCGTGGCCTTCAAACCGAGGCGTTGCATGATCTTTGGTGTGATCGGCGACATCGTCAAGATCAGAACGAAGGGCGCTAATCCGCAGACAGAAACAGCCGTGGCCGAAGCTCCAGCTTCGCCAAGCCGCACGACGACCTGCGGTGTGAGCATGGCATATGGGACCAGGTAAACGATTGTGGCGCCGCCCATGCGCAGCAGGTCATTTCGTTGGGCAGATTGAAGCGGTTTGTCCGTCATGACCCGAAGATGGATTATCTTTCGACCGGTTAGTAGACGCAACAGACTCGACGCACTGTCGTGCCGTGCTCTACAATTGAATGATGGATTTGAACCGTCTCGAAGGTCTGACTGTGTTCATCGCCGTTGCGGAAAGCGGCAACTTTGCCGCCGCAGGTCAGCGGCTTGGCCTGTCGCGCTCTGCTGTCAGCCTTGCTGTTCGCCGTCTGGAAGAACGCCTTGGCGTCACGCTCTTCACGCGCACAACGCGCAGCGTGGGTCTTACCGAAGCGGGGCAGCGGCTTTTTGATCACGCTAGCCCGCTGCTCGCCGATCTCGACACGGGGCTCTCTGAAGCAGCCGATCTGGGTAAAGGTCCGGCAGGCACTCTGAGGCTCACCGTCCCGCGTATTGCCGTCCCGCTGGTGATCGAACCTATCCTGGCCGACTTTGCCAACGCGGCGCCCCGCGTAACGTTGGAGATTGTGGTGGATGACGGTCTCGTGGATCTCGCCCGCGACGGTTTCGATGCTGGTATACGTCTCGGCGATCAGGTGGATGCCGATCTGGTGGGCCTGAACCTGACCGGGCCGCTCCCTTGGCAGATCGTCGCGTCACCGGATTACCTTGCAAAGCATGGAACACCCGAAACCCCCGACGATCTCGTAGACCATTCCTGCATTGGCTATCGGTATACGTCCTCACCGCAACTTTATCAGTGGGAGCTGATTAAGAATGGCCGCCCGACGCCATTCAACGTACGGGGCCAGGTGATTGTGAATGACTACGCCAGCAAGCCGATTGCCGCACGGCAGGGTCTTGGGTTGGCCTACGATTTGGAAGCCACTTTCGCCGAAGACGTGCGCGCGGGTCGATTGGTCCCGGTCCTGACCTCATACATCCAAACCTCTGATGGCCTGTTCCTCTACTATCCGCACCGCCATCAAGTGATGCCGAAGCTGCGGGCGCTTATCGAGGTTTGCAAGAAACACAGGCGCCGGATGGTCGATGGCCAACATTAAGGCAGGGTACAGCATTTGTAACTCTGGGCTCGTCGCCCATCTCGGAGGCAACGCTGCACCTCCGTTCCGGTGCTTCCGACCAACGTCAGGGACGGCCCAAAGCTGACTTTGGCCGTTGCGTCTGGATGCTGTGATGCGGCCCGTCGGACTGGTCATTCGCTGCGCGTGCAAAATACGGGGCTACGTGGGCTTTTACTGCGTTTGAAACAAGGGGCGCCTATGGCAGGGTATCACGAGTGACTAAACGAAACGTCGAGCGACCTGCAGTCCGCAGACTAAATCGACCATCTAATAATCAATTTCTTCATAAGCGACTAAGTCTCCGATTTATAACATCTCTCTTTGGCTTTCAAGCGCGGTTTGCAACAGGCTCTACAACAATGGCCGCAGCCACGATTATTCCTCTTCGAACCCTATCTTTCCTGGTTCCAGCTTCAGGTCGCGAATATTCGACCGTACGACATCGACGACATCATCCTTGTATCCAGCTGGATCGGAAGCTTCGACTTCCAGCGTTAGCCGCAATTCGGACAACTTTCCTCGTGTCAACTCGAACAAGATTTCCTCGGCAATCTTTGCGACCTGTAGACCAGCCTTGTCAGGGTCGAGTTCAATCGATCCGAAAAAGCGCCTCGGTCCCGTCTTGACCGAAGTTGAAGGGGCATCGGGCGAGGTAGTGTCCTTGGGCTTACTCGAAACATCCGGTGCATTATCGCTTGAAGTCTGGGTGTTTCCATTTGGAAGCCGATCACGCCAAACCAATAGCCCGCCCGTGATTTCATTCCCGAGTAAAGTACCAACAGATGATGCGCCCTCGTAGGTGTTTCTAACCTCGTCAAAGCTGGCGGCATAGCCTACGGGCAAGTCCATTCTCTCAATAAGCTTCCCAATCGCCAAAGTAAGCGTGGCTTCATCTCGAAGCCGCGGAAGATACACGTAAGATGCGAACCAATCGAGTAGCGTGGACACCTCCACATGCGACTTCGACTCTTCCCAGACCTTTCGCAGCTCTGCCATTAGGGTGTCGGGACCGAGTTCGTCCACGATCACCGTGTTTGCACGCAGTTTGTCATAGACCACTTGCGCAATGGGTTTTCCGGGTGCGCGATTTGCGACGGAGATATGCTCGATCTCAAAGCCGGTCGCCGGACCTGCGCCATTCCCGCCGACTGTGGCCACAGGATATAGAACGTGCGACCACGTACTTCGTACCCTGTGTGCAAGGCCTTCCGCTGCCTGGGTCATTCGGGACGTGGCGTCATCGAATTGCGCGCGGGTAAGCGTGTCTGCCATGTCCTTGTCTTCGACAATCGACTTCCACGCGAGGTGCTTGCGTGCAATTTCGCGGCAAGTATCAAGCGCGTTTTCGTCAGGAGCAACAAATACGAGGGCATTCCGATAACGTCTCTGGCCAGTGCCGCGCCTTTGCAGTGCATCAACAGTAGTTTCTTGTGCGGATGTCTGGCTCGGGCTTTTCAGAGTGTGCGGGTGAGTTGGCGATATGATGACCAGCGCAATCGCTCGTGCATCGTCTACATCGATGATGCTGTCAGGTGCAGCATGGACGCGATGAAAGCCGCCTTTGTGGCTCTGTTCCCTTCGAAGAATTGCTATGATCTCTGCATCCGCCGCATCTATAGACACGTCGTTAGCACGTTCATCTGCAATCCGGTTCAACGTTGGGTGCGTGGAGAACCAATAGCGGTCGCCTTCGCGGTACAGATAAGCCGAGCGCTCAGATAGCTCGCGTAGCGCATCGCCGAAGATCGAGATCTGATCGCCTGGCTGTGCACACGCCAGCCTCAAGGCAGGTCCAGTAAGCCCGCCGCGTGCCGATCCGCCATGCGGTGCAGTCGCAAGGAATACGGCGCGCGCTGCCCTCGTTGCTGCGATGACATCTCCAAAACGTTTGCGGGATGCTTCCATCTTGGCTGGGAGTGCAAGCTCTCCATCTACCTCTGCCTGCATTATTGGACCGTAGGCGCGGTCAAGAGGTTCGGTGATAGCCGTACGAACTTTTTCCTCAGAGAGTGGCAATAGCGCGAGTGTTATCAATGGGGCGTTGCTCTGCCCACGCCAAAGAGCATAGATCGCATTTGCCATGATCTTGAGGATACCCCTCGTGCGCTGGAATTTGTCGAGCGTAGACCAATCCTCTGAGAAGCGTTTCAGAACTTCTGGATGGATCGGGTATGAACGACGCATCTCTTCGCGGTAGGCGGGTTCCTTTACTTCAGGTGGAAAGTCTGACGCGTTGTCGCGGTACAGCTTGCCAAAAGCGTGGATCGTTGCATCGCGCGCTTTTTCCCCATCTTCATCGAGAGGCTGGAATAGGCGGCGGCGGACAATCTCAAATGTTTCCATCCCGCTGGCAGGTGCCCAAGCAGATTGCACTCGTCCAAAGAGTTTTTCCAACCTCTGCAGGGCATCAACACCGCGCTGATCTCCAACTTCCATCCGCGACTCTGGCAACGAGCCGACTACCATTGTGCCCGGAACTGCGGCGGCGGCCTCAGTCAACGATTGAATGAAGGCATGGAAGGCCTCGTACTCTTCGCCGCGCATTTGCTTGGCGAAGGCTACGACCTCGTCAAGTAGGATTAGACACGGAGAGGCTTGTTCAAGAATTTGCACAAGTTTCTCGGAGCCAGGGTTGGTACGCTGCTTTTCCGACTCAGCGATCAGATCAACGGCTTTCCACCCACCGAGACGGTAGGCGATATAGCCCCACACTGTGCGAACTTCGCGGCCATCGCTAGCATGCATGACCTCGCTCGGGCCCTTGTGCGTGCCGACAAAGACAGCGCGATTGATCTTCGGCAGTGTATTCGTTCCGGCGGCTTCGAAGATGCTTGCCATACCGTGCAACGTTTCGGGCCTGTAGCCCGCATCAACCGCTCCAGCCAGATGGTGCAGCGCGAGCATGGTATGCGTCTTACCACCTCCGAAATTGGTCTGGAGCCCGACGACGGGATCGCCGCCCTTGCCAGCGAACCGTTCAATTGCTCCGCGAAGTACACGGCTTAAACCAACCGTCAGGTAAGTGATCCTGTAGAAAGCTAGGGGATCGACGTACTCTTCTGTTCCTCTTCCTTGGTCTACGAGAGCAAGATTGGCTGCGAATTCGGCATCGGTGAAACGCGCCTCTAGAACATCTGGATGCGGTTGAGCGACGTCACGCCACGGCCGGAGCCTATCCGGCGCGGGGGGTTCATCAAGCTTGCGCTCTTCTTCTGTTGGCTGCTGTGCGGCTTTTGGATTGGATGCTTTCTGTTCTTCATACAGCCCACCCACAATCTTGACTTGGGGTTTTGCGCCGACTGCCGACAAAAGTTCGCGAATAGCATCGAGATAGCGCAAGGCCTCCCGGTCCTGCATCAAGCCATCGAAATGCGAGGTCGCATTGCGGGCATCGAGCGCAAGTGAGACGTAACTACGCGCTCGCCTCAGAGCTGCATCGTGCCGGAAGACCTCGCCGTAGTTGTCCAAAATGGTCTTCAATAGACCGTAGCTATCTAGCTCGCCGCCCGGTTTGCCACCAGCGGCACGGCTTGCATACTGCCGCCAGTGCTTACCATGGCGAGCTTCCATCTGCTGCGCGACGTAAGGCTTAAGGCCGACGCGCAGTGCTTCCAAGGCACCATCCACACGCTGCTTTGATCCGAACGCTTCGCTCATTGCCGCGTCTCCTGTAGATCGAGCGAGCCTTGGGCCGGTCCGACGTTCAATTCAACTTCAAGCGCCGCTTGTTCCAAGTGAGGGAACTCTTCCGCCAACAAATTGTATGCCTTCGCTTCTTGAGCCCATCCTTTCTTTTCACAGACATCATATAAGCGATACGCAAGCGCGCGGGCTGCATCTGCATCTTCTGGGCTCATTTCCGCAATAAGGCTCGCCGCGTCGGCGGTGCTGCCTTCTTCGGACTCTAGAATACGGATCAAGTGCTGCGTGCATTCCCAATGCGTAAGGGTCTTGTCACTACTTGGCCTCCAGTCGGTCGGCATCTCCGAGCGCCTTACAAGTTGGGCTGTTCCGCTTTGGGCGTGAAATACACCTGCTTGCTCAAGGTCCGACAACCCCAGGTTGTAGGCGTTAGCCATGTTGATAGCATCTCCGGAACCGTGTTTTTCCATGCCAAATGCTTGGAACCAATCGATGCAGAATCTCGTTTCAGCATCGTAATGCGCGTCTTCCTCCCCCAGGATTTCTTCGCGAACCTCGTTAACAAGCGCAATTGCGGTTCGAACCGTCATTTCCGAGTCGTTTGGTTCGAGCACATTTGAATAGCTTGTAAAGATACCAATTCCTGGCCCCAGAGACGACTGCGCCATATCGACTGGCCCAACTCCTGCCTCTCGGATCCGCTTAAGAGCTTCTGGCAGTTCCAATTTCAATCTTGTCATAAACTCACGACGAGTTGCGGTAACTGCATTCTCAGCGCGCTTTCGGCAGACAAGTACGATCGAAGAAGCTAAGGCGTTTGCCGAATTAGAGTTCATTCGAACTTCACCTTCCGAGCGAACAGGCCAGGTACCAACAATTACTAAACCCGCATCAAAAACCGCTTGTAGGAACGTCGCCCAACCCGGCGAAGTGAGGCCTTCGTCCGCGACCTCAGATTGTTTGAAGGCGTAGTAGATCGACACAGGGTTCTCTTCATTAGCGATGCTCACTATGTTTTGCAGCGCGTGTCGCATGCCATCTAGAAAAAAAGCTTCCGCGTTGCTCTGCCCGCCGTGTCTATAAGGTGTTGCAACAAGCTCCTCGCCTTTAGGTGCAGTAAGGCGCCGGAAAAGACCCGGCCACACCCCACGCAATGAACGTCGAAGCCATAAGTAAAAATAATCCGATAGATCTGAATAACCCACGTTGTCATAATACGGAGGATCAGTAGAAATAACTGGCGCCACTTCGTTTAGGCCAATTCCATTGGCGGCATTTGCATTCAGGACGCTGCCAAAACCGACCGAATTCATTGCATCTAGACAAGCAGCGACCACCCCTATGCAAGTATCTGCGGCACCGCTCGACTTGGTGAAGACGTTGGCCTCTGCGAAATCCCAAGTCATTGGAATAGCTTGGCGATTATATGCGGACCTGATGGCGTTATCTTTTGGGAGCCAGGTCGCTTGGGTAGACCCGTACATGGCCATTCGATCGACTACGAATGCCAAATAGGTTGCCACAGCATCGGCGTACGCTTTCGCTCCTTTGCCGCCCTCGGCAAGCGATAGATCATCATCGGGAAGATCGGCAATCGACGCATCGACAAAGGCACGGTCACGCGCAGCTCCAACCAAATCAGAAAAAGCAAGTAATGCAGTCATCTGGCGTTTGGTAAAAAGGTCGCGGTAGGTCGGCATACCATAGTCTGGCGGTGAAAACCAACGCGGGTTGTCAGGTAAATTCACTGAGAATTCAGCGGCTTCAGGTGCGTCTATTTCAGCAGCAGCCTCGTGTTCTGCTGTGGGAGAAAGATACAAACGGTTTCGTTCTCCTTCTGCGACGACCGCCATCATCCTCGTAGCCAAACCACCTCTTTCGGCCTCAGCTTTTACGTAGTTGGCAGAAATCGGCGCGCCCGTCAGGACACAGACGAAATTCGAACCTCGCCCAGTTTTTGTTCCTTTCTGCAATCTAGTGTATTCATCCTTGGACAAGGAGCCGGCCTTCACTTCAAAGCGCCAGCCATCCGTCGCAGTGGGGTCGCGCACGACTTCCGCCCAAGCGTTTGAATTCTTCTTAGCGGAGAGCACAAAGGATGAAACCAATGGAACATGCGCGCCCTGTACCATCGGGTCCGGCGATGCGACGGTTCGTGCCCATATCCAGGCAACAACCTTAGCTTCATTTCCTTCGAGCAAAGAAGCGGGTGGGTACATATTCCCAACTCTTCGTTCTGCTTCTTCTCGCATCCATTGCCCGTAGTACCGGACATCGTCGGCCAATCCCGCGGAACCTTTCCATTTGCGCAGTTCGTCGGAGTTCGGATTCACAGGCGGTGATCCTGAAAACCTGGGAGGTATCTCAATAAGTGCTTTGGAGATAAGCGTGGCCACTGGATTCAGGTCCGAGCCATACGCCTTCAAACCTAGACGTTGAGCTTCCATAGGGATTGATCCGCCGCCCGAGAAGGGGTCATAAACTGGCGGCGCTTTCTTTTGCAGATAGTCGAGTATTTCGTTGGGTTTCGACTTGGGAGGCGGCTGCTCTCCATGTCCCCATGCCACTGAACGTGCGATCTCCCATCGCGCAGCGTTCAATATGTGCTCATTGTTAGATGCACTCCAAGGAACCAAGGCGGCAATTAGTCGGTGTAACCGTTCCCGCTCCGTCCGTTGATCAGCTTCGGATGGAAATCGATCGGGCCAAGCAGAAGGATCATCGACCAACTGCGAGAAAATCACAGCTCGGCACGTCGCCAGCGGGCGTTGCGCCCACCATTTATGAAGTGATGTGGGGTATCCCTTGGGAGCTTTCTTTTTCTGCCGAACTGCCTCAGGGTTGATTTGTTCCAGCGGCAGAGCGACTTCAATAAGTTTTTTTCTTCTTATGTGTTCACTCATGCTCGTAGACGATTCTATATGTTGCGGGATAGAGCTTTACCTCACCATTATCTCGCATGGCTCGAAGCTGAGTTCCAGTGATCTCAATCGGCGCGCCCACTGTGTCTGCTAGGATCAGCGCATAGGTTTCGGGCTGTTGGTCGATGAGAAGCCAGAGATCGGCTTCCAATTGGAGAGCGTCACTTTCAAGACAGTGATCCTTGGGCCAGTAATACCGCTCGAATTCTCCCGACGCTCCGTAGCGTTCCCAGGGAAAGCGAGAGCCGTTGGTACGACCTAACCAGCTGCCGTCATCGCGGAAGAAGCGCTCATCGCTTTCCCTCCGAAAACCTTGGGCTTTGGCGAACCGCTCAAGAATTGAAGCCTTTACCGGGCGTTGTGTCCGCCGTCCGCGTTCGTGCGCATCATGAGGCGCATCGTCGGTCGGCTCGGCTTCGGATACGTCAATGTCGTTGGTTTTGCCTTCGTGTTCCGGCTCTTGAGCGTGCTCGCCATCGTACTCGGTGATTTCTTCGCTTTCGGGCGTGTCGGGCGCTGAGTCTGGCAGCTCTTCCTTCGACTTATCGCGGGTGTCGGAAGTCTGCACGTCATGGTCAGGCTGGTGATCGAAAGCATCACCTTCAGTCAATTCCACATCTTCAAGCGTGAAGTTCTCTCCCATGTATGCACGGACCTGATCGATAGACCGCTCGAACCCATAGTCGAACGCCGCCTTCACATCGCTTCGGTTGAAGATGCGTCCTACTTCCTCCGGGACGAGTTTTGCCAGCCGTGCAACCGGTACGTCTTCGACATGTAAAGTCTCGTCTAGCCAGATGACCTCAGCGCGGCGGGGCGTTCCAGCAGGCGTGCCGTCGATATAGGGCACGATCTCAAGCTGCGGAGTTTCCACCCAGACAGTCCTAAATAGGCGCGCGGCAAGGCCTCGCACACGCTGAGTCTCGTCCATCGTATCGAACTTGACGCGCCGCAACTCCGCGGCAATGGCTGAAAACCAGTCTTTCTTTTGAGGTCTGCCTTCCGTCTCTACATCTCCGTAGAAGCGATCTTCTACACGGCTTGCCAGAGACGGCAGGCTTGCGAACGGCTCTGATGCTAGAGTTTCGCCAGACAGGCTACGCAAGTTGGCGGTGGATTGCTTCACCCACTCGTCCAAGTGCTGCCACGGCACCAGCGATTGCATGGTCAGCGCAAATTCAAAGCCGTCGACCGGGGACCATTCTCCAGCGAGATTGATCCAGTGGCCGCATTCATCCCAGATACGACCAGGGTAGCGAACCAGCAGAGCTCTTACACGGCGCGCATCATCTTGCGAAAGCGCCTTACTCGAGGGCAGGCCGGTAAGCCATTGAATAGCCAGATCGGCGGTTGGTCTTTCGGCGACTTCGACTTTGCGCCAAAGCGTTAAGTCGTCAACGGAAGGATGGACGGTCGGGGCGCCAGGAACGTCTTCCTCATCTGCTGACAGAAAGACACCGTTGGACGTCGCCCAATTCGAGTTTGCGGTGAGGACGAGTTTTTCTGAGGCGAAGGCCTCTTTGATCTTCGCGAAATCAGTTGTCGAACAGAATCCGATCATCTGATCCAGACGCCGATACCACTTCTCTAACTCATGCACCGGCGGCTGTTCAGCTTTCGACAGAGCCCGAACGCGATCAAGAAGTCCGAATGGGCCGGTTGGCTCGCTACGCACTCCAAGCAGGTCGAGCAATGGCTGTGTTGTCTCGCGGTCTAGAAGCTTATGGACAAAGGACTCCACATCCAACAAGGACTCGGTTTCGGGCGTTCGCCGTAGCAGATCACGCGGATGCCGCGCATCGCCATGTGTGTCCGGCAGACAGGGAAGTTCGCGCAGCTTGAGCACCCATATTGGCAGCAGCGCTTCGCTTACGACGGCGCGCGTGTTGCCCGTGGTTGCTACCTGGGCAGCTCTGGCAGACTTCGCTCGCGCCCAGTAGCTTTCACGCTCAGCTAGAATGCACTCGGCAATCAGCTTCCAGAACGATCCGTCACTCTCGGCCCTCTTTTCCCAGTGGTTCCAGAGCGCCTTATCGAAGTCCCAGTCATCCAGAACAAACTGGTGCGTGACGTAGTTGTAAGACAGCGCTTCGTCACAGCCACGTTTCCGGACCTCGCGCTCGATCTTGCTCCTGCCATAGATGCTTTGCCGCTTTTGAACCAAAGGCGGGAATGTGTGAAGCCTTGAATTGCCGGACGAAACCCAGCGTTTCCATTCTTCGGCACTGCACGAGATGAAGTCAGCGACGTAGTCGTCGTGAAGGATTCGAGTGTCAAGAGAACTTCTGGGCAGTAAGTCTTCAAGATAGCCGCGCTCATCATACAGGACCGCCCCAGACGCCCGGCGAAGTACCGTGTCTCGCGTGGAAAAGAGGAAGTGGTCGTCAACTCTTGCGCCAAGCCGCGCGGCAATTTGCGCAAGACGAACGCATTCATTCAGATCAAGGTCATCTTCCAAGAAGAACTCGGCAGCAACCCGATTCAAGATTTTGCTAGCATCGCTGGTATCTTCTTGCCCAGCAGCTTTGAGCAATTCGAAGGCTGCTAACACGTCGTCCTGAAGCTCGCGGTCGTTCGCGTTTTCCGCATCGCGCCGTTGCTCAGCCAAAAACCTTGTCCAGTTTTGGTTTAGGACGACAAGGTGTCTCGACAGAAAACCCCAATCCTCATCAGATTGGAGGAGCTTCTTCTCACCAAGCCGCGCAATTTCACGTCCGGCGTAAAGTACGTCCTTGCCTTGCACCGGCATTATTCGGACTTCATCAGCCGAGCTTCGGTTCCAGTATCCCGTCAGATCAGGGGCAACGAACGCCCACAATTTCAAGAGTCGCCCCCAGCTGGGAGGGCGTGGCAGATGCGAGCGCTTTAGGACACTGAGGACAGAGTTCTTGCCGAGTTCAGGGAGCAAATCCCACCGCACGAGCTTTTGCCGGTCGTCGTCACTCACATACTCGCAAAGCGGTTCTCTACCTTCTCTATCGAATAGAGACGCTGCCTGGTCTGCAGGCCAAACATCAAACAGCGCATCAGGTAGGGCGATGCAGGCGTCCTGATTGTTCACATCGCCACTAGATGTCAGGAGGACATTGCGGCCTTCTATCTCGGTCTCAAAGCTTTCTTCAGCGATTGTTCCGCAGACCCCATCCAACGAGTTATCTTCGCGGTCTACATCGGGTAACAGGCCATAGGCATCCGCCCTGTCTTTCGTCGAAAGCTTGGTGTCTTCAAGCCAACTCAACATGGCGTTCGCAGCCAACTCGCCAGTTCGTTTCAGCAGCCATCGATTGGTCGGCGACGTCTCCGGGTCTTTGATTTTCAGACGCGCCGGGTCCTGTATAAATGGCGCATTACAGGCGTAAGGTAGCTCAGTCTCGACCATTGTCGGGAGGACGACGTAAAGGCGACCTTTCGCACCAAGCACGATGTCTACGGTGCAAGGTGGGAAGTCTGTGACCTCGTCGTCCGCAAGCAATCGCTCTTGGCGAATCTCGTCCAGCGCGTCCGCCGGAAAGGCTTCCTCTTTTGACTTTACGACGAGGAAATTATCGGAAAGATCGTCGCCTAACGTCATCCACTTGCTGCGCGGGACCGGACCCGGACCAAGATCGCTCCACTTCACCGAGCTATCGCCGATCTTGAGCTCACGGATGTTTCTGAAAAACAGCAGCGATAGAGGGCTCTTAAGCCACTCACCAAGGTTCTTTTCGAGCTCGCGCTGGCGGTTTGCGTCGCTAATCTCCACCCGGATGCGGGTCTTAGTATCGCTCGAATGCGCGCCGGCTGCCCAAAGCGGCTCGGTGAACCGCTTTCTGTCGAAAGCAACCGCAAGAGACGGAGAAAAGAGCTCGACACGGTCTCCCAGACTGAACGTGCTTTTGAAGCCGATCCCACGAAATCCAATGGTGTGAAGAGCACGCTTGTTGGAATAGCCAAACCGGCAAAGCGAAGCGAAATGTTCCCGTGAAAAATCCTCGCCGTTGTGTTCGAACTCGAAGACTCCATCCTCGACGCGAACCGAAGCTTCGCTCGCGCCAGCATCGTCCGCATTTTGCAAAAGCTCGGAAAGGATATGACGTGGACTTTGCACCTGCTTGAAAAGCTGATGCCACGGTCCTGCAAGCTCAGGGTCGCTCTCAAGTTGGTCCCATCGCTCCTTTGATCGGCGTTGAATATCTTCGAAATATTCAGGTTTGGCTGCTAGCAAGGCGTACCCCCAGCAGCCAGAATTTTGCTCAGGCTGAGATTTCTGGAGACCTCGGTAAAACCAGGTTCGGAACCAAAAACGGATGTTGGGTCCTGAACGTAGACGGGTTCACGGGCAGAGCCCTCCGCCACCTGCACAACTGCCAGAACGTATGGAAGCTCGGAATCCGCCGCATTGAAGGCCGTGAGCATCTCGTTGCGCGTGATGGTGATAACATCAGCGCTTTCGATCCGGCCCTTGACCTCAATGAAGGTGAGGTTGCCGGTTTTGGGGTCGCGGCTCTCAATATCGTAGCCCCGGTTCTCCAAAGACACGTCCTGCGGCTCGCGACCGAGCGCTTTTTCGGCCTTTATGACGGCATCCATGGCGAGCTTTTCGATGATTTCTCGACCTTCGGCCAGACCGTTCGGCTTCTCTTCTTTACCACCGAGCCCGGCAAACCAGCGCGACGGAACGACTAGCGCTGCGCCCTGAATTTCTGGCGGCAAGGGACCAATCTGCCGCTCCTTGGTGAGTTCAGCCAGCCGCTTGTCCAGTCGGTCGGTTAGGGTTTCAACATGTCGCAGGGCGTTTTGGGAGTTCAAACGCTGTTGCTGTCCCGCTTGCTCCGCACGCTCCAACTCCAAAGCGCGGTGCTGCCAGTGCAGAATTTCGCGGCGGAGTCGTTCTTTAACCGCGTCTTCAACCTTCTCAATTTCTTCAAGGCGACGCGATCTTACTTCCTCAAGGTGCTTTGGCACCAGCTCTGAAATCGCGTAGGATCGCACCCGGTCTTCGACTTCTCCTGCAAGCCAGTCCTCAGCAAACAGAGGCTTCACCTGTTTAAGCTCTTCGTCTGAAGCCGGTCGGCAATCGAGATAGGGGGCAGCGCCGCCATCAACTGCCTTGCCATGCTGATCAAGAAACACGAACTGCAGCCGTTGCGAAATTAGGCGAGGGCGTCCGCTGGTCCCGACTCGACCGTCTCGGATGCCATGTTCGAGGTAGGCCAAAAGCCGTGGCTCTTCGCTTCGGTTGTTGTCATCGACCAGCACCGCACCTTGACTGAGAAGCGTCCTGTATCGCTCAAGGGTGAGATCAACGGTGGAATCGAGAAGCGGATGTCCAGGGGCAACGAGAACAGCCTGCCTTTTCCCGGCGATATCCGCCTTGTCAAAACAGATACGGTCATAGCGGGGGAGTACAGGGTCGGCGCGGCCGATCATGCGATCGCGATCCCGCAAGATGGCTGGAACCCGCTTGACTTCAAAACGGCCTTTCTCTCGGGCACGCATCGTACCACCTGAAAGCGTAAAGGCTTCCTCAAAGAAGGATCGGATATAGCGCGGTTGCAGGCGTCTGGCTTCTGCGCGTTCCATCTCTTCCTTAAGCGCGGTGATAGTCGACGCGTCCAGCCCTTCCTTGGTGAGCTTGGTCCTGGCAACCACAGCCTCAATATGTTTCCGGTCTACTGCGCCGTCGATGGCCGTGAATAGCTTCTCGCGCACTTCCGGACTTTCGCCGTAGCGTATAGCTTCGAGGAACATATCCCGCAGCGCGCGGGCCTCGAAAAGTTCGCCGAGTACATCGTAGACTTTACCACCGAGGGATTCCCGGGCCGTCTCAAGCTTCTCAAGCAAACGCGCATAGACTTGGCCCTCGCGCGTTTCGCCGGCTATCAGGTTCCAAAGGTGACAGACTTCTGTCTGTCCGATCCGGTGAACCCGCCCAAAACGCTGCTCCAGCCGGTTTGGATTCCAAGGCAGGTCGTAGTTCACCATGAGGTGCCCACCGCGCTGAAGGTTCACACCTTCACCAGCAGCATCATTGGCAATTAGGAACCTTACTTTCGGATCATCATTGAATGCAGCAATGGCTGCACGACGGCGATCTCTCGGCACACCGCCATGGATCACAACGACGCTTTCTTCATCGCCCGTTCGGCCACGAATTCGCGCTGCAAGATATTCCAGCGTATCGCGTGCCTCCGTGAAGATGACGAGCTTTCGGCGGATGTCCTTTTCGGGGTCGTACACGATTGGATCGTCAAGGATGCGGTCAAGTTCCCGCCATTTCGTGTCTTCTCCAGAACGGCGAATGTCGCGCGCAAGTTTTTCCAAGTCTTTCAGCGAAGCGATTTCCGCTTCAAGCTCGGCAACGGTTCTTGCCGCTGTTGCTTGATCGATTACCTGGTCTTCCAGTTCTTCAATTTCATCCTCTGGTGCTTCATCCAGATCGTCGTCGTCCCAGCTTGGTAGCGCAGCCTGTATGCTAAGCGCTGCGCTGGCTTTCGCTCCGCGCCTTAGCAGCCTTTCTTCTTCTAGCCGCGCTTCAAGACGGGCAAGCCTTCGCTTTAGGGATTCGTGGATAGCGGCTGGTGAGGAAGCCAGTCGCCGCTGGAGGATTTGAAGGGCAAAACCCACGTTGTTTCGCCGCCGTTCTCCACCTTCCCCAATCTGGTCCGCGCGATTCATCTCTTCCCGCACATATGTCGTGACGGCCTCGTAAAGCGCGGCCTCTTTTTCCGATAGATCGTAGGATGCGGTATAGGCGCAGCGCTCCGGAAAGAGCGGAGTCCCGTCGAAGCGTTTCAACTCTTCTTTGGTGAGGCGGCGCATCATGTCCGATACATCGACCTTGTGCGCGCCCTCGCGGAACCGGCCCTCAAAGCGGTCGGAGTCGAGCAGGCCCATGAATAATTGGAAATCAGTTTCCTTTCCGTTGTGCGGGGTCGCCGTCATCAGTAGAAAATGCCGCGCTACCGCGCCAAGGAGTTGGCCAGTCTGATACCGCTTCGTGTATTTGACCTCACCTCCCCAGAAACTCGCGGACATCCGATGAGCTTCGTCGCAGATAATTAGGTCCCAGCTCGGCGCGGCCTTTAGGTGCTCTTGCAGGTCTTCCGCGCGCGAGAGCATGTCAAGGCGGGCGATAACACGCTGTTTTTCAGAAAAGAAATTACCCGACGCAGCGGCTTCGACCTGCCCGCGCGTCAAGATATCAAAGGCGAGGCCAAACTTGTCGAGAAGCTCGTCTTGCCACTGCTCGACGAGGCTCCCGGGCGCGACAATCAGGCACCGCTCCAGGTCGCCGCGAATTAGCAGCTCCTTGATGAGCAATCCGGCCATAATCGTCTTACCGGCACCGGGGTCATCGGCCAGTAGAAACCGAAGCGGCTGTCTAGGAAGCATCTCTTCATACACGGCCGTAAGCTGATGCGGTAGAGCGTCGATCTGCGACGAGCGAACCGCCAGAAACGGGTCGAAGAGATGCGCCAAGCGGATTCGCAAGGCTTCGGACGCAAGCCGCAATAGATGACCGTCGGCGTCAAAGCCGAAGCGGCGCGTCGCTTCTTCCAGCTCCAATTCGGATTCTGCAGAGCGGAAAAGGACAGTTTGATCGACAGCACCATTGAGTTTGTAGGTGACTTCGAGTGCATCAGGGCCGTAGGAGCGCGCAGCTAGAATTTCCACCGGCTGCTTGCCAGCAATTCCGCGAATTCTGCTTCCAGAAACTATCTGCTCAAGTTTTATCATTCTTCTTTACCTAGATGGCTTCGAGTTTGGCCGGTTCCTAAGTGCTTCGTCGAATGCCCGATGGTCTTCATGCGTTCGTACCGTTCGACGTATTCGCGCATGAAATGCCTAAGTACCTGTGCGGCTGGAATGTCATGCTCTTTGCAAGCGGCAATAAATGCCTCTCGCAGCTGCCTCTCGACCCTGATGCGAAAACCGGAATCCTTCATGATGAGCCCAGTGTAGCCAATGGATACACAACTGGTAAGCGCTCATTTCCTGAGGCACAGGGCAGAAGATGCGAATGACAGCTTCCCTGAAAGAACGGTACCAAACAGTGCCAACCCTGGTTCGTGGGGTCGAAGGTCCGCTTTCTCGATCTCCGCAAATCCTCGCTGCAGAGCGGCGAACTTCCGCTTCCCGCCCTGGGTGCCGAATCCACGACCGGCAGCCCGCACTTATCTGGGGCAGTTTTTCGAAACGAACAAAAAAGCCAGTTCTGTAAAACAGAGGGCACCAAAACTCACCAAAATGGTGAAAGTTGCGTTCTTACCCGACAAAAGTTGCAAGTCTCGCCGGACAAGTTGCGATTCATGCCGGACGACACAACAACAGGGAGTATTTGGCTGGGATGGTAGGATTCGAACCTACGGTACACTGTACCAAAAACAGTTGCCTTACCACTTGGCTACATCCCAGCAGCGCCCCGCTAGATACTTCGAAGGTCTCTGCGGTTCAAGTCCCGTTTGCAAAGAAAACGCTCATTCCTTGGGGCTGTCTTCGCGTAAGAGGTCCTCGGACGCGTCCAAATCGCGTTCAGCGTCCACGATCCGTTCGAGTGCGGCGTCGTCGCTTGCATCCACCGTTTCGACACGTGTGCTTTCAGCGACGTCGGGTTGGGCAGCTTCGCGGGTGAGCATGATCGCCTGGGTTGCGTCGGGGATGACCACGCCTGCATTCTGGATAGCTAGTTTGACCTGGCGCAGCGCCTCTCCCTTGGCGCGGACGATGGATGTGGCGTTCTGGTCGACCCAGCCTGTGATGACCAGTTCGACGCCAGCGGGATGCAGCGCCTCAATCCAGCTTTGGGCCGCGGGCTCGCCCAGCACGAAAGGCAGGTTCCGGACCTTCTCTTCGACCAAAGTGCGCGTCGCATGCAGATCGGCATCGCGTTCGATTGTGACGCTGAACATGAACCGTCGCTCGGCGTTTTGTGTGTAGTTGATGATCCGGCTTTTGAAGACTGTCGCATTTGGGATGCGGATGTGATTGCCATCAAACGACAGCAGGATCGTCGCACGGCTGGTCAGGCGGATGACCTTACCGATATCGCCGTTGATCTCCACCGTATCATTGGGGCGGAAGGGTTGGCGGAACGACAGCATCACCGAGGCGATAAAGTTCTCTACCGTGTCGCGGACCGCAAAGCCGAGTGCGAGGCCGATAATCCCTGCGGCGCCCAGAATGGTGCTGAGCAAGGCGGTAGCGTTGAGGATATCCAGCGCAATCACCAGGCCGAAGACCATAAATGCAAGACGTACCAGTTGCCGATAAATCTCGGCGATAAAGGTATTGGGGGCCAGCCTCTCCCATGGTTGGCGCAGGCGGGCAATCGCGAGGCCGACAAAGACGATGAAGGCGAAGGCGGCAGCGGCAATCAGAGCGAGCGGAAGGAACAGAACGAACTGATCGAAGCGGGCGCGAAATCGGTCAATCGCGGGGTTCAATCGTTCGGCGATGTCTGTGGTTTCGGTGACTTCGTTGCGTACGGCGACAACACCTTCGACACGGGTGGCTAAGGGGTCAAGTGCATCGGCCTGAAGTGCAGAAGGGGTGGTGCCGCGGAACGTCACGACGCCTTCACTGACTGTGACGGTCACATCGCCGTAATTGTCGAGTTCGCTAAGGATTTCCCTGATCCGATTGGCAATTGCGGCATCCTGCGCGGCAGAGTTTTCCGTGGTGATGGTGCCCGTTGCCTCTTGCGCCATGGCAGGAAGAGCCGTGACCAGAAACAGGCTGAGCAGGAAGAAAAGCCGCACGACAGTCCGCCTGATACTAAACCCTCAACGGATCGGCTTTGGCCAGCGCGTCAAACGCCATCAGGCTTTTGACAAGGCCATCCATCTGATCAAGCGGGATCATGTTGGGCCCGTCAGAGGGCGCATTGTCCGGGTCCTGATGCGTTTCGATGAACACCGCGGCGATCCCCAAAGACACAGCGGCGCGCGCCATTACAGGAGCAAATTCGCGTTGCCCGCCCGATGACCCACCCGCGCCGCCGGGCTGTTGCACCGAATGGGTCGCATCCATCACGACCGGATAACCCATACGCGCCATCGTCGGCAGTGATCGCATATCGGCCACCAGCGTGTTATAGCCAAATGATGCACCGCGTTCGGTTACAAGAATGCGCTTGTTGCCAGTGCTTTCGATCTTGGCGACAACATTGGGCATATCCCACGGGGCAAGAAATTGGCCCTTTTTGACGTTGATCACGGCACCGGTCTCGCCTGCGGCGAGCAAAAGATCAGTCTGGCGACATAGGAAGGCCGGGATCTGGATAATATCGCAAACCTCGGCCACGGTCGCGCACTGCTCAGGCGTGTGGATATCCGTCAGAACCGGACAGCCGACATCGTCCTTCACGGCCTGCATCACTTTCAGCCCTTCATCAATACCAAGACCACGTTTGCCGCTCAGCGATGTGCGGTTGGCCTTGTCAAAGCTGCCCTTGAAGACAAATTGCGCGCCATAGGCCGCACATGATGCTACCATTTCGCGAGCAATCATCAGCGCGTGATCGCGGCTTTCCAACTGGCAGGGGCCTGCGATGATCAGCAAGGGTTGATCATTACTGACCCGTAAAGGGCCGATATCGACAATATGCATTAAGAGCTCACTTGTTCGCGAAGGACGGATACCGTCAGGGAAATCATCAGGTAGATGCCCGAAAAGATCAAAAATGACAAAAGGGTATTTTCAAAGGCACGCGGATAGGTGGCCTCATCCGGGGCGATGGGACGCACGCTTTGCGAGAGATACCGGACCTGGCGGTTTGCCTCAATTCGGGCAGTTTCCATCTGGGTCAAGGCCTGTTGGACCATCGCCACCTGGAACCGGTAATCCTCTTCCGCCGTCAAAAGATCGAGGTTGCGCGACGCCTGCGAGACGGTCGTGTCATCGCTGCCGGCCATTTGCTGGCGGATCTCGGCGATCTGAATTTGCACATTGGCAATCTGATCACGCAAGGTCTGGACCTGGGCTTGACTTGGACGTTCGACGCTCAGCCGTGATAGCAGAATGCCCTCAAGGCGGTCCTGTTCGGCCTCGAGAGTTGAGATACGCGCGCGCTGGGCCGAGGATTCGCTGCGTGGGTCGATCTGTTGTGTCGCTTGCTGGATCGCCAACCATTTCTCCAGCGCTTCTGACCGCCGCCTTTCGGCATCTTCGTAACTGGCGAGCGCGCCCTGCATCTGATCGGCGCGCAAACGCGCGGTCAGCTGGTCAACCTGTTCCTCTGCATAGCCGATGAGCGCTTCGGAAAAACGCTGGCTGGTGTCAGGGTCAACCGCGATCACTTCCATGCGGATGATCCCTTCACTTGGATCGTAGCTGATGCGCACATGGTCCTGATAAAGCGCAAAGGCATCCTCGTTCGTCGCACCTTCGGGCAAGCGCTGTATCTCGTCTATGTCAGGGTTGCTGAAATGCCCTTTGAAATTGTGATCGGCATCCAGTCGCAGCATCGCCTCGCGCGAGGCCAGATAGGATTGCACCGCGATGCTGTCCTGTTGCGTGGCGATGGACGTCCCTTGAAACAGTGTGCCAAGACCGGCAGGCGCACCACCCTGAGATTGTGCTTGCTGGATCACGATCTCGGAATTCGTGGCATACATCGGTGTGGCCACCTGATAGAAATACCAACCCATCATTGCGGTCGGCAAAAAGATGAAGACCGCGAGCCGGGTAAACAATAGCGCAAGCTTGCGGCGCCGTCGTTGCGCAATCTCGCGTTGGATGCGCCGGATCTCTGACACGTGGCTACCCGGCTTTTTCGGCCCGCTTGGCGCAGGCATCAGCTCTTTGGGATCGGTCGTTTCGGGCAATTGGATGCGCCCCGGATCGACCTGAGACTTGGCCGCGTCGGGCTTGACCAGTTCCAGAACCGAGTTGCGCTGGAACGGATCAATCCCGGCCTCGCGCAGCTTCATCACCGCAACAAAATCGGATGAGGCCTCAATACCGTTTTTCTGGGCCACCCGGCGCGCCATACGCAATTGTCGGCCCGTCAAGCCTTCCTTGCTGATGGCCTCAATGATTTCAGCTTGCGAAGGCGCGGTCGCCGCCTCGGGCGCCGCTTCTCGCGCTGCAGCATCGGGCGTGACCTTGCCGCGCCGAATGCGAAACTTTTTAACCTTGGGTTTCGTAGTCATACAGCACTTTCGCCTCTTCCAAGGTGTCAAACATATGCAATTGCCCATTCTGCAGCACTGCGGCAGAGCGTGCAAATCGCTCAAGCGTGGCAGCCTGGTGGGACACGATGATCACCGTCGCGCGCTCTAACCGGTCGCGTAGGATTTGCCCAGCTTTACGATTGAACTCGACATCCGTCGCACCAGGCATCCCCTCATCGATCAGATAGATGTCAAATTCCAACGCGAGCATAAGGGCAAAGGAAAACCGCGCCCGCATGCCGGTGGAATAAGTGCCCACGGGCATCTCAAAATACTCTTCCAGCCCGCAAAGCCATCTGCAAAAGGCCTCGACATAATCTGGATCAAGCCCGTAGAGCCGCGCGATATAGCGGCAGTTTTCCAGCGCACTCAGTTTTCCGGCGACCCCGCCCATGAACCCCAGCGGGAATGATATCTTGCAGCCGCGGGTGATCTTGCCCTCATCAGGCTTCTCCAGCCCCGCCATCATGTTGATCAGTGTGGTCTTGCCTGTCCCGTTGGGGGCCAGAATGCCGAGCGAGTTACCCAATTCCACGCGGAAAGAGACGCGATCAAGGATCACCTTGCGCTGCTTGCCGGTCCAAAAGGATTTGCTGACTTCTGCAAATTCCAGCATTTTCGTCCTGTTCTGCCTCACGCGGAGATGTGATTGCTTTACCCCGACTTCCTTAACAGCACACCATATGCATACCGATATATCAGCAATATCGCAAAATTGGGGCATAAAGACGAATGACAGATACGCGCTTGCAAAGTGAAATCGCCGCTTGCCGACTTTGCGCGGATCGATTTGCGCAGACTGCGACACGCCATGCGCCACGACCTGTTGTTTGGTTTGACAAGGCCCCGCGTATCTTGATTGCTGGTCAGGCCCCCGGCATGCGGGTGCATGAAGCACGCAAGCCCTTTTGGGACCGTTCAGGCGATCGGTTGCGGGAGTGGTTGGGCATTGATTCTGAAGTGTTTTATGACCGCACAAGGATCGCAATTGTACCAATGGCGTTCTGCTTTCCGGGCTATGACGCGAAAGGCAGCGACCTGCCGCCGCCGCCTATTTGCAAGGCCACTTGGCACGGTCGCGTCATGGCGGAACTCGGGCCTGTGCCGCTGACCGTGCTGGTGGGCGGATATGCGCATAAATGGCATCTGGGCGGGCAAGCGGGCGTGACGCAGGTTGTGGCGGCATGGCGCGACCATGCACCGCGCGTCTTTCCCTTGCCTCATCCGTCCTGGCGCAATACCGGGTGGCTGAAGAAAAATCCGTGGTTTGCCAGTGATTTGCTGCCCGAACTGCGCCGTACTGTGAAAGATGTGCTTGCGTGACCGACCTTGATACTGCCCATGCCGCGATGGAAGCGGCACCGGAGGATGAGGCCGCCCGCCTACGGTTTTATGAGCGGCTGGCCGATACCGAACTCTTCATGCTTTTGGACGGTGAGCCTGACGGCGATCAGGTGGAGCCCGCGCTTTTTGAAGTGGAAGATCAACGCTTTAGCCTTGTCTTTGACCGGGAGGAGCGGCTGGCGCAATTTGTCGGACGCGTCGCGCCCTATGCCGGTTTGCCGGGGCGGGATCTGGTGCGGATGCTGGCGGGGCAGGGGATTGGGTTGGCGCTGAATCTGGATGTGGCGCCGTCGGCGATGCTGATCCCGGCGGAGGCGGTGGATTGGCTGGTCGCCACCTTGGGCAACGCGCCTGATGAGACCGAGGCACGGCTCACCGAGATCACGGCCCCCCATGTGCCAGAGGCGGTTGTGACAGGCCTTGACCGCAAGCTTGCCATTGCGGGTGGGCTTGCGCGCTTTGCCTATCTGGCGGCTGCGACCTATGAAGATGGCGGCAAAGGCCATGTGCTTGTTTTCATTGACGCTTTGGACGGCGCAGAAAAAGCCTTAGCCGCCGCCGCGAGCGAGGCGTTGACCTTTTCAGGTATCGAGGCGGGCGTGATGGATGTGATGTTCGCGCGCGCGTCTGATCCACTGGCGGCGCATCTCGCACGGGTTGGTTTGCGCTTTGATCTGCCGGAGGCCGTGATGCCAGAGGCGCCCGGTGCGCCCGGAATGGACCCCGAAAAACCGCCGAAATTGCGGTGAGCCGTCAGGCCTGATCCCGGCGTACAGAACCCGTACAGAAGCTGTACATATCCTGTACGTAAACTTTGTCAGAACCGTGTGGCGCGCTTGTTCCGATTCGGGTACGTCAAATTCCTCAATATCCGCGAGACCGGTCAACCAGATGAAGAAACGGCTGCCCCGCCTCGCCGCGCGCGATGTTTTGGGCAATCACTTCGGAGGCGGTTTCGGGTCGCGTACTTGAGGCGATATGGGGCGTGACGGTGACGGAGGGGTGCGCCCAGAAGGGGTGATCTGATGGCAGCGGTTCGGTGCGGAAGACATCCAGCGTCGCGTGGGCGACCTGTCCGCTGTCGAGCGCTGCGACCAGCGCGTCATCATCGATGAGGGGCCCGCGACCGGGATTGATGATGAACGCGCCCTGCGCGAGCAGGGCGAGCGTCTCTGTATTCAGGATATTCTCCGTCGCCGGTGTTTGCGGCAAAAGCAAGATGACGATTTCGGCGTCCTTGAGGGCTTCACGCAGCCCCGCATCACCGCTGAGGCAGCGGATATTGGGGATGTCCTTTGCGCTGCGGCTCCATCCGGTGACGGGAAAGCCAAGGCGGTGCAATGCCTCGGCACAGGCCGCCCCCAATGCGCCGAGGCCGAGGATTGTCACGGGCCGATGCTTGGCCACCGGCGGATAGATGAAGTTGCGCCACACACCGTCCTGTTTTGTGATGTGATCATCCATGCCGAGGTGGTGGCGCAACGTGTGCCCCGTCACCCATTCGACCATGCCGTCTGTCAGGCTGGGGTCGACAAGTTTGCAAAGCGGCTGGGTGAGGGTGGGGTTATCGACCACGGTCTCAACCCCGGCCCAGAGGCTCATCACCGCTTTAGTGCGGGTGTATGGCGTGAAATCGGTGACGGGGCCGTTGGGGGCGAAGACGATGTAGTCGACTGTGTCGGGGGCGTGGTCGCGGGAGAGATTGGTGGTGAGGCCTGCTTTGGTCAGGGCGGCGTTGAGCGGTGTTTCATATTCGTCCCAGCGTGGAGGCTGTGCAGAGAAAAGGATGTTCAGCATCGGAGTACTCTATCGTGCCTTTTTCGCGAAACAGAGGGCGGCCCCCGGCCCTGGGTGGGGGCATAGCCCCCTCCCGTGGGGAGGGTCGGGGGCTGCCCGGCGATGCCGGGTTGTTACTATGAATTCAACGGGGCCGGTGGACATGCGCGCTTTGCACCAGACCAAAGGCGACAAGCAGGACCAGCATCGCCGAACCGCCATAGCTGACGAGTGGCAGCGGCACACCGACAACGGGCGCGAGGCCGGTGACCATGGCCATGTTCACGGCGAAGAACAGGAAGAACGTCATCGCGACGCCCAAGGTCAGGAGTGATGCAAAGCGGTCCCGATTGCCCAGCGCCGAGATAATGCAGAAGACGACAATCAAGAGATACATCACCAGCAGGGCGAAGGCGCCGACAAAGCCGAACTCTTCGGCGAGGGTCGTGAAGATGAAATCGGTGTGCTTTTCGGGCAGAAAGTTCAATCGGCTTTGCGTGCCCTGCATATAGCCGCGCCCGGTCCAGCCGCCGGAGCCCAAGGCGATCTTGGCCTGCGTGATGTGATAGCCCGCGCCGAGCGGGTCATTGGCAGGGTCAAGGAATGTATCGATCCGTCGGTATTGGTAATCCTGCAAAAGCTGCCAGGGCGTCCCGCGGCTTTGGAAGACGGCGAAGACAGCGGCGACGCCGGAGCCGATGACGGTCGCGAAATAGCCCCAGTGGACGCCTGCGAGAAACATGACTGTCGCGCCGCCGATCAACAGAAGCAGAGCGGTGCCAAGGTCCGGCTGGTTCACCACCAATGCTACGGGCGCCAGGATGAAGAGCACCGGTATGGCCACCCAAAGCGGGTGCGAGGTTTTCTTGTTCGGCAGCCAATCGTAATAGGCGGCCAGGAACATCACGAGTGTGATCTTGGTCAGTTCCGACGGTTGCAGCAGCATGAAGCGCAGATCGATCCAGCGCTGCGCGCCTTGGCGTACCTCGCCAAAGAACTCGACCCCCAAGAGCAGGATGATCGACCCAGCATAGGCCACGAACGCCATGTTGCGCCAGAACCAGATCGGCACCATGGCCACGACCATCATCAGCACCATGCCAAGCGCAAAGCGGGTCATCTGTGGTTCGACCCAGGGCGAGGTGGAGCCGCCCGCGACGGAATAAAGCATCAGGAAGCCCGCAGAGGCGATGGCGATCAGCAGCATGATGATCGGCCAATGCAGGTACCAGATTTTGCGAAAGCCCGTGGGGACGTGTTTGGTGTTGTACTCTAAATAGCTCATACCCGGCTGCGTCCCTGCGCGCCCGGTGGGATGCGCGCATTGATCCGACGCTGCTGTTCGGCGATCTGATCGCGGATGCTGGCGGGATAGGCCTCAAGCGGGGGCGGGCCGCCATATTGCGCCTGCAGCAGGATATCGCGCGCGATGGGGGCAGCGGCGCGAGAGCCACTGCCACCATGTTCGACCACGACGGCACAGGCATAGCGCGGGTTGTCGTAAGGGGCGTAGCCGACGAAGAGGCCATGGTCGCGGCGCTCCCAGGGCAGGTCTTCGTTCTTGGTCACACCGGCGGCGCGTTCCTCTGGCGTGATGCGGCGCACCTGGCTGGTGCCGGTTTTGCCCGCCATTTTATGCGCCTCATCCACGATCCGCGACGCATAAGCGGTGCCGCGACGGTGGTTGCAGACATCCTCCATCGAGGCGCGGATGCGGCGCAGGGTGTTTTCGTTGAGGCCGAGGCTTTCGCCCAGACCGCTGGGCTGTTCGACACCGTCGATCAGCTTGATCAGGCGCGGCGTGACCTCGCGACCGGTGGCAAGACGCGCCATCATCACGGCAAGCTGCAAGGGCGATGACAGCACGTAACCCTGCCCGATGGAGGCGTTGACGGTGTCGCCGATCCGCCAATCCTCGCCGCGTATCTCGGCCTTCCATTTCTTATCGGGCGCGAGGCCCTGCGCCACCGCAGACAGCGGCAGGTCGTGCCGGACGCCAAGGCCCAGCTTGCGCGCCATCTCTGCCATCTTGTCGATGCCGACGCGCTGGGAAATCTCGTAATAATAGCAGTCGCAGCTTTGCTTGAGGCTTTCATGCAGGTTCACATTGCCATGCCCGCCGCGTTTCCAGCAGTGGAAGCGGATGTTAAAGACATCCATATGGCCGGGGCAATAGACGGTCTCATCGGGGGTGACGAGCCCCTCTTCCATCGCGGCCAAGAGCGTGATCATCTTGAAGGTCGAGCCGGGCGGGTAAGTGCCCTGCACGGCTTTCGCGGCAAGTGGGCGGTATTTGTCCTGGTTCAGCGCGTTCCAGTCGCGGGTCGAGATGCCGCGCACGAAAAGATTGGGGTCAAAGGCGGGGGCGGAGGCGATGGCGCGTAAGTCCCCATTCTCAAGATCGATGACAACGGCGCCCGCGCTTTCGCCATCCATCCGGGCCTGGGTGTAGGATTGCAACCGGCTGTCGATGGTCAGCTGGATGTCCTTGCCGGGATCACCTTCTTGCCGGTCAAGCTCGCGCATGATGCGGCCAGCGGCGTTGACCTCGATCCGGCGGGTGCCGGCGCTGCCGCGCAGGGTCTGTTCCAGCTTGTTTTCCGCCCCGGTCTTGCCAATCTGGAACTTCGGGATTTGTAAGAGCGGGTCGGGGTCATCGATGCGGCTCAGGTCATAATCGCTGACGGGGCCGACATAGCCCACGACATGGGCGAGGTCTGCACCCCATGGGTAGACGCGGCTAAGGCCCACCTCCGCCTGGATGCCGGGCAGGGCGGGGGTGTTGAGGTTGATCTGGGCCACATCCTCCCACGACAGCCGGTCGGCAATGGTTACGGGCACAAAGGGTGAGCGGCGCTGCATCTCTTCCATTGCGCGGGTCAGATCGCCGGGGTCGATTTCTACAATCTCGGTGAGTTTTGCGAGCACCTCGCCCACATCACCTGCATCCTCGCGGACCATGACGACGCGGTAATTCTGCTCATTATCGGCGATGGGAACGCCGTTGCGGTCAAAGATCAGGCCGCGGGCCGGGGGCAGCAGGCGGATATTGATCCGGTTCTCTTCGGCCAGCAGACGAAATTCATCAGCCTGCTCAATCTGCATCGACCGCAGCCGCCAGCCCAGCGCACCCACCACGCCGAGTTGCACAGCCCCCATCACAAGCGCGCGTCTGCTGATCGTGCGGGCGCTTTCGAGGATATCTTTGGGCGGTCGTTTCATATCCTTTGTCCTCGGCTGCCGACTTCACCCGGCGCGGCACGGCTGACCCCGAATATGAAATGCGCGACGAGCACGACAAGGGGGTAGATCAGGATCGTGCCGATCATCTGGATGAGCGTGAGGCCCAGCGGCGCCTGTGGCACCATCGTGATCGCCAGCGCCAGTCGGTTCAGCACCGTGATCGCAACGATGCCAAAGGTGATCGTGCCCCATTCCACGAAAAGCGGCATCTGCCGGAACTCGCGGTGCTGGCGGCGGATTGTCTCGGTCAGCATGACCACAAGCGCGGCCCAAAGTCCCGGGGGGCGTTGAAATAGAAAGTCGGCGGCCAGGAAGACAAATGCGATCACGAGTACCGGCAGGTAACGCGGTTTGCGCGCGACCCAAACGAGGGTGATGACCAAGAGCAGGTCCGGCGCCGCCCAGGCCGTGGGGCGCATATCGAGCGGGACGAGTTGTGCGACGATGATGACAAAAGCCAACACGAGGAAGACCGCGCGGTGGGTCCAGGTGCGGGCATCGGTGCGTTCAGCCATCACCGACCTCGCTAGTCGTCAGGGCCGAGGGCGTGAGGGCCGCGGGGCCAAAGAACTCTGCCTCCGGTGTCAGCAGGTCGGTGGGGTCAGGGATCTCTTCATGCGGCTGGGACCGCAGCACGCGCAGGAATTCCAGCCGCTGGTAATCCGCCGCGAGCCGCACCCGCAGCCTGTTATCAGTGCCAAGTGCGACCTGACCGACCAGAAGATCGGCGGGGAAGACGCCGCCGTCACCGGATGAGACAACGCGGTCGCCCGGACGGACCATCGCGGTATCCTCCAGAAATTCGAGCGGGGGGTTGAGGGTGTTGTCGCCGCCGAGGATCGCGTTTTGCCCAGATGGTTGGATTGTCACGGGGATGCGGCTGGACGTATCGGTGAGCAGCATCACCCGGCTGGTATTCTGCCCGACACCGGCGATCCGGCCGACCAGCCCGATCCCGTCCATCGTGGGCCAGCCATCGATGATGCCGTCGCGCGCGCCGACATTCACCAGAACCGATTGCCGGAAGGGTGAGCCGCTATCGGTGATCACCACGCCGGTCACATAGGTCAGTTGCGGATCAAGGCTGACATTGTTGAGATCGAGCAGTTTCGCATTTTCCTGCTCCAATTGCAGGGCAGCTTCTTTCCAGGCTTTCATCTGCTGCAATTCGCGGCGGAGGTCCTGGTTCTGGGCGCGGAGTTGCTGGTAGCTTTCGAAATCGCTGATCAGGTTGATGACGCCGTTGATTGGCGCCATGGCCCAGGCGAATGAGGGGACGAAAGTGTCAATCGCTTCGGCCCTTAGCCGTTCGGCGCGCGGGCTGTCGATCCGCCAGAACAGGAAAATGCCAAACAGCACCAGCACCAGCAGCCCGACGGCCAAGCGGCGGATCGGGCCAACATAGTCTTCGCTGTTCTTGTCCTTTGCCAAGATGCTCCTCGGGTCAGGTTAGCTGTCGTAGTCGATAACGTGCCGCAGCTGTTTTTCATACTCTAGCGCGCGGCCAGTGCCCAAGGCCACACAATTGAGCGACTCGTCCGCGACAGAGATCGCAAGGCCGGTTTGTTCGCGTAAAGCGAGGTCGAGCTGGCCAAGCAATGCACCGCCGCCTGTGAGCATCACGCCGCGGTCCACGATATCGGCGGCAAGGTCGGGCGGTGTGGCTTCGAGTGCTGTCATCACCGCCTCGCAGATGGATTGGACCGGTTCGGCGAGCGCCTCGGCCACCTGCGCCTGGCTGATTTCGGTTTCCTTGGGGACCCCGTTGAGCAGATCGCGGCCCCGGATATGCATCGATTGGCCGCGTCCGTCATCGGGCATGCGGGCGGTGCCGATGCTGGTCTTGATCCGCTCGGCGGTGCTTTCCCCGATCAGCAGGTTATGCTGGCGGCGCAGGTAGTTGATGATCGCCTCATCCATACGGTCACCACCGACGCGGACAGAACGGGCATAGACAATATCGCCCAGCGACAGAACCGCGACCTCGGTCGTTCCGCCGCCGATATCGACTACCATGTTGCCCGTCGGGTCGGTGATGGGCATGCCAGAGCCGATGGCCGCGGCAATCGGTTCTGCAATCAGGCCGGCGCGTCGCGCACCGGCGGACAGCACGGAGGTGCGGATCGCACGCTTTTCAACCGGGGTCGCTCCGTGCGGGACGCAGACGATGATCTTGGGTTTGGAGAAGGTGGAGCGGCGGTGCACCTTGCGGATGAAGTGCTTGATCATCTCTTCGGCGACGTCGAAGTCCGCGATGACCCCGTCGCGCATGGGCCGGATCGCCTCGATACTGCCCGGCGTGCGGCCCAGCATCAGCTTTGCGTCCTCGCCCACCGCCAACACTTTCTTCACGCCGTCCTTGACGTGATAGGCGACCACCGAAGGCTCTGACAAGATGACGCCGCGGCCTTTGACATAGACCAGCGTGTTCGCGGTGCCCAAATCAATCGCCATATCTGATGAAAACAATCCGCCGAAGCCTGCCATGCCCTTGCTCTTCCCAAGTCCCAGTCATTTTTGCCGCGCGGTCCCGTAAGCGCGGTGTTCAAAGGCTTATAAGGCGGGTTCACAGGGGAGAGAACCCCTTGCGAAAAAGAACCCGGCGGCAAGTCGCGACTTGTCTTTTTGCAATGCGTTTTTCGTCAATTTGGATGTTTGGAATGTACTGAACTGTCTTTTTCGAACATTGGCTGTGTTCTTTTGGTCATTTCAGCGGATATTGTCTCTGTGCGGGATACAAAAAGGCGGCCCGGTTGCCCGGACCGCCGATATGGAAACGACTCGGTTACTTTGCGTCAGGCGTCCTTGTAGCTGACGCCTTTTACATCATAGCCGGGTGCCGATTGTTCGCGCCGGACCAGAAGCCGGTTGAGCGCGTTGATATAGGCCTTTGCACTGGCGACAACTGTATCGGTGTCGGCGGATTGGCCGGTGGCGATGCGGCCCTCTTCCTCCATCCGGACGCTGACAGTCGCCTGCGCATCGGTGCCTTCGGTCACGGCCTGCACCTGATAAAGCTGCAGGCGGGCGCCGTGTTTGAAGATCGATTTGACCGCGTTGAATGTGGCGTCGACCGGGCCATCGCCGGTGGCGGAGGTTTCGACATCTTTGCCATCGACTTCCATCACCATGTCCGCCTTTTGCGGACCATCGGTGCCACAGACAACTCTCAAAGACTTCAGCTTCAGCCGGTCATCTTCGGTCTCGTTCTGGGTGACCAGCGCCATCAGGTCGTCGTCAAAGACTTCCTTTTTGCGGTCGGCGAGATCCTTGAAGCGGACGAAGACGTCGTTGAGTTGGTTGTCGGCCAGATCGAAGCCCAATTCTGACAGTTTCGCGCGCAAAGCCGCCCGGCCCGAATGCTTGCCCAGAGGCAGGGAGGTGCCGGAAAGGCCCACATCCTCCGGCTTCATCACCTCGAAGGTTTCGCGGTTCTTCAGCATCCCGTCCTGATGGATGCCGCTTTCATGAGCAAAGGCGTTCTTGCCGACGATGGCCTTGTTGAACTGCACCGGAAAGCCAGAGACGGTGGCGACCCGGCGCGAGATGTTCATGATCTTGCGGGTGTCTATGGCCGTGGTGTAGGGCATGATGTCCCCGCGGACTTTCAGGGCCATCACGACCTCTTCCAGGGCAGTGTTCCCCGCCCGTTCGCCCAGCCCGTTGATCGTGCATTCGATTTGGCGTGCGCCGCCTTCGACGGCGGCGAGGCTGTTGGCCGTCGCCATGCCAAGGTCATTGTGGCAATGGGTGGCGAAAATCACCTCAACTGCGCCGGGCACTTTTTCGATCAGCATGCGGATCAGGTCCGCGCTTTCCACAGGCGCAGTGTAGCCCACCGTATCGGGGATATTGATGGTGCTGGCCCCGGCCTTGATGGCGATTTCGACGACGCGGCAAAGGTAGTCTTCTTCCGTGCGCGTGGCATCCATCGGTGACCATTGCACGTTGTCGCAGAGGTTGCGGGCATGGGTCACGGTGTCATGGATACGCTCGGCCATTTCATCCATGTTCAGGTTGGGGATCGCGCGGTGCAGGGGCGAGGTGCCGATGAAGGTATGGATGCGCGGGGATTTGGCATGCTTCACAGCCTCCCAACAGCGGTCGATATCCTTGTAGTTGGCCCGCGCCAGCCCGCAGATCACCGCATTCCGGGCTTGGGCGGCAATTTCACTAACCGCTTTGAAATCCCCTTCGGAGGCGATGGGAAATCCAGCCTCGATGATATCGACGCCCATCTCATCGAGCAGTTCGGCAATCTCCAGCTTTTCGTCATGGGTCATCGTCGCGCCCGGGCTTTGCTCGCCATCGCGCAGGGTGGTGTCGAAGATCAACACTTTATCTTTGGTCATTTGTCTGGTCCTTATTTCTTAGCAAATTCCGGCGCTGAACCCCTCTGAGCGGTCGCGCCGAATGGCACGCTCAGAGGCTGCTAAGAAGTAGGATGTCGCGCAGAAGCGGGCCGGTTTGGCCAATGCATAGGATATGTGCGCGGTTCATCATGTTGCGCACTATACAAGCGTTTCGCCTGTTGGAAAGTCTGGAATGCCCCCGGCGGGAGTATTTTTGGCGAGATGATGGGCGCCTTTAGAACATCAGACAGTCGGGGCCGGGTGGCAGCGGGTCTGCACCAGCGGGCAGGGTCGGATTGTAGGTGAAGGACGCGATGCTCGCGCCGCCGTCGAAAGCGATGAAGAGCTCGTTTGAGCCGGGGCGCAGAGCGATGCCTTCGGGGTCGCGACCGTAAGGCAGCAGCGACGTGGTGCCGAGGAGCATGCCGTCGGCGTCGAACTCATAAAGACTGTTGGTGCCTTCCCAGTCATCCACGATCAGCAGATAGCCGGTGCGCGGATCATAGGCGATGCCCTGCGCCTCGGTCAGGGGCGGGGCGAGGTTGAGTGTGTTGATCTGGCGCTGCACGGTGCCATCAGGGTTCATCCATGTCATGCGTTCGGGGTCATCCTCGACCATGATGATGGTGCCGTCGCTGGTCACGGTCAGCCCTTCGGTATCGGCCCAGTTCATGGCGAGACGGAAGGGCTCAGCAAGCGGCGCGCCATCCTTGGTGATCCTTTGCAAGTTGCCCAAACCGTCGCCAACCAGCAGATTGTCATCTTCGATCGTGATCGCCTTGATCCGGGTGAGGTCGCTGGAGATGCGGCGGAGTTCGTCACCTTGCAGCGTGACGAGGATCACCTCGGGTCCTTCATTCGCGATCCAGAGGCCGCAGAAAGTCGGATCATAATCAAGGCTGGCCGGGCGGTTCAGGTCATAGCTGGTCTGGTAGGTCAGATCGAGCGCGGGGAGCGGCGTGGCGGTGAGGCTGAGGCAGGTGAGGGCGGTGCGCATGGGGCTCTCCTTGTTCCTTGGCAAGCTGGCGCTAGGTCGGAAGAAGTCAAAGGAGGGCGCATATGCGGGCATTGGTGATTGGGGCCAGTGGCGGGATCGGATCGGCTGTTTACCAGCAATTGCAAGAGGACGGCTGGGATGTGACGGGATTGTCGCGCTCGGTGGACGGGTTTGATGTTGGCAATGAGGCGTCCGTCGTGCGGGCGATGGAGCGGTTAGAAGGTCCCTTTGAACTGGTGTTCATTGCGGTGGGGATCCTGGCGCCTTTGTGGGGCGCGCCGGAGAAAACGATTGCGGCGCTCAAACATGACGACATGGCGCGGGTTTTCCAGGTGAACGCAATTGGCCCGGCGCTGATCATGTCTCGTCTGGCGGGTATGCTGCCCAAGGACAGGCGCTGCGTTGTCGCGACCCTCTCGGCGCGGGTGGGGTCGATTGGGGATAATCAGATTGGTGGGTGGTACTCCTATCGGGCCTCGAAGGCCGCGCTGAACCAGATCATGCATGGGGCGGCGATTGAGTTTGCGCGAAGCCATAAGCAATCGATCTGTGTGGCTTTGCATCCGGGCACAGTGGCGACGCAGTTTACCGCGAATTATGCCGGACGGCATAAGACAGTGGCGGCGGACGAGGCGGCGCGCAATTTGCTTGCGGTCATTCATGGGCTGACGCCTGCGCAGACCGGCGGCTTTTTTGACTATGCCGGACAGGAGATTGTCTGGTGAGGCTGGTTCTTGTTCTGGGGGACCAGCTTTCGGCGGGCCTGTCGGCCCTTCTCAAGACCGACAAGGCTAATGATGTTGTCGTGATGGCCGAAGTGATGGGGGAGGCGACCTACGTGCCGCATCACCCCAAGAAGATCGCGTTTACCCTTTCGGCGATGCGGAAATTTGCGGAAAGGCTGCGCGCGGATGGCTGGCAGGTGGCTTATACGCGGCTGGATGATACGGAGAATACCGGGTCCATCACCGGGGAGCTGATCCGACGCGCCGCCGAATATGATGCAGCGGGTGTGGTCTATACCGAACCGGGGGAGTGGCGGTTGATTGAGGCTTTGGCGGAGATGCCGCTGAAGACCCATTGCCTGCCAGACACGCGGTTCATTGCTTCACATCAGGAGTTTGATGACTGGGCTGCGGGACGCAAGCAATTGCGGATGGAGTATTTCTATCGCGAGGTGCGGCGGAAAACGGGGCTCTTGATGGATGGGGATCAGCCGGAAGGGGGCAAGTGGAATTACGACCACGAGAATCGCAAACCCGCCCCGGATGAGGTGCATTTTGAAGGGCCATTGCGGTTTGCGCCGGATGACGACGTGCTTGATCTGGTGGAGGCGCGATTTGGCGACAATTTCGGCACGTTGCGGCCCTTCTGGTTTGCAACCGATGCCGATCAGGCACAGCAACAGCTCACCCATTGGATCGAGGCGGGGCTGCCGAAATTCGGCGATTTTCAGGATGCGATGCTGAATGAGAACCGGTTTATCTATCATTCACTGATCAGCTTTTACCTGAATGCCGGTCTGCTCGACCCGCTGGATGTCTGCCAGCAGGTGGAGGCGGCCTATCGCGCGGGACTGGCACCCCTGAACGCCGTCGAAGGTTTCATCCGCCAGATCATCGGCTGGCGTGAATATATGCGCGGCATTTATTTCCGCGAGGGGCCGGGCTATGCGAGCCGCAATGCGCTGGGCCATGACCGCAGGCTGCCTGACCTCTATTGGGGTGGCGAGACGCCGATGAATTGCATGGCCAAGGCCATCTCGCAGACGCGGGATGAGGCCTATGCCCACCATATCCAGCGCCTGATGGTCACGGGCAATTTCGCGCTGCTCGCCGGGATTGATCCTGCGGAGGTGCATGAATGGTATCTGGCCGTCTATGCGGATGCCTATGAATGGGTGGAGGCGCCTAATGTGATCGGGATGAGTCAGTTTGCCGATGACGGGATCATCGCATCAAAGCCCTACATCTCATCCGGCAATTACATTCACAAGATGTCGGACTATTGCGGGTCCTGTGCCTATCGCGTGCAGGACAAGACTGGAGAAAAAGCCTGTCCCTTCAACTTGCTCTATTGGCATTTCCTTGACAGGCATCGCGACCGTTTTTCGGGTAATCCGCGGATGGGCAACATGTACCGTGTCTGGGAACGGATGAATGACACCCGGCGAGAGACGGTGTTGTCAGAGGCAGAAGGTTTCTTGGCCCGCATGGAGGACGGGGAAATTGTCTAATTATTGCGGCGCCGTTGCTGACGCGTTTGGTGTTTGATCGGGGCGGGTCACCGAACATGCGTCCAGGTTTGTCCAGCGAAAATCAGTTGCGATTTTAGCAAAAAGCCGATTGCTGTGGGGCACCTACAACACATTGTCTTATATAGGAAAGCCTGTTTGACCTAACTGAAAGTTCGTGTAACGGTTGCGCCAGGACAGTTTATTTTAGGGAACGTTATGGCAGACGATAAAGAGCAAAAAAGTCTTGAGATGCGTGTCGCGGATTTAGAGGACAAGCAAAAGGCTCTCAATATTAGCGAAGAGGATTTGGCGACCTTTAACAGGGTTGCGACGGCACTTGGGGCTTGCCAGTTGCCCGGTGCCTGTCAGTTGCCTGCTACTGCAGCTTGCCAGAGCCCGGGTGCTTGCCAGATTACGGCCGCGTGCCAAGCTGCCCCGGCATGTCAGATGCCTGCCGCCTGCCAGACAGTTCCGGCATGCCAATCACCTGCTGCGTGCCAGCTGCCAGGCGCCTGCCAATTGCCAGCGGCCTGTCAAGTGGCGCCTGCATGTCAGGTGCCAGGTGCCTGCCAGCTGCCAGTGACGGCGGCTTGTCAAGTTGCGGCTGCCTGCCAAAGCCCGGCTGCATGTCAGTTTACGGTTGCTGCCTGTCAGTTACCTGTGGCCGCATGTCAGGTCGCAGTGGCTGCTTGCCAATTGCCTGGCGCATGTCAGGTTGCGGGCGCTTGCCAGATGCCCGGCGCCTGTCAGTCGCCCGACGTGACTCCTGACAAGGATAGCGGCAAGGCTGAATAAGCTTGTAACTGAGCTGAACAAAACAATGGGCCATCGAAAGGTGGCCCATTTGCTTTGCATCAGCGTGAAAAAGAGTTCCATTAGGGGCACACTTCACGGTCAATATCGGTCGTTCTGCACCTTTGATCTTAAAGAATCGCGATGACGCTGGGTCAATCGTGCTAGTGTAAAGGACACTGGGTTTGGGAAATCTGCGTGAACCGCAGATGCGTTGGAGAATGTGCTGCTATGTCAGATATCGGCCTGTGGCTGGATCGTTTGGGTCTGGGAAAATACCAGGCCGCTTTTGACAAAGCGGAAATCGATTTCGAGACGCTGCCGGAGTTGCGCGAAGATGATCTGAAGGAACTTGGCCTGCCTCTGGGCCCGCGACGCAAGATTTGGGCAGCGTTGTCGCGGATGTCTTCTCAGAGCGTTGCTTCTCCAGTTGTGAGCAATCACGCAGGTTTTGCTGCAGCCCAGGCGGAGCGCCGGCATCTGACCGTCATGTTTGTTGATCTCGTGGGCTCCACCGAGATGGTCATGCGTATGGATGCGGAAGACATGCGCGGCATCATCACCGCGTACCAGAAAGCCGTGGCGAAGGTCGTTGATGATTTCAACGGATTTATCGCCACGTTATTGGGCGATGGCATGCTTTGCTACTTTGGATGGCCGCATGCTAGCGAAGACGACACGGATCGCGCGGTTCGGGCCGGACTTGCCGTGATCGAGGCAACAAGAAAGATCACCACGCCCGATGGGTCGCCGCTTGCATCGCGTGTCGGTGTTGCATCGGGTGTTGTTGTTGTCGGCGATCTAACCGGTGGCACAGCGCGTCAAGAGGCCGCGGTGGTGGGTGAAACACCCAATCTGGCGGCACGTTTGCAAGGTTTGGCAGCACCCAATCAATTAGTCGTGCCGGGTGAAGTCCTGCCCCTTTTGGGCAGCAACTTCGTACTCACCCCGCGGGGGCCACAAAAGCTAAAAGGTGTTGATCGTACTGTCGAAGCCTTTGTTGTCGAAGGCGAAACCTTTGCCGAAAGCCGGTTTTCTGCACGCCGATCTGGTGACATCATGCCAATCGTTGGCCGCAATCGCGAGATCGACATCGTGATTGACCGATGGGCCGAGGCAGTGGCCGGGCGGGGTCAGATGGTCATGCTGAGCGGCGAGGCAGGGATTGGGAAGTCGCGTGTTGTAAAGGCGATTGTGGATGTGGCAGCCCTCAATCATCACACTCGCATCTTCTACCAATGCTCACCTTATCACACTGACAGTGCGTTTTATCCTTTCATCCAGCAGATCACCCACGAGGCTGGTATTGTCGGAGGTGACTCCGCTGAGGATCGCCTGAACAAAATTGAGAAGCTCACCCGCGACGATGCCACACTGGCTGCGCCGATTGCAGTGCTTCTTGGCCTGGACGGCGCAACCCGTTTTGAAGTCCCCGAGCTGTCATCAACTGACCTGCGATCATCGCTTATGAATGCCTTGGTATCGTTCATTCGGAAGCGTGCGAAGGACAAACCACTTCTCTTGGTGTTCGAGGATCTGCATTGGGTTGATCCGACGTCTCTGGAAGTGCTTCACCTCATTCTTGATGGGGCAACCGACCAAAAGATCATGATCTTGGGTACGTCTCGCCCCACGTTTGAGCATAATTTTGCAACCGACACCCGGGTGACACAGCTCAAGCTGAATAGGCTTGCGCGGGACGGGATCTATGCAATGGTTGACAGGCTGACCGAAGGCAAAGCGCTGCCAGCGGATATCCTGGCGACCATTGCGCAACGCACGGATGGTGTGCCGCTCTTTGTTGAGGAACTGACAAAGACAATCCTTGAATCAAACGTTCTGGTCGAAAGCGGAGACCGCTATGTGCTGAACGGTGCGGTGAAAGACATTGCTATACCGGCCACGTTGCACGACAGCCTGACTGAAAGACTTGACCGGCTGCACGGCACCAAAGAAATTGCGCAAATCGCATCCTGCATCGGTCGCGAATTCAGCTATCAGCTGCTCGCGAAGGTATGTGATTGGCCAAGTGATGCACTCGAAACGGCGCTTGATGAATTGATTTCGGCGGAGTTGATCCAGCGCCACGGGACGTCGCAAGAGGCAACGTTTCTGTTCAAACATGCGCTTGTCCGTGATGCAGCCTACGAAAGCCTGCTGAAAGAGGTGCGGCGGAGTTTTCACCGCAAGATCCTTGATGCGCTGGAAACCGGAGCCGAGGCGGCGCCCGAACTTCTAGCTGCACATGCAGAGGCCGCGCAGTTGACAGAGCGGGCGATCGCCTTGTGGGAAGCGGCTGGGAATGCCGCAATCTCAAAACCCGCGTATCAAGAGGGCGAAACGCATCTGCGCCGCGCGATTGCGCTCAATACGCCAATGGTGGAGGCGGATGATCAGGATGCGATCGTGCGTGCGATCGCCCTGAAAGTGCAGCTCTTTGTTGCGCTGGCGCCGGGCAAAGGGCTTTGGGCTGATGAAGCGTTGCAGACCTTGGAAGAAGCGTTGGATCTGGCGAGTAAGGTGGGTGACACGCCCTTGCAGGGCGACATCATTTATGGCCTGCTGCTCAGCACCTACTTCCGCGGCAGTCTCCAAACAAGTATGGCGCGCGCGGCGGAACTGATTGAACTTGCGGATGCCTCGGGCGATGTGGCCCAGGCGCTCGTTGCGAAACGTCTGGCGGGTATTGTGCGGTTGAAGATGGGGCAATTTCAGGAGGCGCAGACCTATCTGGATGAGGCCGAAGCCTTGTGCGAGAGCGCAGCCAAGGAGAACCTGGCGGCAAGGTTCGGGCATGATCCGGTCATCGGGGTACAGATCTATCAAGCCTTCATTGCCACATTCCGGGGACAGACCCGCGTTTTCGACACCTATCGGCTCAAGGCAGAGCGTCGCGCCAAGGAGCTCGACCATCCAAATACGGATTGCACAATGCACGGCCTTCTTGTGGCCTGTGCACAGCTTGCCAACGACATCGCGGCCGAACGGCGCCACCTGACAATTCTGGAGCAACTGGTCGAAGAACATGACGTCACAGCGTCACGGATGTGGAACAATGCGAGCCGGGCTTTGTTGCAGATGGCGGACGGGGATCACGATGGTCTGGCCGCTTATCAAGAGGCGGACGCGCGGATGATCGCCGCAAATGTGAAACTGTTGGTGCCCGGAAACCGTGTTGTTGCCGCACGGCGGGCAATTGACCTCGGCCTGATGGATGAAGCCCGGGCGCTCATGCAATCTGCCGGGGCATTGATGAATGAGACGGGCGAAAAAAGCTGGCTGCCGGATATCTTTCGTTTGCGCGCCACATTCGCATGGGACACAGGCGATGATCAGAGCGCGGAAAAGTACCTTAAAAAGGCGATTGCCCTGTCGCAGGCCTCTGGTGGCGTCTTGTGGGAGTTGCGGGCCAGCATTGATCTTGCCCGCCTTTATCAGGAAACCGAGCGCGACGATCTCGTGATTTCGGCCATTCGTCCCGTCTTTGACAAGATCGGTGATGGCGATTGCCGACTTGAAATGGCAGCGGCCAAAGACCTGATGCTGGGGTTCATTTCAGCCAAATAATTCAGCATCTGCCTTCTTTGATGTCGCCAACCCCAAGATGATGTGGCCCATCGACCTGTGATTCACACCGCAGTCATCAGACTGTCACATGCTCGCAATACACGACGCCCAACCGAAATCGAGGGCAACGCGTATGCTGTACCGGACGTTGTTTTTGTCAGACATTCACCTTGGCACGCGGGGATGTCGCGCTGATCTGCTGGTGCCGTTCCTGCGCAGTCACGAGGCCAGCACGATCTATCTGGTCGGCGATATCTTTGACGGATGGGCCATCAGCCGGCGCGGCTGGCATTGGCCGCAGACCCACAACAATGTGGTGCAAACCCTGCTGGATAAAGCACGGCGCGGCACCCGTGTGGTGTTCATACCCGGCAACCACGACGAAATCATGCGCAACTACCTTGGCACGCATTTCGGCGGGATCGAGGTGATGCAGTCGGCGGATTTCAACGGGATCAACGGCAAGCGTTATCTGGTCACCCACGGTGATCAGTTTGATGCGGTTGTGATGAATGCCAAATGGCTCGCTTATTTCGGCGACGCCGCTTACGATTTTCTGCTGTGGTTGAACCCCAAGATTAACCGCCTGCGCTCGCTTTGGGGCGGGCGGTATTGGTCGCTTTCGAAATGGGCAAAGCAGCAGGTCAAAACGGCCGTGAACTTCATCGGCCAATATGAAGATGTCCTGGCAGATGAGGCGCGGCGTGGAGGCTACGACGGCGTCATCTGCGGCCATATCCACCACGCCAATATCCGTCAGATCAAGGATATCGCCTACATCAACACCGGCGACTGGGTCGAAAGCTGCACAGCCATCGTTGAGCATCCGACCGGCAAGATTGAGTTGATCGACTGGGAAGAGCGGGCGGCGGAAACGATACAACGCAGACCGAAGCGCAAGAAATCAAAAGAACTGGCCCAGCTTGATAGCTAGGCAGGAGATTTATAGATGACATCCATCCCCACGGTGACCGAACAACTGGGCGCTGCTGTCAACCAGAGCGGACGGTTGACGCGTGTCGGTCTGCTGGAACGCAGCTTTGCACGCCTTTTTCACGGGCTCGTCTATGCGCAAATCTGGGAGGATCCAGTGGTCGACATGCAGGCCCTGAAAATCCGCCCGACGGACCACATCGTCTGCATTGCATCGGGCGGCTGCAACATGCTGTCTTACCTGACCGCCAAGCCCGAAGCGATCACTGCCGTGGATCTCTCGCCAGCTCACGTGATGCTTAACAAGCTAAAGCTCGCTATCGTCCAGCATGTTCCCGATCATAGGGTGCTCTATGAAATGCTGGGAGAAGCGAACAAGCCCGGTAACGTCCAGACATTTGATCGCTATGTCGCACCCTATCTGGATAAAGAGACATTAGAATACTGGAACGCGTGGGGCATTACCGGTCCACGCAAGAAGATGTTGGCGCGGGGCCTCTACCGGCATGGCCTCTTGGGCCGGTTCATCGGTGCTGTGCACGTCATCACGCGCATTGCTCGGGTCGACTTTGCACCATTGCTGGCAGCAAAAACACTGGAAGAACAGCAGGCCTTTTACGAAAGCCAGATTGCCCCTGTTTATCAAAGTCGCTTGGTCCGGTTTCTGGCCAATCGGCGCGCTTCACTCTTCGGGCTTGGCATACCGCCTGCGCAATATGACAAACTGGCCGCCGATGCGGATGGTGATATTGTGGCAGTTCTGAATGAGCGGACGCGCAAGCTTTTTTGCGATTTCCCCATCAAGGACAATTACTTTGCCTGGCAGGCCGCCTATCGCGGCTATCAGCCTGCCGTGGGTGCTGCGGTTCCCCCGTATCTGGAGGCGCGGCATTTCGAGACCGTCCGCGCGCATGCCGGACGGGTCAAGGTGCTCAATCGGTCATTGACGGACATGCTCGCACAACAGCCAAGCGGATCGAAAGACTGCTATGTGTTGTTGGATGCGCAGGACTGGATGAATGATGAACAACTCAATGCGCTGTGGCGTGAAATCACGCGCACAGCGGCGTCCGGTGCCCGCGTGATTTTCCGCACGGGCGGGCGGGACGATATCCTGCCCGGGCGTGTAGACGAACGCGTACTGTCCCGCTGGGCCTATCAACCGGACGCCTCGGCGAAGGGCTTTGCGCAGGACCGGTCCGCCATCTATGGCGGTTTTCACCTTTATCACTTGAAAGGCTAGGCCATGACGGACACTCATGGCGCCTTGATGGATCAGGTCTATCGCCGCCAAAGGCTGGTCTACGATGCGACCCGCAAATACTACCTTTTGGGGCGGGATCATGCGTTACGGCAGTTACAGCCCGCCGAGAATGCTCATGTGCTTGAGATCGCCTGTGGCACGGGCCGCAACCTCGATCAGATCGATATGCGCTATCCGGAGCGGTCGCTTTACGGCCTTGATATCTCGTCAGAGATGCTGATCTCAGCCAATGCCAAGCTGGGCGACCGGGCAAAGCTGGCGCTGGGCGATGCATGCGATTTTGATCCTGCTGATCTTTTTGGACAGGCGACATTTGACCGGATCGTGATGTCTTACTGCGTCTCCATGATCCCCGCATGGCAGAACGCCATTGCCGAGGCGGTGACCCATCTGGCGCCAGACGGCGAATTGCACATTGTCGACTTTGGTGATCAGGCAGGAATGCCGCGATGGTTCGACCGGCGGTTGCGTGGTTGGCTGGCGCGGTTTCATGTGAAGCCGCGTGATGATTTGCCGGCTGCTCTCGGCTTGCTGCCAGAGGTTGAAACGCACCATCAGCCATTGTTGCGCGGCTACGCACAATACGCTCGAGTGAGTCGGATTTCGTAACTCCGATTCGCTAAGGCAACCGGATTCGGGGGCCGCTACCGATCAGCCACTGCCCAATTGTTGTGCGAATCGCTGCAGTTGCGCTGCTGTTGAGAACTGCAAAACCTTTCATCAATCCGCGCCAATTCGGCGGCAATCCGCGTTCCAATCGTAAAATCCATCGCCCAAGACCGAATTGTGGCAACGATGCTGACGTATGCGTCTACAATGCATTTCTGAGGGATTAATTGTTTTCAAAATGTCATCAAAGTAAAACGCGACAAGATCCTGAAAATACAACGTAACGTGGCACAAGTGGCGGTGAATCGCCGGTCAAAAAAATGAACCTTTGTGAAATACGGGTTCCAATTCATACCGTATTATCAATGGGATGAGAAACTTGTGGCAAGTGGAAGCTGATGGATAAGTGAACTGATTGATTGGGGGGAGGCTTCGCAACTGTGGTGGGAATTTGTGTTAAAGATGCCTTCAAATACAACGAATGTCGGATTATCGAACCCCAGCATTAGCGGGCGCAGATCATCCAAATATTTTGTTGTCATAGCCGACAGAAACCCTGTTCTGGGAGAAGTTCTGGCGAACCATTTGAGCACTGACAACAAACTCGAATGTGACTTTGTCGATGCAGATGACAATCTCTGTGCCGAGATTGCCCGCCTTGCGCCGGATGTCTTTGTGCTTGATCCGATGCATCTTAAATTGCGGCCAGAAAGTGACATTGGCGACTTTGTCAAGAAGGTGAGAGTGGCGCACCCTCCGACGAAGTTACTGGGCTACAGCTTTAAAGTGTCTTTGGCCATGATCCGCGCCACAATCGAGGCGGGATTTCACGGCTGCATCTCGAAGAATGCGCGCCTGCAAGAGGTAGAGGCGGCGCTGGCTGTCGTGCTGGCGGGCGGCATGTGCTTTGACAAAGAATTCGGCAGCCAATTGCGCCCCATGCTGGCCGAGAACAATACCGACGATCCGCTCAGCGAACGCGAGAAAGAGGTGCTGATCGGATTTGCCCGTGGGCAAAGCGCGAAACAGATCGCGCATGACCTGCAGATAAGCAGCAAGACAGTGGACACCTACAAGGCGCGCGCGACCCAGAAGCTTGACCTGGGCGACCGCGCGAAGCTGGTGAACTACGTGATGGCACAAGGCTGGCTCAGCTAGCCTCGCGCGATTCTACCTGCAGCGCGGCGCGTCAGCGATTCCTTTGCTGCGCCGCAGAAATTCTGTCCGTTTTCGCGGGCGGCTTAACCCATTTGACCCACGCCGATTTGCGGTGCTTGGGGTTTGAGTGTTGGAACATTCACACGCCTTGAAATCCGGTCGTTGACCCCACGTCGGCGGAAAAAAGGATTTATAAATCAGATATATAGCCGCAAGTTGACGTAAAGGTTAGGGAATCCCTACAATGTAAGGAATTTCCTGACTAACAAGAATTGCCGCACTGCCGCACCGTTTTCGCAATAGCAGCATTTGTCGCTGCGTGGACACGGATTGGGGTTTTGGAAAGTGGCAAAGATCAGCATTTTTGGCATTGGCTATGTCGGCGTCGTGGCGGCCGCGTGTTTGGCGAAGGACGGACATACGGTCATCGCGGTTGATATCGACCAGGGAAAAATCGACGCAATTAACAACGGCCTGTCTCCGATTGTTGAGAATGGTCTGGATACGCTTGTTGCAGAGGTGGTGGCCGCGGGCCGGCTGAGCGCGACCGACGATGTGCAATATGCAATCGACAACAGCGAAGCATCCTTTGTGTGTGTCGGGACGCCCAGCGCTCCAAATGGCGCGGTGGGTCTGAAATATGTTGAGGCGGTGTGCCAGAACATTGGTGCTGCCATCGCCAAGAAAGAGGCGTTTCACTCGGTCATCATCCGCTCGACAATCGTGCCGGGCAGCACAGAGGGTACGTGCATCCCGACGCTGGAGGCGGCATCCGGTAAAACCGCTGGCGTCGATTTCGGCGTGGGTTACTACCCGGAATTCCTGCGCGAGAGCACCGCGATTGAGGATTACTATGATCCCGGCCTGATCGTATTTGGCGCGTTGGAAGACAAGACAGCTGCGCTGCTGACCGACCTCAACAAGGACCTTGGTGCCGAGGTCCATGTGGTCAATGTGCGGACTGCCGAGATGGTGAAATACACCTCCAATACATGGCGGGCGGTGAAGGTCACCTTTGCCAATGAGATCGGCAACATCGCCAAGGCCTGCGGCCTCGACGGGCAGGCGGTAATGGACATCCTGTGTTCCGACGAGAAGGTGAATATCTCGCGCTACTTCATGCGGCCTGGCTTTGCCTTTGGCGGGTCTTGCCTGCCCAAGGATGTCCGCGCCTTGCGTCATCTGGCCGACGTCAAGGGCACGCCCGCGCCGATGCTGCAGGCGGTGCTGGAAGCGAACGAGAAGCAGATCGCCAAGGCCGAGGCAATGGTGGCGAGTTCCAAGGCCAAGAAGGTCGGCTTTGTCGGGATCAGTTTCAAGCCCGGCACGGACGATATGCGGGAGAGCCCGCTGGCCGAGCTTGCATCGCGCCTGATCAAGTCCGGCATTGGGGTCGAGATTTACGACCCCTTCGTGCACGAGGCTTATGCCAACGACAACTCCACTGCCGGGCGCGGCAATGATGTGGTCCCTGACCTCAAACATCGCCTTGTGCCGGAACTGCAGGCGCTGATTGACGGCTCTGACGCGATTGTCGTGGGTAACATGTACAAGGACACGATCGACGCGCTCGATGTCGCCTCCAAGTCCAAACCAATGGTCGACCTGACGCGGATCAACCGCAATCGGGTGACCGGCGGCGGATATGACGGGATCTGCTGGTAAGCCCCCCGATGCTGTCTCATCTTGCATATCTGTCGGTGATCGTCCTGCTGGCCTCTCTTGTCCCCCCAGGATTTCTGGGAGAGGTCCAGCAGGCGGTACTGGTCATCGGTGTGCTGGGCATGTGGCGCTATAGCTGGGCTGCGATCAACTTTACCCGCGCGGTGATTTTCCGGCGCTTCGCCTATCCAAGGCGCAAGAAGCGGGCACATGCGGCTTACGCAGCACAGCCGCAGCGGGCACATGCGTTTTTCCTGACGACATCTTACAAGATCGAGACTGAGGTCACGATACCGGTCTATCGCAGCATCTTTTTGGCCGCGTCGAAGTCCGAGAACGGCGCGACCATCGTATCATCCGTTGTCGATGGTGCGGATGCGCGCTTGATCCAGAAAATCTATGACACGATGCCGGTCAATATGGCGTCGGTGAAGCTGATCATCGACCGTATCCCCGGCACGGGCAAGCGCGATGCGCTGGCGAAATCCCTGAACCTGATTGCGCGCGAATGCCCGACGCCGCATGACATCATCGTCTTTGTCGATGGCGACAGCTGCGTACCCGAGGATATCGTGGCGCAATCCGCTCCGGTCTTTACCGACCGCAAGGTGGGTGCTCTGACGACAGACGAAAAGGTCGATATTCCGCAGCCCGGGCTTTTCCGCGACTGGTTTGAGCTGCGCTTTGACCAGCGGCAGGTCATGATGTGCTCTATGGGGCTCAGCAACCGGGTGCTGACGCTGACGGGCCGGATGTCGGTGTTCCGCGCGGACCTCGCCACGAACCCTGATTTCATCAACGCCGTGCAGCACGATTACATCGATCATTGGCGGCTGGGCCGGGTGAATTTCCTCACCGGCGACGATAAGTCCACCTGGTTTTGGCTGATGAAGAACGGCTACGAAATGGCCTATCTGCCGGATGTTGCCAGCTCGTCGATGGAGACGCAGCCGAAGCCCACCTTCGTCGGCAGTGCCGTGGCGCTGATGGTGCGGTGGTTCGGGAACATGCTGCGCACGAATGGCCGCGCGTTGGACCTGTCGCCGAAACAGATCGGCTTTTTCACCTGGTGGTCTATCCTGGATCAGCGCATGTCGATCTGGACGACGCTGGCTGGCCCGCTTTGTGTGCTGGCGGTTGCGGCGACTTTCGATGCGGCTGTGATCCCCGCCTATATCGCCTGGGTCATGCTGACCCGGTACATCTTTTGCACGGCGATTTGCCTCTTTCGCGGGCGGTCATTCCCGATCACCTATACGGGGCTTCTGTACTTCAGCCAGCTCTTTGGGGCGGCGGTCAAAAGCTATGTCCTGTTCCGGCTCGACCGGCAGAAATGGACCCGTCAGGCAAGTGGTGCCGGCGCAAGCACACCGCAACCGATTGGCGCGCGTCTGGTCGCCGCCAGTTCCTCTTACATGCATCTGTTGACCATGGGATGGCTGATGATCGGCGTCCTGTACCTCACTGGCGTGATGTGACGCCGATCAGCCGAGAAAGACGAGACGATGAAAACCGAAACTGACGCAGCATTGCATTTCGACCAGGCCGTTCCGGGTGGCTTTGTCTATGAAAACGAGCATCCGCAATTGCAGATCCCGTTCACAGCACATGTGGGTGATCGGCGGATGGAGGGCAAATCGCTGTCCGTCACCAAGGCCTGCGTGTCGGGTCTGCTGGGGCCTGCGGCGAACTGGAAACGGCAGCCGGTGATCCTGGCCTTCGCGTTTGAGGGCTTTGTCGTCAGCCTTTTTGTGGAGGCAGATGTCTATAAAGACGGTGACAAGGAAAGTGCTGATTTTGAGCTGGTCTTCAATGATCCGATGGCGAGCCATCTGGGGCCGCTGCGGTACATCCTGAACAGCCATCTGGCGGGCGATCTGGTCACCATGGGCCGATTCATGGAATATGCCGGGCCGACGGAAGTCAAGGCGAAGACCCAGAAAACCAAGCGGACCTTCATGCACCGTCTGCGCGACGGGGCGCGAGCGACGACACTGGCAGCGCTCAGCATCGGCCTGATCGCAGTCGCAGCGAATGTGGTGCATCAGCGCGTGGCGTTCAACTACGAGGCGCGGCCGGTCCTGATCGACCAGCAGGGCGATCTGTTGCGGGCCACGGCGGCGGGGCAGATCACCTATGCCAATCAGAACGCGAATGCGGGCGATGTTGTCTATTCGATCGGGGCCAATACCGGCAGTCTGCTGAGTGTCCGGATGCCCTGTGACTGCGCCATTGAGCCGACGCCGGAGTTTTACGAAGGCGCGACCGTTCTGGCGGGCTCGCCGCTGGTCAAGCTGGTGGCCGCAGACGCCGAGTTACAGGCCACGACGCAGATCAGCTATCAGGGTGTCGCGCGGCTGCTTGCTGGCGATCGGCCAGAGCTTGTTTTTGCCGATGGCCGGATCGTGCCGGTGGCGCTGGAATTGGCCGACGCCGCTGACGCCCCCGCGAATGCCGACGCTGTTGCCGCTGATATCCGCATCAGTGAGGCGGATGCAGCGCGGATCAGCCTCGGCGAAACCGCGCGTCTGCGTTTCCGCCGCGATCTCTGGCCTGGAAACAACAACGCACTTTGAAAGCCAAACCGCAATTGAGGGTGGTCAAGACCAACTGACCCGAGCATCTGAACAAGGATGGACGTGTAATGGAAGAGATTAGACCAGTTATTCTTTGTGGCGGGACAGGATCGCGCCTGTGGCCAATGTCACGCACGCAAAGCCCCAAACAATTCCAGCCCGTCGCGGGCAAGGGCTCGCTGACATTCTTTCAGGCAACGGTGCAGAGGCATCGGACCAAAGGGTTCGGGCGGCCTGTCGTGGTCACCGCCGCGCAGCATGCCAAGCTGGTGAAGCAGCAATTGCAGGAAATCCAGTGCGACGCGACCATCATTTGCGAGCCGATGGCGCGCAATACCGGCCCCGCCGTTCTGGCCGCCGCTATGGTGATCGACGCGGAAACGCCTGGTGCGCTGATGCTGGTGGCCCCGTCAGATCACATCATTCAGGGCAATCTGAACTCGCCAATCCTCGCCATGCGGGCGGCGGCTATGGATGGACGTATCGTGACCTTCGGGATTAGGCCGACATATCCCGAAACCGGCTATGGTTATATCTCGGACGGGGGCGCGTTCAGCACCTATGACGGGCTGCACCGTGTTGCGCAGTTTGTCGAAAAACCGCCCTTGTCGCGGGCCCGTGCATTGATGCAAAGCGGTTGCGCCTATTGGGCGTCAGGCATCTCGCTTTATGGTGCCAAGACGATCATGGATGAGTTTGCGCGGCTCGACAAAGCCACATTCAAGGCCGTCCGCCATGCCATCGACCGGGGTGAGCAGGGGCATCAGGGCCTTCTGTTACATTCCGACAGTTTCCGCCGCGCGACCAACGAGCCGACCGAACGGATCGTTTTCGAGCACAGCAAATCCGTCGCACTCGCCCCGCTGGATGTGGAATGGAGCGATGTGGGGTGCTGGACCTCCATGCATGCCATCGGCACGCCGGATGAGGCAGGCAATGTCTGTCAGGGCGATGTGATCTCGGTCGGGACGACGAATTCGCTGGTGCGGTCTGATGGGCGGCTGGTGGCCGTCGTGGGTATGTCTGACGTGATCGTCGTGGACACGCCCGATGCGGTTTTGGTGACCGCGCGCGGCAAATGCCAGGACGTCAAGAAAGTGACCGAAACACTGCGTGCCGAGGCACGGCGCGAAAGCCATCAGCATGTGCAGCGTGATCATGTCTGGGGGCAAAGTCAGTCGGTGCTGACATCGCCTGACTATGAGATGACGGTGCTGAAGATCAATCCGAGCGCTTCTATCAACATTGACCCTTTGCCGGGTCGCCAGATTATCGCCGGGCGCGGTGATCTGGAGCTGTTTGACGGGTTCAGCAGGCGGACCTTGTCCAACGGTGAGCGGGTGCTGTTGGAAGTGAGCGAGAAATTCGGTCTCACCAACCGCTCCAATGATCGTGCGGAGGTGTTGTTGGTGACCATGAACGGCACGGTATCGCCCGAACTGCCGATGCGAGACGTGTCGAATGCCTAAGCGGATTTGGCAGATCATGATCGGTTTGCTTGCGTCACTGCAGGTGGCGCAAGCCGATCCGCGTGAGGATTATCACGCTCTGCAAGATCTGACGGCTGCCGTTGCGGCCATCGCGCCTGCCCTGGATGCGGCAGAGGATACGGCGCTGCTGGCCTATCCGGCGATCGCCGCATTGATGCCGGGGCCTGAGCCATTGTCTGATCTGGCCCCGCTTGCGGCGATGCCTGCGGCCGAATTGCAGTTGATCGATCTGCGGATCGCCTTGGTGCAATTGTCGATCTATGCGGGAACCAATGACCAATTGTCAGTCGTACGTGCGCAGCCCGGCGATGCGCCAAAGGTCATTGCGATCCGCAACGGCACGGCGAGCCTTGCGGAGGTCAAAGACTGGATTGCGGCGCAGGACGATGCAGCAGCGATGCTGTCGGATCAGGGCCTGCATATTCCGCTTGTCGTGCTCGAAGGCGCGCGGCTGACGCTGGCGGCGGGTGATGAGTTAATGCTGAACCGGGCCGATGGGACGTTCCTGTTGAACCTTGGAACACTTTTGGTCGATGGGGCTACCATCGGTGTAGCCGGTCCCGAAAACCGGACCGTGCCCGAATATGCGCCCTTTGTGGTCACGGCGGGATCGGGCATGGCGCAAATCACGGGCGCGCAGATCACGGGCCTCGGTTTCAGCAAAACGGCGGCGTTTTCCGGCCTCGCGGTCGTGAACAAGGGCCTTTACCAGCCCATCGGCCGGTCGGTGCTGACAAGCAACGTACTGCGCGATGTGGGCGCGGTGACGTTTCTCGGCACGGATGATGCAGTGATCCGCAGCAATCTGATCACAGATGCAAGGCATGCGGGCCTTGTGCTGAACAGGGCCAACGGTACGGATGTTGTGGGCAACCTGATCACGCGCACCCAAAGCGGCAGCGCCTTGCGTGTAACCGATGGGACGGCGGGCAGCCTGATCACGGGGAACCTGATTTTTGCCAACACCAATACCGGCGTGCAGGTGACGCGGGGCAGTCGTGACACGCATCTTGTACGGAACATCCTGTGGCAGAATGGCGGTGTGGGCCTTTCCATCCATCGGTCCGACTGCACGCAAGTGACCCGCAATGTGGCGATGGAGAACGGTAAGAAAGGCATTGAGCTTCTGTCCAGCTGGCATGCCGCGCTGACGGACAATCAGATTTTCGGTAATGGCAGCGCAGGCCTTTTGATTGCGGATCAACCCAACGGCAATGAAACGCTGGTGGAGCGCAACGTGTTTGTGGGTAACCGCGTCGGCCTGGCCTCGGCCTCGGCCCATGTGCTGACCTTGCGCGCGAACGATTTCAGCAACCAGTTCCCGCGTTTGGTCGACGGCGATCTGCTGGGCGAGGCTCATCAGATCATGAACAACCTCACCGGCGCGGATGAAATCCGGCTGGTCGCCGGCGGGATTGAGGTCTTTGGCGGTTTTTCAGGCACATGCAACTTTGAGCGGGACGGCTGACAATGGTGTTTTCCTCTGAATCCTTCCTGTTTCTGTTTTTGCCGCTATTCCTCGCGATCTATTACCTGACGCCGGTACGTTTCCGGTCGTACCCGATCCTGGCCGGGTCGTACGTGTTCTACGCCTGGTGGCGTGTGGATTTTCTGGGGCTTTTGTTCCTGACGACGGTCTTCACCTACCTCGTCGGTCAGAAGATCAGCCAGCATAAGGGCACGCAGCGCGGGCGTGTCTATCTGGGCATTGGCGTGATCGGGTGCCTGAGCGTGCTGGGCGTCTTCAAATATCTCAACTTCTTCATCGACAGTTTCGCGATGCTCTTTGGCACCGATGCAGCGGGGCTGGGCATTCATTGGCGGCTGATCCTGCCAGTCGGGATTTCCTTCTACATCTTTCAGGCGCTGAGCTATCTGATTGATGTCCATCGCGGTGACGCGCGCGCGGACGCAAAGTTTATCGATTTCGCCGCCTTCATCGCGCTTTTCCCGCAACTGATCGCGGGGCCGATCCTGCGCTACAAGGACCTTGAGGACCAATTCCGCCAGCGTGAGCACTCGGTTGAGATGTTCTGTGACGGCCTGACGCGGTTCCTGATTGGTCTGGCGAAAAAGGTCATTCTCGCCGACGCTGTCGCGCCCTTGGCTGATCTGGCCTTTGCGACTGAAAACCCCGGCATGGCGCTCGCCTGGGCGGGGGCCATCGCATACATGCTGCAGCTTTACTTCGACTTTTCCGGCTACAGCGACATGGCGATCGGGCTGGGGAAGATGATGGGGTTCAACTTTCTTGAAAACTTCCGCTTTCCCTATATCAGCCGGTCAATCACCGAGTTCTGGCGGCGCTGGCATATCTCGCTGTCGAACTGGCTGCGCGACTACCTCTACATCTCACTGGGCGGCAACCGGAAAGGACCAACACGCACCTATGTCAACCTGATGACCGTCATGGTGCTGGGGGGGCTGTGGCACGGGGCGAACTGGACCTTTGTGCTGTGGGGGTTCTGGCATGGCGGGCTCTTGGCGACCGAGCGGTTCCTGGGTTGGGATCGGAAGGCCGCAGCGCATTGGTTCGCACTGCCGCTGACGCTGCTGTTTGTGTTGATCGGCTGGGTGATGTTCCGTGCGGCCTATGTGGGTGAAGCGTTCGAGATCTATGCAGGCATGATTGGCCTGAACGGGTTCATCGGTGATCCGGCGGTCTGGTACGATGTGACCCGGGAAAGTGTCATGTTCATGTTCCTCGCAGGATTCGTGGCCTTTGCGGAACCGCATCTCCATGCGGCGCTGACGCAACCCAAGACGGAGGTTGAGCTTCGCCCTGACGGAACGCTCGCTGCGGTGCCTGCCATGCAGGTCGTGCTGACATTGGCGGTACTGTCGATTGGCGCTTTGACCGTCCTGAAACTGGCCGAGCAGAGCTTCTCACCCTTCTTGTATTTCCAGTTCTAGGCGGAGGTCGGATATGTCGTTGCAGCAAAACATGAAACTGACGATCCCCGCCGCGTTCTTTGGCTATGCGCTTTTTGCCAATTACGCGCTGCTTGCCGGGGATGTGGACACTCCGGAACTGCAAGGGTTCATGAAGGGTGAATTTGCGTCGGAAGTTGATGACATCTACCGCGCAAACCTGCCGCATCGAGACGTGGCCGTCAGTTGGATTGGTGCTGCCCGTTATGCGTTGTTGGGCGAAGGTCGGTCCGGTGTTGTCGTCGGGCGGGACAATTGGCTTTTCAGTGCCGAAGAGTTTCGGGTCACAGACGATTTCAGTGTGCCCATGACGTGGATTGCCGAGGTTGATGCACAATTGGCCGCGATGGGGACGGAGCTTGTCGTCGTGCCGTTGCCTGCAAAGCTTGAGATTGATGCCGCGCAGTTTGGTGCAGATGGCCCACCCGCCCAGATCGCACAAACCTATAATGACTTCCTCGCGGCGCTGGGCGCGCATGGGATCACTTATGTGGACACCCGCCCGGCGCTTCTGGCTATCGACCAGCCCTTCTTTGCAACGGATACGCACTGGACCACGGCAGGTGCGGCGGCTGTTGCTCGTTCAGTGAAAGATGTCATTGGGGCGGGCGACACGGCCTTTGACCGGGTCGACGACGATACGGAACGCTTTACCGGTGACCTCGTCACCTTTGTGACATCGGACGGTCTGGCGCCTCTAGTTGGCTTGCAAAACGAAGAAATCACACCCTACACCGCCGAAGCTGTCGGTGACGTCAGTCCCGGTACGCTTGATCTTTTCGGGACCGATATGCCAGCGTCCATGACGCTGGTCGGCACCAGCTACTCGGCTAATCCACGCTGGAGCTTTGAGGCGGCGCTGAAGCTAGCCCTACAACAGGATGTGATCAATTACGCGGAAGAGGGGCAGGGGCCTGTGGCGCCCATGCATGCCTTTCTTGAGCGCGTTGATCCTGTCGCACCACCGCCCGTGGTGATCTGGGAATTCCCGGTGCGCTACCTGAGCGATCCGGACCTCATGAAGGTGGTGATGCAGGAGAGTGGCAATGCGTAAGATCACTATCGGCGTGCTTTCTGCGATCACACTCGCCGCTCCGGCCTTTGCCGAAACCGAGGAAATCGCGCCGCATCGCATCACGGTTGTGATGACGCCCGGCATCACATCATGGCTCGACCTGCCGTCCGAGGATTTGGTCACCACTCGCCGCAGGCTGGCGCAGGGGCAATCGGTGTCGACAACGCGGCTTAGACGTCTCGCCGATCTGGGCGATGGGTTTGCCGCCCTGCGCTATGCCCAGCGGCTTGATGAGGCGGGCGCGGCGAATCCCGCTGATATCGCCCATTACTATGGTATGGCTGCGGCAACAGGGCGCGGTGGGGCGATCATGAACATGATCCGCTACCTTGATCAGGTTGACCCTGCTGATGTCTCTCCCCAACGGCTTGCCCTGTTGCGCAGCATCGTCATTGCTTACGCGAATGCCGGCAATAGCGTCGCCGCCGAAGCATTGGTCAGATACCATTGGCGGCAGGTCCCGTTTGGCCCGCTTTACGATGAGGTTGAAATCGTCCTTGCCCGGCTTGATGGCGAATTGGGTGCAGCGCTTTCGCTCGACCACTCAGTGGCCATTCTGCAGGACCGGCAGCGCAGCAAACAAGACCTTCTGAATGTCCAAGCCTATCTGGCCACGGCGCGCCAATCGACATCGCTTGAAACCCGTCTTGTGGCTCAGAACCTCGAACCGGTCCTGCAAGGGGCCTTGGCGGAATACGCCAGATACGAACAAGGAGAGCCGCAATGATAGCGACAGCACCCAGAGCCGCGTTGGCCATGGCCGTAGTGATCGGCAGTACATGGTCTGCAGCACCTGCTGCGGCAGAGAGCAACTTTCGCTGCACGGGCCTCGAACAAAATCGCGAATTGCCGAGTATCGAAGGGCGTGACGGGGTGTTCTTCCGCATCAATGCTGATTTGCGGATGAACCACCCGTTTTCCGACCAGACTGTGGCCTACCTTTCCGAGCTTTCGCAAGCGCTGGCCGAAAATGGGACAACACTGATCTATGTGCCGATCCCGACCAAAAGCGTCACGATGCCGGATCACTTGCCAGAGGCCGCGCCGCTTTATGGTTTCGATCTTCAGATTGCGACACATGTCCACGACGACATTCTTGAGCGCTTGAATGCGGCGGGTGTCGTGACCGTGGACGCCCGCAGCGCGATGTTGCAGGCGCCAGAGGATGATCTGGCATTCTTCAAGGCAGACTTTCACTGGTCGGCAAGTGGCGCGCGCGAAACCGCCAAGGCCATTGCCGATGTGATCCGCGCTCAGCCGGGTTACGATGACCTGTCCAAGGTGACTTACGAAAGCCAGCCGCAGGATGTTGAGATCGCCTTTTCCGGCATGCGCAGGCTGTTGCAGACCCATTGCCTCGACACGCTGCCAGAGGCAGAAACGATGACATATGAGACTGTGCAGACCAGCGCGGTTGATCTGGCTGGCGGGCTTGATCTGTTTGGTGACAGCGCGGATGCGGTGCCTGTGGCGCTGATTGGCACATCCTTCTCGGACAGTCCGATCAACAACTTCCCTGGCTTCATCGCCGAATATGCCGAACTTGAGGTGATCAACTACGCGATCACGGGCGGCAACCAATACGGTGCGATGATTTCGTATCTCACCTCCACCGAGTTTCAGGAGACGCGCCCCAAATTCCTCATTTGGGAAAACCCGATCTACAACAACCTCGCGCAGTTTGGTGACCAGCCCATGCGCGAACTCATCGCCGCCGCCGGTCGCAGCTGCACGCTAGCATTGCCTGCCCAAGTGGCTGATGACCTCAGCGGCCTGACGGTTGACCTGGCCGGGTATGATTTGGGGCCAGAAGATACGCTTTTGGTCGACACAAACCGATCACTGGGACTGACAGCGGATTTCACGTTTCACGCAGAAAGCGGCCTAAGCCGCACAAAAACCATCGTCAGGGGAGAGCGGCTGACCCGCACGGGCCGTTTTTACATGCCGCTTTCCGGTCTTTGGCCGGAGGGGGCGGCGTCGCTGTCCTTCGCCATGGATCGCCCGTTTTCCTCTGCCCCCACCGTTCATGCATGCACGTCATCAAGAAAGGAAGACTCATGAAATCTCTCAAGCTTTGTGTGCTGGCTGCGTTCTTAGTTCCGACTGGTCCTGTTTTTGCGAATGACGAAGGTCTGTATCAAGACGTGTTTGACCCCAATTCCAGCTTCGTGAGGATACTGGCCCCCGGTCAGGCTTTCGCGTCGGTCGATGGCACGACAGTGCGGGATATCGCCGATGGCGTCTCTGACTACGTCAATGTCATGCCGGGCGCGATTGACATCACCATGTCGAGCACCAGCGTGACCGTAGATGTGGCGCCCAGCATGCACTACACCATTGTGCTGCTGGACGGGCAGGAGCCCGAAATTCTGACCGACGAAATCACGCTTGATCCCGGAAAATCGGATGTCACGGTCTACAACCTTTCAGGCACCGATGATGTTGAACTCTTTGTGCCCGCTGCTGACCAATCAGCCATCAGCGACATCGATGCGATGAGCGGCTCATCGGTTGCCCTGCGTGCGCCGCTGACCCTCGATTTCCAGATGCGTGCAAACGGCGAAACGCTCGCATCAATCGAGCAGGTGGCGCTTGAGCGGCGTGCGGGCGTCTCGATCATCCTGACCGAGGATGGCGGTGCTTATGCGGCCACCGCCATGCCGAATGTCTATCTGAAGTAATGAAGCGAGGTAGCAGCATGACAAAAGCAATCAAGGTGAGAGACGGGTTCCTCGGACAGGCGCAGTCTTTGACGCTGGCTGTCATGCTTGCTGCCTTCGCCCAACCTGTCGCCGCGCAACAGATCGCGCTTGAATTCCGCCCGCCCGAAATTGCGCCAGAACCGATTTGCACACCGCGTGCCAGCGATGAGGACACAATTGCGTTCTGGTCCGCATGGAATGGCGGCGCGCTGCCAGAGATCAGCATTCCGCTGATCAAGCGCGACATGAACCGCCTTCAGGGGATCGACGGACGCAAATGGTTTGAAACGGTCGATACGCTGATCACCCGCATTGCCGAGGTCGATCCGGGCTTTGCTGGCAACAATGCGTTGCTGGCGCGTATTGGCGCGATGGAAGCGGCCAGCGATTTTGACGGTATCCGCAGCCAGCAATTGGTGGTCCAGCTTGGGGCTGAGGCAGACAGCCTTTCACCCCGTTTGAAAAACGCGCTCTCGCGGTTTTATCGTGAAGGTATCGGGGTGGATCGCGACATCGCACGTGCCAACGAACTTCTGGTCGAGGCTGGATTGGCGGGCAATGCCGATGCGCTGTTGAACCTTAGCAAAATGGCGCTTGATGGCGACGCACCTGCCGGATGGGACGTGCCGACCGATCTCGCCGTGACGATGGCGTTTGGCGCATTGGTGGGTGAATTGAATCCCACAATCTGCGACCGGACCGCACGGATCGCCCGCGAATTTCACAATGGCGAAGTTGTCGAACGCAATGTGCAACTGGCCCATGACTGGTTCCGGTTTACGGCTGATCTGGGTGACGCAAACGCGGCCTGGAAAGTGGTCGAATACCACATGGAGGCCGAGAGTTTTGAGAAGGACAATGATGTTCTTCTCCACTACCTTTATCAGGCGGCGGACGCGGATTTGCCATTCGCGCAGATCGAACTGGGGCGCCTTTACGAAACCGGCGCGCTTGTTGAAAGGGATTTGGACCGCACGCTGGCGCTTTATCGTGATGCGGCGGCGACAGGGGAACGGCCGGGTCTCACGCGCCTGTCTCTTTTCCTGGAAACACACGCGGCGACGTATCCGGAGTTGGACGACGAACGCTACGCTGCGCTTGAAGAGCTGGCACAGCTCAATGACGCGCCGGGTTGGGTTTTCACGCGTCTGGCGCAGGATGTCCTGATCCGCGAAGGCCGCTGGGCGGGCGAGGAGAAGGCAGTTGCCTTGTTGGAACGGGCCGCCGCGCTGGGTGATATGGACGGGATGAGCCGTTTGGCACAGATCCTGATCAGCCGCCGCAGCGGTGCAGAAGAGTTTGAACGCGCCGTCGATTTGCTCAGCCATACGGTGTCTGTTTACGGTGGCGTGACGCCAGCCAAACACCTGCATGCGGCTTTCATGTGCCAGGCCACAGACAGCCCGCGACTGGAAGAGGCGGCGCATTGGCGCGATGTAGAGGCGGCCACCGACTCTGCCAATATCGAGATTTCGGCCAATGACCTGATCGCGCTGACGGCAGAGGATGATCCGCTGACGATTGCGACGATCCAGTCGCAGGCGCTTTATGGCCGTCCGAAGTCATTGGCGAGTTATCTGAAATTCCTTGAATTCTACGACCGTGCCACACCTGAAATCCTCGCTTTTTGGGAGGAGTATTCGGGCCAATACGCTCAGGTCCTCAAGGCGCTTGCGCAGCTGGAACTGGAACTGGCCGAAAGTCCCCTTGAACGCCTCGCAGCAATTGATCTGTTAAGGCAGGAATACCGGAGTTCGGGCACACCCGCTGCCCTGGCATTGGCCGAAGCTTTGCTCGATTATGACAGCACCGTCGCCGATAGCAGCGTTGAGGTTGTCCGGCTGCTGACAGAGCCTGCAATGGCCGGGGAGGGGGCCGCGATGCGGCTTCTGGCGTCAACGGATGTGAATGATCCTACGGGCCGCGCGACTTATGAGCAATTCGCCGATGTGATCGCTGCAAACGGCGATTTTGACGCGCTCATCTTTGCGATCCCCTTTGTCGATGACGCCACGCGAGAGACTTACATCGCCCGCGCTGTGGGTGTGATGTTGTGCGATTACAAGAACGTCATGACCCTGGCCGATTTGTCGCTCGCCCTTGATGACAAGGAAGAGGCTTTGCGCTGGATGGATATCGCGCAGCATCTGGTCGAGGAAAATGCCTGGGCGATGACAGACCTTGCACGCACGCATCTGCAGATCGAAGGGATGGATGCGGCGGAAACTGCGCAGGCCTTCTTTGAACGCGCCTATGCAAAAGGCGATCCGTCGGCGGCGCGGGGGCTCTTTGAGCTGTTAGTGGCTCCCGAGGCTGAAACCTATGACCCTGACCGTGCCGCAGAGATGTTGCTCGCATCGGTGGATAACCCCGACCGCAAGGTACTTGAGGGGTATCTGGCCCGCTATCGCCGTGCTGATCCCGTTGCGCAAGCTGCAATCGGGGCCAACATCGATATGCCCGAGATTTACTTGACGGCTGCCAATAACGGCGATGTCTTTGCGATGCGTACCTATGCGATGTACTTGCGTGACAATGCCGCCGCCGCTCAGGATCTGGCCACATCGACCGATTGGCTTGTCCGTGCCGCAGAGGGCGGGGATACGACGGCGATGGCAGAGCTTGGCTATGCGCTTGCCTTTGGTCTGGGCACCGCGCCCAACCCGCAAGAGGCGCTTGTCTGGCTCGAAAAGGCAGCGGCGAACGGATCGGTCAAGGCCAGCGCAATCACGTCGCTTTTGAACCTGGAGGATGGATCATGAACAGGCTGCTGGCTGTGGTGAGCACGATTGCGATGACCGGTCTCGGCGCGCAAGCTGCACGCGCCAATGACGGGCCGTTCGTGTGCCCGCCCACACCTGAACCGGTCGTCTCACTCAGCTATGGCAGCCGGTACACCGCGGAGAGCGAAAGCCGCTCTGACATTGACGAAGACAGCAATGCCGCCGTAAACGCGGCGCTTGCACCAATCGAGACGTTTATCCGTGATCTGGTCAGGATTGCGAATGATGTGACCGCCGGTGAACGGGATCAGATGACGCAGGCTGATTGCGTTATCGATCAATTGGCCACATGGGCCGAAGCTGACGCGCTGTCGGAATTGGGTAGCTACACCGCGCAACTTTCGGTCGGATCGCGCCTGGCGGGGCTTGCGATGATCTACAAACAGGTGGCGCCCTATTCGTCGAACCCGGCCAAGCGGCTGGTGTTCAAGGATTGGCTGGCCGCCCGCACCGAAGAGCAGATGTTGTTCTGGGAACAGGACGCCACATCCGGCGCCCGTCTGGGCAATCTACGGGGCTGGGCCACGCTGGGCATCAATCTGAGCGCGGAAATCAATGACGACCCGGTCGCGCTCCGCTGGTCGGCCTGGTCGGCGAGCCTGATGCAATGTGAAGCGCGGGAAGATGGCAGCCTGCCGCAAGAGACGCGCCGGGGCAAATACGCGCTCCACTACCAATTGCATGCGATTGCGCCGATGGTGGTGACGACACTTTTGTTGGAACAACAGGGTCTGTCGATCAAAGGCATTTGCGACAACGCGCTGGACCGGATCGTGCGCTTTGCATTGGATGATCTCGAAACGGGCGAGGCCAGTCGGGCCTATTCAGGTGAGGTGCAGAGCTATTTCGACGGCACCGAAGAGTTGCGCAGTTTTCAACTGGCCTGGTTGGAGGCATATCTTGCATTGTCATGGGATCCGGAGCTTGATGCGTTTGCCGAGGGTCTCCGCCCGCTGGGGCACAGCAAATTGGGCGGCAGCCAGGCATTGCTGTGGGGAACCGCTTCCCCAACAGACTGACGCGGTTTAGTGCTGGTGTTCGTCGCTGACGATCCGCCCGTCTTCCAGCGTGATGATCCGGTCGGCGAGTTCGAGGATGCGGTTGTCATGGGTCACCATGATTGTCGTTGTTCCGCGCTGCTGACCCAGCGCTTTCAGCATCTCGACAACAGATTTTCCAGAGTCTTTGTCGAGCGCGGCGGTGGGCTCGTCCGCAAAGACAATTTTGGGATTTGACACAAGTGCGCGCGCCACGGCAACGCGCTGTTTCTGCCCGCCTGACAGATTTGCAGGCAGGTAGTCCAGCCGGTCACCAAGGCCCACAAGCTGCAAAACATGCCGGGCGGCCTGCACCTGTTGTGCTGAATTGTGGCGGCCATGCACCTCAAGACCCATCAGTACGTTCTGCGTCGCGGTGAGGCTTTCATGCAGGTTATGCGCCTGAAAGATGAACCCAAGCTGTCGGCGTAGCATGACGGCCTGGGCCTCCGAGATGCCGTTCAACTCATGCCCCAAAAGCCGAACGCCGCCGTCCTGGACGTCACGCAAGCAGCCCATCAAGGTCAGGACCGTGGTTTTCCCTGAACCTGACGGTCCCATCAGAACGGTCAGACTGCCCTTGGCCACAGTCACATTGACGTCCCAGATGGCCTGTTTGCGTGCATCACCTTTGCCGAACCAGTGGTTCAGACCTTTGACCGCGACAGGTGCGGTTGCGTTCGAAAGATCATCCATGATCAGAACAGGTCCGCCGGGTCCGCACCCACAAGGCGTCGCGTCGCAATCGCGCCAGAGATCGCGCAGGCAAGAAGCGTGCCCAACAAGACCATGATCGCGACATCGACCGTCATTTCCATTGGCAGACCAGTTGCCACTTCAAGACCCGCATAAAGACCCAGCGACGCGAGTAGCCCGGGTACAAAACCGAAAACCGCGAGGATGATCGCCTCTTCGAATACAATGCCCAGAAAGAACGGCTGGCCATAGCCCATGGCCTTGAAGGTTGCATATTCCTTGAGGTGGTCGGCCACATCGGTGGCCAGGATCTGATAGACAATCACAATGCCCACCAGCACCCCGATCAGGACGCCAAAGCCAAAGATAATGCCCGTTGGACGTTCGGTTGTCTGGTAGGACAGGTCAGCCGCCGCTGCATTCTCAACCGTATCGACCTTGACGCTTTCGGCGGGAAGTACATCGCGCAGGCGGTCAACGATAACGATGGGGTCAATGCCCTCATCAACCTTCAGCAGGATATGATTGGGCGCGCTGGGGCTGCGGTTGCCGAAAAGTCGCATGAAAGTCTGATCGGACACAAAAAGGGCACCATCAGCCGAGAAGCCTCCGCCAACATCCACCGTGCCGATGGCCGACAATGTCCGATCATTGGCCTCAAAAACGAAAGGCGTGTGGGGGGAGACATCGTCTAACGCGCCGCTTGCCAATCCGCGTGTGCTGCGGTCAATCAGCACGCGATCCTCAAGTCCCAAGGGCGCGAACCGTGCGGCAACATCTTCGCGCAGAAAATCAGCCGCTTCGCTGTCAACGCCAAAGGTCTGCAAGGTGGAGAATGTGCCATCTTCGCGCTGCCATGTCAGGTTGGCGATGAAAAGCGGTGTGCCATCCGCAACGCCGGGCACAGCCAGCGCCTGAAAAAGACGTTGGCGGGCGACGTTACTGCCATCGGTCAGCGTGTTGGCATCCACTGATGACACCATGATATCCGCCTCAAACAGCGCGTAAGGTGCCACTGTGGTTCCGTTCAGCGCGCCAAGGATGCCAAGCTGTACGAAAACCAGAAGGTTGGCAAATCCTACCCCCGCAACTGCTGCAATCAGGCGCGTGCGGTTATGCGCAAGCTGCAGCCAACCAATTGGCAGCCGCCCGAAAAACCAGGTCAGAACTGCGGTCATGGTTGGGTTCTGCCAGCATCGATGCGGACGACGACCTGCAGGTTGGTCAGCCGCTCCGCCTGAGCGCTGGATGCGGCATCAAGGGTGATGACCACGTCGACCACCCGTGCATCAGTATTGGCGGCCGGATCGTCAGAGGTGATGGATTGCCGCCCGATCTCAAGCCCGATGGCGTTGACGGTACCGTTGAGTGAACCGTTCAACGCGTCGGCCGTGATCGTCGCGGGGTCGCCAACGGCGACCCGCCCGATCAGGGTCTGATAGACCTCGGCCTCGACTGTCATTTCGGTCGTATTGCCAAGATCAAGCACTCCGTCACTGTCAGGCCGTTCACCGGGGCTGACATGCACATCAAGCACCGTGCCGTCTTGCGGTGCCCTGACATAGGCCTTTTCCACGTCAAGCTCGGCTAGTGACAATTGCGCGCGGCTTGCCTCGACATTGGCAAGGGCGACGGCAATGTCCGCCTGTGGCGTGTCGTCTGTGGCGTTGTAGCGTGACAAAGTCGCGCGTGCTTTTTCGACGTCCCGAGCGGCCTCGGTCGCGCGCGCGATGGCGTTGTCGAGCACCGCCCTGGTGGTCACCCCGCGCTCCATCAATGCCGTCGTGCGCGTCAGCTCCTCTTGGGCAGCGGTTTCGGTGGCAATTGCTCGTTCCAGCGCTGCGTCAGCTTCGTCGCGGCCCGCGCGGGTCGCGGCCTGGGTCTGGGTCAGATTGGCTTCTGCCACGGTCAGATTGGCGCGTGCTGTGGCCAATTGCCCTTCATATTGCGGCAGGCTGTCGAGAACGGCGAGGATCTCTCCACTTGTGACCTGATCACCGGTTTCGACCCGCAATTCGCGTATACGTGCATCCCCGGCGCCAAAGGGCAGGGCAACGGTGACGACATCACCCTTGGGCGTCACGCGGCCCAAAGCGACGACATCACCTTCGCTGACCACCGCGATTTCGTCGCCAGTACTGACCTGCGCAATCGCAACGGCAATTGGTGTGTCGGTGCCACCCCCCGGTTCCAGCCCCGTGGCGCGGAAAATAGCTTGTATGCCAGGGGGTTGGAAATAGAGCCCCATGAAACCACCAAGAAACAGGATCAGGAAGAAAAGCGGCACCCAGATCAGGCGGCGGCGGCCCGTTGGCATCGGCGCTGTGCGGTCACTTTCGGCGATGCCGGTATCCGCAAGTGGTAGTTCAATTGATGAGGAGGGCTTGTCTGGCATAGTATCCCCGACACGTGCAATGCTCTTGCTGACACTTATGTCATTAACGAGGGTTCAGCAAGGAGAAATGACCATCGCCCAGCCCATTCGCAGACGTCGCAAAGAGGCCCGCCCGCAAGAGATCCTGACCGCTGCGATGGAGGAATTCGATGCGGTCGGTTTCGGCCAGTCGACCATGGCCGGTATCGCCAAACGCGCCGGAATCTCGCGCACGACCATCTACCTTTACTACGACACGAAAGAGGCGATCTTTGAGGCCGCGATCCGCAACTCCGTCGAGCAGGCCATTGACCAGGTGGCGGATTTGGCCCGGTCGCAAGAGAGTGATTTTCGCGCCCTGTTCGGCGCCGCGATTGACGTGATCTACGATGAACTTGTTGAAGGGAAGGCCGCGATTTTCCTGAAGATACTCGTCGCCGAAGGCCACGCGATGCCTGATCTTGTCGCCTTCTACCGCCGCGAGATTCTTTCCAAGGGCGAAGCTGCGATCACCGCATTGATCGCGCAGGGGATTGCCACCGGCGCATTGTCAGAAAGTTGCAGATATGACGATCCGCGCATCTACGTCGCGCCAACGATTTTCGCGGCCCTTTGGATGCGCGTTTTCGACCAGATCGACCCGCTTGATGTGGACGCCTTCAAGGATGCCCATGTCCGTTTGGTTGTTGACGCATTGTGCGCGCGGCAATGAGGCCCACTAAAGTGTGTGATGTGCGACATCTGTCGTCTCTTGCACTTCCGCAATCGTTGTGGCGGCCAATCGTTCTACCAAGCCGCGTTCGACATCTTCGAGAACCGCCGTGACCTTCCGCTGGAGGGTGTGTTCTACTGAACAGGACGGTGTCTCTTGCTCGCCGGGCGTTGCAACCAAACTCTCATCAAGCGCAAGATAGACATCGGCAAGCGTGATCTCTTGTGGTGGTCTGGCAAGGCGCCATCCGCCCGCATGCCCTTTTTCTGAAGCCAAAAGACCCGCATCCCGCAGTTTGCCCAGAACCCGCCGGACGACCACCGGGTTGGTTCCGGCATGATCCGCAATGTCCGTGGATGTGCGCATGCGCGCCGGCTCAACCGCCATGTGGCTGAGTGTGTGCAGGGCAAGCGACAGACGCGAATTACGTTTCATGAGCCAGTTTTCTCCACGATCGAAATCAAATGTAACTTTTGCTATTGCATTGGTCTAGTAACCGAATAAGTTACGTGATCTGCAGGGCAGCGATTGGAGCAAAACATGTCAGATACCCGTCTTCCCGTCACGGTTCTTTCCGGCTTTTTGGGTGCAGGAAAGACCACGCTTCTCAACCGCGTTCTGAACAACCGTGAGGGGCGTCGCGTGGCGGTCATCGTGAACGACATGTCCGAGGTCAATATCGACGCGGACCTTGTGCGCGCGGATACTGAACTCAGCCGTACCGACGAAACCCTCGTTGAGATGTCGAATGGGTGTATCTGCTGCACCTTGCGCGACGACTTGCTGGATGAGGTGCGCCGTCTGGCTGCCGAGGGGCGCTTTGATTACCTGCTGATCGAATCGACAGGTATTTCAGAGCCTCTGCCGGTTGCGACGACGTTTGATTTCCGCGACGAATACGGCGATAGCCTGTCAGATGTCGCGCGGCTCGATACCATGGTCACTGTCGTCGACGCGGTGAACCTACTGCAGGACTATTCCAGCCACGACTTTCTGCGCGACCGTGGTGAGGTAATGGGGGATGAGGATGAACGCACGCTGGTGCACCTTCTGACCGACCAGATCGAATTTGCGGATGTCATTATCCTGAACAAGACGGCTGATGCGGGGCCAGAGCGGACCGACGCCGCCCGCAAGATCATTCGCAGCCTGAATGCAGACGCCAAAATCATCGAGACGAACCATTCAGACGTACCCGCAGACAGGATCCTCGACACTGGGCTCTTCGATCTCGAAAAGGCTCATGAGCATCCAATGTGGGCGAAAGAACTTTATGGTTTTGCCGATCACACCCCCGAGACAGAAGAATATGGTGTGTCTTCTTATGTCTATCGTGCGCGCCAGCCCTTCATCCCTGAAAAGATTCATGCGGCTCTTGTCGGTGATCTGCCCGGCGTGATCCGTGCCAAGGGCCATTTCTGGCTCGCCACGCGACCGCAATGGGTCGCCGAGTTTTCGCTGGCGGGGGCCTTGTCGAGTGTCTCGCCTCTGGGCACCTGGTGGGCGTCGGTCCCAAGAGAGCGTTGGCCAGATCATGAAAGCGCGCGCCAATATATGCAGACGCATTGGCAGGAACCTTGGGGCGATCGTCGGCAGGAGATCGTCTTTATCGGTGCAGGTATCGACTGGCCTGCGCTGAAGGCAAAGCTTGACGCCTGCCTGGTCCCGGAGGACGTGGCAATCGGTCCCGACGCGCTGCCTGATTATCCCGATCCTTTCCCTGTTTGGCGTCGGGCGGAGCAAGCCGCATGAGCTTTGCCCGTGCCAAGGTTCACCCGGCTGCAATCGGCGTTGCAATTGCCGATAGGCCGGAAAACCTGCAGGATTTTCTGGAACCGAGCTGCGCCGCAGCGATCTGGCGCAGGCAGCTTGCGCCCGACTTTCAGGCTTGGATCAATGGGCTTGACCCGGCAAATCTGCCGCAAGGGCGGATCATCCTGCAACCAGAGGCCGTCGGTGCTGCGGTGACCGAGTTGTGCGAGATCGCGCAGACGCCAGCAGGCCCCGAACGGGATCAGTTGATTGCGGATATCGACGTGCTGGCCGAGATTTTCGCCGCTCTGATGCAGGCCCGCTATTTGCGCCTACGGCTGCAGCCGGTCACATCCAATGCGTGCCGCAGGTTTCATATCGATGCGATCACCGCCCGCCTCGTCTGCACCTATCGCGGGGCCGGAACGCAATATGGCATCTCTTCGGACGGGCAGGATCCGATCCGCGTCTTCAGTGTTCCAACAGGCGCACCTATCCTGTTGCGCGGAACTCTTTGGCCCGAAAACCCGCCTTCTGGCCTTTTGCACCGCTCCCCACCGATTGAGGGCACCGGCGAGACGCGGCTGGTCCTTGTGCTGGACGCCGTGTTCGACCCGGAGGATGACTGAGTGAGCCGCAACCTTGGTGCGACCTCATTGCGGCGCAAAAGACGCGCTGCAGATCCGATGCGCTGTTATGACGCGCTTCCTGCTCCCTTGCGGCTTTGGCTGTCACAAGCCGCGCTTCCCTGGTCACCGATATCCGCAAAACGGCTTTGGAACCGGGCACGCGCCAATGGTCTCAGCACCCAGGATGCGCTACTCGCGCTGTCACAGGCCGAACAAAAGACACTGGCGCGTGATCGATATGCCTTGCAGGTTGATGTTGCACATCGCGAAACATGCCGAAACTAAGCGCGACACACCGAGATGTGAAAGGCAGTTAAGCCTCATCCAAAAGAGAAGGGGCCGCTTTGAGCCACCCTTCGATTTGCCATTTTCGTGAAAACTCAGCGACTGGATTCAAACCCGACTCGGCGCCAAGTCTTGCCTTCCCGGCCCGTCGGTTTGGCCAGTTTCGGCCGCCGTAACTGAGCGTTCTTGAGGCCATCAAACACCGCCACACAAATGCCGTTTTTTGGACGTGGCAATAACCAAGTCTTGCTTCGTAGTACGATATGAGTTCAAGTCAAGTACGTTGCCGAGAAAAAGGCGTGTCTGTTTATCGAGTATCGAGAGTTAAATGCAATGGGCCTGTTGTCTAATCCACACGTTCCTTTTAGCGCAATTTCTACAATTGTATTCAGTTCTTTTTTTGTTGTCTCTGAACGCGTGATGTCATGAGCGCGGTTGATACAACAGCCGCCGATCAAACGCTCAATCAGACGCTGTTGTGCCAGGGCAGCGAAAAGCTCGGGCAATTCTTTGAGAAACTGGACACACTGCGCAATGATATCGAGGCGCAGGGCAAGGCGGTTGATCCGACCATGTCGCGCCAGTTTACAAATCTTGCCCGCAAGATCGATAAGTTCGAAGCATCCGTGACACTCGTCGGTCAGGTGAAGGCCGGAAAGACGGCGTTGACAAATGTGCTCAGCGGTAACGTCGCTCTGCTGCCTTCGGATGTGAACCCATGGACCTCTGTCGTTACGTCTGTCCATCTGAATGCGCGGGCGGCGAGTTCGCGGACGCGTGCCGCATTCAAGTTTTTTGATGACAGCGAATGGGACGCGATGGTCAAGGGCGGGGGTCGTCTGGGTGAGCTTGCCCGCCGCGCCGGCTCTGAAGATGACCTTGAAAAGCTGCGCCAGCAGGTGGCCGAGATGCGCCAGACAGCCCGCGAACGTCTGGGTGGCAAGTTTGAGGCACTGCTCGGCAAGACGCATAAATATGGCTATGTCGATGCCGAACTGATGGAGCGCTATGTCTGCCTAGGCGATCCTGATGAGTTGGAAGAGAACCCGACCAGCCAGCAAGGCCGCTTTTCCGATCTGACAAAGTCAGCGGACATCTGGCTGGATATCCCGGAATTCAAGGGTGCCTTGATGATCCGCGATACGCCGGGTGTGAACGACACTTTCATGGTGCGAGAGCAGATCACAATCCGCGCATTGCGCGGCTCGAAAATATGCGTCGTCGTATTGTCCGCAAATGAAGCGCTGAACACGACAGATCTGGCACTTGTGCGCCTGATTTCGAATTACGATGACCGTCAGGTCATTCTTTTTGTCAATCGCATCGACGAACTGCCCCATCCTGGCACACAGGTACCAGAGATTTTGGGCAGCATTCGCACGACCTTGCGGTCCTATCCGTCTTTGAAGGATGTGACCGTTGTCTTTGGCAGTGCGCGTTGGGCCGAAATGGCGCTGACATCGGATTATTCTGGCATGGATGAGGAGGCGGTCGCAGCCCTTGCTGATTGGTCCAAGAACAGCGGGTTCGCCCGTGAACGCAACCGCGATTCATTCGTTTGGAAGCTGTCCGGTATCCCCACGTTGATGGAAGCGGTCAGCGATTGCATCGTCGATCAATATGGCCAGCGTCATCTTGAGAAAGTAGAAGCGGCCTTACAAAATCTGACCGCTGATCTTGAGACCAAGGATGCGCTTGCCGAAATGGCGCAGACCGCGCAGCCAATGGTCAATCTCGACGTCCCCAAATTGCGCCGCGATGTCGGGGACATGCGCAAGGAAATCAGTGCAGAATTGGACGCGCTGATGACCGACCTTCGGGACCGTGAGTTTCTGCCCGTTCTGGATCAGATCAAACAAGCCCATGTCGAAGAGGCGCGGCAGGAATTGCTGGCCGCCTTCGTCGATAAGTCAGCGCAGGAAGAATGGGTTTACGATGCGGCGCCTTTGCGGGGGCGGTTGCGTCGCGCCTACGAAGAGTTTGGCGAAAGCATTTCGCGCAAGGTCGCCGCCCAATACGAGGATGCCGCCGCACGCTTCACCACCATCTATCAGGACCGCCTAGGCATCGAGATTGCAGATTTCGCCTTTAATGCGCCTCCTGCGCCAGACGTCCCGCCGCCGGTTGTGCTGGGCAAGACCATCGCAATTGACCTCAGCAGCAATTGGTGGGGCCGCTGGTGGCAACGCCGCCGCAATATCAAAACCAACGCCGAGGATTACGCCACCCTTGTCGATGCCGAAATCCAGACGATGATCGACGATCTCTGTAACAGTCAGGTCGATGATCTGTTCGCCGATTTTCGTGCTGTCCTCGACAAGTTCCTTGATGAACGGTGCAGTGCCATTTTTGAGTTTGTGTGCATGGCCCCCATGCTCGCCTCAAAGACGGTGTCGAAAACAACACGTGCTGCTGATTTCAAGGCTCTGTATCGCCGCGCGCTTGACCTGACCGCCGTTGAATAGCACCGCCGGAGACCCAGAATGACCTCTCAAACCACTACTGAACGTCGGGTGACCCAAGCGCAACTGGAACGACTTGCCGATTGGAGCATGCGTAAGCCGGTCATCGCGCTCATGGGTGAGTTCAGCGCGGGCAAGTCAACGCTGATGAACTTGCTGATTGGTCAAGACATTCTGCCGACACAAATCACCGCAACGCGGATGCCGCCGGTCTGGCTGACCTATGGCGACGCGCCACCATACCGGATGGATCATGACGGCAAGAAACACAAAGTTGATCCGTCCCGGACAGACCGGATTCCGATCACAACGACACGTTACATCCGCCTTTACGTCAAGGCCGACATCCTCAAGAACTGCGATCTGATCGACACGCCCGGAATCTCGGACCCACATATCAAGACCAGCTATTGGCTCAACACGATCCGCTACGCGAATGCCGTGATGTGGTGTACCCATGCCGGTCAGGCCTGGCGCGAAAGCGAACGCGGCGCATGGGAAGGCCTGCCGCTGCGCCTGCGCGAAACTTCAATCCTGCTGGTCACACGCAAAGACAAGATCACGTCAGAGCGTGATCTGACCAAGATCAGACGCCGGTTAGAGCGTGAAACAACGCATCTTTTCAACGCGCGTATGTTTGTCTCTTTGACAAACGCGATCAAGGCGCGCGCCAAGGGGGATGCCAAGGCGTGGACCGAAAGCGGCGCCGAGGAATTTGCCGAAATGCTCGAAAAGATTGTGGAGGGCATTTACGTGCAGCGCAGCTACCTCTTGGCCCGGTATCTGACCGATGATGGTGCCAAAGCCGGGGCGGAAGTCAAAGCGGCGTCAGGCGTCGATACAAACAATATGTTGGGTTTTGTGGGCAGCGTCGCAGCTGAAGAAGCGCCGCGCGACACGACCAGCATGCTTGACGATATCATGAACTCGGTGGGTGGGCTCGCCGACGATCAGGATATGGGGGAGGCAATAGCAGAAGAAGAGGCCGCAACGATGTATGGATCTGACGAAGACACCGCTGAAACGCCATCTTTGGACGAACCCGAACCACCTGTTTTCAAAACGCCGCGCGCCGACGCCAATATCAATGACTACCGACTTTCGGACCCAAGCGCCTATCGCGGGGAACAAAGCCGGGTTGATCTGACGAATTATCGACTGAAGGACCCATCGCAAGCCGAAGAGCCGCAGGAACCAATTACTCTGAGCATCGCAGAGCAGGCAGCGTTGCTGCAAGTGATCTGGAGTGATGCGCAGGAACAGCATGATTTGTCCGATGCGCCACAGCTAGTCGCGGCGATGCAAGGCCTGATCGCGCAGATGCAGGCACAGACCGACGCCGACACGACCGAAAGAAGAACCGCTTGAGCACGCAATCCACAGCCCTCTATCGCGAAGATGCGCGGGTGAACGTGGTTGCCGGTGCGCCCTGGAGCGATCCATTTGCCAACGCCGACGCGGTGCCGTCCGACGTGCCGAATGCACCCACGGCCTACGCTGGGCCGACGAACTTCACCTGGCTGATACGCGGGCGTTTGGGCGGGATGCCCCGACCCGGTTTGCACCGCGATCTTGCAGCCGACCTTTCGGCGGTAACGCGCATCGGCGTTGATACGGTTGTCAGCCTGACAGAAGAGTGGCAACCGCCCGTCGCCACGTTTGCCGAGCACAATCTGAAATCTGTTTACGTGCCGATCCCTGACATGCAGCCGCCAACAATGGATCAGGCTGTCGACACCTGCAGCATGCTGGCTGACATGCTGCAAGACGGGGCCTCAATCGCGTTTCATTGCCATGCAGGGCGCGGAAGGACCGGCACGCTGCTGGCAGCAATGTTGATCTGGTATCTGCCCGATTTCGATGCCGCGATCACACGGATCAAACGCACAAACCGCTACTGGATCGAGTCGTCTTCACAAATGAACTTTCTCCAAAAACTCGAAATGCAGCGCAGGGTCATGCTTGGCCGCGCCGCCAAAGCCATTCACCGCACCAGAACTGAGCCTGATGCGGCGTCTCAAGGGGATGAAACGCGGTCTGAGACCGTACCGGACCCGCCAATGCCAGGGAAACAGAACGAAGTTAATCAGTTAAACTCCGAGAAGGGAACAAATATGTCACTCGATAAAGCCTTACAAACCGCCATGACCAAAGTGCCGGAATGCCTTGCTTCCGGTTACACAGACATGGAATCCGGAATGTTGATCGGTATTCAAACGCTCGATTCTCATCCGCAAGAGGTGCTGGACCTGCTTGCCGCCGCAACCGCCGACCTGTTCCAGGGGTCTTCGGTTGTGCAGATTGAAAACATCTTCAAAGGCGCACGCGGTTCAAAGGACGAAAACCACTATTTCAACGAGATCCTCGTCTTTTCGGAAAACCTGATCCACATGTTCATGCGGACTAAGTCGTATCCGAACCACGTTGTCTGCTTTGTTTGCCGCAAAAGCGCCAACCCAGGCATGGTGATGACAAAGGCGCGGATGAGCCTTGAAGAAGTGACCAACGCAGTCTGACCATCAGTGCTAGGCCGTCGTCATCGGCGGCCCACCACGCCTTTTGGTGTTTTGAAAGATCAAGGCAGTGCCCGATCCCATTCTCAGCATTGCAGACCTGAACCTGCGCGCCGCAGATAAGCGCATCTTGGCAGATGTAGCCTTCAGCCTGCCACCTGTTGGCATGACAGCGCTCATGGGTCCTGTCGGTTCGGGAAAATCAACCTTGCTGAAATGGCTGACACGCAATGCCGCGCCGCACGTCTATGACGCGACTTGGTCACTTGCTACCTACCAAGGCCGCCCGATTGACGAAGGAAATGCGCCGCTCCTTTATGCCCAACTTCAGGCGCAACCGCTTGATGCTCTGATGGTAAGCCTGGAAAAGCTATGCGCAGCGGACCCGTCCTTGCTTTGCGTGGATGAACCAACCGCGCATATGTCGCGCGCCGATGCAAACATCGTGATGAAATACCTGCATCGGGTTGCGCAGGATCGGGCCGTTCTGCTTGTAACCCATCATCAAGAAGACGCCAGAACCTATGCCGATCAGGTCATGTTATTGGCCGGTGGCCGCATGCATGAACTGACCCCGACAGCGCAGTTTTTCTGCGACCCGCAAACGGATATCGGGCGCCAGTTTCTGGGCAGTGGGTCGGCGATGACCATCGGGCTGGACACGCCTGAACACCATGTCCGCCCCGACTTGCGCCAACCTAACTTTGCGACAGACGTTTCCTCTGCCAGTGCCGATGACCGCTTGCGTATGATCGTCGACAGTCAGCTTTACATGCTTGATGTCGGTGACGACCCTGACCGCGCGGCGCATGCTTTGCGGGCGGCGGGTCTGAACACAATGATCACCATGGGCGACATGGATAGCGCGCTTGTCGGGCCGGACATGATTTGCCTGACTGCAGCGCAAGATGAACGGGCGACCTGTCAAATGGTCGATGCTCAGATCGCAGAGGGCAGGCCGGTTGTGTTCCTGCGAAATGGCGATGCTGCAGCCGCGCCCCGGGCCATCGCGCGACAGCTTATCTTCATGGGGCTTGGCGCGTATCGCGCCGCAAAGGTCGCAGCGCGCCTTCAGGATGTCCCCTACCTTAGTCCCGAGGATGAGCAGCATCTTTGGGATTTTGAACTCGTCTGCGAACTCGCAAAAGATGGAATTGATCCCGCAGCCGCAGAAATCGACCCGCCCCGGATAACCTGGTCGGCTGACGTGGTCGCCCGCCCACGTGCGGCCAGCCGGTAGGGGACGGCAAGATGAGCGCAGACAATTGGATCATGTTCGAAGGGCAGAAATATCAGCTCAAATCCGGTGAACGCGCGCTGGACGCCTTGTTGCGTCAGGGGGCGCCTGTGCATTTCTCCTGCCGCAAGGGGGCGTGTCGTTCTTGCATGTTGCAGGTCGTCTCCGGCGACGTGGACCCCAACGCAACCGACAAGCTGCCCAGTGATTTTCAGCAAATGGGTCTCTTTCTTCCCTGTCTGGCGGCGAACAACGCCAAAGTCGTCGCAAAGCGTCCGGACCTGTCAGAATGCACGCATGAGGCAATTGTCGCCGAAAAGACCTATGCCACACCCGATATCGTCATCCTGAAGCTGGAGCCCGCAACGGTGCTGGACTGGCGGGCAGGTCACGTGATCGGCCTGATGCGTGAAACCGGCGCGATGCGCAGTTACTCCCTCGTCACCGGTAGCGAAGATTACTTTCTGGAGCTGCATATCCGCATCCTGCCTGGCGGGGAACTCAGTGGGTGGGTCGATGGGCTTGGCCTTGGCGACATGGTGCGTTTCCAAGGGCCAGCGGGAAACTTCGTCTACGACGAAGACATGAGCGAAAGTCCCTTGTTACTGGTCGGGACGGGGACGGGATGCGGCGTGCTCACCGGGATCGTGCGGGACGCCCTTGCCAAAGGGCACCGTGGGCCAATCCATCTTTACCTTGGCGGGCGCACGGCCAATGACCTTTATCTGAAAGAGCAGATTGCGGAATTCCCAACGCAGGTACACATCACTCAGGCCGCATCACGCGAAAGCATTGATGGCATGCCCGCCGCACGTATCGTGGATCTTGCCATGCAGGCCCACCCGGACCTAGCCGGGACTGAGGTGTTTATCTGCGGCAACCCCAACATGTGCGAAAGCGCGCGGATTGCAGCAGTTCGCAACGGTGCCGCGCTTCACCGTCTGCACAGCGACGCCTTCGAGCCGCCGACGCCTTATCAGACGAATGAGCGGGAAAAACTGGCGGTGTTGCAGCCTGATCCAGAATTGTGGGATGCGCTCGGGCAGGGCGCGGTTCTGACCGACATTCTCACCGAGTTCTATACGGCACTGTTCGACGATCCGCTTTTGTCGCCGTTCTTTCAGCGTACGACGAAACAACGCGCCATCGAAAAGCAGTACAATTTCTTGCAGGACGTCTTTTCTGGCACCAAGCTTTACTTTGGCGAAAAGCCGTTCAATGCCCACCATTGGATGGTGATCAGCGATGAGCTCTTCGATTATCGCGAAAACATGTTGTTCGACATCGTTCGCCGCCATGGGATCGCTGATCAGATGATCCACCGTTGGGCGGCAATCCACGAAATGTTCCGGCGCGACATCGTCAAGTCGACCGCGCGGGGGCTTCTGCAGCACGGGGTAGAGGTCAATCTCGAAGGGTATTGCCACGAAACCCTTGGCGTCGGCTCGGTCTGTGATGGCTGTCACGAAGAAATAGCCGCCGGCGACACCGTCCTCATGCACAACCGCACCGGCGAAATCTACTGCGCCGCGTGCGAAGGAAAACAAATCACGCAGGTCGCATAGCGCCGCCAACTGAAAGGAAATGATCATGAAAGGTATGGGAGAGGGGCAATGCCCGTTCGGTTTTGGCGCGGACACGACCGAAAGCAGCGGCACATCATATGCAGAAGGGCATATGGGCATGGCGAAAAGTCTGGCCCGCGAAAGCCTGCCGGAACTCGTCCGGGAACCGATTGAGCCGGGTACCGGTGATCAGCGCACAGGTCGTTGCCTTTGCGGCAAGGTCAGTTTCAAGATCAACAAACCGGTGGAAATGGTCTTTGCCAACCATGATGAGACCTCACGGCGCAGATCAGGTGGCGTGTCTTTGACGATCATGATCCGGGCAAAGAACACCACGTTCAACGGTTGGGGGCATCTGGTCCATTACCCATTGTCAGAGCAGGAAACCTCGTGTTTTTGCCGCGCCTGCGGCTCTCCGGTGCTGAGCTATTACGTTGCGCCAGAACCAATGGCAGGCATGGCCCGGATCTCGACCGGTGCTTTGGACAACACCGATGGTCTGCGACTGACTGCTGACATCAGCACCGATGCAAAACCTGCCTATTATGACTTTGAAGGCGACCGGCGCAGCATTTCGTCCACCGACCTCGCCAAGATGTTTGGTTAGCCATGTCGTCGGACGACCAAAAGCCTAGGCTGCTAGGCAACTGATTGATGTGGCTCCGGGGGTGTGTTTTTGAGTAATCGGGAGGTACCAGATGACCATGGAAGCCGTTCGAAAGGACATTGTATCGCGTTTGATTTACACCAGTCGCTCGCTCATCGATCCCGATGATAAGATCAACCAATCGCGGCAGCTCAATCAGATTTTGCGGGTCGCGCAGGCAAGAAACACCGAACTTGGGGTCACTGGCGGGCTTTTCCTGAAAGGTGATACCTTTGGCCAGGTGCTGGAGGGTAAACCAGAGGCGCTTGACGAGATTATGGACGCGATCCGCCGCGACACCCGTCATACCGACATTACGATAACAAGTCGTGAAGCAGAGGTGGAGCGGGTCTTTGGCGACTGGTCCATGGCGCTTGTGACGGATGTCGACAGTCCAACGCTTGTGCTGAACTTGCCCGAGACGGCTGACAAGAACGAAGCCGGTTGGTTGGTGTCGCCTGAGCAATTCGAGATCATCACCGAAATCAAGCGCAGCGTTCTTCGCGCTGCTTGAGCCGCACGAACACCGCCCGATCCGATTGTCTTGCTGCCATAAGAAATGCTACAGGGCGCTCCGCTTCATGGTCGCGAGTGCGTAGTTGCATTGCGCGGATGTCAGTGTCGACGCCTCACACCCGTGCAAATTCTTTTCTCATTTGCGGCATTGGGCGTTTGCACCTCCAACCGGTACGATTGCTGCTTGTTCTCGCCTAGCTCAAGCGCCGACCACACCTGAAGGCAGCACTACGCTGTCAAATTTGAGCTTTACATTCACAATTGGAAAATTGTCGCGCGCAAAGTATTGTGGCGCTAAGCTGTCGCTTGATCGGAATGGAGCAGTTGAAGATGTCTGGCGCAAAGATAAAGAATATGGAAGGCTTTGCCGCCGTGAGCGGCATCTCGCGCCCGACAGTATCGAAGTATTTCAATGACCCGGACAGCGTCCGCAAATCTACGCGCATCAAGATCGAAGCTGCGCTCGAACGCTACGACTACCGCCCGAACATTTACGCCATTAACCAGAACCGTCGGCGGACAAAGAATATCGGGCTTGTGGTGCCGAACCTGACCGATCCGTTTTTCGCGGCAATTGCGCGGACGATGGAGGGGTTGGTTTTAGCGGCGGGCTATAATCCGCTTTTGCTGAGTTCGCATGGTGGCGCGGATCAGGAGATTTCCAATCTTGATAGCTTGCGCGCGATCAAGCCGGCGGGCGTATTGCTTGCTCCGTTGGGGCGTGCCTCAAATTCAGCGCTATTGGCAGAGTTTGCCGATGAAATCCCGACTGTCTTGTTCGATGCCAATCTCGAAGATGTCGGTGAGGCGTTCTTTGGGTCTGACAATGCGCAAAGCATTGACCTGATCGTGCAGTATCTTTGCCGTACCGGTGAACCGCCCGCTTTTTTCGAGATGAAAAATCCTGTGAACCCGAACGCATACCGGCGCAGAACGGCATATGCCGCGTCAATGGAAAGGCTGGGGCAAGAGCCACATTTTATTCGCGTGGACGGCGAGGGATGGGACTTTGAAGAGATCGGTTTTCGCCAAGGCACCCGGGTCATTGCAGAAAAGCTTTTGCCGACGAATACGGTGCTTTGTTCCAATGACAGGCTTGCAATTGGCCTATTGTCCGCGGCTTTTGAAAGCGGTGTCAGAGTGGGGCTGGGGGAGGGGTGCAGCTTGCGGATCGCCGGTCACGACGACCATCCTTTTGCCCGCTACACCTGCCCAAGCCTGACGACCATTTCTCAGGATTATGGGGCTATAGGCGCGCGGAGTGTCGAGACGATTCTGGCGCTCATTGAGGATGGAAAAAGCGCAAAAGAGCGAGAGGTTACTTTCTTCGAAGGTCGGTTGGTTATGCGAGGGTCCGCGTAAATTACTGATTTTATATATTTTTATGAGATAACTTTACACGCGATAAGTTTTTATTGACGTCGCGATTAGATATCCTCTACCCTCTTTGCATCATCAGATAAGGGAGGACGATGATGTCTCTGAAGAAAGCCCTGTTCGGCGCGACCGCGCTGACACTGGCAGGTTCGGTCAGTGCTTACGCTGACGGTCATGCCGCAGAACTGACCATCGCAATCGTCAACAACGGTCACATGATCAACATGCAGACCGTGGCCGAGGCATATACCGAAGAAACTGGCGTAAAGCTGAACTGGGTTTCGCTGGAGGAAGGCGTGCTGCGCGAGCAGGTGACATCAGACACCGCCACCGGTGGCGGCCAGTATGACATAATCAACATCGGGATGCAGGAAGCACCAATTTGGGGCGCCGCTGGCTGGATCGAGCCGCTTGAATTCGGTGCTGAGTACAACATGGACGACATCTTGCCCGCGATCCGCGCTGGCCTGTCCCACGAAGGGACGATGTACGCAGCGCCATTTTACGGCGAAAGCTCGATGGTCATGTATCGCAAAGACCTGATGGATGCTGCTGGCGTTTCCATCGCTGACAACGATAGCTGGGACAACATCAAGGCAGCCGCCGCCGCTGTTCATGACCCCGACAATGGCGTCTATGGCGCTTGCCTGCGCGGCAAACCCGGATGGGGCGACAACATGGCCTTTATCACCACCATGGTGAACAGCTTTGGTGGCGCCTGGTTTGATGCAGATTTCAAGCCCACCATCGACAGCGATGAATGGCGTGCAGCCATCAACTTCTACGTTGATCTGCTGGGCAATTATGGCCCGCCTGGCTCGGAAGGAAACTCATTCAACGAGATCCTCGCGCTCTACAATGAAGGTAAGTGCGGTATGTGGATCGACGCGACGATCGCGGCTTCCTTCCTCGAAGTTGACGGTGTGGCCTACGCACAATCGCCAAATGCTGGCAACCCTGTTGGGGCAAATTGGCTTTGGGCATGGGCGATGGCGGTTCCGGCTGGTTCCCCCAATGCAGATGCGGCCAAGGACTTCATTGAGTGGGCGACATCTCAGGATTACGTGCAGGCCGTAGCGGCGCATCCAGATTATGGTTGGGGCTCTGTCCCGACGGGTCAGCGCGCCTCGACCTATGCCAATCCGGAATTCCAGGCCGTGGCGGCCTTTGCCGACGCCGAATTGGCAGCCATTGAGTCCGCCGCCCCCGAAGCGACAGATCTGAAACCTTACGTGGGTGTTCAGTTCGCTGCCATCCCGGAGTTCCCGGAAGTTGGCTCAGCCGTCGCACAGGAAATGGCGGCAGCCCTGTCTGGCGCAAAGTCGGTCGATGATGCCCTCGCGGCCTCTCAGGCCGCAGCCGAGGCGATCATGGAAGAGGCGGGTTACTAACCGCTGCCAGCCAAAGGCAGGCCCGGCCTGATGGCCGGGTCCACCCAGACCGCACAACGCGACCACCGCAAACCCAAGCATTTTCACGTCACATGACGCAGGGCATGATGGACAACACCATTGGCCCGGAGGAATAGGACTATGTCAGACAGACGGCTTCCAAGACTGCTTCAGACACCGGCGGTTCTGCTGCTTTTGATCTGGATGCTGATCCCGCTGGGAATGACGCTCTATTTTTCGTTCATCCGCTACGTGTTGAACAACCTTAGGCGCCCGGAATGGACAACACCGTCGCTGTCAAACTGGCGTGGCTTCGGCAACTATGAGTTTGTCCTGAACAACAAGGATTTCCTGCTCGCTATCCAGAACAGCCTGCTTATCGTTTGCAGCATCCTGTTTCTGACTGTGATCCTTGGTGTCCTGATCGCAGTCCTGATCAACAAGGCTTTCCCGGGGCGGGGCATCGTGCGGGTGCTGCTGATCTCGCCATTCTTCGTGATGCCAGCGGTGAATGCGGTCTTGTGGATCAACATGATCCTCGATCCGGTCCTTGGCCTTCAGGGCCTAGCGGTTGGTGGGATCAACAGCCTTATCGACGGTCTTCAGAATGCGCCACTTGTTGGCTGGTTCCTTTCGCTCTGGCCAGAGCTTGAGCCGATCTCGTTTCGCGCAACACAGACCAGTGCCTATGCGGTGATCATCATGGTTACCTGGCAATGGACGCCCTTTGCGGTCCTGATCTTCATGACCTCGCTGCAGTCCGAAGATCAGCAGCAGAAAGAGGCAGCGATCCTGGACGGCGCGGGTGCATGGAGCCAGTTCCGCTTTCTCACGCTGCCTCATCTTGGGCGTCCCATCGCGATTGTCGTGATGATCCAGGCGATCTTTCACCTGTCTCTCTATGCCGAGATCGAGATCGTCAGCCGGGGGAATGGCAACAAGAACCTGCCTTACCTGATTGGCGAATTTGCCAACAACAACATTGGCGCGGCCTCGGCCACCGGCATCTTTGCCGTCATCCTCGCCAACATCGTTGCGATCTTCCTGCTGCGGATGATCGGCAAGACATTGATGGAGTAACCGATGGCTATTGTCGCGCAATCTTCAAAAGCCGGGCGCGCAAGCCGCGCGACACTCGCCTGGATCGTCGGGCTTCTGTTTTTCTTCCCGATTTTCTGGATGGTCCTGACCAGCTTCAAGACCGACGCCGATGCGGTGAAGCCGGAGTTCCTGATCTTCTTCCAGCCGACGCTTGAGAACTATCTGAACATGACCGAGAACTATGATTATTGGCGCTTTGCCCGGAACTCGGTCATCACTGCGGTCTTTGCCACTATCTTTGCCTTGGCGGTTGGAATCCCATGCGCCTATGCGATGGCTTTCAACCCGAGCCGGTCCACCAAGGATGTCCTGATGTGGATGCTCTCCACAAAAATGCTGCCCGCGGCGGCCGTGCTTTACCCCATGACGTTTCTGACGAAAAGCATGGGGCTATTCGACACCAAGTTCCTGATCATCGTGGTCTTGATGCTGATCAACCTGCCCATCGTGATCTGGATGCTGTTCACCTACTTCAAGGAAATCCCCAAAGAAATCATCGAAGCAGGCCAGATGGACGGTGTGAGCACTTGGGGTGAAATCCGGGAGATCCTGATCCCTCTGGCATGGGGCGGGATCGCGTCGACCGCATTGCTCTGCTTCATTTTCTGTTGGAACGAGGCTTACTGGACCGTGCGCCTGACCACGACCGATGCCGCGACGTTGTCAAAGCTGATCGAAGGGAACCGCGCACCTGAGGGGCTGTTCTTTGGAAGGCTCTCTGCCGTCTCGACCGCTGCCGTTGGCCCCATCGTCGTGCTGGGGTGGTTTTGCCAGAAACAACTTGTCCAAGGCCTGACCTTTGGCGCCGTCAAATAGGAATAAATCATGGGACGTATCCAACTTGAAAGCGTGACCAAGAGCTTCGGCGATGTACAAGTCATCCCGCCGCTCGACCTGACGATTGAAGATGGGGAATTTGCCGTCTTCGTCGGCCCTTCGGGCTGCGGGAAGTCCACTCTCTTGCGCTTGATCGCTGGGTTGGAGGAAACAACCTCTGGCAAGGTCATGATTGATGGCGCCGACGTCACGCCGGTTTCACCCTCTAAACGTGGGCTGGCAATGGTGTTCCAGACCTATGCGCTTTACCCGCATATGACGGTGCGCAAGAACATCGCATTCCCGATGCGCATGGCGGGCCTCAGCGAGGTAGAGCAGGAAAAGCGGATCATGGCCGCTGCCGAAAGCCTGAACCTGACGGACTACCTTGATCGGAAACCCGGACAGCTCTCCGGTGGTCAGCGCCAGCGCGTGGCCATAGGGCGCGCCATCGTGCGCGACCCGAAGGCGTTCCTTTTTGATGAGCCACTCTCAAACCTCGATGCCGCCTTGCGGGTCGGTATGCGCCTTGAGATCACCGAGATGCATGAACGCATGAAGACTACGATGATCTACGTCACCCACGATCAGGTCGAGGCGATGACAATGGCAGACAAGATCGTGGTCCTGCGGGCTGGTGTGATCGAACAGGTGGGCTCACCGCTTGAGCTTTACCGCGCGCCGCGCAGCTTGTTTGTGGCAGGCTTCATCGGCTCACCCAAGATGAACTTCATTGAGGGCGACGAGGCGAACAAGCGGGGTGCCAAGACCATCGGTATCCGGCCAGAGCATATCGATGTCGTCAAGGATGGTGGCTTGTGGCAGGGCAAAGTAGGTGTTGCCGAGCATTTGGGGTCCGACACGTTCTTTCATATCCACAGCACGGGGCTCACAGATACACTGACTGTGCGGACGGTTGGCGACGTCGCCTTGCGTCACGGCGATACGATCCATCTCAACCCGCGCGAGGATGAACTCCACCGCTTCGATGATGCAGGGCTGCGCATCGCATGACCCGTTTGTCCGGCAAAAGCGCCCTGATCACCGGGGCCGCGCGCGGCATCGGTTTGGCCTTTGCCAAAGCCTATATCGCCGAGGGTGCCAACGTGATGATCGGGGATATCGACCTGCCGCGCGCCCAAGCCGCAGCCGTGGATATCGGCGCGCATGCCGTGAAGATGGACGTGATAGATCGGGATAGTATCGCAGCTGCGGTGAGCGCGACCATCGCAGAATTCGGTCAAATCGACATCCTCATTAACAACGCCGCTGTCTTTACCGCAGCCCCGATCACCGAGATCGAAGTTGCGGATTATCAACGTGTCTTTGATATCAACGTGGCAGGCACGCTCTTTACCTTGCAGGCCGTCGCCCGCCACATGATCGCGCGGCGGATCAAAGGCAGGATCATCAACATGGCCTCTCAGGCAGGCCGTCGGGGCGAGCCATTGGTGGCCGTCTACTGCGCCTCCAAGGCTGCGGTGATCAGCCTGACGCAAAGTGCCGGCCTTAATCTGATCGCGCATGGCATAAACGTGAATGCCATCTCGCCCGGCGTCGTCGATGGTGAACACTGGGACGGTGTAGATGCATTCTTCGCAAAATACGAAAGCAAACCCCCCGGCCAAAAGAAGGCCGAAGTGGGTGCTGCCGTGCCTTATGGCCGAATGGGCAAAGCCGAAGATCTGACCGGCATGGCCGTTTTCCTTGCGAGTGATGATGCCGATTACGTCGTCGCACAGACATACAATGTGGATGGCGGACAATGGATGAGCTGATGAGAGATCACGACGCAAAACTCATTCCGCTTAGCAACCAGACTTTGAATGATTTGCCGGCTGCCATCTTGCGTCCAAAATATGACCGCAAGGCTCTGACGCCCGGGATCGTTCATATCGGCCTTGGCAACTTTCATCGTGCGCATCAGGCTTGGTACCTTCATCGTCTCATGCAGGAGGGGCAGGCGCTCGACTGGGCAATCATCGGGGCGAGCGTCCGGAACGAAGATTCTGCGCAGCGCCAGAGGCTCGCCGAACAGGACCACTTGACAACACTCATTGAACTTGATCCGTCTGGCACCTCGGCAGAGGTTATTGGCTCCATGATCGGTTACGTGCCGATCGAGGACGGTCATGGCCCCCTGATCAGACAAATGGCTGATCCGCGCATCCGGATCGTCTCATTGACCGTCACGGAGGGCGGATACTTCCTCGACCCCGCGACCAAGCGGTTCGATGACAGGCACCCCGACATCCAGCACGATGCGCGCCACCTGGATAGGCCGCGAACGGCATTTGGCGCAATCGTCGCCGCCTTGCGCGCGCGCAGGGATGCGGACGCCGGACCCTTTACGTGCCAAAGCTGTGATAACCTGCCTGGCAATGGCACGATCCTGCGCGACGTGGTGGTTGGCCTTGGCAATCTGGCTGATCCTGAATTGGGGGCATGGATTGAACAGAACGCGCGCTTCCCGAATTCCATGGTCGACTGCATTGTCCCTGCGACGGGCACAAAAGAGCGCGCTTTGGCGCAAAGTCTGGGGATCGCCGATCAGGCGCCTGTCACGCATGAGAATTTCCGCCAGTGGGTGATGGAAGATGATTTCTGTGCCGGACGGCCACCTTGGGAGAACGCAGGTGCGACCCTCTCTGACCGGGTGCACGACTATGAGGCGATGAAGCTGCGCCTGCTGAACGGGGGGCATCAGATCATCGCCGCGCCCGCCGAGCTGCTTGGCCTTGAGACGATTGCCGACGCGATGGCGCATGACCTGATCAGAGGTTTTTTGCGCAAAGTCGCGTTGACCGAGATCGTGCCACATGTTCCGGCTGTCCGTGAAATGACGCCGGTGCAATATGTTGAACTGATCGACCAGCGCTTTTCCAACCCGGCCATCCATGACACTGTCCGCCGCGTGGCTTTCGACGGATCGTCGCGCCATACTGGCGCCGTCATTCCGGTCATCCGCGACGCGATCTCAAACGGCGCTGAACTTGAGGGCTTGGCCCTGAGCCAAGCGCTTTGGGCCTCTATGTGCAGGGGACAACGGGAGAATGGCAGTGCCATCGCACCCAATGATCCCGCGTGGAAGCAACTCAACGCGGCCGCGCACCAGGCGATTGCAAATCCGCAAGCATGGCTGGAACAACGTCAGTTTTATGGAAGCATCGGTGAAGATGACCGTTTCCGTTCAGCGTTCGCCAGATGTTTCAATGCTTTACGAGGCGATGGCTTGGAAAGCACCATCGGCCGCTATTTAAATCCCTAGAACCTCTACGATTTTTGCATCGCAGACCCGCTTTGGGTTTCCCGAGCACAGATACAAGGATGCAAGCACAGCGACATGCATGGCCTTTGCGTGCAAGAAGTCCGTCCGCCATGCCTCTATGGAGCACTTTCGCGGTCGGCGCGGCAATCAGTCCCTGCAGGTCGCCCAATCCAGCCCGAACCGGTCAAGATACTTGCGCAAGCGGTCAGCATCATTGCGGCTTGTCTTGGCCGCACGAGACGCTGCAAAGAGCCTGCGTCCGGCAGCACTCAGGCTTGCGCTATTTTGGCAAACGCGGATGACCGCTGCTAACTGAACGCGGTCAAATTCATCTATGTGCGCCGCCTCGGGTCCGAGATACTTCGCAATCAACTGCATATCAGGGTCTCGGCTGGCCTTGGCCCAGGTACGTTCGATCGCCGCGATTTCCGTTTCAACCATAGGCAGCGTGATCCGTCCCCGTGGCGCAAGCGTGCACATCCGTTGCACAGACGCGGTCAGGTCCCGAAAGTTGCCGGGCCACAATGTGCCTGGATCGGTCGCAAATCTGTCATATGCAATCCTAGCATCTGCGTTGAATGTGACGCGGTTGCCCAGCAGCTTCTCTACCCGATCCAATTCAAAAGCGATGTTGGGTGCGATGTCCTCTGGCCGGTCGCGCAAAGCGGGAAGCGAGAAGGTCCACAGGTTCAAGCGGGCAAATAGATCGGCACGGAACCGGTTTTCGGCAACGAGAGTGGCCAAGTCGCGGCCTGCTCCAGCAATGAGGTGAAATCGGCTTGTAACTTCATAGTCAGAGCCAAGGGGGAGGTATTTGCCGGTTTCAACCGCGTGCAGGATCATCGCTTGTTCATCAAGGCCCAGCTCATCGATTTCGTCCAGAAACAGCACGCCGCCATCGGCCTCTTGCAGCAATCCCCGGCGATCTGCGCCCGCCCCAGGGATGGCCTGCCTGCGGTGCCCAAAGAGCGTTGACATTGCCCGCTCTCCCTTCAGTGTCGAGCAATTGACATGCACAAACCGCCCCTTGATCCGGCGACGCTGAAGCTTCAGTTCGTAAAGCCGCCCGGCAAGGTCTGATTTACCGGTTCCCGTGGGCCCAATAAGCAATAGGGGCGCATCAGAGTTTGAGGTGACAACCTCCATCCGGTCAATCATTGCGTTGAAAGCCGCGTTTTTGGTCTCGATCCCGCCCTTTAGCAGCGTGTTGAACTCTTTTGTGACAAGATCAAACCGCTGTTGCAGCGCGTTGTATTTCGACAGATCAAGATCGACGATCTGCAACGTGCCGGGCCCCGCATCTTCACCCCGTGGCGGCCCGGTTTGGACGAGTTTTGCGGGAATGTGGCGGGCTTCTGTTAGCAAGAACCAACAGATTTGTGCAACATGCGTGCCGGTGGTCAGGTGGACGTGATATTCCTCTCGCTCATCATCAAAGCCGTATTCGCGGGCAAAATCAAACATCGCCCCATACATCTCTTCAAAGTCCCAAGGGTCGGCGATTTCGATCTGGTGTAGCAGAACCTCGGTTTCCGGGTTTTTGGCGACAACCTCTGCCCTGATCTTGTTTGCCAGTCCCGACCATCGGTGGCTGTGGATCAGCTCCAAGCGCGCAATAGGGAAGTCGGGGTGCTCGTTGACCTGTACAGAGGGGCGCCAGCGCCGCCTCTTGCCCGCGTCGAGATTCGTGCCGAGGAAGCCGATGACAACGTTCTTTTTCATGAAGCTATCCATATGGATAATATCCGATACTTGTAAATCGTAAATTTTACCTCCCCGAGCACCTTTCTTCAGATATTCAAATAAAAACAATGCTTTAATGCCGAGTCGTTTTTTCTTCGCTCCAGCGATCAAATCCGCGAAAAAAACCTCACTGAAAGAGAGAAGGACAAGAGAAATGGCAAACAAATCCGTGTTTGCATCGATGAAAGGCCGGTTGCTTCCGGCGGCTTCTGCCACGAACCTGGCGGGGGCACCGGCCTACACCTATTCCGATGCGCATGCCTTGGCGCAACTGGCGATGACCGGGACGTTTGGGCAGACATTCTACCAGGACCCGATGCAGGAACTGCAGCGTGCGGTCGCGCTGGCGAACAAGGTCGATCCGTCCTTCCTTGCGAAGGCTGCGGTCTACACCCGCAAGCAGGGCCATATGAAGGACATGCCTGCCCTGTTGCTGGCGGTTCTGTCGGCCCGTGACCCGATCCTGTTCCAGCGCGTTTTCGGGCGGGTTGTGGATAACGGCAAAATGCTGCGGACCTTCGTGCAGATCATGCGGTCGGGGCAGACCGGGCGGAAATCGCTAGGCTCTGCGCCCAAGCGGATGGTCGCTGGTTGGCTGAATGAGGCGTCCGATCGGGCGATCCTGCAGGCCAATGTGGGCAACGACCCATCGCTGGCGGATGTGATCAAGATGGTGCACCCGAAGCCGGGGAACGCCGCCCGCGAGGCGCTGTTCGCCTGGATCATCGGGAAACCGTGTGATGTCGCATTGCTGCCGGAAAATGTGCAGGATTTCCTGCGGTTCAAGAAAACGGGGCGGGGCCGTGTGCCGGATGTTCCGTTCCAGATGCTAACGCAGCTTGAACTGTCCACGAAACAGTGGGCGGGGATCGCTGAGAACGCATCCTGGCAGATGACCCGTATGAACCTGAACACGTTCCTGCGGCACGGGGTTCTGGCCCTGCCAAAGAAGCGCCGGTTGATCGCAGATCGTCTGGCCGATCCGGACCTGATCGTTAAGGCACGGGTATTCCCGTACCAGCTGATGACGGCCTATCAGGCGATGTCCTCGGACATGCCGGCCGAGATCAGGGACGCATTGCATGACGCGATGGAGCTTTCGGTGCGTAACGTGCCAAAGCTGCGCGGTCAGGTCGTGGTTGCCCCGGACGTGTCCGGGTCCATGTCCGGCGCTGTGACCGGCTACCGCAAGGGTGCCACCACAGCGACGCGTTTCGTGGATGTGGCAGGCCTTGTCTCGGCGGCGGTGCTGCGGCGTAACCCATCCGCGACGGTCCTGCCGTTCGAGGTGAAGGTGCGCGATGTGCGGCTGGAACCACGCGACACGATCCTGACAAACGCACGGCGTTTGGCGGATCAGTGGGGCGGTGGGACCAACTGCGCGGCACCGCTGGAATGGTTGCTTAAGAAGGGGCGTGCCCCGGACCTGGTGATCATCGTCTCGGACAACCAGTCCTGGGCGCATAACCAGTATGGGTCCTCCGGAACGGTGATGATGCAAGCGTGGGAGAAGCTGAAAAGGCGGAACCCACAGGCCAAACTGGTCTGCATCGACATCGCCCCATACGGGACGACCCAGGCGAAAGAACGCGACGATGTGCTGAACATCGGCGGGTTCTCGGACAGTGTCTTCGACCAGATCGCCGCTTTTGCGAGCGGTGAGATGGGCGCGGACCACTGGGTTGGCCAGATCGAGGCCGTGGACGTTTAAGAACGGGTCAGGCGGGTGCGCCTGACCCAACCCAAAAGGAAACAACTCTCGGAAATGCGTGGGTAACGTCACGCCCTGGCGAGACGGCCCTGTCGTCCAAATGAACGTAGGACGCCGATTGAATAGAAAGGAATGAAAAACCCGGCGAATGCTAGTGGAACTACAGGATAGAGCGCTGGTCCCAGAGGCCAGAGGTCGCGAGTTCAAACCTCGCCATCGTGAGAATGATGTAGCTCAGTAAGCGTTTCACCCCCGCTTGTCGCTGGGACCGACACATAGACACCTTGGCAAATGCTGGCGGAACTACATAGGGGACGTGATGGCTTTCCAGAAATGGATACGCGCATGTTGACGTGTTTCGCCAAAACCTTGTTGCTAAGACACAATAATCTGACGAATGCTAAAGGAACTACATTGCAGCACCAGTGGGGATCATCCGAGTAGGTTCAACTCCTCTCCTTGCAGGCGCCCAGACGGAAAACCATTTCTTCGGAATTGGGGGCGGGACCCCAAACTGTTTCTTACACCCTTGTCGTCAGACCCGAACACTCCGGCAAATGCTGGTGGAACTACATTAATGGAGAGGTCGCGGGTTCGAATCCCGCCCCGGTTTCACTTCACCGGGTAGCTCAGTCGGTAGAGCAATTCACCTTCGTTTCACCCCATCCTTGTTGCCGGACCCTAAACAGCCTGGCGAATGCCGGTTGGAACTACACTACGAATGTCGAGGTCGTGGGTTCGAGTCCCACCCCTGCTACCATGGCGGGGTAGCTCAGATGGATAGAGCGCGTAACGTTTCAGCCACCTTTGTCGCCGGGGACCACATACAGGGATTAGCTCAGCCCGGTTAGAGTGCTGCACTTGGACTGCAGAGGCCGGAGGTTCAAATCCTCCATCCCTGACCAACAAACAGGAGGAATGCCCGTGGGACTACATCTGAACATGTGCTCGTCTCGCTGAACCCTTGTCCTCCACCACTGGAAGGTAGCTCAATTGGTAGAGCAGCGGTTTTTGGTACCGCAGGTTGCAGGTTCGAGACCTGCCCTTCCAGCCAGAACAGAAAGGAAAATGCCGGGGGAATGCCCGTGGGATTACATCGCTCAAAATCGATCGCCGGAAGGCATCTCATGCATCCTTGTCCCCCGGACCCATTATCGGAAATGCCTGCAGGACTACAGGTAGACGCAGCCCCTTTTTGGGGGGTGGGCCTTTGGGCCGTGCCGGTTCAACCCCGGCCCAGAGAAATCTGGTGGCGGAAATTCTTCCTGCAAACACCTTGTTCCGACGCTGGTCCGATTTGAGAGTGAAAAGATGAAACAGCAAAATGACATCTCGCTTTTCGAGGCCGCTTGGCAGGCCACGCTTGGCAAGTCGGACCCGTTCGCACTTGCCGCCTTCGAGGAGCGACGCAAGGCTCTGACTGCGCGGCAATTGGCGCAGCTTGACCAGCCGTTTCGCAGCAGGGCATATCGTGCGCCAGCGCGGGCCGCATCAGTGCTAACCGGTTGGTTTCCCGGGCCAAGATCAGTCAATTGGGAGGCGCAGTTTGCTAAAGACCCGGCACTCGCTTTGCTCGCGATACATGCCGCCGACGGGTATTTGCGTGAAAGCGCTGTACAGTTGGCCCCAATGGAAGACACAGCTGCGCTGACGGCACTTTTGTTGCGGTGCAATGATTGGGTTGAGCAAGTGCGCGTAACCGCATTTGCGCGGTTGGAGGCTGTTTTGCCCAAGCTGGATAAGGCAGCATTGATACCGCTTTGCCTTTTTGCGCTGGACCGCGTTTCGCGTTGGGAACGCGGCGGCGCTGGGGCATTGAAAATGCTCGCGGCACATAAGGATTGGCCCGCCGCCGTCAGAGCGACGTTCACGGATAGCAATACAGGACCCTTAGCGCGATCCTTACGGCAGCTTTTGCGCCGCCCCGACTATGACTGGGTTTTGCCTGACCTTGCGGTTCATGCGCGATCAGCCTTTGTACGCGCTGTCGCAACCGAGGCCCTGCTGACAGGCTATGCCAGATGGACAGAAGGCTACGACTGGGTGTGGCATGACAAGGTGTTCAACCTGCGTTGCAAAGTGCATCGTCAGGGGACGCGGCTGATAGAGGTGTCACCGGCTACCCGCGCGATGGTGTTGCGCCGAGCCAGCCAAGACAACAGCGCCAAGTTAAGAAGTCTGGCGGCTGATTACCTGATCGAGGTGGGCGACGCAGAGTGCGATGATCTGGTCAGTACGCTGACAAATGACAACGCGAAATCGGTACAATGGCGCATGGCCTACTACCACAAGAAATGGGCAGGAAATCCGTCCGCCCAAGAGGGCTAAGAATATGACGAATAAAGAGAAAAAGTACCTCCAAAAGATCAGCCGGTTGCTCGCGCAAGTTCTGCGCCACATCCCGGAAAAGCTGGGGCTATCGCCTGATCCGCGGGGTTGGGTAGCTGTGGATGACTTGCTGGCCGCGTTGGCTGCGCAAGACCTGCCGATCAGTAAGGATCAATTGACTGAGATCGTGCGCACGAATGACAAGCAGCGCTTTACTCTGTCGGAGGCGGGCGACCAAATCCGCGCCGCGCAGGGTCATTCGATTGTGGTCGATTTAGCCGTGGATGCAGTCGCTCCGCCCGCTCAACTCTTTCACGGCACCGCAGAGGCGACGGTGCCAGCGATCATGGCCGAAGGATTGCGTCCGATGTCACGCCAGCAAGTTCATCTGTCAGCAGATGAAAAGACGGCCCGAAAGGTAGGCGCGCGCCACGGTAAGCCGGTGATCTTGACCGTCGCGGCTGCCGAAATGCATCGCGATGGGCACGCGTTTTTTCGCGCCGACAATGGCGTCTGGCTGACAGACGCTGTGCCCGCGGCATATTTGACCAAAGAAGAAGGCGCCGTGGAGCACGCGGACGATAAGAACACAATGACACAAGTAGAAATCTCTGGTGAAACGCTCAAGGAATGGGGGCATGTCCCAGGCAAGGAATTTGGGCGCCTTTTGGAAATCGCCCAGGCAGCGCTCGCCGCCGGTTATGGCAAGGAACAGATCCGTGCAAAGCTTGAGGGGCTGAAGCCAGCGCCACCGCCGCCAACCCTGCGATTGCAAAAAGCGGGTGACGTGCCGCTTCACTTCAACATTGAAGCCTCTGGGGACGAAGACGAGGTCAAGAACCTTGCTCAAGTGCGCGAGACGATGACGGCTGTCATCCGAACGCCAACTGTCACTGCTGCTGCCGTGATGCCCGACGCCTGTCCGGCAGGTCCCTTGGGGACGATCCCTGTGGGCGGTGTCGTTGCTACCAGAAACGCGATCCATCCCGGCATGCATTCGGCGGATATCTGTTGTTCGGTCATGATGACCGATATGGGCGAGACTGACCCGAAAGCGGTTCTGGATGCGGCCGAACAGGCCACCCATTTCGGCCCCGGCGGACGGCCGAACGGGCGCCGCTATACCATGTCGCAAAAGCTGATGGATGAATTCAGGGAAAACAGATTCCTGAACAATCCCAAAATTTTGCGGATGGCGGTCGAGCATCTCGGCACCCAGGGTGATGGCAACCACTTTCTGTTTGTTGGCAAGTCCCGCAAGACAGGGCGCACAGCGATTGTCACCCACCACGGCTCGCGCGGGCCGGGAGCGATTTTGTACAAGCTCGGGATGGAAGCGGCCGAAAAGTATCGCCGTAAGTTGTCACCCGAAACGCTCAAACAAAACGCTTGGATCCCCTCAGATACGGATGATGGCCGGGAATATTGGGCTGCCCTGCAGTTGATCCGCAAGTGGACCAAGGCGAACCATAATGCGATCCATCAGGCGACTGTGGAAGGCGCCAAAGCACAGCCGGGCGAGCGGTTCTGGAACGAACACAACTTCGTCTTCCGGCGGGATGATCTGTTCTATCATGGCAAAGGGGCGACGCCCGGATGGGGTGATTACGCCGCTGACGCGACCGGGTTGACACTGATCCCGCTCAACATGGCTGAGCCGGTTTTGGTCGTGCGCGGCAAGGATGCTGATCATGCGCTGGGGTTTTCACCACACGGTGCGGGGCGGAATTTCTCGCGCTCGGAGCATAAGCGCCGGATGGGCGAGATGACAGCAGAACAGGCGCTTGAGGCGGAAACCAAGGGGCTTGATATCCGCTTCCCGGCTGGTGGGGTGGATGCGTCTGAATTGCCATCATCCTATAAGGATGCCGGATCAGTTGTGCGCCAGATCGATCAATTTGGTTTGGCTGAGATTGTCGACTACATTGATCCATATGGCTGCATGATGGCTGGCGACGTGCCACCTTTCTGGTTGAACAAGAAAAAGAAAGCGAGGCGCAACTGAGCTACCCGCTCACGCCGTGATCCTTATATCACCGATGGTCTGAACCAGTGGTTGCAGCTGCCTCTCATACCGTTTCCACTTATCTTTGGACGAGGCGTAAAGCGGTTGGCGGACCTGTTGCACACTCGCGGTCCTCACGCGACGTTTGCCCTTGTAGAACGCGAGGCACGCGTCGTCCCATTCCAGGCCGCAATGGGCAATCAGACCACGGGCCTCTTTATCGATATCGTCGACCAGGTTCTCGTAGTGAAGGGTGTGGAACGCACCTTCGGGTAAAGTGGCTTGCCAGTGATCCATCAAGCGGACGTAATTGTTGAAGTAGCGGCCCAATTCAACCTGATCGTAGCTGTGAAGCTGGCTGCGCTCGAACACCCTCGTAAAGCAAGACAGGCATGTATCAAACGGATTGCGCGCGATATGCACGATCTTTGCGTTTGGCAGCAACCCGTGGATCAGACCGACCATCTGAAAGTTTGCAGGCATCTTGTCAACGATATGTGGCGTGCCGGGTGCATGCGCGTCCAGATTTGCGACATAGGTGGTGATCTTTCGGGTCAGGTCGGCGCCAGTCATGCCTGCCACGTTGCTGGCAAGATCAACACGTTGACCATTGCTGGCGGCGCCGAAGAGAGCATTCAAATCGTTAAGCTCACCGGCCCCGAAAACCCGTGGATGCGCATTCAGAATGGACTCGGTAAGCGTTGTGCCCGACCGGGGCATGCCAACCACAAAGATAGGTTGCGTGCTTGCTATCGCATGGTTCCGCAACTTGCCGATGAAGTCAGCGTCGAAGGTTTCGATGATGTTTGTAACGGCACGATCCGCCTCATCTGCATCATAGGTGATGATGCTGCGTTTGATGGCAGCGCCTTCGGCAAAATGGGTGAAAGCCTCGTCAAAGCGCTTTACGTCTTCCAAGGCTTTCCCAAGCGCATAATGATAGGCCACGGCCTTTGCCGGTGGCATTGATGACGCCGTTGGCCGGGCTTCTTCCAATGCGCGCAGGATCGGATGATCATCGGTCATCTTCTCGAGCCGGGCGAGTGCGACCTGGGCGCTCAGCGGGTCACGCGAATCCATGGCGGCTGTGAACGTCGCTTTCGCAGCGTCAAAGTTGCCTTGTTCCATCTCAAGATGCCCCAGGGCGATCTGGCTCGCCGTCAGATCAGGCTTGAGCTCAAGCGCTTTGCGATACCCGGCAAAGCCCGCATCGATATCGCCCAGATGCGCCTTGACCATCGCAATCTGATGATGCGCCATGGCGCTTTCCGGGTCGAGCCGGAGGGCCGTTTCCGCCTCAATCAGGGACAGCTTGGGATGGTTCTTTTCAAACAGGACCTGCGCCAGCCCGATATAGCCTTCCGTTTTGTTTTCATCGAGGCTGATGGCATTTCTGAAAGCGGTTTCCGCCTCGTCCAGCTTGCTGTCGATCATATGCAGCCGCCCCACATTGCGCTGAAGGTCTGCATCTTTGGGTGCGCGTTTCAGGCGATCCGCGGTGACCGCCTTCGCCTGATCGTAAGCTTCGACTTCGATCAGCGCGGCTGTCAGGTTATTCGCGGTTTCGGCGTAATGTGGATTTGCTGCGAGCGCGGCACGGTAATAAGCGATCGCCGCCTCCTGATCACCATTGTCGCGTGCGATGCTGCCCAAGTTATTCAACGCGGCGCCAAAATCAGGGTCGAGAGCCAGCGCGCGCTTCTGATTGGCTTCAGCGGCGACCAGGTCACCGCTGTCATACTGCGCAAGTCCGAGATTTGAATGAGCGGCGGGGTTGTTTGGATCGCCAGCAACTGCACGTTTTCCGACGGCGATAGCCTCGGCAAGGTCGCCGGCTTTACGCAGTATTTCGGTGAAGTTCACAAGGAACCCCGCATTGTCGGGCCGCAAGCGCAGGGCCTCCGCCATCGCCTTTTTTGCCGGTTCAAGCTGACCCGTTTGAAACGCAATCAGGCCGAGCATTTGATGGGCATGCGCATGTTGCGGCGCCGCCTTTATGATCTTGGAAAAGAGCGTTACCGCAGGGCGAAAAGCGCCTTTATTATAGTGCTCTAACGCCTGCTTGTAGGCCTGATCTATTGTCAATTCCTGACCATTCGCCATGGGGTCCGCTCCTGAGCCAACGAAGATGCGCAACCTGTTTTGGACGGGTTCTGCCACGCAATCAACCTTAACGGAGAATTAAGGCGGCTGACGTCAAGGCAGTGTAAAATTTTACGTAAAATGGGCGGAAACACGCCGCATTCGGGTCCCAATTCGTAGGTAGCGCCTGACGTTACACAAGATAATGCGTCCGTTCGCGGCGCGGTTGAGGATGTTTGGCATGACGATGAGCACTGGTTTGACACAACGCATTTTTGCAGGCCGCCGTGGCGGACGATTGACAAAATGGAAAGGCCGCGTGGCGAGTGCCGCACCCTATATGCTTTATGCGACTGTCTCGGTTGGTGCGCTGTCCTCCGGGATTGCCCATGCCGAAACGATCACGACGCCCGAATTGGGTCCAGTCATACTGGATGCGGCCGAGGATCATGAGATCACCGCGACCGGCTCTGTAACTTTGGCGAGCACCGAGGGCGCCGCGGTCGTGATCGACGATGACTACGGCAATACGTTTGAAAACAACGGGACTGTCGCCGTCACGGGTACAGCCACTGGAAGTGGTCTTGGTGTCGTCGTCGCTGGCGATCTTCTCGGAACCGGCCAGATCGTGAACAACGGGACCATATCGTCGGATCGCTCGGCGACGACGTCTCTCTTTTCTGTGGGCGTCATGATTGATGGTGTCATTGAAGGCGCCATGCAAAACAGCGGCACAATCTCAACGATCCATGAGGGTGCAGGCCCCGGCTCATCCGAAAATGTCCATGCAACGGGTATTGCTGCCCCTATCGTCGAAGTAGGCGGTCAGATAGTCAACGACGGTGACATCATGATCGACGTTGAAGGTGCCTTCGACATCACCGGCTGGGGCATCGTTTCCTTCGTTGGTGTCGCAGGGCAGATCGACAATACTGGCACAATGTCCGTCGAAGTTTCCGCCACCAGCGGAACTGCCGAAGGCTATGGCATATATACCGGTACGATTGCTGAAACCGGGGTTGTGAGCAACAGTGGCAGCATCACCGTCAACGTGGATGCGACAACGGGCGGCGTGGCCTATGGCATTGATGTGGACGGCGATGTTGCTGGCACAATCAGCAACACCGGCACTGTCGATGTCAGCGTTTCAAGCACGTCTTTTGCATCTGCCTTTGGCGTGAATGTGAATGGCGAACTCGGTGCGACAGGGACGATCAACAACGGAAGCCTGATCACCGTTGAAGCCGACGGCAGTTCTTCGGTGTCGGCCTATGGCATCCACGTGGATGGCACGGCAAATGGAACGATCATCAACTCTGGCACAATTGCCGTTGACGCTGATGGCAGCTTCTCGGCCACCGGTACGGGCATCTATGCGGATGGCGTCGGCGCGACCGGCCAAATCACCAATTCGGGCAGCATCGACGTCAATGCCTCTGCCAGCTCATCGGCTTTTGGATTTGGCATCCTTGTGACTGATCCTGTCGCCGGCGCAATTCTCAACAGCGGCACCATTGATCTGGAGAACGGCTTTGCTTTCGAGACCGCATTGACGGGTATCTTTGCGCAAAGCGTGTCAGAAGGCGGGCGGATTGAGAACGCGGCGACAATCCAGATAGATGCCTCTGCGAGTTCTTCCGCAGATGCACATGGCGTCTTGGTGGAAGACGGTGTTGCAGGCACCGTGCTGAATTCAGGCACCATCGAGGTTGACGCTTGGGGCACGACATCCGCGCAAGGCGCAGGCATTCAGGCTGGCAGCGTTGAAGCGACAGGGACAGTGGCCAACACCGGAACGATCAACGTTGATGTTTCGGCCAGTTCGCAAGCCAACGGCTATGGTATCGAAGTAAGCGGTCAAGTCGCTGGCACGGTCTCAAATTCCGGCACGATCACAGTCGAAGTTGATGCATCTGAGTCGGACGCCGATGCCTACGGCATTGCGGCAGGCAGCATCGCGGCCGGCGCCCAGATCGTCAATAGCGGCACGATCAACGTTGACAGCTCTGCATCCGACTCGGCAGACGCCTACGGTATCCACGTTGCTGGCGCCGTTGACGGGCAGTTGACGAACTCGGGCACGATCGCGCTTGAGGCTGACTCTGACCGTGATGATGCGGAAGGCGTAGGCCTCTATGCGGGCAGCGTCGGCGCGACTGGCCAAGTCTTGAACGCGGGGACGATCACGGTAGACCTTTTTGCCTCTAGCAGTGCATTTGCCTACGGCATCGCAATCGAAGGGAATGTCGCTGGTTCCGTCACAAACACCGGCACCATTGAGCTCTACTCTGAAGCCTCGGATGAGGATCCCTTTGCGATTGGGATTTTGGTTGAAGGCGACCTGGAAGCGACCGGAACCATTTTGAATTCTGGTACAATCGATGCGACTGCATTGACGACATCGGACAGCACGGCCTACGCATTTGGCATTTCGGTCGAAGGCGAAATGCATGGCGCAATCGTCAATACCGGTACAATCGACTTGCTCGCGACTGCGCCTGTAACCTATGAGGCGGTCGCAGTCGGGATCGAGCTTGAAAGCGACATGAGCGGTTCCATCCAAAACTCCGGCAGCATCGTGGCCACCGCCAATGCGGTGGAAAGCGATGCGTCTGCGTACGGTATTCGGATTGATGGCGATATGCTTGAAGGTGCTGAGATCACCAATTCAGGCACCATTGGCGCTATCGCGACCAACGATACGGATGACAGTGCCGAAGCATACGGCTTCCAGCTTCAAGGGCTGATGGAGGCGGGAACAAGTTTCACAAACACGGGTGTCATCATCGCGGATGCATCCGCGACAGATACCCATGCAACGGCTATTGGTATCGACATTTCCGGGAGTGTTGCGGGCGAGATAGCCAACTCGGGCACCATCTCCGTGATCGCCAGCAATGAGAACAGTGACGCGGAAGCAACCGGTCTTTCGGTCGGTGGTGGCCTGGCCGATAGCGGTCAGCTTTTGAACTCAGGTACCATCATGGTCATGGCTATGTCGGCATCTGAAAGTGCCGATGCAACTGGCGTTCTTCTAGATGGCGACATCGCGGCAGGTGCGCTCATGCGCAACACGGGGACCATTAGCGCCGTGGGTATCTCAGGAGAAAATGAGGGTACAGCGAGCGGTGTGTCGATTGATGGCAACCTGATCGGTACCTTTGAAAATTCTGGCACGATTTCGGCCTACAAAGAGGCGGTATCTTACTACGCCGTCGCAGACGGCATCGAAATTGATGACATAACTTCTGGGAGTTTCACCAACTCTGGTACAGTGTCAGCGACCGCGATTGGGTTGACCGATGCGACTGCGACTGGCGTGCGGCTGGGAGATGATGTGTCTGGTGCCTTCGCGAATACTGGTACAATCAGTGTGTTGGCAGAGAGCACTGAAGATGAGGTCGAAGCAGTAGGCGTCGAAGTGGATGGTAGCGTCACTGGCCAATTGACCAACTCCGGCGCAGTCACCGTCACGGCACGTACCGCCTCCACCGATGAGGGCATAACCGCAATTGGCCTGGGCATTGATGCGATTGCCGCAGATGGTACGGTTGAAAACAGCGGCACAATCTCTGTCACCGCGTCAAATGAAGGAAGCGCGAGCTATATCGCTGCTTCTGGAGCTTCTATTGACACGCTCACCGGTTCATTCAGCAACACCGGGACGATTACCGTTGCAGTGGCAAACAATACCGATGTCGATGTGAACGATGTTTACGGTCTGTACGTCGGGACGTTAAGTGGAGAGATCATCAATGTTGGTACAATCTCTGTTACATCTGACGACCCAGACGCCGACATGTATGCGATTTATATCGACGGCGGTACTGGCACGATCAACCTTGACACCGACGACGAAGTGAACGGGCTGATCAGTGTCTCGGAGCAGAATGTCGACCTCTTTGCAGACGGCTCCGGCGCGGTATTCACCTTCGAAGATCGTGACACAGCAGCGGGTGTTTTCACCGCCGAAGTGGCCAATGATAGCCTTGCGTGGTTTGTGGAGGACGAAGGCGGTGCAGCGCCTGTCTATGCCTCGGTGAACGCGGCTGACATCGATATGATGGGGCTGACAGTCGCGAATGTCGGCGGTCTGCTTGATGGTCTGAGCGCGGGCTTGCCTGTCGGTGGTGGCGTTGAAGCCTCGCGCAACACCCTTTCATACAAGCAAGATGGTGGCGGCATGCGCCCATTCGTGTCGGGCAACTTATCGACAACGAGCTTCGAGGGCACTGACGGTGCGAATGATGTTGATACATCCACGCTCGACGCCACATTCGGCTATGGCGGGCAAACGGCCACTGGTCTGGGCCTGTCCATCGGCGGCGGCTTGTTCATCACGGACGGGTCATCAGGCCCCAACTCGTTTGACAGCACGGGCTACTTTGGCGGCATAACGGTCGGGCATCAGGCTGGCGGTTTCTCCATCGAAGGGGGTGTCGGGGCTGGCATCATCGCGACCGACAACAGCCGCGAGATCAGCGGCAGCGACAATGCGGATGCGAGCATCGACAGTGTGTTCACGACGGTTCATGCAGGCGTGTCGCGTGAATTTGCGCTTGGAGACACGCTGGCCATGACCGGGTTCGGCAATGTGCGCTACACCAGTCTCAATGTTGATGGGTACGAGGAATCCGGTTCAAGCGCTGATGCGACGGTCGATGACTATGTCGTAGATACGACCGAATTCGTGCTAGGCGTTGAAGCGGCTTACGCGATCGGTGATGCTGGCACACTGACCGGTGAGTTGACCGCCATTTCGCGAACGATGGGCGGGGACGACATGGTTGATGTAACAGTCTTCGGCTCAAGCGCATCGCTTGCGACCACGGCCTCGGACTTCGCCGGCGCCGGGGTCGAATTTGGCTACGAAACAGCCTTTGGTGAGGCAGGCAACTTCAATGTCAGCCTTGGCCAAGAATTTGGCGACGGCGGCGCGGGACCAACACTGAGCGCAGGCGTGTCCTGGTCGTTCTGATTTTACCGGTACACTGGTGCGTGGCCTCGATAGCGACCGTCAAAAGGAGCTGTTCGGGGCCGCACCAGAACTGTCATCAGAGTTGCCAAAACCTTCACCACAATATGTGGCCTGCTGCCGGTTTCGTGGACGCCGAGATACGGTGTTTATGAAACTGGAGAATCTACATG
>NZ_JAXBMB010000013.1:0-93719 GCF_033963905.1 Cognatiyoonia sp. IB215182
GTTTTGCGAGGAGAGTGACACTTCTGCTTTGCTCATGGGTGACATTATCGCTTTGCAGCTACACCTGCATAGCCGAATATCTTTATTATGCTAAATGTTCTAATGCTATTCCGCGCTTGCGATAATCAGATCTCAACGACGCCCACCATATAGTTTTCACCATAGGTTTTCGCGCATTTCGGGCAGGTCGTGTAGAAGAAATACACTGACTTCGCGGTCTTCCCCAACGCCTTTGCCGCGATTTCCATGTCGTGGGCGAAGTCCTTGGCACGCCGGTACGGGCCCTCAAACACTCGGGTGATGAAATCGCCAGAAAGCGTGGTCATTTCTTCACCTGGCACATCCTTATCGACGGCAAAGAAATGTTCGGCCTCCCAGGCAGAGACATCGCGGCTCAATACGATTTCTCGGCTTGGATCGACAGCATCCACCTCCTCAATATGGCCCTGCACCCGGGTAAAGACCTGTCCCATGTTCCACGGAATATGCATGGCGGCCCGGGTTGTGGCGCGAAGGAACTTTTTATCCTCGAAATGCAGGTGCTGGTTGTCCCAGCCCACCGGATTGAACCGGGGGCAGCAGCCGGTTGGATTGTCGCTGAGATCATTTGGCGGGAATGCGTTGGGGTCCATCGGTGGGGTCCTTTTCGGAAGGCTTGCATGTTGCAGCCGATCTTCGGCGATCCTGTTGCTACGGTGATTGACATTGCTCAATTGGGCCACGGCGCGGCGTGGCAGGATGCACGTAAGGCACGTCGCGATCCTGCAGGGAGGTGCACGGGACGCGACGCTGCATTTTGTGGAGGAGCGGATGACCAAGGCAGCAATCATCAAGCCTCAGGTCCAGGCCAACATGCCTGACTACGATGCGATGCGGGAAAGCTTTGACTGGAGCGCGGCGCAAGCCCAGCTGGATGGGTTGCCCGACGGGCATCTGAACATTGCGCATGAAGCAATTGATCGCCATGTGGCCGCAGGGCATGGCGACCAGATTGCTTTGGGCTGGATCGCCAAGTCGGGCGCGCGAACCGATTACAGCTATGCGGACCTGCAGACGCAGGCCAACCGCTTTGCCAATGTGCTACGCGCCCGCGGGTTAGAGCCTGGTGACAAGGTCTACGGTCTGCTGGGCCGCGTGCCGGAGCTCTACATCGCGGCCCTTGGCACGTTAAAGGCCGGTTGCGTTTTCTGCCCGCTTTTCTCTGCCTTTGGTCCCGAACCGATTCAGGCGCGCATGCAGATCGGTGGGGCCAATGCGCTGGTGACAGCCACCCGACTTTATAAACGCAAGGTTGCGAGCATTCGCGACAGTATCGACACGCTGAAAGAGGTGTTCACAATTGATGGCGCACTTGATGCGACAACGCATCTTGGCCCCCTCATGGATGCCGCAGATGATGCATTTGAGACCGCCCAAACGGGCCCCGAAGACCCTGCCCTGCTGCATTTTACCTCTGGCACGACGGGCAAGCCCAAGGGCGTCGTGCATGTGCATCAAGCTGTTGTTGCACATGACACAACGGGGCGGCTCGCGCTTGATCTGCGGCCGGGCGATATCTACTGGTGCACGGCTGATCCCGGATGGGTGACCGGCACGTCTTACGGCATTGTCGCGCCCTTGACGAACCGCGCCACGATGATTGTGGACGAGGCAGAGTTTGACGTGGCCCGGTGGTACGACATCCTGGCGGCTGAAAAGGTCAATGTCTGGTATACCGCCCCCACCGCCATTCGCATGCTGATGAAGGCGGGTGCGGATGCGATTGGCGACCGCGTCTTTCGGGATCTGCGCTTTATGGCCAGCGTGGGTGAGCCCTTAAACCCCGAAGCCGTGATCTGGGGCAATGAGACCTTTGGCATGCCGTTTCACGATAATTGGTGGCAGACCGAAACCGGCGGCATCATGATTGCGAATTATGCCGCCATGGATGTGAAACCCGGTGCGATGGGCAAACCCCTGCCCGGTATCACAGCGGGCATTGTTGACGTATCGGGTGACACCGTGACCGAACAGATGGCGCCCATGACCATCGGGGAACTGGCCTTGCGCCCCGGCTGGCCGTCGATGATGCGCGGCTATCTGCATGAAGAAGCGCGCTATCAGAAATGCTTCAAGGGTGGGTGGTATCTGAGCGGTGATCTGGCGATGCGCGACGAAGATGGATACTTTTGGTTCGTGGGCCGTGCCGATGATCTGATCAAAAGCGCGGGACATCTGATCGGCCCGTTTGAGGTCGAAAGCGCGCTGATGGAGCACGACGCGGTGGCAGAGGTCGGTGTGATCGGCCTGCCAGATGAGACGGCGGGCCAGATCGTCAAAGCCTATGTCGCCCTGAAACCTGGTTTCGATGCGTCAGAGGATTTGCGCCTTGACCTGATGGGCCATGCTCGCAAACGCCTTGGCCCCGCCGTCGCGCCCAAGGAAATCGCCTTTCGTCAAAACCTGCCCAAAACCCGCAGCGGCAAGATCATGCGCCGCCTACTGAAGGCGCGTGAACTGGGGCTGCCCGAAGGCGATATCTCGACGCTTGAAAGTGATGAACAATGACAGTCACCCGCACCAAACCCCGCCTTGATACTGCCCATGTCCGCGATCTGCTGCATATGATGATGCGCATTCGCATGTTTGAAGAGACATGCGCCGAAAGCTACACGCAGCAGAAGATCCGCGGCTTTCTGCACCTTTATGACGGGGAAGAGGCAATCGCCGCCGGGATCATCCCCCTTCTAGAGGAAAAGGACAGGCTGGTGGCCACCTATCGGGAGCATGGTCATGCGCTGGCCCGTGGCGTGCCGATGGGTGCGGTGCTGGCAGAGATGTACGGCAAGACAAACGGTTGTGCCGGAGGGCGCGGCGGGTCGATGCATCTTTTCGATGCCAAGACCCATTTCTATGGCGGCAATGCGATTGTGGGAGGCGGGCTGCCGTTGGCCGTTGGCCTCGCACTGGCGGACAGGATGCAGGAGACCGGTGCAACCACCGCCTGTTTCTTTGGCGAAGGTGCGGTGGCCGAGGGCGAGTTTCATGAAAGTCTGAACCTTGCGGCGCTCTGGGGTCTGCCGGTGCTTTTTGTATGCGAAAACAATGGCTACGCCATGGGCACACGGCTCGATCTGACCGAAGCTGAAGTGGATATCGCGGCCAAAGCCCGCAGTTATGCGATCACCGCCGAGGTGGTCGATGGTATGGATGTGGTCGCCGTGGAAGCCGCCGCGCGCCGCGCCTTGCAATCCATTGCCGAGACCGGCAAGCCACATTTTCTTGAATGCCGCACCTATCGTTTTCGCGCGCATTCGATGTTTGATGCACAGCTTTACCGGCCCAAGGATGAAGTGGCCGAATGGCGCGAAAAAGGGCCCATCGTCCGGTTTCAGAACTGGGCCATGCAAAGCGGGCTATTGCATGAAAACGACGTCGCCGTGCTGCGATCCGAGATTGCGACCGAGATCGCGGAAGCCAAAGCCTTTGCCGAAGCAGGCGCTGATGAGCCGCTGGAGACGCTCTCCCAATACGTCATGTCGCCCGAGCGCCCTGCCCCACCTGAAATCCCTGCCCCCGGCAAGATGGTGGAAACCACTTACCGGGAAGCGGTCAAAGCCGCGATCACGGACGCGATGCAGCGCGATGAGCGTGTCTTCCTCATGGGTGAGGATGTGGGTCATTACGGTGGCTGCTATGCCGTCAGCAAGGGCCTACTTGATCAATTCGGCCCGGCACGCATTCGCGACACGCCGCTTTCGGAATCAGGCTTTACGGGGGCCGGAATTGGTGCGGCCATCGCGGGCATGCGTCCGATTGTCGAGGTCATGACGGTCAATTTCTCGCTCCTGGCGCTTGATCAGATCATGAATACAGCCGCCACGCTCAGGCATATGTCGAACAATCAGTTCGGCGTGCCGGTTGTAATCCGGATGGCCACGGGTGCTGGCAAACAATTGGCCGCGCAGCATTCGCATTCGCTTGAAGGGTGGTATGCGCATATTCCGGGTCTGCGGGTATTGGCGCCAGCCACGCTGGAAGACGCGCGCGGTATGCTCTGGACCGCTTTGCAGGACCCCGACCCGGTGCTGATCTTCGAGAATGTGATGCTTTACAATCGATCCGGCACCCTGGCCGAAAATGCCGGACCGGTTGATATTGATCGCGCGGTTATCCGGCGCGAAGGGACAGATATCACGCTCATCACCTATGGCGGCTCTCTCTTCAAGACGCTGGATGCGGCAGCGGCATTGGCCAAGGACGACATCGCGGCAGAGGTGATCGACCTGCGCAGTCTGCGCCCGCTTGACATGGATACGATCAAGGCATCGGTGGCGCGCACCCACCGGGCGATGGTCGTTGATGAAGGATGGCGCACTGGCAGTCTTGCCGCTGAAATCGGGATGCAACTGGCCGAGGATTGCTTTTACGACCTTGACGCGCCGCTTGCGCGGGTCTGCAGTGCTGAAGTTCCGATCCCTTATGCCGCGCATCTTGAACAGGCCGCCATTCCGCAGGTTTCAACCATCGTGGGCGCAGTCAAACGGGTTATGGAGCAAAAGCCATGACACAGTTTCTGATGCCGTCGCTTGGTGCAGATATGGAGGACGGGACATTGGTTGAACAATTGGTCGGCCCGGGTGATCCGGTGCATCGCGGCGATATCATTGCGGCCGTCGAAACTCAGAAGGGCGCCATCGAAATCGAAGTGTTTGAGGAAGGTGTACTGGACCAGTGGCTCGTCCCGCTCGGCACAAAGGTTCCGGTCGGAACGCCCATTGCCGAGATCCGCAGCGCGGGTGAGCCGGAAAAGCCTGACATGCCGCAACCCGCCGATCCCGCACCTGCACCGCCACCGCAAGAGGCCCCACAACCGGCCGACCCGGACATGCCGCCGCCAATGCCAGAGGACCCCGGGCCAACACCTGCGCCACCAGCAGCGCCGCCCCCTGAGCTGGCCAGCGGTGCCCGTCAGCGGGTCAGCCCCGCCGCGCGCCGCCGTGCCGCCCGCAGCGGCTTCGATCTGACGAGGCTGGGGGCGGACAGGATTATCTCGCTGGCCGATATCCCGGATGATGTAGTTGCGCCGTCCGCCGAACCGCTTTCGGCGATGCGGCAGGCGATTGCGGCGGCGATGACCCGATCCAAGCGTGAAATCCCGCATTATTACCTGTCCGATAGCGTCGATCTGACCCGCGCCGAGGATTTCATTGCCACCTACAACGCTGATAAAGCCCCCGACGCCCGGCTGGCACTGAGCGTCCTTTATGTTCGGGCGCTGGCGAAGGCGGCGCAGAAACACCCCGATTTCAACGGTCATTTCGAGGATGGCCGCTTTAACCCTGGTCAGGCAGTGCATGTTGGCATGGCGATCAATCTGCGTGGCGGCGGGTTGGTGGCGCCAGCGTTGCATGATGCAACTGATGGTGAGATTGCGCAGCTCATGGACCGCCTGCGCGATCTCGTCCAGCGCGTCCGCGAGGGCCGTTTCCGGGCGCGCGAGTTGTCCGATCCGACCGTCACGCTCAGCAGTCTGGGTGATCGTGGCGTTTCAGGGATCACAGGTGTGATCTTTCCGCCGCAGGTCGCCATCGTCGGTATCGGCTCGCCCAGCCTGCAGCCCGCCGTCGTAGGAGACTCTGTGCAGCCACGCCGCCTTGCCCAGATCACCCTGGCCGCTGATCATCGCGTCAGCGACGGGCACAATGGTGCCAAGTTCCTGCGCGCCATCATCAAGAACCTGCAACATCCGGAGCAGCTATGACAGATGATCCCATCCACCACCTTTTGGTCAAACATCTTGGGCAAATCGCCCCGGACATTCCTTTTGATGAGGTCGATCCCCAGGCGGACTTGCGCGACGAATTCGATATCGATTCAATGGATTTCATGACCCTGATCACGGCGTTGGGTAAGGCACTGTCATTGCCGATGCCCGAAGCGGATTATGACCAGATGCGCAGTTTTGATGATCTGGCCGATTATCTGCGCAGCCAGACCGCAAGGGGCTCTGTCGATTGATCCGGATCAATCGTGCCTGCGAGGTCACTGATAGCCTTGTCATAACTCATTCAATGACAGGAGCATCTGATGATCAAAAAGATACTGGCGGCTTATGACGGATCGGATAACGCGCAACGCGCGCTTGATCTCGCGGTGGAGCTTTGCGCGAAATGCGACGCGTCGCTGGTTGTCGTGCATGTCCTGATGCATGGCCGCCCGGCTGCGGAACTGGTGCGCATGGCCCATGCCGAACACATGGTGCAAGAGGCGCACAAGGCCATTTCACCCGGTGTCACCTTCGCTTCGGGCCGGGCCTATGATCTTTTTTCAGCAAGCGCTGATGCAGCCGGGACACTGCGTGTCATATCATCGGTTGGTGATCAATTGGTGGCCCACGCCAAGAACCATGCCGAGGAATTGGGGCTTGAAGCGGTGCAAACAGTGGTGCGCAGCGGTGATTATGCTGACGAGATCCTGGCAGTCGCGAATGATCAGATGGTCGACATGATTGTGATGGGATCGCGCGGCTTGGGACTGGTGCGGGGCGCTGTGGTGGGCAGCGTGTCCCAAAAGGTGATGCACCATGCCGAACAGGCTGTGCTGGCCGTGAAATGACCGGCGCGGAAGCCAATGCATCGCAAATCGCTTTGCGCCTGACCGACATCCAGAAATCATATGGCGATAATCATGTCCTGCGTGATGTGAACCTAACCGTCGCCAAGGGAGAGTTCATCGTCATCGTGGGCCCGTCAGGTTGTGGGAAGACCACGCTTTTGCGCGTCATCGCCGGGCTCGAAATGCCTGATGCGGGCGAAATCGTCCTGTTTGATGAGATCGTGAACGAAATGTCGCCTGCACAGCGCGGCGTGGCGATGGTGTTCCAATCCTATGCGCTTTATCCGCATCTGACGGTTTACAAGAACCTTGAATTCGCGTTGGATCTTGCGGGCCTCTCGCGAGAGGAGATCCGCAACCGGATCACCGAAACGGCCCGCGCCCTGTCGCTGACCGACTATCTTGGTCGTAAACCATCTGAATTATCTGGTGGACAGCGCCAGCGTGTGGCTTTGGGACGCGCGCTGGTCCGGCAACCGCGGATGTTTCTGTTTGATGAACCACTCTCAAACCTTGATGCGGGTCTGCGCATGAACACGCGGATCGAAATCGCCGATCTGCATCGCACCCTTCATACACCAATCCTTTACGTCACCCATGACCAGACCGAGGCGATGACACTTGCCGACCGGATCGTGGTGATGCGACAGGGCCGGATCGAGCAGGTCGGCGCACCTCTTGAGCTTTACAACAAGCCCAACAACCGCTTTGTGGCAGGCTTTATCGGGTCGCCCGCAATGAATTTTATCGACCGCGATCTGCTGCCCAGTGCCGAGGCGGCATGCGTTGGAGTGCGGCCCGAACACCTGTTCATCGCAGACGATGGACCGTTGTCAGGCAAGGTTCTGCATCACGAACGGCTTGGCACCGATACGCATGTCATCGTTGATGTCGGTGCGCCGGAGCATCTGACGGTCCGGTTGGTCGGCCAGCAGGAGTTTACGCGCGGTGACCCAATCACCCTTGATTTCGCCGTGGAAAAAGCCGTGTTTTTCGATGCGACGGGCAAGCGGATCGTAGAACCTGATGCGGCCTGACATGGCCTGATCCCAAACGCCGATGGCGCGCCAAGAATCCTCTGCCAGCGCGTCGGTGATCGGCGTCAATCCGATTTGATCTTCCTCAATCCCAGGGCATCGACCGCTTGTTAGACTCACAGCAGCGAGAGGCGGACGCGATGATTTCGAATGCGACACGTTTGTTCGATCTGGATGGGTTCGAAATCAGATTGGACCCAAGCTGGTTCCTGATTGCAGGGCTGGTCACCTGGACGCTAGCCAGCGAGTATTTCCCCATGACCTTGCCCGGTCTGACGGGGGCGGCCTACTTGGTGCTGGCCATCGTCGCGATGCTGGGTTTTTTCGGCTCATTGCTCTTGCACGAACTGGCGCATTCATTTGTTGCGCGGCATTTTGGCGTCCGTATCCGGGCGATCACGCTTTTTCTGTTTGGTGGTGTTGCTGAACTGGAAAGCGAACCGCCCACGGCGAAGGCCGAGTTCTGGATCGCCATTGCCGGACCGGTGCTGAGCGTTGTCTTGGGTGTGTCGCTGCTTTTCTGTGCCGGCGTGCTGCGGCTGGTCGCAGCGCCTGCCGCGTTTGTCATGGTGCTGAGCTATCTGGCGACGATCAACCTGATCATCGCGGGCTTCAACATGGTGCCAGCCTTTCCGATGGATGGTGGTCGCATCCTGCGGGCCGCACTGTGGCATCGTCACGGTGACCTGTTGCGGGCCACAAGGGTCGCCTCGCGCGCGGGCGAGGTTTTTGGTTATGTGCTTGTCGCGTTAGGCCTGCTCTTGGTCTTTCAGGCAGGCTTTGTAGGGGGCTTCTGGTACATCCTGATCGGCGTGTTCGTTCTGGCCGCAGCACGATCCGCCTATCAGTCGCAGCTGATGCAAAGCCGATTTGCCGGGCATGTGGTGGCAGATGTCATGATCCGAGAGCCGATCATCGTCTCACCCGACCTGACGTTGTCGGAATTTGTCAATCAGGTCTTGCTGAAACACCGGATCAGTTTCGCACCTGTCGTGGCAGACGGGGTGCTGATTGGCCAGATCGACAAGCGGATGCTCGCAGCCATTGATCGCGACAATTGGAACAACACACTGGTGGGTGACATCTTTGTCGGGCTTGAGGATGCCGCTGTGATCCCGCCTGACCTGCCTTTGCAAGCGCTGATGACCCGGATCGCACAGACGGGTAACCGCAAGTTTTTGGTCGTCAAGGACCACGCGCTTGTCGGCGTTGTGACACTGGCAAGCCTGATCGGTTATCTGCATGGTGGGGAGACCGCTGAAAAGACGCGCGCATGGTAGCGTCAGGGCCTGTCCTGCATGCGCCGGACGGCTAGAAGCGTCGCGGCCGGACCCAAGATCTCAAACACGACCGTCGTGCCAATTGTGAGAGCAATGATTTCGTTCGCCCAAAGCGGAAAGCGTTGTGCGGCGATCAATGCCATGCCGATTGCGACACCCGCCTGCGGCAAAAGCGCGATCCCGTACCACACCCCCTCCGTCATAGGCAGGCCAACCAAGCGGCCACCAATGACACTGCCCAGGATGCGTGCGAGGCTGCGCAGAACTACAAACGCTAGTCCTATGAAGCCCAGCGTCATCGCCGCGCCAACCTCAAGCGCACTGCCCGCCAGGATGAAAAACAGAACGATAAAGGGCCAGCGGATATGGGCGATTTCGTGAAACGCGCGGCGATGATGCGAAGCAAGGTTTACGATAACGGCACCGACCACCATGCCGGTGATCAGAAATGAAACTTCCAACCACATTGACATGCCCGCTGACAAGAAAACGAGGCTCAGCGCCTCGATCTGCAGTGGTTCGCCATCGCGCAACCGCCCCGTCAGCAATGCCGCCGGTCCACCGATAACGAGACCCAAAGCGATAGCGCCGCCCACCTCCCAGAAGGCATGCGCCAGATCTGACGGATTGTCCTGCCCGTTCAATTGTGCCGCGATCACCAGGATCAGGCTGAACCCCAGCAAGCCCCAGACATCGTCAATGGCCACGATGCCACGCACGGTCTGGGTAAAGCCGTTCTCAATGCCGGATTGGTCGATTGCATCGGTCGTGGCCGCCGGGGCCGTTGCAGTGGCAATTGCCGCCAAGATCAGGGCAAGCCCCACCGGGACGCCCAAAGCAGCAAGACCAGCACTGACAAGTACCAACGTTCCCAGCACAATCGCCAGTGACAGGGCAAGGATCGCCCGGCCATGTTGGCGCAGATCGTCGCGATGCAATGCGCTGCCCAGCAAGAATGCAACCATGGTCAGGGCGATGACGGACAGGCCGTCATACCAACCCTGCAACTCTATCGGGATGATGTCGAAACCGGACGCCCCGGCCGCCAGCCCAATCAGCAAAAGCAGGGTCACCCGGGGCAACCCTGTTCTGCGCGACACGAGGTCCGCCACCAGACCGCCTAGAAACAGCGCCCCAAGAGCGATCAGCGATATGGGTTGCAAGTCACCTAGCCAACATTGGGCACGGTGCAATTCGCCGCATCAAGCGTAAGCACCGGATCATCGGGGCCGCATTCTTCACCGCTGATAGGATAGCGGTCGGTCTCAGCGCAGCCAGCGATCAGGAACAGCGCAGCAATTAGCCCAAGTCTCATATCAAACCTCTCTTCTTTGGCAGTCTGTGTGTGCCGCCACCCTAGCCGCCGGCACTGCGGTCAGATTGATGTTTGTCAAAGCCGTGATATTGACCTTGATCAAACAGCGCGCATACGCGGGCACGTAAGACATTGATATGACAGAGCAGACTGCATCCCAGCACGGCCAGATGATTGCGCCACAGATGACCCTGACCGACGGGGTCTTCGTGCTGCAGGGTGATCTGTTGATCGGAACGGTTGGTGCCCTTGGCGCGCCACAGGGAACGGGCCAGGTCATTGACCTGAGCAAGGTCGCCCGGTTCGACACGGCGGGCGCGTGGGTCGTCATCAGGCTGGAACAACAGATGCAAGCGGCCGGGATCACCCCGCAGATTGTCGGCGCCAAGCCGATGCAGGCCGATTTGCTCGCCACTTTGCGCGACTGTCTGCCGGGGCCAGAGATGGCCCAGAAATCATCATGGTCCGTGGCGACTTGGCTGGATCATTTTGGCCGCCGCACCGTTGCCGCAGTTCAGGACGTGCTCGCCATGGTTGGGTTTCTGGGACAGGTGGTGGTGATCATCGCCGGGCTCATACTCAGGCCCGGGCGTATTCGCTGGACCGCGATTGCACACCACATGCAGCAGGTCGGGCTGAACGCCGTGCCCATCGTGTCACTGATGGCCTTCCTGATCGGTGTTGTGCTGGCGTTTCAGGGGGCCGCGCAGCTGCGCCAGTTCGGGGCAGAAGTGTTCGTGGTGGACCTGATTGCTATCTCGATACTGCGTGAGCTGGGCATATTGCTGACGGCGATTATCGTGGCGGGTCGATCCGGGTCGGCCTTCACTGCCGCCATCGGCTCAATGAAAATGCGCGAAGAGATCGATGCGATGCGCACCTTGGGCCTTGATCCGGTCGAGGTGCTGGTCGCCCCGCGTGTGATCGCGCTGATCCTGATGCTGCCTGTTCTTGGGATCATTGCGAATTTTGCCGGGCTGTTCGGCGGGGCAATCATGTCGTGGATCGAACTCGGGGTCTCGCCCGGTGTGTTCCAGGCGCGGCTCGTCAGCAATACCGATGTCTGGCACTTTGGCGTTGGATTGATCAAGGCGCCGTTCTTTGCGCTGATCATCGGATTGGTGGGGTGCTTTCAGGGCATGCAAGTCAAGGGCGACGTGGAATCTCTGGGGCGCCTGACCTCGACCTCTGTCGTTCAGGCGATCTTTCTGGTGATCGCGGCGGATGCGGTCTTTTCCGTCTTCTTTGCCATGGTGGGGGTCTGATAGTGACCGAGCCCATCATCAGTGTGCGCGGTCTTGTGACCGGCTTTGGCAAGCAGATTGTGCATAACGGCCTCGACCTGGACGTTGAACGCGGCGAGATTATCGGCATCGTCGGCGGATCCGGAACCGGAAAATCCGTGTTGCTGCGGGCCGTTGTCGGGCTGCTCAAGCCGCGTGCGGGGCAGATCAGCGTCTTTGGTGAAAGCGTGCGCGACACAAGCGTCGCGGATTACCGGCGTCTGCGCCGCCGCTGGGGGGTCATGTTTCAGGGTGGTGCGCTCTTTTCATCGCTCAACGTGCAGCAAAATGTCGAGGCGCCAATGCGGGAACAGTTGGACCTGCCGCATGAACTGCGCGCGTCGCTGGCCGCAATCAAGGTACGTATGGTGGGTCTGCCAGAGGATGCGCTGACCAAGATGCCGTCAGAGCTGTCTGGCGGTATGCGCAAGCGGGCCGGATTTGCGCGCGCAATCGCGCTTGACCCTGAAATCGTGTTTCTGGACGAACCAACGGCAGGCTTGGATCCAATCGGGGCAGCCGCGTTTGACACGCTGATCGCCCAATTGCGCAAGGCATTGGGGCTGACGGTGTTTCTGGTGACCCACGATCTTGACAGTTTGCACGCGATCTGTGACCGCGTAGCTGTCCTGGCCGAGGGGCGTGTGCTTGTGACAGGGACGATGGCGGAAATGCAGAATGTCGATCACCCGTGGGTGCAGGACTACTTCAAGGGTCCGCGCGCGCGGGCAGCCCTTGTGCAAAAGGAAATGAACTGATGGAAACCCGCGCCCATTTCATCATTATCGGGTTGTTCACGATCCTTGGCATCCTGGGTGGTCTTGGCTTCTTTTTGTGGTTGGGGAGTGTCCAGATTGACCGCCAATATGCGCAATACGGCGTGCTTTTCGACAATGTGTCAGGCCTGGATGAGTCCGCGGATGTCCTGTTCAACGGCGTTGCTGTGGGCAGTGTGACCGACATTCGTATCTGGGAAAGGGACCCCAGCAGAGCCTATGTGGCGCTAGAAATTGACGCAACCACACCCATCGCCGTCGACACGATCGCACAACTTGAATCGCAAGGTGTCACGGGGGTGGCCTATATCGCCTTGGCAGGCGGCGCGCCCGGTGCCGCACTTTTGACGCCCGAGCCGGATGGCCCGCCCATCATCCCGTCGCGCCAATCGTCGTTCCAGTCGCTGGTCAACAGCGCGCCAGAGCTGATCGACGGCGCTTTCAACATCATAAGGCAGCTTGAAACCCTGACCGGACCAGAGAACCAGGACAACGTGCGCCGCATTCTTGAAAACGTGGAGGATGCGACCGCGGGGCTGGATCAAGCGCTCACCGATTTCTCTGACATCTCGGCGACACTCCGCGCTGCCACCGATGATGTCACGCGCTTTGTCGACGGCTTTGATGGCGTCGGTGATGCCGCGAAATCAACGTTGGAGGCCGCGGATACCAGTTTTGCGACAGTCACCGAGACTTTTGAAAACGCAAACAGCGTCCTCGACGAATTGGCTCCGGCTATCGCGCAGGCCAATGCCGCAATTGATACGATCAACACGTTTCTGGTCGAAGACTTTGCGCCGCTTGCCGAAAACCTGCGGACGACGCTTGCGAATGCTGACGCCGCTTTGGCAAGCGCGGATCGCGCATTTGCCAGCGCAGATGATCTGATGGCGACGGATATCGGTCCGGCGCTCGCAGATGCGCGGGCTGCGCTGACGGATCTGGCCGCAAGCGTCGATGCCGTGACCGCCGATGTGCCGGGGATAATGGACGATCTGCGCAATGGTGTTTCCGAAGCACGTGCCGCCATCGCCGCAGCAGCCCCGGGCATGCGCGACTTCGGTCAATTGGGGGCAGAGGCGCGTGTGGCGGTCGCCGCGCTGAACGATCTTATTCGCCGCATCGCGCAGGACCCGTCGGGTTTTCTGCTGGATGACCGTGTTCCTGAGTACCGGAGGTAAGCCGATGCACCTGTCCCGCCGTAACTTCGCGCTTGGTGCCCTTGTGCTCCCCGGTTGCTCCACGCTTGATCTGTTGGCCCCGTCCGGTCCCGTGCGTGAGATTTACCAGTTGCAGCCCGTCTCACTTGATCCCCAAGGCGGGCGCACATCGCGCAGCCTTATTGTCCTGATGCCTGCCGCACCGGCCGCCCTGTCCACCGACCGTATCCTGATCAGTGCGGATCCCTTGACCGTGCAGTATCTGCCGGATGCAGCGTGGTCTGACTCCGTTCCACAGATGCTGCAATCCGTTCTGATCCGCTCGCTCGCTTCGGCGCAGCGGATCGGTTTTGTCGGTCTGCAAGGCGCGGGGCCTGTGCCGGATACGGTGCTACTGACACGGATTGATGCCTTTGGCGTCGCCGTGCTGCCGCAGGGTGGGTTCGAGGCCCGCGTTGCATTAGAACTGACGGTACTGCGCGACCGTGATCAGCGCGTGCTGGGGACCCGCGTTTTCACAGATGCCATACCATTGACTGATGATCGTGCCGACACGATTGCACGAGGATTTCAGACCTTGATGGACCGCATTCTGCCCGAGGCTGCAACATGGGTGCTGGCCCGCGCGGCCTAAGCCGCCAGATCGGCGCATTGGGCAATAAAACCGCGCAGCAGGGTGTGGTCAATCGGATTGCCCGGACGGATTTCGATATGCTTGCTGGGCTTGCCGGACCCAATCAATACCGCGTCCGGGTCGGATAAAGCATCAAAGCGCAGAAAGCCGAAATTGACATGATCTGATGACCCGAAAAGATACAGGACTGGCACGTTATGCCTGTTGAGAAAGACCGGAACGCCATAGCGCATCTTTTCGGACGCTCCTCGAAGTTCGGCGTGAATGAAGGTGCGCAATTCTGTCAGTAACGCCGCAATCGGGGCATCGTGATCGGCAATGTATTCATCGTGATTTTCGTATTTGGGCATCTTCTCTGGCCCTTTGCTACACTCCGGTTCAGGGCGCAGGCCACATGTCGCGCAGTTCCTGCGGCAGGCAGGCCCGCACATCCTCAACCTCACCACGCGAAATACGGGCGTTTATGACGTTGAACACCGCCTTGATGTCACTTTCACCACGGTAGTCCAGAACCTCGCCTACCTGCGCCTCGACGGCCGCAATGAAATCAGCCGCGTGACGTTCGCGCACGGGCGTCTTTTTGGGTTGCCAGCCTTCGTAAAACGTCCCGCGCAGGATCAGCGGCAGCTGTGCGGAGAATTGTGCCATCTCATTGACCGGCAGATGATCACGGATGTTGACGAGAACCGTGCGCAACAGGCGCAGAACCTCGCGTTCATTGCTCCACCCGGTGCGACCGGCCAGATCATTGACCCATTCATGGGCTTCATGTGTGGTACGTTCAAAAACATGGATCATACGTGTCATGACGGTATCCTTTGCTGTTTTGATCGTTTCATGACTACGCCACCTCGGCGGTAAAGGATTGATGAAGATCAATCCGCGGGAGATACTGGCCTGATACCCAAGATGCAGGCCGACGCATCAAGGAGGAGATGACATGAAAGACCCGGAGTTGGATATCCTGATCAAGGAACTGGAAACCGAACGGGATATGAGCGTCGCCGACTTTGACGGGGTCATCAACGCTTTGGCGTTCCTGCTGCCTCAAGTGAGTTTGCCGCCCGCTGACACAATCGGTTCTGCAGATCATGCGATGCTGATCGCCGACGAGGCCTATCCGAACTGGTCGGTGCATATTCGCGGTCGTGCAAACGACCGTGACGGGCATTGGCATTGCACCTTGCGTGAAACCGATACCCGAGACAGTGACGCGGTTATCGGGACCGCGCGTGCCCCGGTTCTGGGCCATGCCATTCTGGCGGCCGTACTGCGTCTGACCATGATGCAGAAGAAATAGCGTGGCCAAACAGGCGGACATCCTGACAATCACGCTGAACCCTGCGGTGGATCTGGCGACCCATGTCGCGGCAGTAGAGGCCGGGCCAAAGCTGCGCTGCACCACGCCCCGGATGGATCCAGGCGGTGGCGGCGTCAACGTGGCGCGCGCTATCTGCAAGCTGGGTGGATCGGCCACCGCGCTGATCGCATGTGGCGGTGCGATGGGTGATCAACTCCTCAACCTTCTTGCGGCAGAGGATGTTCCGACCCTGCCCGTCCGCGTCAGCGGAGAGACCCGGCAAAGCTTTGCGGTCACCGATGATCGCGATGGTGCCCAATATCGGTTCAGCGTGCCGGGACATCCATTGACACCCACCGATGCCAAGCTGCTGGCGACGACTATCGCAGAGGCGGCGCCGCAGAACGGGTTTGTGGTGATCAGTGGCAGTATGGCACCGGGCCTGCCCGACGACTTTCTGGCTCAGATTGTCGCTGCCGCCGCCGGATCGGGCGCGCAAGTGATCATTGATACCTACGGTCCCCCACTGACGCGGTTGATGGCCGAACCACCAGAGGCGCTGGCACTGCTGCGCCTTGATCAACGTGAAGCGGCAGAGGCGGCGGGCTATCCAATGACGACCGTTGCGGACAACGAACGATTTGCCGCCGATCTGGTCAACCGCGGCGTGACCCGCATGGTTGTTACAGGGCGCGGGGCCGAAGGCTCTGTCCTTGTATCCGCCGATCAACGCCTGTTTTGCCGCCCGCCGACCGTCGCCATTCAAAGCGCCATCGGCGCGGGCGACGCATTCCTGGGCGCGATGGTGCTGTCGCTGGCACGGCGCGAGGCGCCAGAAACCGCCTTGCAATGGGGCACCGCCACCGCCAGTGCAACCGTCAGCACCGAAGGCACGGCGCTTTGTGATCTGCAAGCGGCCACCGAACGGTTCGACAAGTGCCAGATGCAGGTGCTCTGACGGCGTCTGATCGCACAGCACACTTACCGCGTCCGCAATACGCGTTCAGCGTTTCGCCTGCTGCCTTCTCATCTCATCTTCGATCCGCGCTTCAGTCACACCGAATTGGTTGGGAACGATGAAGACGAAAAGGGCATGAGTGGCCACCGCAACCCCCCATCCGATCAATGGCCAGTGAAACCAGATGCTTTGTGCAGAGGTCACAAGATCGATCAAGACAAGAAAGGTGATGACGGCAGCATAGACCGCGATATGGGTGTAGAAACCCATCTTCGCTTCCACGCGGCTTTTGGCGGCTTCGTAGGCTTGGGAATTGTCCATTTGTGCCCTCCGTTTGGCTGACCGGTGATGACAAACCTAAATGCCTCGGCCCGTTGTGGGTTGAGGAAAGTCAACGCGGCACCGTCTATTCCGCCTTGGCCACATTGCGTAACACGCTGACGAAACTGTCCGGTGTGACGGAAATACTGTCGATGCCAAGACTGACCAGCGTTTGCGCGTAAGCGGGGTCATTGCTGGGCGCCTGACCACAGAAACCGACCTTGCGGCCCGCCTTGTGCGCCGCCTTGATCACGTTTTCGATCATCCAGAGCACCGCCGGATCATCCTCGCGAAAAAGACCGGCAAGCGCGTCTGAATCCCGGTCAATCCCAAGCGTCAGCTGGGTCAGGTCATTCGATCCAATCGAAAACCCGTCAAAGCGTTCGGCGAATTCGGTGGCCCGCACGACATTCGTGGGGATCTCGCACATCACATAGACCTGCAGCCCGTCCTTGCCGCGTTCCAGCCCGTTTTCTTTCATCACCGCCAGAACATTGTCCGCCTCCTCTGGCGTGCGGCAGAAGGGGATCATCATGATCACGTTGTCAAAGCCCATCTGTCCACGCAGCCGTGCAATCGCCTGACACTCCAGCGCAAACCCATCTCGGTAGTGATCGGAGTAGTAGCGCGACGCACCCCGGAACCCGATCATGGGGTTTTCTTCATCCGGCTCAAAATCGCGCCCACCCAGAAGGTCCGCATATTCGTTGGTTTTGAAATCACTCATCCGCACGATAACCGGCTTGGGATAACAAAAGGCAGCAATCCGCGAGAGGCCGCGCGCAAGGTGGTCGACGAAGTAGTCGGGCTTGTGATCATAGCCTGCCGTCAGCGCCTCGATCCTGTCGCGCGTGTCCTCGTCACTGATCTTTTCGAAGTTGAGCAGTGCCATCGGATGTACCTGGACTGCGTTGTTGATCACAAACTCCATCCGGGCCAGGCCCACGCCATCAACCGGCAGCCGCCACCAACGCAAGGCAGCAGACGGGTTGGCAAGGTTCAGCATAATCCTGGTTTTGACCTGCGGCAGATCATCCAACGTTTCCTCTTGCACCTTGATCTCCGAAATCCCTTCGGTGATCACGCCCTCTTCGCCCCCGGCGCAGGACACAGTGACGTCCTGCCCGTCATGCAGCAGATGCGTGGCGTGTCCGCAGCCAACAACGGCAGGCAACCCCAGTTCGCGGCTGACAATCGCCGCATGCGATGTGCGCCCCCCGTGATCGGTGACAATGGCCGCAGCCCGCTTCATGATCGGGACCCAGTCGGGGTCGGTGGTCGAGGTAACCAGCACCGATCCATCAACAAAGCGGTCGATATCAGCCGCCCGTTCGATCATGCAGACACGGCCCGCGACAGCGGCGTTGCCCACGCTCAACCCGGTGACGAGCGTCTCACCCGGGTCGGTGACGGTGTAAGATTTCAGGGCACCCACATCGGCGCGTGATTGGACCGTTTCGGGCCGGGCCTGCACGATGTATAGCGTGCCGGTCTTGCCGTCGCGCGCCCATTCCATGTCCATGGCACAGCCGTAGTGTTCTTCGATCACCTTTGCCTGTCGCGCGAGCGTCAGGATTTCCGCATCGCTCAAAACAAATGCCGCACGCTCGGCCTTTGACGTTGGCACGTTGCGCGGGGTGCCGTCGCGATCATGGATCATCTTGATCTCTTTCGCGCCGAGGTTCTTCTCCAGAATTGGCGACTTGCCCTCATCTGCGAGGAAAGGCTTGAAAACCTCATATTCATCGGGGTCCACGGCCCCCTGGACCACGTTTTCACCCAAGCCCCATGCGGCATTGATCAACACGGCGTCGGGAAAGCCGGATTCAGTGTCGATGGAAAACATCACCCCGGACCCACCGGTATCGGCGCGTACCATTTGCTGCACGCCTACCGACAGCGCGACCTGCATGTGCGAAAACCCCTGAATCTGGCGGTAGGAAATCGCCCGGTCCGTGAAAAGCGAGGCATAACACCGGCGGCAAGCATCCATCACTGCGCTTTCGCCTATCACGTTGAGAAAGGTTTCCTGCTGCCCGGCGAAACTGGCATCGGGCAAATCCTCGGCCGTCGCGCTTGAGCGGACGGCGACAGGGATATCGGGCTCACCTGCCGCCTCTGACAGGGCCTGATACTCGGCGATAATGGCAGCGCGCGTATCCTCGGGCCAGGCCCCGGCCAGGATCATGTCGCGGATCAACTGGCCCGTCTTTTGAAGTGTGGTCCGTCCATCGGCCAACGCATCAAGTGCAGCGGCGATGCGGTCGTTGAGATCATTGGCCAAAAGGTAGTCGCGAAACGCGTCGGCCGTCGTGGCAAATCCCGGCGGCACCAAAATGCCCTTTGGCGTCAATGCATGTATCATCTCTCCCAATGACGCATTTTTGCCGCCAACGGTTTCCACGTCGCCGCGGCGTAGTTGGGCGAAGTTCATCACAAGGGTTTTGGCGTCGTTCATCATGCGTCTCCTCTGGCATTGGTTGGCTGCAGTGTGCCGCCCGCGCGCAGAGGAGGACTGATCTAGATCAATGCCGCGCGCGCCATCTGCGCCAGACTTGACGATGGGCAAAACGACCGGAGACCGATGATGGATATTGCAAAGCATCGACAGCAGATCACGGATCGCATTGCGGAGTTGACCAGTCGGATACAGAGAATTTCCGACGATCTGGAGCAACTCCTGCCCGCTGATCTGGAGGATCAGGCGATTGATCTGGAGGATGATGAGGTGCTGGAACGGCTTGGCCGCGCAAACGAGACTGAGCTTCGCTTCTTGCACTATGCGCTCAAACGGATTGAAGATGGCAGCTATGGTATTTGTGCCAGATGTGGCGAGGATATTTCAGATGCGCGGCTGGCAGCAGTGCCGCATACGATGGTTTGCAAGACCTGCGCAGCCGAGGGTTAACGGTACTTTTGTGCTTGTGGCGCGGGCCGCACCGCCATCAGGCACGCCAAAGAGGACGAAGGGATGTGGCACAGTGCACTTGATCTGATGCTGCGTCGCCTGCTGCAACACGGTCAGTTGCGGCTGAGTCTTCCGGACGGTGTGACGCGGACCTATGGCGACGGTCACGGTGCGGCTTTGCATGTTCAACTGAAGGACAATGCGACGGTTCGGCACCTTGTACTTCGACCGGACCTGGCCGTGGGTGAGGCGTATATGAACGGAACCCTCGTGATTGAAGAGGGTAGCCTGCAGGGCCTGCTGGGCATGATTGTTGCCAATCGCGATGACGCGCCGCAGATCTGGTGGCAACGTGCCCTGCCTCGCCTGCGCACAGCTGTGCGCCGGTTCTCACAGAACAATGCGGCACTGCGGGCACGCAGGAATGTGGCGCATCACTATGATCTGTCAGATGCACTTTATGATCTGTTTCTTGATCCGGACCGTCAGTATTCTTGTGGTTACTTTCGCGACCCGACCGACACACTCGCGCAGGCACAGATCAATAAAAAGACCCATATCGCCTGCAAGTTGCGGCTGACACCGGGCATGCGGGTTCTGGATATCGGTTGCGGTTGGGGCGGGATGGCACGCACACTCGCGCGCGACTATGGTGCTGAGGTGCTTGGTATTACTCTTTCAGAACAGCAACATGCCTATGCGCAGGCCGAAGCCACTCGTGCCGGACTGGATGACCGGGTGACATACCGCTTGTGCGACTACCGCGATGTCACCGGGGAGTTCGATCGTATCGTGTCGGTCGGCATGTTTGAACATGTGGGCCTGCCGCATTACCGCACTTACTTCGATGCGATCCAGGACAGGCTGAAACCCGACGGTATCGCCTTGATTCACACGATCGGCTGGATGGCCCGGCCTGATGCGACAAATCCCTGGATTGCCAAATACATCTTTCCAGGCGGCTACATTCCAACTTTGTCAGAGGTGGCCAGCGCAATTGAGCGATCAGGGCTCTGGGTCGCGGATCTTGAATGCTTGCGTTTGCACTATGCAGAGACCCTGCAGCACTGGATCACACAGTTTGAACAGAACGTCGACAAGGTGCAGGCCCTCTATGACGCACGTTTCGTGCGAATGTGGCGGTTCTACTTGGCCGCCTGCGAGGTGACATTTCGCTATGGTCGGCAATTGGTCTTTCAGTTCCAGCTCTCGCGCCAGATCGATGCGGTGCCATTGACGCGCGACTATCTTTACCAGTCGGGCGATATGCCAACATGACGGCACAAATCGCCTTTGTGCTACTGCTGTTGGTGACTGCGTTGATCGTCCTCGCGAAAGAAGTTTTGCCGGTTGAACAGGTCGCGCTTTTGCTGGTGGCTGCCTTAGCGGCGAGCGGCGTGCTAAGCGCAAAGGCCGCGTTTGAGGGCTTTGCGAGCGAAACCGTGGTCATGCTGGCTTGCGTCATGGTGCTGTCCCGGCGACTGACGGATTCCGGCCTACTTGCAAGAGTGGCGGCAGCGCTGCGCCGTCAGGCGGGCACAAGCGCGCGGGGGATGCTGGCCGCGCTGATGGCTGTTTCTGCCGCGATGTCCAGCGTGATCACAAACACAAGCACCACTGCGGTCCTGATCCCGGTAGTTCTCGAAACGGCGCGCCGGATCAAGGTACATCCGGGCCGTTTTTTGATGCCGGTTGCGTTTGCGTCGATGATGGGTGGTTCGGCGACGTTGATTGGCACATCAACAAACCTCGCGGCAAGTGGCGTGCTGTCGCGTCTGGGGCTGCCGCCTTTCGGGGTCTTTGAGTTCCTGTGGGTCAGCCTCGTGGTGAGCATCACAGGGATTGCCGCGCTTACACTGCTTGCACCATTTTTGTTGCCCCGCGCACCGCAGGGGACGGAGGATGAGCATGGAGTGGAACGATCCTTTATGACTACCTTTATCGTTACGGATGAATCCGCCAGCATCGGCCGTTCCGTAGCAGAGCTGGCGCTTGAGACTTATGGGATCACAGTGCTGGCCGTGGGGCGACAAGGCGGGCGCGTCTCTGCCCATCCACGCCGCAAGCTGCGCCCGGGAGATCGGATTATCCTCAGCGGCCAGCGCGATGCCCTGGTCAAGATCGCAAAGGATCCGGTGCTTGAACTGACCCATGAAACGCCGTCAGAGCAACCGTCATCGGAGGGGCAGATCCTCGCCGAAGTCATCCTCATGCCGGGGGCACGTTGGCTGGGCCAAACGCTTGGCGCGGTGCGGTCCACACTTGCGCCGGATGTCCGGATCATCGCCCTGTCCCGCAGCGGGCAAACGGCCCCGGCGCTGATCAGCCGGATGCAGTTACGCACGGGCGATATCCTGCTCCTTGAAGGGTCGCGCGACCGTATCGCGTCATTGGATGACGATCCGGACCTGTCAATGTTGATGCCACCAGAGCCTGCGCCGCCCTCCCGGCGCGAGGGCATTTATACATTGCTGGCGCTCATATTTGCGGTCGTCGCCGGTGCCACCGGCCTTTTGCCGTTTTCAGTAGCGCTTCTGCTCGCGGTCTTGGGCCTCGTGTCGTTTGGCCGGTTTTCCTTGCAGGATGTGTTCGGCATGATCAGCTGGCGCATCCTGATCCTGATCGGGGGCATGTCGAGCTTTGGCCTGGCGATGCAGGTTTCTGGTGCCGCCGCATGGCTGGCGGCGGCCATGGTGGCCGGTATCGGCGGCCTTGGCCCCTTGGCTGTGCTTTTTGGTCTCGGTGTTCTGACCGTTCTGTTGACCCAGCCCATGTCGAACGCCGCCGCGGCATTGACATTACTGCCAGTGGCCATCGCGGTCGCGGATCAGTTAGGTGCAGATGCGCGCCCATTCGTAGTCATGGTCACCCTGTCAGCCTCGCTGTCATTTCTGGCGCCTTTTGAGCCTGCTTTGCTGCTTGTCTACGGTCCGGGCCAATACAAGCTGCTTGACTTTGTCCGGGCCGGAGCGCCGCTGACGTTAATGTCACTCGGCATCCTGCTGATCATGATTCCCTTGATCTGGCCTTTCGAGATTGTTCAGCCCTAGGCTTTGCCTGATCGCCATCAGCAGATCGGACACTCTTTTCCCGGCATCCAGCCTGAGCCAATCAATCTCACCCAGCTGCAGGGCGTCCTGTTGGCGGGCAATGGCCGCATCAGCGTCCGATGCATCGGGGCCGCGCGCGCCTACTCTTTCGACACGCAAAGGCGTTGCTGCATCCAGCCAGAGGCCGTGAAACGGACAGCCCACAGCACCGGCAAACGCCGCGACAGCATCACGTTCCGCAGGTTTGGCATATACAGCATCCAGTATCACCGAATGCCCGGCGGCAAGTGTCCGCCGCGCTTTCGCGATCATGATGTCGTATATTTTTTCACTGACTTCAGGGCGATAGGCCGATGCGGGAAGCTTTTCGATTATCGGCACACCGAAGTGAGCCTTACGCTCCAGATCACTGCGCAGATGGACCGCGCCGGGAAAGGCGCCGATATCAGGGGCAAGGGCACGGGCAACGGTGGTTTTGCCACTACCGGAAAGCCCGCCTATCGCGACCAATCGCGGCGGCGCCGGTGTCAGAAACGCATTTGCCTGATCGAGAAACAGGCGCGCGTCGGCCACCAGATCGGCCGGATAATCCTGTACCGCCGCCGTCTGAACATCGACCATCGCCCGAATGCCCGCCCGGATCGCGAGATAAAGCGGCAAAGCAGCCAGACCTGCATAGTGTTCCTCCGCGCCGCTATTGAACAGATAGGCGTTCAAAACGCCATTCGCTTGCGCATTCAGGTGCTGGTGCGACAGATCCATCAACAAAAAGGCCAGGTCATAAAGCACATCACACGTGCCCAACCTTTCATCGAATTCCAGCGCATCAAACGGCGTCGGCACGCCTTGCCACATGATGATGTTCCGCAAATGCAGGTCCCCATGGCAGCGGCGGACGAACCCCAATTCTGATCGCCGCCGCAAAAGCGCATCCGCGCGATCAAGCGCTGCACGCGACCCTTGCAGAAAGGCCTTGATCCGCTCAGGACCAAGCTGCGCATGCATGTCGCTCATGACCCGGTCGAGTTCTGCGATGATTTCGGCAATAAGCGCGCGGCCATCTTCGGGGCGTCTTTCGGCACTGGCATGATACCGGGCGATGGCCTCTCCCAAAGCTTCAGAGAGCTGCGTGTCGATTTCCCCGGCCTTCGCCATGGATGAAAGCTCGGCTGATTTGGGGAAACGCGTCATCCGCAAAACCCACTCAACAATCTCACCGTCGCCGCCAAATGCGATGCCACCGTCAGGTTGACGCGTTAAGGCAGCCACATCGTGGTAGAGCCCCGGTGCCGCATCCGCGTTCAGTGCCATTTCGCGGCGCAACATATCCTCACGCAAGGCAAGGGTAGAAAAATCCAGGTAATCATACTTGACCGCGCGCTTGATCTTCAGCGCCTCGGTGCCATGCAGAAAGACCAGCGCACAATGGGTCTGGATCACCTCCGAAGCTTTGGCAGGTCCGGCGCTGTCGTGCGCGCGCAGGAATGCAATCGCCTCTGTCTGATCTGTCTGGTCTGTCGCCATGTCGGTTACGCCTCGCGCATGCCGCATGATCACACCGACAATCTGGCACCGCGCATTGATACATATCAAACCGGCGCACACCGCTTTGCAGTATCCATGTGGTTACGACCATCGGTAACCCAGGGATGCGGTGGAGATATGCCACAAAGCGAGGCAACACCCGCGCAGCAAGATCACGTTGCCCAGATCTGCGCGCAATATCAGAACGATCCGCACCGCATGCTGGACATCCTGCGTGACGTGCAGGACCAGTTCCGCTGCATTTCGCGTCAGACCATGAAGACCGTCGCCGCCAAAACCGGTTTGACAGAGGTCGCCGTTGAAGGCGTTGCAAGCTTCTATGCTTTCCTGTCGCTTGAGCCGAAAGGTCGGGTCACGATCCGCCTGTGTGATGACATCGTGGACCGGTTTGCCGGCCTACCGGATGTTGCGGCCACCTTTGAAAAGGAACTGGGGATCACCATTGGCCAGACATCGGCAGATGGTGCCTTCTCGCTCGAATACACGCCTTGTATCGGCATGTGCGATCAGGCCCCGGCGGCGATGATCAATGATGTGGTTCTGACCACGCTCACACCCGAAAAGGTGCGTGAGATCGCGAAGAAATTGAAAGAGGGCAAGCGCCCCGAAGATCTCATTTCACACCGGTTCGATGACTTGACGCCCCATGAACGGGCGCGGCGTATGGTCAAGAATAACATCAAACATGCCGGGGCCGTTCTGCTGGGGCCGGCTCCTGATGATGCAGGGCTAAAGAAGGCGCTTGAACAGACCCCTTCGCAGATCATCGACCAGATCGAAGCGAGTGGTTTGCGCGGTTGCGGCGGTGCGGGGTTCACGACCGGGCGGAAATGGCGGTTTGCGGCGCAGGCCGAAGCGGACCGCAAGTTCATCATCTGCAATGCGGATGAGGGTGAGCCGGGCACGTTCAAGGACAGGGTGCTGCTGACCGAACGCCCGCATCTGTTGATCGAAGGCATGACCATAGCGGCGGGGGCTGTGGGTGCGAAGGAGGGTATCCTCTATCTGCGCGGCGAGTACGTGTATCTGCGCGAATTGATTGAAGAGGTTCTGGCGGAACGGCGCACCAAGGGCCTTCTCGGCAAGGACATTCTTGGCGCCGACGGTTTCGATTTTGACATCCGGCTGCAGATGGGCGCTGGCGCCTATATCTGCGGCGAAGAGGGCGCGCTGATCAGCTCTTGCGAGGGACTGCCGGGTGAGCCTAAGACGCGCCCCCCGTTCCCCGTCACCTGCGGCTATCTGGGCTTTCCGACCGTGGTGAACAATGTCGAAACCTTCTGTCACGCCGCGCGCATTCTGGATTGCGGCGCCAAGTGGTTTTTCGACATGGGGACTGCGGGCAGCCATGGGACAAAGCTCTTCAGCGTTTCTGGCGACTGCATAAATCCTGGCATCTATGAACTGCCTTACGGGCTTTCCGTCCGCGAATTGCTGGAGATGGCGGGGGGAGAGGACGCCGCCGCGGTGCTCGTCGGTGGCCCAAGCGGCACGATGATCGCCCGGGATACATTTGACCGGAAGCTGACATTTGACGATTTGGCCACTGGCGGTGCCATCGTCGTCTTTTCGCCCGAACGCAACATCCTCGAAATCGTGGAATACTACATGTCGTTTTTCGTGCATGAAAGCTGCGGCTACTGCACGCCCTGCCGGGTCGGCAATGTCTTCCTTCAAAAGGCGGTGGCGAAGTTCCGGCAGGGCCTCGCCAATCCCGCCGACATCGCCTACCTCAAGGACCTGTCAGCGACGATCATCGAAACCAGCCGTTGCGGGCTGGGCATGACCTCGCCCAACCCGATCCTGTCGACGCTGGAAAACTTCCCGCTCGTTTATTCGGCCATGGTCAAACCGCCGAAGGACCGTATCCGCGCGACTTTCGACATCCAGTCGGCCATCAGCGACGCGCGCGTCCTCGCCAAACGCCGATCCTCGATCTATGACAAGGATTTCAGCAAATGAGCGGCTTCACCTTTCAGATCGATGGCGTCGAAATAACCGCCAAGCCGGGCCAGACCATTATGGAGGCGGCGGACGAAGCGGGCGTCTATATCCCCCGCCTCTGCGACCACGAAGGTTTGCGTCATCAGGGCGGGTGCCGGGTCTGCACGGTCAAGGCGGGCGGGCGCAGCGTCGCCGCCTGTACTGAACCTGCCAGCGATGGGCTGACCGTCGAAAACGAAACACCTCACATCAACAAACTGCGCCGTGATCTGGTGGGGATGCTGTTCAATGAGGGCAACCACCTGTGCCCCATTTGTGAGGCCAGTGGCAATTGCGAGCTACAGGCCATGGCTTACCGCCTCGGCATGACCGAACCGACGAAGTTCCCCTATCTCGAACCCTGCCGCCCCGTCGATGCCTCGCATCCCGATATCGCACTGGACAACAACCGCTGCATCTCATGCGGGCGCTGCGTGCGCGCGTCGCAGGATGTCGATGGCAAGGGTATCTTTGGCTATGTCGGGCGCGGCATTCACCGCCATATCGCCGCGAACGGCCCGGATCTGAAACATACCGATGCGGAAGTCACCGACTTTGCCATATCCGCCGAGGTGTGCCCGGTCGGCTGTATCATCCGCAAACGCGAAGGCTTTGCCCGACCGATTGGCGAACGCGATTACGACGACCACCTGATCGGCCACAGCATTGAGAAGAAGCGCGATGAGTGACCTGCCCAAAGCCCGCATCGCCACCGCCTCGCTTGCCGGCTGTTTCGGCTGCCACATGGCGCTGCTGGATATCGACGAACGGCTGATCGAGCTGATGAAGCTGGTGGAATTCGACCGCTCCCCCCTCACCGACATCAAACGCTTCACCCGCCGCTGCGATATTGGGATTATCGAAGGGGGCTGCTGCAACGAGGAAAACGTGCATGTCCTGCAGGATTTCCGCCGCAATTGTGATATCCTTGTCGGCATCGGGCAATGCGCGATCATGGGCGGGCTGCCTGCCATGCGCAACGCTATCATGCACTCGGATGAACCGCTGCGCGAATGCCTGGAAGAGGCTTATATCAAAGGCCCCTTCACACAAAACAAGACACAGATCATCCCGAATGATCCCGCCCTGCCGCTGTTGCTCGATAAGGTTTACCCGTGTTCCGAAGTGGTCGAGATCGATTACCAGATCCCCGGATGCGCCCCGACGGGCGACGTCATCTACGAGGCATTGGCAGGGCTGCTGAGTGGCAAGTTTCAGGGGTTCGAACGCGAACACATCCGCTTTGACTAAGGGGGCCATGGATGGCTGAACCACGCCTGATCGAAATCTCACCCGTCACCCGCGTCGAAGGGCACGGTAAGGTGACGATCCACCTCGACAAGGATGGGCTGGTGGATGAAGCGCGGCTGCATATCGTGGAGTTCCGCGGGTTCGAACGCTTCATCCACGGGCGTCTTCTGTGGGAGGTGCCGGTGATCGTACAGCGCCTGTGTGGGATCTGCCCGGTCAGCCACCATCTGGCCGCCGCCAAGGCGATGGATGTGATCTGCGGCGTCGATCAACTGCCACCCACCGCCGAGAAGATGCGTCGCCTGATGCATTATGGGCAGGTCATGCAAAGCCATGTTTTGCACTTCTTCCACCTCGCAGCACCCGATCTTCTGTTCGGTTTCGATGCCCCGGCTGACCGGCGCAACATCTTCGAGGTGCTGCGCGAAAAGCCGGAACTCGGCCGCCGCGCGATCATGATGCGCAAATTCGGGCAGGACATTATCGAGGAAACGGCGGGCAAGAAAATCCACGGAACCGCCGCCATCCCCGGCGGGATCAATCGCAACCTGCCAATTGAGACGCGCGATGACTTCCTGAAGACGGTTGCTGAAATGCGGGATTGGGCGCAGGACGCGCTAGCGCTGGCGCGGGATTACACGCTGGAACACGCCGAACTGGTCGGCAATTTCGCGGCCTTCCCGTCAAAATACATGTCGCTGGTGCGCGAAGGTGACGGCGCCTTGGACCTCTACCACGGCAACCTGCGCATGATTGATGCCGAAGGGCAACCTATCTTTGATCAACTGCCCTATGACAAGTATCACGAGGTACTGGTCGAGGATGTGCGTTCCTGGTCCTACATGAAATTTCCGTTCGTCAAGGAAATCGGCCCCGAAACCGGCTGGTACCGAGTTGGCCCGCTCGCCCGGATGAACACCGTCAGCCTGATTGACACACCGCTCGCCAACGCGGCCCGGGATGAATTGATGGCGGCGAATGGTGCCGTCAAAACCCATGCGATCCTCGCCAATCACTGGGCGCGCATGATTGAGGTATTGCATTGCGTCGAGAAAATCGAGGAACTGCTGAATGACCCCGACCTGCAAGGCACGGACCTGAAGGCCTCCGGCGACCGGCGCGAGGAAGGCATTGGCGTGATCGAGGCGCCGCGCGGCAACCTGATTCATCACTACAAGGTCGATGAGAACGATCAGGTGACCTATTGCAACTTGATCGTGTCCACGACCCACAACAACGAAGGCATGAACCGCGCGGTCAAGGACGTGGCGGTCAAACATATCTCCGGCCAGCCGGAAATCACCGAAGGCATGCTGAACCATGTGGAGGTCGCGATCCGCGCCTATGACCCGTGCCTGTCCTGCGCGACCCACGCGCTGGGGCAGATGCCGCTGGAGGTGGAGTTGCTGGATGCCGCCGGTGAAACTCTCGACAAACGGGTACGGGCCACTTGATCCGCCTGATCGGATACGGCAACCCCGGTCGGGGGGATGATGGGCTGGGGCCAGCCTTTGCGGCGCGTATGAATGATGTGCCAGGGCTGTCAGTGTCGACGGATTATCAGTTGACGGTCGATCATGCGCTACTGATTGCCGAGGCCGAAAAGGTCGTGTTTGTCGACGCGCTCTTGTACTCCGAAAAACCGTTTGAGTTTGGGCCTATCACCCCATCGACAGCGCATAGTGTCACCAGCCACAGCCTCAGCCCCGCTGCCGTTCTGGCCCTTTCACGCACGCTCTTCGGCGCGTCGCCACAAGCATTTGTTCTTGGGATCACTGGTCATGAATTCGGTGAGGTGAAAGAGGGGTTGAGCGCGCAGGCAGAGGAAAACCTGCGGCAAGCGCTGGCCTTCTTCGACAAATGGCTAAAGCAATCCGTGAAGGGATATGCCCATGCATGAAATGTCGCTATGCGAAAACATCCGCGATATCATTCAGGAACAAGCCAGCGCAGATGGCTTCACCCGCGTGAATCGCGTCTGGCTCGAGGTCGGGCCGCTGTCCTGCGTGGAGCCAGAGGCGCTGCGGTTTGGCTTCGACGTTGTCATGCGCGGCTCGGTTGCGGAAGGAGCTGCACTGGAAATCGCGACGCCAGCGGCAGAGGCGCGATGCCTCGCTTGCGGACAATCGGCCACTGTCCAGCACCTCTACGACCCTTGCCCCAATTGCGGCACGGTAAAGATGCAGGTGACCCAAGGCGACGAATTGAAGATCAGCAAACTGGAGGTCGTGTGATGTGCGGCACATGCGGATGCGGTGAGGGACAGGTCCAGATCGACGGCAAACACCACCATGGCGATGCGCGTGAGATCACGCTCGAACGCGATCTGATGGCTAAAAATGATGACTATGCTGCTGCCAACCGGGCGCACTTTCGGGACCGGGGTATCCTCGCACTGAACCTCGTCTCAAGCCCCGGCGCAGGCAAAACGTCTTTGCTGGTCAAGACAATCGAGATGCTGGGGCCGGGCCGATGCGCGGTGATCGAGGGGGATCAGCAAACGTCCAACGACGCCGACCGCATCCGCGCGACCGGGGCGTCGGCCGTACAGATCAACACCGGCAAAGGCTGTCATCTGGATGCGCATATGGTGGGGCACGCGGTGGATGATCTGGCACCGAACGCCGGGTCCGTCCTGTTTATCGAAAATGTCGGCAACCTTGTCTGTCCGGCGGGCTTTGATCTTGGCGAGGCGCACAAAGTCGTGGTGCTGTCCGTCACCGAAGGCGAAGACAAGCCGTTGAAATATCCTGACATGTTCGCCGCCGCCGATCTGGCGTTGGTCAACAAGGCAGACCTTTTGCCGCATCTGGATGTGGATATGGACCTGATCATCGCGAATGCCCGCCGGATCAATCCAAAGCTGGGCATCATCCAGATTTCGGCGCGGACGGGCAAAGGGATGCAGGACTGGGTGGGCTGGATCAGGAGCGCAAGGGTCGCCATGCGCCTCGCGACAGCGGCGGAATAATGTGCCTCGCGATCCCAGCCAAAATGCTCAGCATCGAACCCGACGATATGGCCGTCGTGGCTGTTGAAAACGTGCGCAAGCGCATCTCAACCGCACTATTGGAGACCGTGGCACCGGGCGACTACGTACTGGTGCATGTGGGCTACGCCCTGCATTTGCTCAGCGAAGAAGAAGCAGGCAATACGCTCTCGTTGATGGCCGAAGCGGGCGTTCTGCAAGAGGAACTCGCCGAAATGGCGGGGGACTCCTGATGCGCTATATCAGCGAATTCCGGGATCGCGCGCTGGCTGAAAACCTTGCGAGGCGCATCGCGGAGGAGGCCGATCCGGTGCGCGACTATCATTTGATGGAATTCTGCGGCGGGCATACCCATGCGATCTTTCGCTATGGGGTGCAGGACCTGATGCCGCCCAACGTGCAATTCGTACACGGCCCCGGTTGCCCAGTTTGCGTCCTGCCTGTGCGACGGCTGGATGATGCGGTTGAGCTGGCTGAAAAGCACGATGTGATCCTGTGCACCTATGGCGACATGATGCGCGTGCCCGGCACCGGGCGGCGGTCGCTGATCCGGGCGAAGGCGGATGGGGCCGATATCCGCATGGTCTATTCCACGCTTGATGCCCTGAAAATCTCACGAGATAACCCCGACCGACAGGTCGTGTTCTTCGCGATTGGGTTTGAGACTACAACGCCACCCGCGGCTGTGGCGATCAAGATGGCGCAAGCCGAAAGGCTCAGCAACTTCACCGTCTTCTGCAACCACGTGCTGACCCCCGCAGCCATAGGCCATATCCTCGATTCCGAGGATTTCGCACCGGGTGGCCCGGCACGGATCGATGGTTTCCTAGGGCCCTCACATGTGAGCACCGTGATAGGTTCAAAACCATACGAGGCCGCGGCACAGAAATACCAAACGCCCGTCGTCATCGCGGGGTTCGAACCGCTCGACGTCATGCAATCCGTCCTTATGCTGATCCGACAGATCAATGAAGGCCGCTCGGTGGTCGAGAACGAATACACCCGCGTTGTCACCCGCGAGGGCAACCGCAAGGCGCAGGCGCTGGTGGCCGAAGTGCTGGAACTGCGCGACAGTTTCGAATGGCGGGGTCTGGGGGATGTACCTCGCAGCGCCTTGCAGATTTGCGACAATTACGCGGAGTTCGACGCAGAAAAGCGCTTCACCGTTTCAGAAAAGCAATCGCGCGAGGTCAAATCCTGCGAATGCCCCGCCGTCCTGCGTGGGGTCAAGAAACCCACCGATTGCAAGCTCTTCGGCACGGTCTGTACGCCGGATAATCCGATGGGGGCTTGCATGGTCTCATCCGAAGGGGCCTGTGCCGCCTATTGGAGCTATGGCCGTCAGCGGCAATCGGAAACCGCCGCATGACAACCGGCAATATCGACATGACCCATGGCGGCGGCGGGCGTGCGATGGTCGACCTCATTAGCGACATCTTTCAGCGCCACCTGTCGAATCCGATCCTTGATCGCGGCGACGATGCGGGACTGGTGAGCGTTCCGGGTCATCGCCTGGTCATGTCCACCGACGGTCATGTCATCTCACCCCTCTTCTTCCCCGGTGGTGATATCGGTGCGCTATCCGTCCACGGAACGATCAATGATCTGGCGATGATGGGGGCCAAACCGCTTTATCTGACGGCCGGTTTCATCCTCGAAGAAGGATTTTCCATCGCTGATCTGCACCGCATTGTGCAGTCCATGGCAAAGGCCACGAATGCAGCAGGTGTGCAGGTCATTGCCGGCGACACGAAGGTCGTTGAACGCCGCAAGAGCGATGGTGTTTTCATCACAACAACGGGGCTTGGAGCCGTGCCTGATGGTCTGGATTTGTCGGTAGTAAATGTGCAGCCCGGTCAATCGATCCTCGTCTCTGGCACCATGGGTGATCACGGCGTCGCTGTCCTGTCAAAACGCGAAAACCTGTCATTTGAGACCGAGATCAAGTCGGATGCGGCAGCCATGCACGGGTTGGTGGCTGACATGGTGGCAGCCGTTCCGAAGATTGCCATGCTGCGAGACCCAACGCGCGGCGGTCTTGCGGCAACGCTGAACGAGATTGCGGCGAGCGCCCGTGTCGGCATGCAGCTGGATGAGACGCACATCCCTGTCGCCCCCGATGTGGCCGCAGCTTGTGAGCTGCTGGGTCTTGATCCGCTCAATACCGCGAATGAGGGCAAACTGATCGCGATCTGCCCACATGATCAGGCCGAGACGCTCTTGACGACAATGCGCGCCCATCCGCTGGGCAAGCAGGCAGCGATCATCGGCAACACGACCGACCATCCCGCTCATCTGGTGCAGATGCGCACGATTATGGGTGGCAACCGTATCATTGATTGGCTGGCGGGCGAACAATTGCCACGCATCTGCTGATGGACCTGGTGGGGCGCAGCATCACCGTCACTGGGCGGGTGCAGGGCGTCGGTTTTCGCCCGTATGTCTGGCGGCTGGCAAGGGATGCCGTTTGCGCGGCCAGATCATTACGATCAAAGGCTTGGGCGGATTTCATCAGGTCTGTAATGCCGGTGATGCAACAGCGGTAGCGATGCTACGACGGCGCAAACGCCGCCCGGCTAAACCCTTTGCTCTGATCACGGTGCGATTTCATCGCGGATTGGCGCAGGGATTGATCGAGGCGGCGGATGATGCAGCTTCTCAGGCGGTGGCACGGCGCATTGTCCTCTCCGGAGGCGTGATGCAGAACCGGCTAATGCAAACATCCATCACCGCTGGTTTGCGTGCAAAGGGGCACAGCGTTTTGTGCCATCGCAAAATCCCTGCCAATGATGGCGGCCTATCGCTGGGCCAAGCGGTGATCGCCGCGTATCGGTCCATGTGATGCCATCCTCGCGAGACCCCTACTCGCGCCGCAAGGCGTCAATCGGGTTCAGTCGCGCGGCGCGTCTGGCCGGGAAGAATCCGAAAATCACGCCGACGGCGGCGGAAAAACCAAAGGCCATCAGCACGATCTGAGGATCAGGGCGGAACGGGATTGCCAAGAGGTTCGCACCCAGCAGTCCCATCCCCAGCCCGACGATGATCCCGATCAGGCCACCAAAAAGCGACAGGATAATCGCCTCGACCAGAAACTGCAGCAAAACCTGCCGGGCCTGCGCGCCGATGGCGAGCCGTATCCCGATTTCGCGCGTACGCTCGGTGACCGAGACCAGCATGATGTTCATAATCCCGATACCACCGACCAAAAGGCTGACGGCGGCCACGGCCGACAGAAGACCCGTCAGAATGCCGGTAATCCCCGACAACATGCTGGCCAACTGCTTCATATCCATGACGGTGAAATCGTCCTCTTCGTCGCGACCAATCCGGCGGATGTCGCGCATCACGGCCTCAATATCTGTCGTTGCGCGTTCTGTATCGACCCCGTCGCGCACCGAGACGATGAAAAGGGACACGTCCGTGTTCCCGGCGATGCGCCGTTGGAATGTGCGGATGGGCATGATCACGAAATCATCCTGGTCACTGCCAAAGGTCGAGGCACCCTTCGATTTCAACAGCCCGATCACCTCGCAGGACAATGTGCGAATGCGGATCTCTTCCCCAATCGGGGTGGCGTTTCCGAAAAGGTCGTCGCGGACCGTTTCACCAATCACGCAGACCGGCTTGCCCGATTGCAACTCCGTGATGTCAAACAGGCGCCCCTGCGCGACCTGCCACTGGGCGGCGGTGAAGTACCGGTTATCCGTCCCCACGATATCAGTGCGGCGGTTTTCATTGCCAAAAACGGCACGCGCGCGGCCCATACTGAGGGGGGCAGAGACGTCGATGACGCCCAACTGCTCTTCCAAAAGGTCATTCATCCGGATTGAAAAAAGCGGGACCGCGGTGCCAACAGGACCGCCTTCCATCGCATCCTGCCCGGGCATTACCATCAGCATGTTGGTACCCAGCTTTTCGACATCCGCCGTCACCTGTTCGGTAGAGCCCTGCCCCACCGTAACCATCGCGATGACGGCGCCCACGCCGATCACAATGCCAAGCACCGTCAAAAACGACCGCAATGCATTGCGAAAAATGGCCTGAACAGCAAGGCGAATGGTTTCCCACAACATGTCTCAAGCCGCCTTTGATGTCGGGGTGTCACGTTCAATACGCCCATCGACCATCCAGATCAGGCGTTGGGCAAACGCGGCCATATCGGCCTCGTGCGTGACCATGACGATGGTCAGACCTTCGTCGGCATTCAGCTTTTGCAGCACATCCATGATCTCACCCGAAAGCTTGGTGTCGAGGTTCCCGGTCGGCTCATCAGCGAGGATCACTTGGGGATTGCCAGCCAGGGCGCGTGCGATGGCAACCCGTTGCTGCTGCCCACCCGAAAGCTCTGACGGATCATGATGCGCGCGATGGTCGAGCCCGACCTTCGCCAGGGCCTCGGTCGCGGCAGCATGGCGTTCGGCCCGCCCATGACCTTTATAGATCAACGGCAATTCCACATTGTGCAATGCGCTCGTCCGCGGCAGCAGATTGTAGCCCTGAAAGATGAAGCCCAGATAGTGGCGTCGCAGCAATGCGCGCTGATCCTGCGTCAGATGCGCAACCTCAACGCCATTGAAATGATACGTACCGCTGGTCGGAACATCCAGGCAGCCGATCACGTTCATCGCCGTTGATTTGCCAGAGCCGCTGGGGCCCATGATGGCCACGAACTCCCCGCGCCGGATATCAAGATCAATCGCGTCGAGCGCTTTGACCTGCGCCTCGCCCGTACCGTAAAGGCGACTGATGCCGCGCAGCCGGATCAGGGCGTCTGATGTCTCGGCCCCCTCAGCCATCGATCTGGTCCACGATGACAAGATCGCCAGCAGACAATTCCCCTTCAAGGATCTGCGTCATCCGCCCGTCAGTATCACCAGCCCTGATGCTGATTTCCACCGGCGTGTCACCGCGCATCACCCACAGCGTGCGGTCATCTCCACGGTTGCGGTTATCACCCCCGTCGGGGATCAGCATCCCCAAAAGCCCGCTGCGATCTTCCTGCTCAACCGGGGCGGCGGGCGGGGCATAGCGCAGGGCGGCATTGGGCACGATCAGGGCCTCGGTGATTTCAGCGACAGTGATATCAGCGGTCGCCGTCATGCCCGGACGCAGCAGCATTTCGGAGTTATCGACGCTCAGGATCGCCTTGTAAGTCACCACACCATCCACCGTCAGCGGTGCAAACCGGATCTCGGATATCTCTGCCGGAAATGTCAGCTCATCATAGGCGTCAACGGTGAAGATGGCCGGGTTGCCGACAACGGTGCGGCCAATATCAGCCTCATCGATATCAACCTGCAGCTCCATCTTGGTCAGATCTTCGGCCACGGTGAACAGGATCGGGGCCGATAATGTGGCGGCCACGATCTGGCCTGCATCAACCGCGCGGTCCAGCACGATCCCGTCAATGGGCGAACAGATGCAGGTCTTTTCCAACTCCGCATAGTGCAAATCAAGATCGGCTTCGGCCAGCGCCCGGTCCGCCATGGCCGATTGCAGCGCGGATTGTGCCCGCACATAGGCGGCGCGGTCAGCGATAATCGTCTGGTAGGGCGTCACGCCACGCTCTTCCAGGCTGCGCGTGGTCTCATATCTTTCGCGCGTCTCTGCCCAGGTTGCTTGCGCCATCGCCACACGCGCAATCGCACTGTCCAGCGACGCGCGGCTGACGGCCAGCTGTGCCTCAAGCTTGGTTGTGTCCAGTTCGGCCAGGACGGTTCCCTCGGTCACGGTGTCGTTGAAGTCCACATTGACCGTGACGAGTGTGCCGGAAAGCTCGCTTGAGATTTCCACCATATTGGTCGGCTCGACCGTGCCGGTGGCTGTGACGATGACGCGCAAGTCTCCGATGGTCGCTGGCGCTGTGACGAACTGCATATCTCTCGCATCGTCCGCGGATGACATCCAAAACATCGCTGCACCCACAAAGACCGCGCCACCAATGAGGTACTTGGCCCAACGAGGGACGGCCCCCCGCTGTTTGCCGATCCCCAGTTTTTCTTCAACATCCTGCGGTGTGTCAGACATACTGCCATCCTCATACCCGGTCTCTGCCACCAGATTATGCGGTTGCAGCATGCGGGGGATTGATTTTCGTCAATTGGGATTCCTCTGCCGGGACTAGCCTTCCTGCAGCGAACACATGCGGTGGAGGAGGAAGCATCATGTTCACACATCCATTGTCACAGCTGACCGCAACATTGGCCTTCGTACTGGCCACATCGACGGGGGCCGCGGCCTTTACCGCCTGTCAGGTCACCGATACCGGCGGGATCGACGACAACAGCTTTAACCAGACCGCCTGGAAGGGTGTGCAGGACGCCATTGCCGATCTTGGGATCGAGGGACGTTTTCTCGAAAGCCAGGCCGAGACCGATTACGAGGCCAACATCAACTCGCTCATCGGCGGACAATGCGATGTGATCATCACGGTCGGGTTCCTCTTGGGCGACGCAACGAAGACCGCGGCAGAGGCAAATCCCGATCAGAGGTTCTCCATCGTGGATTTCGCCTATGATCCGCCATTGGCCAACGTGCTGGGGCAGGTCTACGCCACGGATGAGGCTGCTTTTCTCGCCGGATATCTGGCAGCAGGCATGTCAAAGACTGGCATCCTGGGCACGTTTGGGGGGATCAATATCCCGCCGGTGACGATCTTCATGGACGGTTTTGTGAACGGCGCGAACTACTACAATGAACGCAACGGCACCGATGTAGCCGTGCTGGGCTGGGATACGACCACGCGCGAAGGGCTTTTTACCAACAACTTTGAATCACTTGATGACGGGCGCGCCTTTGCGCAAAACCTTTATGACGAAGGCGCCGATATCGTTCTTCCCGTGGCCGGACCCGTCGGGCTGGGATCGGCAGCACTTGCGGACGAAGTTGGCACCGATCAGCTCATGATCATTGGTGTTGACGCCGATCTTTACCTCACCGACCCAGAAAAAGGGCATGTCTACCTGACCTCGATCACCAAGCGGATGGATTCAACCGTTAGACAAGTGATTGAGATGGCCATGAACGATCAGTTTGAAGGTGGTCTGATCGTTGGTGCACTCGAAAACGGCGGCGTTGATCTTGCCCCCTTTCACGACCTTGAAGGCGCCGTGCCTGACACGCTGAAGGCTGATCTGGCTGACTTGCGCGCCAGTATCATCGACGGATCGGTCGACGTCAGCCCATAGTGGCAGGGCCGGAGCATTCCAATGGATATCACCCTGCGCGGCATCACCAAACGGTTCGGCCCCGTCACGGCGAATGAGGACGTCAGTCTGACGATCCGCGCAGGCGAGGTTCTGGGCCTGCTGGGTGAAAACGGGGCCGGAAAATCGACATTGATGAACGTTCTGTGCGGGCTTTACAGCCCCACGGCTGGCGAAATCCTGATCGACGGGCAGCCAGTTGTTTTCGACGGACCCGGTGATGCTATCCGCGCCGGGATTGGCATGGTTCATCAGCATTTCATGCTGATCCCGGTATTCACGGTGGCCGAAAACGTAGTGCTGGGCGTCGAACCGACCGGGCGCCTTGATCATCTGGACCTGAACGCCGCCCGCGCACAGGTGCAGGCGATCAACGACCGCTACGGCCTGCAGGTGGATCCGGATGCCCGGATCGAAACCCTGCCTGTTGGCGTGCAACAGCGGGTCGAAATCATCAAGGTCCTGTTCCGCGAGGCAGACGTGCTGATCCTTGATGAACCCACAGCCGTCCTGACCCCACAGGAAGTCGACGACTTTTTCGCGATCGTGAAATCCCTGCGTGATGCAGGCAAGGCGCTCGTTTTCATTACCCATAAGCTGAATGAAATCCTGGAGATCGCTGATAGGATCAGCGTCATCCGGCGCGGCCGGATCGTGGGTGAAGGGCTGCCGCGTGACCTGACCCGCCCTGCCCTGGCCGAGATGATGGTGGGGCGACCGGTCAGCTTTGAGGTTGAAAAGGCCCCCTTTGCCCCCGGCCCGGTCCGCCTTGAAACCCATGACCTGACAGTCCTGCGCGACAGCGGCGATGTGGCGGTTGATGGGCTCAACCTCGCGGTCCGGAATGGCGAAATTGTCGGCATCGCGGGTGTGCAGGGCAATGGGCAATCAGCGCTGATCGAGGCGCTCGCCGGGGTCAGACCCTGCGAGAGCGGCCGCGTCACCTTTGACGGAGAGGATATCACGCATCTGTCTGCACGCGCCCGCCACAGCCTTGGCATCGCGCATATCCCGGAAGACAGACAAGCCGCTGGTTTGATTGGCAATTTCACGGTCGCCGAGAACATGGTTCTCGACAGCTATTACGACCCGCGCTTTGCCAAGGGGCCGCAGGTCGAATGGTCCAAAGTACATCAGACGGCCGCCCGCTGGGTGCAGGAATTCGACATCCGCACCCCGTCCGTCTTTGCAAAGGCGGGGCATTTGTCGGGCGGCAACCAGCAAAAACTCATCGCAGCCCGCGAATTGGCACGCGACACCAAATGCGTGATCGCAGGGCAACCGACGCGTGGCCTGGATGTGGGCTCAATCGAGTACATCCACAAACGTCTGATCGCGGCGCGCGACGAAGGTGATGCGGTGCTGCTCGTATCGGCAGAGCTTGATGAAATCCTCGCACTCGCCGACCGCATTCTGGTGATGTTCAAGGGCCGGATCGTCGCGGAATACAGCGCCGATGTCGCCGACAAGGCCCAGATCGGGCTTGCCATGGCCGGCGCCCTGGCAGAGGGCGCATCATGACCGACGCGACCATGCAAAACCTGCTGCAGGGAAAGGCGCTTGGCCGGACCGAGATTGAGGATCTGGTGATCGTTCCGGTTTTCGCCGTGATCACGGCGCTGATCCTGGGGACCGTCACCATGCTAGCCACCAATATTGATCTCGCCACCATCGGACGCTCTTACGTAGCACTTCTGCAAGGCTCTGTCGGTTCGCTGAATGCTGTGTCTGAGACCCTCACGGCGGCGGCCCCATTGATCCTTGCCGGGCTTGGGCTGGCATTGGGCTTTCGCGCCGGGCTCTTTAACATCGGGGCCGAGGGGCAGATCGTCATGGGCGGGCTTGCCGCGGTCATCACAGGCTTCAGCTTCGCCTATCTCCCCGCTATCGTTCTGTTGCCCCTGTCGCTTTTCGCCGGAGCGCTCGCGGGTGGACTCTATGCCTCAATCGCGGGATATTTGCGGGCCGCCACAGGCGCGCATGAGGTGATTTCCACCATCATGCTGAACCTGATTTCCTACCGGCTGCTCGACTACTTTCTCAGCCTGCCATACGTGCAGCAAGAAGGTCGTGCCGACCCGATCTCAAAATCTGTTCCCGATGCGGCAGAGCTGCCGCGGCTTTTGACGGCGCTCGATCCAAATCTGCGGGTCCATGCGGGTGTCTTTCTGGTGCTGATCATGGTCGGGCTGGTCTATTGGCTCTTGTTCCGCAGCAAGCTGGGGTTTGAATTCCGCGCCAGTGGCGAAAACCCCAAAGCCGCGCGCTTTGCCGGCATGCGGTCGGGCATCATCATCGTGGCCGCAATGGCAACAGCTGGCGCACTCGCCGGGCTTGCCGGGGCCAATCAGGTGCTGGGCGTTCTCGGGCGAGCCACGCCCGGATTTTCAGCGGGGCTGGGCTTTGACGCTATCGCGGTGGCCCTTTTGGGCCGCTCACATCCGGTTGGCGTTGTATTCGCGGGCCTTTTGTTCGGCGCGCTTGAGGCTGGCGGAAGGCAGATGCAGGTCGATGCAGGCGTGTCGATCGACCTTATCGGGATCATTCAGGCGCTGATCATCGTCTTTATCGCGGCACCACTTCTCGTGCGCGCGCTGTTTCCATGGGGCTTTCGCCGCAAGAAGGGGGAGACGTCATGATCACCGCCGCAAGCCCTCTGGGCCACAGCCGACAAAGCATGGTGACGGGCATCATTCTGGTGGGATTGGCGATTGTCGTGGTGCTTTTGTTCGCACCCGACGCATCCGGTGAGGCCACCTTCCGTCTGTCGCGCCCCCGCGACCGGTGGGAGATCGCGCCGCTTGTGGTTCCCTCTGGCCCGGTCATCTATGTCATCGCAACCCTTCTCGCGTTCCTAGGCGTGCGGCAATTCCTGCGCGGCGGCGCGCGATGGGCGTTGGTGTCATTGGGCGTGGGGCTCGCCTTTTTTGTCGTGGCCTTTCTGGTTTGGGCCACGGCGGGCAAGGCCTTTTCCCTGACGGGCATGTTGCAGGCCACGATGGTCCGGGCGGTCCCCATCGCATTGGGCGCACTGGCCGGGGTGCTGTCAGAGCGGGTCGCGGTTGTGAATATCGCAATCGAAGGCATGTTGCTGGCAGGTGCCTTTACCGGCGCGCTTGTCGGATCGCTCGCGGGCGGGATCGGCGGGCTGGCCGCTGCGGTGGCCGTCGGCGGGCTTTTCGGGTTCATTCTTGCGGCATTGGTCGTCACCTACCGGATGGACCAGATCATCGCGGGCGTGGTGATCAACCTTTTCGTGCTAGGGCTGACATCCTATGTCAGTAGCCAGGTTTTTGCCGAATATAGGCACCTTAACAACGCCCCCGTCTTTCGGTCGATCAAGATCCCGATCCTTGGCGACATCCCTGTGATCGGGCCAATGCTGTTCAATCAGAATGTGTTTGTCTACGGCGCGCTGGTTATGGTCGCGGTCTCGACCTACTACCTGTTTTACACACGCCACGGGCTGCGCGCCCGCGCCGTGGGCGAACATCCACGCGCCGCCGATACGCTGGGGATCAACGTCTACCGCACACGCTACATCAACGTGACGCTGGCGGGCATGGTCGCTGGCTTTGGTGGGGCGTGGTTCACGCTAGGCTCTGTTGGCCGCTTTGATGAGGGGATGACCGGCGGGCGCGGTTTCATCGGGCTCGCGGCAATGATCTTTGGACGTTGGCATCCTGTTGGGGCGCTGGCGGCAGCACTCGTCTTCGGTTTTGCCGACTCGCTTCAGCAAAAGCTGGCATTGCTGCAAACCCCGATCCCGTCCGAGTTTCTGGCCATGGCGCCCTACATCGTCACGATCATCGTTGTGGCGGGGCTGGTCGGGCGCGCACGTGCCCCTGCCGCAGACGGCAAACCTTATGTGAAGGAATGACAGCTTCGGAGGAAGGCATGCTTCAGAAAGTCCCCAAAATCGCCATCATCTGCTATTCCAAGACGGGGCATTCGCGCAACTTGGCCGAGCGGCTGGCATTGATGCTTGATATCGATGTTTTTGATCTGCACACGAAGCGCTACGGCATGCCGTTCTTTGGTTTTCTGCGCGCCGGTTTCGATAGCGTGCAGGGTAAGCTGCCACCCTTGCAGCACCCATTGCCCGATATCGCAGGATATGACGCTGCGATCATTTGTGGTCCTGTCTGGACGTCATATCCGGCCACGCCGCTGATCAACTACATGCAAGAAGAAACACGGCTACCAGCCGCGCTTGGCCTGGTACTGACCCATAGCGACCCCAAGCGCCCCGACGACGCCTTTGCAAAGGCTGAACAAATCGTCGGTCGGCCTTTTGTCGCCGTCGAAGCGGTTCTGGACAAAGAGGTATTCCTGCCAGACGTTGAAGGGCGCCTTGCCGCTTTCGCAGAAGACATGCGCCTCGCATCGCAAGGCGCGTTAAACATGTCGGGTTGGTGAGACACCAGAACTGGGACCGCCGCCCTGACTAAACCGGCGAGTTGTCGATGTCCTTCCCGCGAGACGGGAACATATCAAGGCTCATCTTGACCAGCTTTCCGGTCTCGACAGTATACTGCTCATAAGCCTTCTCCAGAAAATCCAACTGAATGCGCTGCGCCTCTTCGGCGGATTTGCAATGCAGCAGCGCGTGCTGGGTCCTCACATCCTCACGGATGCGTTCGGCCACGAAACTGACGACCTCGCTGTTCATATCCGCCATCGCCTCAAGCCATTGAGTCCCGATCCAGCGCATGGGGCCGAGCCCCGCATCCTCAAACTGGCGCAGAAACGCCTGGCCCATCGCAAGCGGGTCGCTGCTGCTGGACTTGTCCTTACTTGATTTCGTCATCTTCGCACGCCTCCATCTGAATATGATGCGTCATCCTAGCGCGGTCCCATTCACGATCATTGATTTCCATCAACGCAGGTGACGCCGTGATCGTGGACATCTTGGTCCATGACACATGATCTGACAGTCGGCCTGACCTCGCAAAGCGTCAAGGCCCTGCACGACAGCCACGGCTGGAACGAGTTACCGCAAGGCGCCGGGCCATCACCGCTGCGCATCCTGCTGCGCCAGTTCACCAATGTCCTTGTCATTATCCTGATCATTGCAGCGGCCATCGCGTTTCTAGCCGGTGAACGGATCGACACGATTGCGATTGTCATCGTGATCATGCTGAACGGGGCGCTTGGCTTTGTGCAGGAATGGCGCGCGGAAAACGCGCTGCAGGCGCTGCGCAACATGATGTCACCGCAGGCGACGGTAATGCGCGACGGGGTGCAGATGATGATCCCAGCACGCGATCTGGTGCCGGGTGACATCATCATCGTTGCCGCGGGCGACCGTGTTCCTGCGGATGCTGTCGTTGTCGAACAAACTTCTCTGCAAGCCGATGAAAGCGCGCTGACCGGTGAATCGGTTCCCGTTGCAAAGGATGGGGACGATACTGCGCTTTACATGGGCACCAATGTGGTCGAAGGGCGCGGTCTGGGCCGCGTTTCCGCCATCGGCACCGAGACCCGCTTTGGCCAGATTGCGGTGCTGACAGGATCGGCCGAACAGCGCCAGACGCATCTGCAACGGCAATTGGGCCAACTTGCGCGACAACTAGGTGTTGTGGCCTTGCTGATCGCCGCCGGGATCATGGGATTGGGCGTCTGGAACGGGCAGCCCGCAACCGACATGTTCATGACCGGCATCTCGCTGGCCGTGGCCATGGTGCCTGAAGGGTTGCCAGCCGTTGTCACGATCACGATCGCATTGGGTGCCGCGGCACTCGTGCGCCAGAATGCCCTGACGCGCCGGTTGCAGGCCGTCGAAACGCTGGGTGCAGCTTCGGTGATCTGTACCGACAAAACCGGCACGCTGACCGAAAACAAGATGACGGCCACTGAAATCTGGACGCCCGAAGGCACCTATGCGGTGACGGGCACCGGTTATGATCCGTCTGGCCATATCGCCTTGAACGATGAAAAGCGGCGGGCCTCCAACGACCCTGTGCTCGCGCGGCTGCTTGAGGTCTGTGCGGGTTGTTCCCATGCCAGCCTGCGGCGCCAAGCTGATGAATGGACGATGATCGGCAGCCCGACCGAGGGCGCGTTGTTGACCCTGGCCTACAAGGGTTGGGCCGACCTGCCGGACCCGGCCGATGTGCTTGCAGAGCTGCCCTTCAACAGCGACCGCAAACGGATGAGCATCCTGCGTCGAACGGCGAGCGGCCCACGCGTGCTGACCAAGGGCGCGCCAGAACGATTGCGCGATCTTTGCACGCAAGTGATGGCCCCTGACGGCCCAGAGCCCATGACAGACACATGGCGCGATGTGATCGAGGCCGCCTATACCGACATGGCTGCCAACGGGCACCGCGTTATCGCGCTCGCCGCTGCCGACAACCCGGATGAGGTTCTGCGGGAGGAGGACCTGGTGTTTCTCGGCCTTGTCGGCATCATCGACCCTCCCCGGCCAGAGGTGCCAGATGCGGTCGCCCTGGCTCATGCGGCGGGCACACGCATCGTGATGATCACCGGCGACAGCCCGGTGACAGCGCAAGCCATTGCGAAGGGCATCGGGCTTCACCCGCAATCCGTCATGACCCATGACACCTTGACTGACATGTCGGACATCGATCTTTCAGCGGCACTCGACAATGATACACTGATCGCCCGCGCCGAGCCTGCCGACAAGATGCGCATCGTGGCGCTGCTGCAAGCCAAGGGGCAGATCGTCGCGATGACGGGCGACGGCGTGAACGACGCGCCAGCACTGGAACAGGCCGATATCGGTATCGCCATGGGGATCCGGGGCACAGATGTCGCCAAAGATGCCTCTGATCTGGTGCTGCTTGACGACAATTTTGCCACGATCATCGCCGCCATCCGCGAAGGGCGGCGGCAATTCGACAATCTGCGCAAGTTTGTCCGCTATCTGTTGTCCTCCAATGCGGGCGAGGTTGTGGCCCTTGTCTGCAACATCATCATTGGCGGGCCGCTGATCTTTCTGGCCACGCAGATCTTGTGGATGAACCTGATCACGGACGGTTTGACCGCCGTCGCCCTGGGCCTTGAGAAATCAGAAAAGGGACAAATGCAGGACCCGCCCCGCCCGATGAACGCGCCGATCCTCGGCTGGTCCGGTGTCGCGCTTGTCGCCATCTTTGGGCTTTATACCGGGCTGTCGAGCCTCTGGATTTTCTGGAGCCTTCTGCCACAGGACGAAACGCTGGCGAGGACAGCGGCATTTACCGCCATGGTGGTTTTCGAGAAATTCAGCGTCTTTGCATTCCGATCCTTACGCGCGCCTTGCAGCAGCGTCGGCTGGGCCAGCAATCCGTTCTTGTTGCTGGCACTCTTTGTCACGCTGGGGGCACAGGTGGTGGCAGTCTACTGGCCCCCGCTGCAAACGCTTTTGCACACAACCGGGCTTAGCCTTGCCGAATGGCAGATGATCGGGCTTCTCACACTGCCGCTGATCATTGTGCCCGAAGTTGCAAAGATGATCATGTTCAGGAGGCAGGAAAATGGAAAGTGAACACGGCCATTCCGCTGAAGAGATTGCCGCCCGACTGGACGCGGACACAGACAGCACCCGGCTGCGCGACGCCATTTTTGGCGGCATCGACGGGACCGTGACGACATTTGCCATTGTCGCAGGCGTGCAAGGGGCCGGGCTTGCGCCCGGGATCGTCGTGGCGCTGGGGCTGGCCAATGTCCTGGCTGACGGGTTTTCCATGGCCGCCGGGAACTACGCAGGGACAAAGGCCATTGCCGATGATCGCCGCAGGCTCTGGGCGGTCGAGGAGCGTCATATACGCGCCAATCGGCAAGGCGAGCTTGATGAACTTGACCAGATCCTTGCCCGTCAGGGGTTGCGCGGCCAGGTGCGGCAGGATGCGGGCAAGATGATCAGCGAAGATCAGGATCAATGGATCAAGATCATGCTGTCCGAGGAATACGGGCTGCCCGCCACCGATCCGCGGCCTGTCAGGGCCGCACTGATCATCTTTACCGCCTTTGTCGCTGCGGGTCTTTTGCCGCTCATGCCTTATCTTGTGGGTCTGGGCGCGGCCTTTGGCTGGTCCATCGGTGTCTCGGCAGTGACGTTTTTTGGCATCGGCGCCATCAAAGCCCGCTGGTCTTTGACCGCGTGGTGGAAATCAGGGGTCGAGACGCTGTTGATCGGGGGGACGGCCGCCGCGCTCGCCTTTGCGGTTGGGCGGCTGTTTCATCCATAGTCAAACGACCAGCACGTCGGCCAGGTGATCAGGCAGCGCATCCAAAGGCAGTTGGGTCAGATCCTTTGAGATTTCTGCATGCAGGACGGCACGCAATGGTGGTGTCAGCGCCTGCCGCAGCGCACCCAGCATTGCCGCTGGTGCGATCAGGATCAGACGATGATACTCGTCCTGTGACAGCGCATCAGCAAGATATCGGGCGATATCCTGGGCAAATCCTTGCATGGCCTGCGCCTTCAGATCCGGGTCGGAAATGCCGCCGCGATTGGGTCCCGCTGGTGCATGGGTCACACCCGGCTCATCCGATAACGCCGTCACCGGCCTTGGCTCCAGGTCCGGCGTGCTGTGGCCATAGATGCCTTTGCCCTGCCCCTCATTCACGGCAATGCGCACTTGCCCCGCATCCGCCAATACAATCCATGTCTTGATCGGTTTCATCCTCGGACCCTCGCTGATTTGCCGAGAACTTAGCGGTGGCCAAAGGGTGTGCGGTTGATCTTTCTCAATCATTCGCATCATCCTGAAACGAGCCGATGGACACGAGGATGCGACAATCATGGATCAGGAACTTGACGCTGTTTTGCTGATGGCCCTGCTGGACGCTATTCCCGATGCGGTGCTTGTCGGCGATGCCGCGGGCAATATCACCCGGGCGAACAAGGCAACCGGCGCCCTGTTCGGCTACCGCGCGCAAGATCTGGCCGGTGCGCGCATTAACATGCTGATGCCCGAGGCGATGGCCGCGCGTCATGACGACATCATGGCCAGTTACCTCAAAACCGGGAAATCAAGCATCATTGGCACTGGTCGCTCGGTTGAGGGCAAGCGCAAGGATGGGTCGGTTTTTCCCCTGCACCTTTCCTTGGGCCACGCCAAACACAAGGGACAATCGCATTTTGTCGCCATTATGCATGACCTCAGCCGCCGGGTTGCGGCGGAAGAGGCGCTGGCCCGGTCATCGCGACTGGATGCAATCGGGCAGATGACAGGCGGCATCAGCCATGATTTCAGCAATATCCTGACGGTGATCATCGGCAATCTGGAATTGCTGGAATGCCGCATCAAAGACCCCGATGCGCATGCCATGATCAGCGACGCGCTCGATGCCGCACAGCTCGGTGCCGAACTGACAGCGGGGCTCAGCGCTTTTGGTCGCAAGACCGGATCACAGCAGGATGCGATCAGCGTCAACGATGCCTGCGAGGCGGCGCTAAACCTGATCAGGCGATCCTTTGACGCGAAGTATGAAATTCACGAAGAGCTTGCGACGCCCCTGCCAGCGGTTCTGGCCAATACCACGCAACTGCAGTCGGCACTTATCAACATTGCGCTGAACGCGCGTGATGCGATGCCCGATGGTGGCAAACTGGTTATTCGCACCGAAGAGATGATCATTGATGACAGCTACATCGCCCAGGAACTGGATGTCGCACAGGGTGAATATGTCCGTATCTCAGTCACGGATACTGGCGAGGGCATGGGTCCTGACACGCAGCAACGCGTGTTTGAACCCTTCTTTACGACCAAACCCGTGGGGCACGGGACCGGGCTGGGGCTGGCAATGGTCTATGGGTTCGTGCGGCAATGCGGCGGGCACGTCGCGGTCTACAGCGAGATCGGATTGGGCACGACGATTGCGATGTATTTCCCGATCTTGAACGACGCAGTAGCGGACAGAAAAATCCCCGCCCTGACCCTGCCTCATGTGGGTGCCCCGCGCGGCAAGACGGTGCTTGTGGTTGAAGACAACCCCAACCTGCGCAAGCTGACCCGTGCAAGGCTGCTGGAACTTGGCTATCAGGTGCGCGAGGCCGAACGCGGGGATGCGGCGGCGGAAATGCTGCAAAGCGAACGGGACATCGACGTTGTCTTTACCGATCTTGTCATGCCGGGCGAGTTGGATGGCATCGCCCTTGCCCGTCATATCGTGGCGACCTATCCGCACATTCGGATTCTTCTGACCTCGGGCTATGCGGAAGACCTGCTTGGCAGTGGGAACGAAGACGTTACGCATAAAATCCTGCGCAAACCCTATCGTCAGTCTGATCTGGCCAAGGCGCTTTCGGCCTTGTTTGACAAGGGCTGATCCTTGCAGACCTGCACATCGCAGGTAAACGAATACCCGATCCCCCGGATCGTCGAAATCAGGCGCGGGGCAGCCGGGTTCCGCTCGATCTTCTTACGCAGGCGGGCAATCTGGTTGTCGATCGTCCGATCCAGCGGTGTGTAGCTGTGGCTGCCGATCAAATCCATGAGCTGATCGCGCGATAACACCCGCTTGGGACGTTTCAGGAACACTTCCAGCAGCTTGAATTCCCCGCTGGTCAACTCAATCAGCGCGCCATCCCTGTCGAACAGTTTCATCTCATCAATGACCGCGACCAGATCATCGAACCGCCATGCAGTGGTGCCATTGGCAAATGTCGGTTTGGGTGGGCCATCATTGCGGGCGCGGCGCAGGACCGACTTGATGCGGGCCACGACCTCGCGCAGATGAAACGGTTTGATGATGTAGTCGTCAGCCCCGATCTCAAGCCCCACCACCCGGTCGATCACATCATCCTTCCCGGTGACCATGATGATCGGGACTTTGGACTGGTTGCGCACCGTGCGCGCGACGTCAAATCCATCGTCATCGCCAAGGTCAAGATCCAGCGTTATCAAATCAATTGGATGTGCGGAAACTGCGGCCAGCGTTTCTGCCTTGTTGCCCGCTTCCAGCACTGTCGCGCCCTCACCTTCCAGGCAGCGCCGCAAAACCGTGCGTATCTTGGGATCGTCATCGACGATCAGAATTTGTGTGTTCTTCATTGAGTATTTCGCCCCGAAGTCTCGAGGTATTTAGGAACGCACGCCACCCACGCATAGCCTATCAGGCCCGCCGTTACAAATTGATACAATCGGATACGGTTCCAAAGACGCGCCAGATACAACGCACGCACAGTTTCTTGTCATCAATGTTGAAAGGAAGCTGCCATGTACGTGACGACCCCTCAGCCTGATACTGCCATCCTCGACACCGTTCCGGCCAAGCCCGATATCGCGCATCACCGCACGATGGTCATCAAGCCGGGCAAGCACCTGTTTCACGAAGGTGATCCGGCTGATCATGTTTATGAGGTTGCCAGTGGCGTGCTGCGTCTGACGCGTATCATGGAGGACGGACGCAGGCAGGTTATCGCCTTCGGCTATCCCGGTGACACGGTGGGCTTTCCCAGCGACGGAACCTATCACACCGATTGCGATGCGCTGGTGCCCAGCACACTCGTCGTGCATCGTCGCGCGCATCTTGAGAGCGCCAATGGTGATCCCGTCTTGCATCAGCGATTGCTCAACGCGGCCTTGCGGGAAATCAGCGCCATGCAGGACCATTTCATGATGCTCGGGCGCAAATCCTCGATCGAAAAGCTGGCATCGTTCCTGATGGTTCTGACTGCAAGGGTCGGTCAGGAGCTGGGCGATTATGACGAGGTGACCCTGCCGATGACGCGGGCCGACATCGCTGATTTTCTGGGCCTGACGACTGAGACTGTCAGCCGGACGTTCACCCAGTTACGCAAATCACAGATCATTGCGACCGATCATGCGAACACCGTCATCGTGCTTAAACCGCTGGCGCTGGCCGCAATTGCCGAAGGCGTGCAGGACTAATCCTCTTTCCATTCAAGAAGGGCCGGGGCAGGCAAATGACCGCTGCTCCGGCCCTTCTATTTTATCAGACGTCATCGCTGGGGGTGATCAGATCAGCCTCAAGCGCCGGATCAGGGTCCGGGATCCAGATTGACAAAAGCCCTGCGGTCATCGCGCCAACTCCGAAAAGAACCAGCGTGTAATTCACAACCCAGCCGACAAATGGGATGAAGTTCAGCACCGCAACCGCGCAGATCGCAAGGCCCACAAGGACCAGCTTTACCATTATCGTCGGGTCATCGGTGCCATCGAATGCAACAAAGACACGCCGCGCGATTGCATAGGCCGCCAAAAGATAGCCCAAGGTCCACACAACCAGGATCGCGAAGATCGCAAAGGGGACAAAGGGGATACCCACAATGGTCAGGGCCGTTACCGGCACCATGCCAAACAGTGCAGACAACCCGATCACGCCCAAAAGGAATGTTTGCAAAGGCTGCCGCGTTACCCGGCGCCGCATCTTCTCCACCCGGTCGTCTGCGAAAGTGAAAAAAATTGCCGCCAGAACCAGAAGGAAGATCGCCGAGATCAGAAAGGCCGAAAACATCGACAGCCAGACCGGCAACATCGGCATCTCTGCCCCGCCCCAGTTTTCGTTCCATTCCTGCATGATGCGGTGCTGGTCAAACGGTTCCCGCGTGATCCGTACGGCTGGGATGACGCTGTCTGGTACGCTGATTTCATCCGGCGCCGACAGGATCAAAGTGCCGTCAATGCGGGCATCCGCGCCAAACGTGACGCTTTCGCCCACAATCCAGGCATCGCCTTCAACTGGTGCGTTCAGGTGCACCGTACCGCCAAAGGCGCTGATCGCCCCTGACACCGGCCCCTCGATTGTCACATTACGGCCGAAAAAGCGCAGATTGCCCGAAATCTCTGCCGTCGAGGTACTGCGCACGCTGTACCCTGCTGCGGTCACATCCTCACCCACCGGGGCGGTGATGGTCACCGAACTCCCGGCGGCATAGAGATCCTGCCCAGTTTCGGTGTTGATATTGATATCAAACCCGGCGGCGTGGATATCGCCGCTGGCACTGCCTGATGTCGTGATCACGCTGCCGGCGGCAAAAACATCGCCAGTCGCACTCAGCGTCTGTGTCACGGCTTCGCCCGCCGCATAGGTATCGCCGCCATGTTCGCGGTTCAGGTTCTGGGCCCAGACCGGCCCGGTCAGCATCAGGCCGACCACCGCTATCTGCAGAATGTGTCGCATTGGATTGTCCCTTGCTCGGTCAATTTGCGTGACCGTCCTAAGACAGAAGCGCGCCGGCGGATTGAGCAATGTCAAAGGGCCGCTGTCATGCATCGGCTACAAATCAGGCAGGTGTCGCATTGCCGTGGCACAGACAAAAGATGGAGATTTGATATGCAAAGCAACCTCCCCCCCGCCGCATCCAAGGCCCCCGAACCGCAACCATTCTTTGAGCAGCTGCAAAAAGAGATGGAACAATTGTTCGACCGGTTCCGTGGCTATCCAACCGTCGCCAGCGCGCTACCCCGCCTGGGCCTTGGCGAGGGGCTGCATCCGGCCATCGATATGGCCGAAACCGAAGACGCGGTCGAAATCACCGCTGACGTGCCCGGCGTTGCCGCTGACGATCTGGATGTGTCGGTGCATGGTGACATGCTGATCATCAAGGGCGAGAAATCCGACGAACGCACCCAAGAGGACAAGAACTATCACCTGCACGAACGCAGCTATGGTAGTTTCCGCCGTCAGATCCGGCTGGGTTTCACGCCTGCCGATGATGCGATTGACGGGCATTTCGCCGACGGCGTGCTGCGGGTGAAAATCCCCAAACCGGCCGAGGCCAAAACCCCAAATCGCAAGATTGACATCAAGGCGAAGTGAAACGTCCTGTGCCCGGTCTTACCCGGGCACGCGCAACAGAAGGGATAATGGACCATGCCCCTACGCACCATTCTCGTCTGCCTGACGGGCAGCAAATCTGCCGGGAACCTCCTCAACGCCGCCTCAGTGCTGGCAAGGCGCGACAATGCGCATGTCATTGGGCTTTATGTCACGGAATCGCTGGTCGTTTATCCAGGTATCGCCGTGCACGTTCCGGAAGCCAGCTATCAAAGCTTTCTCGCCAGCCAGCGCGCGCATGCGAAAGAGGTCAAACAGGTTTTCGACGCGCATGCCGATGCACAGGATCACCCTTCGGAATGGCGTCAGATCAGCAGTGAAGGTGGTTTTCTGGCCGACACCATCATCGCGTCGGCCCGCAATGCTGATCTTGTTGTGCTGGCGCAAGAGGATGAGGCCGAAGACCGCCCTGCGATCAGCAACCTGCAGGAACGCGTGATCCGTGAATGCGGACGGCCGGTCCTGATGATCCCAGATGACATGACGCCGGAAAAACTCGGCGAAAACATAGTCCTCGGGTGGAGCGAAACGCGTGAAGCGACCCGTGCGATGCATGATCTGGTCAGTGTGGCCAGCCCTGATGCGCAGGTTCGGCTGTTGCGCGTGGGCAAGGCCCCCAGCAACACGCTGGCCGATCACGCAGCCAATGACGTGGCCACCACGCTGGCTCGGCACGGGCTGAAGGTCGAATTGGCGCACCGCGAAAAGGATGGTGACAAGGTCGCGGACGTCTTGATGCAAGAGGCGTTCGAGACAGGAGCCGATATGCTGGCCACGGGGGCATTTGGCCATTCCCGCGCCTATGACTTTGTCATTGGCGCCGCTACACGCCGTCTGCTGGCCAATGCGAAACTGCCAGTGATGTTTGCCAAATAGCGGATGCGCGGCTGCATTGATCCTGGTCAATGTGCTTTTCGGCAGGACTTGCAGAATACAGGCAATCCGCGAACCCTGCTGATGGGGATTCCCTTGCCTTATCCAATGGAGCGTGACTGCCGATGACAACGCTTGTCACAGACGATCCACCCGGTTTTGCTGTCGCCTTGGACTTACGAGTGGTGACCACGGCCCACTGCCGTGGGTTGGCGGCATCATGACGCAAACCCAGACCGCTCATCCCGTCCCCGCCGTCATCCCGCGCAATGCTTTGGCCCGACATGATGTTCCCAGCGTGCATTCGCACCGGAACCTTGACCGCGCGATCCGCGCCGCCGTGGCCAAGGTCACAGGCGGCATCTCGCCCCATGCGGTGACAGAGACCTGGTTTGACTGGGCGCTGCACCTGTCGCGCGCACCGGGGCGGCAACTGGAGCTGATCGAACGTGCCCAGACCAATGCAGCTAGGGTCGCTGCCTTCGCGATGGGCGCATGGTCGCGCGACCATGACCCGGCAGCAGCCCCCTTTGCCCCGAAAACCTACGACCATCGCTTTGCCGACCCGGCCTGGGATAATCCGCCATTCAACCTGTTCAAACAGGGGTTTCTGGCGGTCCAGGATTGGTGGGATCACGCAACCGACGATATCCGCGGCCTGCAAAAGCAGGATACCGACCGGGCCAAGTTCCAGATCCGCCAAATGCTTGATCTTGTCTCGCCCTCAAACTTCCCGCTGACCAACCCCGAGATCATCGCCGCGACAATGGCCGAGAACGGTCAAAACCTGGTCGCAGGCAGCGCCCATTTCACGAGCGATCTGATCCAGACGATCACGCAGCAACACAAACCCGCGCCAGAGGGCTTTCAGATCGGCAAAGATCTCGCTTGCACGCCGGGCAAGGTGGTCTTTCGCAACGATCTGTTCGAACTCATCCAATACAGCCCTCAGACCGCAACCACATATCCCGAACCGATCCTTTTCGTTCCAGCCTGGATCATGAAGTATTATGTTCTGGACCTGTCCCCCCATAATTCGATGGTAAAATACCTTGTGGATCAGGGCTTTACCGTCTTCATGATCTCGTGGTGCAATCCAACCGCCGATCAGGCCGATCTGTCGCTTGAGGATTACCGCAAGCGTGGTGTGCTGGCAGCCCTTGACGTGATCAACGCCATCATGCCCGATCGGCGCGTGCATGCGAACGGCTATTGCCTTGGCGGAACGCTTCTGTCGATTGCCGCAGCCACCATGGCGCGCGATGGGGATCATCGGTTGGCCTCGGTCACATTGATGGCCGCACAGGTCGATTTCGACCAGGCCGGAGAGCTTTTGCTGTTTGTCGATGAAAGCCAGGTCGCATTCGTCGAGGACATGATGTGGGAACAGGGTTATCTGGACCGCCCGCAGATGACACGCACCTTTGCGTCAATCCGGGCCGAGGATCTGATCTATACCCGTGCGGTCAACCGCTACTTTTTGGGCAAGGAAGACCTGCCAAGCGATCTTTTGGTCTGGAATGGTGACACCACGCGCATGCCCGCCCGCATGCATTCGGAATATCTGCGCGGTCTGTTTCTGGAGAACCGGCTGACATCGGGCCGCTTCGCGGTTGAAGGGCGCGTGATCGCGCTGAAGGACATCGACCTTCCGCTATTCGTCATCGCAACCGAAACCGACCATATCGCGCCGTGGCGGTCGGTCTACAAGACCCGGCTTTTCACCGATTGCGACCTGACCTTTGTGCTGACAAATGGTGGGCATAATGGCGGAATTCTGAGCGAGCCAGGGCACAAGGGCCGGCATTTCCGCATGTCTGATCGCCCTCGCGGTGCCCATTACATGGGACCGGATGACTGGGTCGCTGAACATGAAGAGGCGGACGGGTCATGGTGGCCTGCCTATGCCGACTGGCTGCGCCAGCAGAGCGGTCGCCGGCGCAAACCGCCTGCGATGGGTACCCAGGATCACGGTGCGCTGGCGGATGCGCCGGGTGCCTATATCCATCAGACATGAACGTGATCACAGCGCTTCTGGCGGCTTTGGCGCTGGCCATCGCGGCGCTTGGCCTTTGGCGCTGGTCCGACACGCGGGCCGACGCGGCAGAACGCACCCGCTTGCTGACGTTTCAGCCCGAAACCCCTGCTCTCTTTGATCCGGCAATGGCCGCCGAACTGCCTGAACCCGCGCGGCGCTACTTCACCTATATGATCGCGCCGGGCACCCCGCTTTACACGGTAGTCGAGGTCGATATGCACGGGCAGTTCGGTATGGGCACAAAGGATGCGCCCAACTACGTGCCGATGACAGCGACGCAAACCCTTGCCACGCCGCATGGGTTTATCTGGCAAATGCGCGCGCGCGGTGGCGGCATGTGGCTTTCAGGCTCTGACAGCGGGGCATGGACCCGTTTTTGGCTTTACGATCTGGCGCCCGTGGCACGTGCGGGCGGCGGTGCCGATCACCGCATGTCCGCCTTTGGCCGTTATGCGATTGAGGCGGTGTTCTGGTCGCCCGCCGCACTGTTGCCCGGACCGGGGATAGCGTGGGAGGCGCTTGATAACAACCGAGCACAGGTGACGATCACCCATGACGACCTCGAAGAGGTGATCACGCTGACTGTGGATGCCAACGGGCAGCCGACATCGGTGTCATTCATGCGTTGGAGCAATGAGAACGCTGAAAAGACCTTTCGCCGCCAGCCCTTTGGCGGCACGCTTTCCGATTTCCAGACCTTCGGGGGTTATACCCTGCCGACCCATGTTGAGGCCGGCAATCATTTCGGGACGGATGCCTATTACCCGTTCTTCATCGCGGATGTCTCAGCAGTGCGTTTTCCCTGACCGGGGGGCGGCTTACTTGACCGTCAGATGTGCGCAGGGTGCGTCACGCGCGATCTTTTGTGACGTACTGCCCAAAAGCAGGCTTTGCAGGCCGCCGATCCCCCGCCGCCCGGTCACAATCAGATCAGAACCCGTCTCGCTTGCCAGGCTGATCGCCTCCTCTGATGGGGTGCCGTTGCAGACCGATTGCGTCGCAGGCTCGACCCCGTTGTCCCGCGCGATTGTTGCCGCTTCGGCCATCACAACCTCGCCCGCTTTGGCGATTTCCGCCGCTGTCGGTTGGACCTCCACAGCACCATAGCCAACCGGGACCCCTTTTGACTGCAATTCAGGTGTATGCACCAAATGAATCCGGCCATCGTAACGCTTGGCCAGATCGCAGGCGACCGCCAGCGCACGCCACGCGTGGTCTGATCCGTCGATAGCAACGGTGATATTCTTGAACATTGGGCCCATCCTTTCTTGTCAGCACCCCAAAGCTTATCCCGCGGTCACAGGCGAGCATTGCGCTTTGTCAATTCGCATACCCTTCCATGACCGCCAGTTTGCGGGCCAGCGCATCGCGTTCATCGATCAGGTCCAGCACCAGGGCAACACCCGCCACGTTCAACCCAAGATCACGCATCAATCGCGCCGCCTTGCGCGCTCGGGCGATATGCGGCGGGGCGAATTCCCATTCGGTTGCGGTGCGGGCAACCGGATTAACGACCCCATATTCAACAAGCGTGACGACCCAATTGTCGCTTGTGTCGCAAAACACCGAAAGTTCCGAGAGCGACAGCGTTTCAACCAGATCGGCGCGCGCGCTGCGAGGTTTGGCTTTTTTCATGGCATCATACTCCGAGTTTCGATCGGGGATTGAACGTATCGGTGCGCGCCAGTTGCCGATAAAGATCGCGGGCGGCATCCGACAATTGCGGCGGGTTCACGATTTGCAGCACGGCGTAAAGATCACCCGGCACCGCCGTCGGCATGCCCCGCCCTTGCAGACGCAGCTTTTGCCCTTGGCGCGCATTGGCTGGCACGGTCAGATCGACGGGCCCCGCAGGCGTCGGCATGGGGACTTTGCCGCCCAATGCCGCCTCCCAAGGGGTGACCGGCAATGTCACGTAAAGGTCGCGCCCTTCAACGCGGTAGACCGGGTGCGGCGCAAAGCTGACCTCGATCAGCAGATCGGCGCCGCCACCCCCCTGCCCGGCAAGGCGCAGTTGCTGCCCCGGTAGCACACCTTTCGGGATCGACAGATCGATGTGGCGGGTCTGCAGGGTCATACGGCCCGTCTCATCAATCTGCGGCGATTGCAGTGTCAGTGACCGGGTTGCCCCGGCAATAGCATCTTCCAGCGTGATGGTCACTGCAGCATGCTGATCAGGGCGCATGGCACGCTCCGAAAACGCGGTACCAAAGAAGTCGCGGAACGCGTCAGCATTCACATCGCCCTCGTCAAAGGCAAAACCACCGCGCCAGCGGGTATTTCCGGTCGGCCCGCCCTCGGGCCGCGGCTGATCCCAGTCAGCGCCATAGCGGTCATAGGCCGCCCGCTTTTCGGGATCACGCAGAACGTCATAAGCCGCACTGGCCGCCTTGAACTTGGCATCCGCCTCTGGTCCCGGATTGACGTCCGGGTGATACTTGCGGGCAATCTTGCGGTAGGCACGCTTTATGTCATCGGCGGACGCATCCATCGGGATGCCAAGTGCCTGGTAAAGTGCTGTGTCAACCATCGCATGTTCCTGCTCTTGCGGCGATCATGTTGAAGAGCGGGAAAGGCGCATTGACTAATCTCAATCCCGTTCGCGATGCGCTTGCAAAAAAGCGTACCCGCTTCCCCCATCTGGGTGAGCGTATCTCGCCTTGCCGCGGCTAAGCATGGGCCCGCGGCAATTTCGCCGTTGTTCAGAAGGAGATTTGAAAATGACTGATAGTGACATGCGTGAATTGAACGTTGACGAGCAGATGCAGATCGCCGGTGGCGGCTGGGGATGGGGGATCGTTGGCGGCATTCTTGGTGCAGGCGCGGGCTTTCTAAAGGGCGGCCCGGTCGGCGCTATCGCTGGCGCGGTTGCGGGTGCGACCGTCGGTGCCACCAAGGACAAGGTGAGTGAAAAGGTGTTCAAGGTCACCTTTGGCGGCGGGGGCGGCAGCTCCAACGAACAAGTGCAGCGGATGCACTAGGCACATAGGAAAGGCCTGTGCGATTGCGCAGGCCTTTCCTCTGACATATTCCTTCCCCACCAAGACTGGTCGTGGCCATCTCGCGTCAATGCAGACATGCTGACCCGGCAGTATGCCACCGCTTGTAGCCAATCCCGATTGGCATCACGTCATGCACGCATTAGGTGTTGCCTTGACAAGATCCACCACTCGAAAATCCCGCACTGCAGGAACTGGCAATTGGCGCATATCCTTGTCTTTGCGTTTGACCTGACCGAGGCGTCGCAGGTCAGGCGGATCAAGAGCCTTCAGATGCTGGGGCATTCCGTACAGTCCGCCGCTTTTCGGCGGGGCAATATGAATGCGGATTTTGAGCCGGACTGGCCGAATGTCGATCTGGGATATGTGGCGAATAACAGCTATGGCCGACGCGTGATCGGCATCATGCGCGGTATCTGGCGGATGATGCGGCACAGGCGGCAGGTGAAGGCGGCGGACGTCATCATCGCGCGTAATTTTGACCTCTTGGTCATTGCCTGGGCGGTCAAGCTCCTCTCGGGCGCGCGACGGACACCGCTTGTCTATGAATGCCTCGATATCCACGGGCTGTTTACGCGCGCCGACCGGGTCGGCGCGGTCATGCGCTGGTGCGAAAGGCAGCTGCTGGCGCGGGTGCAGTTGATGATCGTGTCCTCGCCCGGCTTCATCAGCCAGTATTTTGCGCCGACCCAAGGCTATCAGGGGCCCCACGCCCTGATCGAGAACAAGCTCTGGTTCGATGGACCACCGGTTGCTCGTCCTACCGCGCGCAAGTCACACGACCCCCTGACGATTGGCTGGGTTGGTTCGATCCGTTGTGCGCCCAGCTTGCAACTGTTGCTGGCTGCGGCTGATTATTTTGGGGACAGCCTGCGCATTCGAATCCACGGCAATGTCCACCGCCACGTATTGCCTGATTTCGATGATCAGATCGCCGCACGCGACAACATCACCTACTTTGGCGCCTACCAATATCCTGACGGTCTCGCGGCGGTTTACGATGCCTGCGACGTCGTCTGGGCGCAGGATCTTTGGCAGCGCGGGGCGAATTCCGACTGGCTGCTGCCGAACCGCATCTACGAGGCAAGTTGGTTCGGTTGCCCCTCTATCGCTGTGGCCGATACCGAAACCGGGCGCAGGGTGGCAAAAGACGGACTGGGCTTTGTGATCGACGCACCCACAGCCGAAGCACTGATCGAACAGATCGGCGCGCTGACCCCAGAGAAGATCTCAGCCGTCAGCCAGCACTTGCTTGCCACACCGGACAACGCCTTCATGCTGCAGCCAAACGACATTGCGACAGCGCTCGCGCCTGTCTTGCCGCCCTCGCGCTAAAGCCCTGCCCGCGCCTTCAGACGTTTCGCAACTTTCCGCGCCCTGTGACGCAGGACAGCGATGTTATCGGGATAGGACACACCCGGAATCGCATCACCCTTTGCAAGCCTGTCGCGGCTGTCAGCCTCAAACCGCGCCAGCCAATCCGCCTGCGCCTGCCGCTTTTGCCGCTCGGGCGTGAAAGTGCCGGCGTCCGGTACGGCCTCGTCAATCCGCACATCCGTATAATCGGCGATCCGGGCCAGCGCCCCCGACATATCGGCGACAATGTCCTCGTAGTAGAGCTCCAGCGGCTGAATGCCGAGGCACTGCAGAAAGCCTTGCCAATCGGCATTCCCGCGCGAGATGTGGTCCATCTTCGTGGCAATCAAACCCCAGTCGTAGTAGGCGGGCGCAATCTCCGGCATGTCGGAAATCCAGGCACCCGTTTGCTCCGCGCGCGCGAATGAGATCGCTTGCCGCGTCAGATCGCGCCGCCGCAGATGGATGAAATTGTAGGTGAGCGGCTCGGGCTCTTGCACCAGAAAGTCCGTCAAGTGCTCATGGTGCAGTTTGACCGCGAAAACACCATTCGGCCCAGTCCGTTTCGACTTGATGAAATCGAGTGTTGGGGTCTCACCTGCACGCTTGTCCCAGATCTCCCAATTGCCGGGATTGAGATATTCCAGCGGATAGCCAAAGGCGCCAAGACTGTGCAGTTTGTGCCCCAAAAAATGGCTCCCGCAGCGCGGAGTTGTACACAGCGCAACTTTCGTTTTCACGGGCACGGTCGGAAAGTCATAAACCGGATCAAACTGCCGCGACCACAGCCCGGTGTGGCGGTCTGTTGAGGTTTCGGGGTCTGACATCATCCAAGCCCTCCGAGGGATTTGACGGTGTGATCGGCCTCAAAGTCTTGCGTCAATCCTACACCGAAATTGACGGCAAAGGAGATATTCTTGCTGCAACGCAGAATCGCCCTTTTGCAGGTGCGGATGCAAGACCACCGATCTCTGCCATTCGGCGGATTTTCGACGTTTCACGCGCAAAAAACCGTCGCCTCGTACAAGTGTATGAAACGAAACGGTAAATAATGATGTTTTTCCCGGCACGCGATTTTTCTCGCTCAAATTCTGGGCGACGTCCGTTATGACCTCACGACACGTATGGCGGTTTTTCGCCGATTTCGCGCAACGCAGGGATGAATCGCTGCAATTGCACAAAGGTCTGTCACGTTAATTTCGTTCACTGAGTCGCAAACGTGGGGGCACGAAAATGGCGATGATGGATAGTGTGGGCTTCTCAGCCTTTGACGAAAGACCTTTACCAGTTTCCACCACAGTGACGAGTGCCAAAGAACCAGCAAAAGCGCTTGGCGGCATCGCCAAACGCGGGCTTGATATACTGATCGCGGGAACGGCTCTGACGCTGCTCGCACCGCTCTTTCTGCTTGTTGCTGCGGCGGTTAAGTTCGCCAGTCCGGGACCGATCTTTTACGGCCACAAACGCATCGGCCATGGCGGTGCATCGTTCCGCTGCTGGAAATTCCGTTCGATGGTCACAGATGGCGACCGCGTACTTGAGGAATATCTCGCCAAGCACCCCGATGAACGAGACGAATGGGAAACCACCCGCAAATTGCGCAATGATCCGCGTGTGACTCGTATCGGTGCTGTATTACGTGCCTACAGCGTTGATGAACTGCCGCAGCTGATCAACGTGCTCCTCGGTGACATGAGCATTGTCGGCCCACGCCCCGTCGTTCAGGACGAGCTGGACATGTATGGCGAGGCCGCCCCGCTTTACCTCAGCACGCGGCCGGGCATTACCGGTCTTTGGCAAGTCAGCGGGCGCAGTGACACAAGCTACGACCAGCGTGTCGCGCTTGATACGCGCTACGTCCAGGCGTGGTCGCTGTGGTCGGATCTGGTGATCATCCTGCGCACTGTCCCCGCTGTCATTTCCTCAAAAGGGTCGTACTGACCCGCACCCACCTCTCAGAGAGGTCGAAGATGTTGTTCAATCGTCTTGGAACCTTTGTTCTTGTCCTACTGCTTCCCGTGTCCCTGTGGGCAGAGGGTTACCGCGTGGGCATCAACGACAGGCTGACAGTGCAAATTGCCGTCTGGGACGAGCTGAACACCACCGTGACCGACCTGCCCGGCATCTCTGGCAGCTATCCCGTGGGCGCGGGTGGCATGATCTCGTTGCCATTGGCCGGATCATTTCCTGCCGCTGACCGCACATTGGACGCCATCGCTGCAGATATCGAGGAAGCGTTGACCGCCTATGTCGGCATCGGCCAATCCGCAGGTGCCGCCCTCAGCGTCGAACGTTACGCCCCGATCTTTATCAGCGGCGAGGTCAAGACACCGGGCGTCTATGACTTCACGCCCGGCCTGACCGTCCAGCAGGCCCTAGCGATGGCTGGCGGGGCTGGCACGCTTGAACCGCCCGAAGGGCAGGAGCGGAACTTTCTGTCTGCGCGGGGTGCCATTGCCATGCTGCAGCAAGAGCTGATGTTCCTCACCGCAAAACGCGACAGATTGATCGGGGAGATTGATGGCACGACATCGGTCCTGCCAACGGAGACCAGCAACACAACCGCCTGGGCGGCGGAAGAGGCTATCCTCGCCGCGCGGAACGCCCGCTATGAACACGAACTGCAATCGATCGCGCGCACCAAGGCCACATTGCAGGAAGCGACGGCCGTGTTGCAGGACAAGTTGGAAAACAACCGCGTACAACTCGCCGCCGGACAGGCCGAGCTTGATCGTGAAGAGGAACTGGTCGAACGCGGTCTTGTCGCATCCGTCCGCGTCTTTGAACGCGCATCTTACGTCAATGAACTTGAAAGCCGCATCCTCGACATCGAACGCAGCCTGGTTCTCGCCCAACAGGACATCCAGGAGCTTGAGCGCAACGAAAGCGTTCTTCTGGCTGTCCGGGACGAAGATAACGCCACAAAGCTGCAAGAGGTCGAGGCGCAGATCGCCGAGACCGAAGCACAACTGCGCACGCAATACGATCTGCTCTCTGCGGCAGCTGGCCAACAGATTGCGCTGATGGCGGGGGTCGACCCGTTGACCGCCGAAATCGGCCTGACGATCACGCGTGTGCGCGGCGGGCCGGCGACACTCAGCGCCGATATGCAGACGGTGATGATGCCGGGTGATGTGGTGACCGTCACTTACGTCGCACCTGCGACACCGTCAAACTAGGGGGCTGGCGCATGACCAGCCCCGCCATCGCGAAGCCGGACATCGACAACGACTACCCGCATCTGACCTCGGGCAGGTCCGTTCTGGCCTTGGCCGGGGTCATGTGGTCATCGTTGCAAACGCTGATCCCCACGATCAGCGCCGCAATCGTATTCTTTGTCAGCGCGATGTTTCTCTCACCCGCCGATTTCGGGCTCGTGGGGCTGGCGAGTGGCCTTGTCATGACAGTCATCGCCTTTACCCCGGTGGCGTTTGGGGAAGCGCTGATTCAGCGCAAGGAACTGTCCAGGGCCCATGCAGACAGCGTCTTCTGGCTAACCGTGGGCTTTGGTGCTTTGTGCTTTCTGCCGCTCCTGATCTGGTCGGCATCCATCGCAAACCTCATGGGCGATGCTGCCATCGCCGCCATCCTACCCGTGCTGGCGCTGCGCATCCCGCTCGATCTTGCCGCCGCCGTCCCCAACGGCATGATCGCGCGGTCGATGAAGTTCAAACTGATCGCGCTGCGCACCGCTGTGGCAACACTCGTCAGCCTCATCGTCTGCCTGGCGATGCTCTTTGCGGGTTATGGCTATTGGGCATTGGTCGGCAGCCAGATCTCCGGCAGCCTCGTGGCCTGCGCCATGGCCTTCTGGGTCGCGAAATGGCGGCCAGGCTTCTCGCTGCGATGGCAGGCCTTGCGCGATCTGGCGCATTACGGTGTCTTTGCATCAGGCAACCGGATGCTGGCCACGGTGAAGCTCGACCATTTGGTGCTGGGCATTTTAGCGGGTCCAGCCATCCTCGGCCTCTTTTTCTTTGCGCAACGCTTTTACTTCATGCTGACCCAGCTTGTGGGCGGCGCGCTGTCCTCCGTTACGCTGGCATTGCTTTCGACCTTGCAGGACGACGCGCCCAAAACCGCCAAGGCCTTTGGCATGGCCTCGTACCTCTCAGCGGCGGTCAGCATGCCGATGTTTTGCGCACTGGCCATCACCGCACCGACGCTTCTTGACCTGCTTCTTGACGATGAGTGGGCAGGTGCGGCCTTTGCGGTGCAGGCATTCTGTATCGCCGGCGTTCTGGCGGGTATCGGCGTGGTTCAGGCCGCGCTGATCAAGGCACAAAACAAGGCGCATTGGTGGTTCTGGTATCAACTGGTTCAACAGGCAACCTCGGTCCTTGTCATTGCGCTGACCGCCAATCTTGGCCTGCAAGTGCTGATGGTGGCGCTGATGGCGAAGAGCGTGATGCTCTGGCCGGTCTCGGTTATGATGACCGCGAAGCTGCTGAAATGCAGCCCGTGGAGCTACCTTGTCGGGTTTGCCACACCGCTCCTCGCCACCACCGCAATGGCGCTCGCCATGCTGGCCGCGCCCATCCTGCTGCCGGGTCAGCCGCCGATCCTGCAGCTCACCCTGCAACTCGCCGCCGGGGCTGCAATCTACGCCCCCCTGATCCTGCTTTTGTCCCGCGACAGGATCACCGATCTCCGCCGCCACTTTGCCAAAAAGGTGCCCGCATGAAACTGACCTATTTCCAGGGTGACCCGCCCAATTTCGGGGATGAGCTGAACGCGACCATGTGGGCAGAGCTGTTGCCCGCCGACTTTTTCGATGACGACCCATCGACGCTGTTCGTTGGGATCGGCTCGGTCATCCAGCACAACTACCCCAAGGACGCGAAGAAGGTTGTCGTCGGCTCAGGTTATGGAGGTTACACCAAAAAGCCCGACGTGCATGACGGCACGTGGGAGTTTCACTTTGTCCGCGGCCCCCAGACGACAGAGGCGCTTGGCCTGCACCCCGACCTCGCTGTTGCAGACGCCGCGATCCTTCTGCGGCAAACAAAACTGCCCGCACCCGCGACCGACATCAAGGTCGGGTTCATGCCGCATTACGAAAGCATTGAGCGTGGCAATTGGAAAGCCGCTTGCGAGCTTGCCGGGATCACCTTCATCGACCCAAGCCGCCCACCCGATCAGGTCATCGCGCAGATCCTTGGCGCAGAGCTTGTCATCACCGAGGCGATGCATGGCGCGATTGTCGCCGACGCCCTGCGCACACCGTGGATCGGCGTGAAGGCGATGCATCACGTGCACCGTTTCAAATGGCACGATTGGGCGCAGGCGCTGGACATCGATTACAATCCGGCATTCCTTTTCCCGTCAAACCTGCGCGAGGCTTGGGCGCTCTCGACCGGGCGCGGCGGGTCTGGCCCCCGGGCAATGGCGCTTTGCACCAGCCGCCCTGCAGCGCCTTTCAACACCGCTTGCCTGCACATGGCCGCCCGTTCCCTGCAACGGCTTGCGCGGCAAAATCCCAGCCTTTCTTCTGATGCCGCGACCGAGCGCGCAACGGATCGCGCGATGACCGCCATCGATGGCCTGATCGCGCGTTATGTGCGGAAAGAGGCGTTTGCCTGACGACGCCCCGCGGACAATCCCCGCACCGCGTAGACGAAGGCGCATATCACGATGACAGAGCGCAGTGAGAACTGAAAGAAAACCGGCACTTCGACAAAGCTGACCATGACGACCATCATCACGAGAATGAACAAAAGCGACGCCTCCGCACGATGCGTCCGCAGCGCCCAAATGCCGGTGGTGATCGCGGCCCCATAAAGCACGACGACCTGCAACAGAACGCCGACGATACCGATCTCAACCGCATTGGACAGATAGGTGTTGTGAAAGTTAAAGCCGCCGCGCCCTTCGATGCCAAAGCGGAACCACAGCGCCTCGGCCGCGTCATGGCCTTTCACCCAAAATGCCTGATAGCCCATGCCTAGCACCGGGCGCTCGGTGATCAGCGCAACCGCAATCCGCCACAGATCGGTCCGGCCGGTCAGCGTTGCGTCCTTGCCTGTCGTGTCCAGAAGCAGGGCAAACAGCGCGTCAGAAAAGATCACGGCCAGCACAATCAGCAAACCGCTGATGAGCGTAAGAAAGATGACCAACGCAATCTGCTGCAAGGGGGAAAGCCGGTAAAGAACCAGCAAAAGAACAAGGATCATAATCGCCGGCGGCAGGATGATCAGCGCGCTGATCGATTGCGCCATGAGCAGCAGCAGCCCGCCCACCATCGCCCCGAAAAGACCCAAAAGCCGCAGGCGAGGCGAAGCGGTGCTATCCAGAACCTGCGCCAAACTGACGATCACGTAAGTCGCCGCCGCCCCGGCGAGCGCGTTCTTGCTGCCATAAATCCCCAGCCACGCGCCGGTATCGTTGCGCACATCGCCAAACAATATGCTGGCCAGCATCGCCGTCGAATAAAGCGCAAAGAGCGTCCGGCTGAACATCCGCGCCGAGGTTGTCGCGGCAATGGTCACCGCAATCGCCACCGTCGCCGCCAATTGCAGACCGGCGCGAAACGTGGCCTCGGGGTAAGCGGACCAGATGAACGAAATCAGGCAGAAGGCCGGCAGCGCGAAGATGTACCAATAGCGCAGGCAAAAGCTGACCTGGATCTGAAACCGCCGCACCAGCAAAGCGCAGCCGGCCCCGAGGAAGATCAGCGCACCCATACTTCCCAGCACGGGCACAAAGATCAGGCCGGTTAGGGCCGTGAAGGCTAGGATTGCATCCGGTTCAACCGTGATCACATCGATCCGGCGGCGCGGAAGGTTGATCCGCGCCTCAGCCATCCTGACAGACCAGCGATTGCGGAAACTGGCAGGGTTCGCCCAAAGCGGTAAAGGCAATCCAATCGACGAGCATCGTCACATCGCCTGGCGGTTCGGCAAAAGGACCCATCCAGTTGGGAAACCTGTCGCTGCCCCACAGGCTGGCATAGATCTTCTGATCATTGACCGGCAGGTTCGCACTGGGCGGCGTTTCATGCATCAACACACCATCAACATACCAGCGGATACCGGTTTCCTCCCAGACGAAGGCGTAAGAGATAAACTGCTCTTGCGCGGGTTGCGGCAGCGGCACCCGCCGACCGTTTTTCGGCGCACCACTGACATAGGTATTCAGGCTGACCGCGCTTGTGTCGCGCAAAAGCACCTCAAAATCGATCTCATCATGCGGCCTGTCGTGATGTGGGCCGATATAGGTGAAGAAAGCCGCGTTCAGGCCAGACCCGGTGCCCGTCCGAAAGCGCGCCTCATAAGTGCCGTAGCCGTAGACATGCCGCGATTGGATTTCGCCGCACGTATAGGCACGCTTGTCATTTGGCTGGTTGGCGAATGTGAGCCACAGGACGCTACGCTCCACCCTCAGATTCTCTTTCGACCACATACAATTCTGCCAATCCGCATTGACCCAGCCGTCAGAGATGCCCCAAAGGCTTTCATCCAGCGTCTCAAAATCGTCGAAAAAACTGGCACCGGCAGGGATTTCCTGCGCGAAAAGCGGCAGTGGCAGCAAAAGCGCCGCACAAAGGGCTTTCAGTCGGGATGAAGTCTTGCGTCGTCGGCTCATCAGATCACCTCTACGCTTCGATTTCCTTCATCTTATCATATATTTAGACAGACAACTACGCAAGCGCACCACTATCGGCACAAGGTTGCCGAGGGGGCCTGCGCAAACACGCTTAACGTGAATTCTGACGCGAAATCCGCTATGATTTGACAGGTAAATCGATGCGAGGATGCTTGCCTTGGCCAACCCAACCGTGTCTGTCATCATGGCAAACTACAATGCGGTGGATCACCTGCCCGTGGCCGTGCAATCGGTGTTGGCGCAGTCGCTCTCCGACATCGAGATTCTGCTATCAGACGATGCCTCGACCGACGCCAGCGTCACCATCGCGCAAGAGATCGCGACGCGTGACCCACGGCTGAAAATCATAACGGCTCCACACAATGCAGGCCCCGCCGCCGCGCGCAATCGCGCGCTGACCCGCGCCAAGGGAGAGTGGATCGCCATCGTCGACAGTGACGATATCATCCACCCGCAACGGCTGGCGCGTCTGGTCGCTGCGGCAGAGCAGCTGGAAACCGACGCGATTGCTGATGATCTGACCTATCTGGTCGACAATCAGGTGCAAAACGGGGCGACATTGCTTGGCGCCGCGAGGCAAAGCGTGCCGCGTGAACTGACCGCCCGCACCTTCATCGCCCCCTCCGCCGACGTGCCAAAGCTCGGCTATCTCAAGGCCATAATCCGGCGATCAGCGCTCCGGGGTTTGACCTATCGCGAAGACATCCGCATCGGCGAAGATCACGATTTCTATGTCAGGTTTCTGCTCAACGGCGGAAAGATGCACCTGCTGCCGCAATCCTATTACCTCTACCGGCGTCATACGCTGTCGCTGTCCCATCGCCTGCATCCTGACGACATTATGGCGATGATCCGCGTGCAGGACGATTTGCTGACCAGCTATCCCGATTTGCCCAATGATCTGCGGTCTGACCTGGCCGCCCGGCGCGCGGCCCTGCAAGAGCCTCTCGCCTTCGAAACGCTGGCCGACAACCTGCGTCAGAAACGCGTCGGACCGGCTCTGACAAATATCCTGCGCCAACCCGCGCTTATCTTGCAGCTAGGTGGCGTCATCGGAGCACGCATTCTGCGTCAGTTTCGACCGTCGCCACGACGCCAGACGACAACCGACCCTAGCGAATGGACGTTGCAGGATTGGGCGCAAGTATCTGCACCGGAAATCCCTTCATGACCGGAACAACCCATATCCGCACGCCCACCTACCGGCGGCCCGACGCCTTGCGGCGCTGTCTGGAAAGCTTGCAGGCACAGACGGTTCAAGACTGGATTTGCGATGTCTATGACGATTGTCCCGATGCATCCGCACGCGCCGTCATTGCTGCATTGAACGACGACCGCATCCGGTACCGTCACAATAGGCCGCAACTCTTCGCCTCCAAAAACATTGATCAGTGCTTCACTCGGCAAAACCCGCATGATGCCGATTATTTCTTTGTGCTGGAGGACGATAACTTCGTGCTGCCGGACTTCATCGAGGCAAACATTGCGGCTTGCAAAACCCATGGAGTCAATCTGGTTTTCCGCAATCAACTGGTCGAGTTCGCCAGCGGCACCGACAAGGCGCGTTTGTCAGAGAAGGGTATTCTTGACGACAAGCTGACCGGTGGCGTGCATGCGCCGGACATGTTCCGGCTCTGCCTGATGGCCGATATCGGTGTGTCGAACGGTGGGCTGTTCTGGACGCGCGACGCGGTGACGGACCTCGAAATCCACCATGCCTGTAGTGCCACCCTGCAGGAATATATGCGCACATTCGCCATCGCAGAGCCAATCCACGTTGCGATGGAGCCGCTGGCCGTCTGGGCCGAAAACGGGGAAGGCACGACACGCAATTTCGGGGCGGATGTCGGGTATTACAAACGCGAGCTGTCACTGAAACGATCCATCGGGATCTTGCAGCGCAAGGCATGGGCCCTGGCCAAACCAGAGGACCGCAAACAGTACCTCTCGCATCCTGTCTTTCGCTATCCGCAGCACATGCGGGCAACGGGGCTGGTGAAATCACATACGCGGATGCGCGTCGGGGATGCCCTGCCAACGAAAGAAGTCCTCCGACTGGCTTGGCGCGGCGCGCTCATCCGCCTGCTGGGCAAGGCGGAACCGTCGCTCGCCCCGTTCCTCGCGGCACGGACCGGTTAGTGCTTTTGGGTCTTTGTCAGTGGGTTAACACGGGGCTTCGGAGCGTCTTTTGCAGGTGTCGGCTTTGGTGGCGATAGAAAGCTGACCAGCATCAGCAGCAGGAAATAAACAACCTGAAGCACCACAATCGTCGCGATAACACGCCATGCGATTGTCCAACCGCCTGCGCCTGCCAAGTAGGAAGAGACGCCGATGAACACGGCAGCAATACCCATAAAACAGACAAACACCAAAAGGCGCAAAGGCTCCTCCCCTCCGACGTGGGGCAAAGCATACGCGAAATCAGCGTATCGCGCCAGCGGGACGGATCACATGGTCAGGCATTGTGGGCATTTGGCTGCAGGTAGCTTTCAGGCCAGCCGGGCCGCGCATATCTGGCGAGCTTGGCCATGTTGACTTTATTCAACGCAATACCCAGCACCTTTTGCGAGACATCCGGTTCCTGCGCGAGATAGCGCGTCACCAACGACCGTGGCGTCTGACCCCATGCGCAAACCAGAACGATCCGATCCAATAGCCCCAGCATCGCCTTAACGTCGGCTGTCGTACCCAAGGCAGGCGTATCCAGAACGATGTGATCATAGTGATTGCGCAACTCTTGCACGAGCGCGCGCAAGTGACGCTGGTAAACGATATCGGCCGCAACCGGCTGCCGCCGCCCCGCACCTGCGGGCAAAATGTCGAGCCCCGTTACATCTAGCCGCCGCATCGCATCTGAGACCTGCGCCTTGCTGTGCAGAACGTCGATCAGACCCGCGCTCCCGGGCAAGTTCAATGCCTCACGCAGGCCTGCATCCCCCGTCCCCAGATCAATCAGCATCGTCCGCGCACCGGACGCGGCGAGCATATTGGCATAGTTGACCGCAAGAGTCGTCGCGCCCTCCCCCGGCAGCATTGATGTCACCGCAAGCACGCGCCCCAACCCGTCCGTCGCCCCAAGGGCCACGGTCGCGTGGATGTTGCGCAACGTCTCAGCGAATGTCGATTGCGGCATATCAACAGCCCAAAGGAATTGCGGCGGCACTTGCCCTTGAGGCCTGCCGGAAGTTGCAGATTTCGGCTCCATCCGCGGCAAATGCCCCAGAAAGGCGTGATCGGTATGGGTATGGATGTCACTGCTGACGCGAAAGCCCTGTTCACGCATCTCACGCAGCACGGCCAGCAGGAACCCCGCCATCAGCCCCAGCAAGCCCATCACGGACAAAGTGCGCCAAAGCTTTGGTAGCGCTGCCGTGCGCGGCACGAGGGATTCCGTCAGAATGCGCCCGTTCGACACCGGGAACGACCCCTGCAGCGAAATCTGCGCATAACGCGCCGATAGCGTCTGATAAAGCGCATCCAAGGTCGCCGCGCGCTGCGCCAGATCGCGCAGCTCCATCACGTTTTGCGGTTGCTCGCGTCGCATCACAGCCGCCTCTTCTAGCGCTGCGGCAGAGGATTCTTCCAGCTCGGCCAAGCGGTTGCGCATCCAAGCTGCCGTCCGCTCGGTCGATTCCACATTCGCATTCAACCCATCGTCCAGATAGGCGCTTGCATAGGTGTTCACGATATCGGCTGCGAGGGCCGGATCATGCCCGATATAACTGATCTCAATCGAAAAACTCATCCCGATCCGGCTGATGCGGATGTCGCGCTGCAGCTTTGCGGCGGCACCCCGCAACCGCCGCGCTTCGTCCGCTGCCGAGTCTGCCGCAATTTGCGCCTCTTCGGCCGCATCGCTGCTGATCAGGCCGGTCAACGTGCCTTTCGCGCCCGAGATGATGTCGCGCGCTAGTGAGGATGGCGGAAAGACAAAGATGTCCTCATTGTGCAGATCAAGCCTGCGCGCGACCTCTGTTGCGAGTTGCAATGATCGCAGCACCTGCATCTCGTTCAGCAGCGACGTATCGTTGCGCGCAAAGGGTATGCTGGCCGTGATCTCCTGATCAAGTGCGACGGGCCGTTCATCCACCAATACTGTCGCGGCAACGTAATACTGTTTTGGGGTCGTCACATGATGCACGGCACCGGCCATCAGCCCCAGCAAAGTCAGCAGAACAAGCGGCAGACATTGACGGCGCAGCACGGCCAGTACGTCACCCAGCGTCGTGGCACCGCCAACGGCGGCCCCCTCTGGCCGGTCGGTCTGGGCATCCGCATCGCGCACGCGCAGCCCGATATCTTTCATCGACCCCACCCTGGACCCCCTATTCGCTTTGCCGCTGCGTGAATTCAGGCCCGTATTGCTGCAAGCCGCGACCACCGGCGAGGCCCGAAAGAGCGCCCAAGTGCAAGGCACCGCGCAGGATCGCCTTGTTACGCCGATCCTGCCAAAACACCTGCAACACGGTCGCTCCAGCACAATAAACCACCTTGCCGACGGTGATCGTCCAAAGCCGGAAAGAGGCACCATTTTCCGCAACCAGCCGCCCATGCGTCTGCCCCATCCGAAAGCGGCGGCGCAGCAGCCATTTAAAGCTCACCCGATTGGGCGGGATCGTCTCGCGCAGCAGCGCGTCCGGCGAAAAGGCAATTGTGCCGCCTTCTGCCACGACTTTGGCGAAGAATGCCGTATCCTCACCGCCGGTCTGGCCCAGTGACAGATCAAACAACCGGTCCCGCAATACCGGTTTTTGCCGGTCGATCAGCACGTTGCAGGTATAGCCCGTGATGATCCGATTATCGACCCAGACCGGCATGGTCGCATGTATACGTGTCCGCCGCATCCAGTCCGGCGCACCATCTGCATAATCCGCCTCAACAGGGCCCAGGACCACATCCGCCCCGGTCTTTTCCATCTCGCGCGTCAGATGCAGCAGCCAATCGGCGGGTGCCACCTCATCATCATCGATGAAGGCCAGAAAACGCGACGCGCTGTGGGCGAGCGCACCGTTACGCGCAATCGAGATATTCCCCTCCGGACAATGGACATAACGCAACGGAATCGGCGCATCGGTCGCCATCGTCTCAACCATCTCGGCCGCACTCGGATGATCATCATTATCGACCACTAGGATCGACAGGGCGTAGCCGCTGGGCCGTTCCAACCCCATCAACGATGTCAATGTCGCGGCCAGCTGCGGCCTGCGATAGGTGCAGACACAAATCTCCAGCGTTTGGGTCATGGCGCGGCCCTCCGCTGCAGCTTCGGCGACCGCCGCAGCACCTGCTGCCAGAAGCCAAGAGACCACGCAAAATGCATGATCATCGCCGCAATACCGCTAAGCACAAGCAGCGGATCACGCTGCGCCATAGCCATGCGTGCGCCAGAGAAAAGGCAATAGAACGCCCAGATGGCTGCGGGCAGGACAAACACCCAATGGACCGGCGCAAGCAGCGCCATCGCCACCGCTGGCGCCACCATGATCACCTTGGCCTGCCGCAACTGCGGCCTGACCTGATGTTTGATCAGGTTGCGCGCGCGCCCGGCCCCATAGTTGAAATATTGCCGTGCCACGGCTCGAAACGATGTCCGCGGATGATAGGTGATCGCCGTCGCATTCGTCAGCCAGATGCGCGACCCGGCCTTGCGCAGTCGATAGTCAAGCTCAGCATCTTCGTTATGGGTAAAGCTCGGATCATAGCCGCCAACGGCGCGGAAGGCCGCGATTTTCATCAAAGCATGGTGGCCGTGCGCCACATAAGCGCCGCTGGGTATATGCCTATGCGCCGCGCCGCCATTGCCAAATGATGCGTTCTGCGTCGCCGCATTGATGCGCTGCACGGGCTGCGCGCCTTCAGCGATCATGCTGACAACGATGCTGTCGGCATAAACGCTTTTGGCCTGTTGCATCAGCACATCGCAGAAGTCATCCGGATAGGTACAATGCGCATCAACACGGATCAGATGCGTGGCCCGCCCGCCATCCTGCGCAACAGCCAGATTGACCGCGGCGCTCTGAATCCTGTCGGGGTTATGCAGCAGCGAAATGCGCGGATCGGCCGAAACAAATTCACCCACAATATCCACTGTGCCATCCGTACTGCCCCCATCGACAACGACAACACGCCCGCCAAGGCGCTTCATGGCCGTGCTGAGCTGTCTCAGAATACCGCCAATATGGGTGGCTTCATTCAGGCAAGGAACAACAACAAGAGGATCGGCAGCACGTTCAAACGGCGACAAAGTGTCAGGCATCGAGAGGTTCCAGAGGTTGTGAGTGGTCGGATCGCAAAACGGAATTTTGCACTCGAAAACAACGCCAACATGTATCTCTGTTATAGGCCCGCACTATGACGGAGGCACGACGACAACACCGCTATCGGCAGTTGATTGCCACGCAGCGGGCGGTTTTTGGTCAGGTTCGCGGCGAACGCCCGTTAATTCAGCGCCGGTTTGCCGACGATCACGGAAAATGTTGATTTTGCACGGCGAAACTGCTGCAAAGCTGAAAGGTTTTGTAACATCCGACCGGCACGCTGCCGCGCATTCCTGGTACATTTTGTTTCAATCATAGATCGCGACAAGGATTTCGACCGCGCAATGGACCGCGCTTATCTCATTATTCAGAAGGTGAGCTACGCCTATATCACCTATGTCACGCGCTTCATCCACGCCGAGCTGAAACGCAATTTCAACGACGGGGCGGAGCTGATCATCTGTGATGAAATCGACGAAGCCACGCACGAGAAAAACGCCATCATCTTCGTGATCGGTGAAGGCTTTGCACCGCACCAGCGCAGGCCCGGCTGCACCTATGTCTATCTCAACTTCTCGATCATCGCGGTGATGGGCAATCCTTTGAAGCTCAGCCGTATCGGGTGGAGCGCGATCCGCCGCAAGCAGCGCATGCTGCGCGAAAAACAGGACTGTTACGACATCCTGCTCGATTACTTCCCGCCCCAAACCAAACGATTGCAAAGGCGGATGAAGATGCCTGTCTTCGGGTTTCAGGTCGCAATTGATCCCGAGACGCTGCCGCCCGCCGTACCACTGGCAGAGCGCCCTTATGACGTTTGCTTTGTTGGCGGTCCATCCGCCCGCCGCAAGACAGTGTTGGATGCGCTTGAACAGGCTGGCATACGCCTCTCACCCCAGACCGGCGTTGTCTATGAAGAGATCGCGGCCCAGTCGCGGTGCTGCCTGAACATCCACGCCTACCGCTCCAACCATCTTGAAACGCCGCGTATCGTTGGCGCGCTGGCCACCGGAACACCACTGGTGACTGAACCGAGCTATGGTTTGAAAACCGTCTTTCCCAATGGCAGCGTAACAACGGCACCTTTTGCGCGGCTCGCCGAGGCGGCCGCAAGCCTCGGCCGCATGCCTGAGGAAAAATCAAATGGTCCAACCGACGCAAACTGGTACCGCGACACATACCTCCCGCAAAGCCGCGCACTATGGGCGGACCTTTGCACCAACATCCGCCAAATCGCCGCTGACGCGCCCTAACCCGGCGGTCAGAAGACCAGTTCAACCGGCCCTTGCACCCACCTGGGCTGCGGAGATGCCCAGGAAAATCGCTGTCATATGTGGCAGCGCGTCCAACATGATGTAGGCCGCAAAGAAGGTCAGAATTGCCGACGGGTCATTTGCCTCTGTTAGAACTTGAGCAACATCAGGCTGATCGCGCGCGAGGTAAATTAATCCGCTGAAGAGAAGCAACGGTATCACCGTGATCACAACATAAGAGACAATTGTGCAGAAGAACCTTTCACCAATCCGCATGCGCCGGGTCTGCCTGAACGCAAATCGCATCCCGCCAGCATATCCGGCCAATAAAAGCACGATGATCATGTCCAACCGAAGGTCATAGGATCGTAGCGCCACATCGATGCTGGGCAGAAAGAGCGAAAGAACGAACTCTACCAAGACAATTGCGATGATTGTTCCAAACATTTCTCGAAATCCTTCCTTCTTGCTTCAGCCCGCAGGTCTGAGGCGGTTCCGCATGGTGTGGTGGCGTGCATGAGGTCCGGCATCGGTCACCCGATAGCGCTTTGCTGCAAATTTCTGTCTAATCATCGCCCTGCAACCGGAACGAAATGAAGCCGACAATGAATATGGCGAGCCCGATTGCGACCTGTTTGAGGCCAAGGATGAACACGCCAAAAGAAGTCGCCTCGACATAATTGCTGACATTGGGCAGGGCCTTCGCGGCCACGACAGACCCAACGCTCTCTTCATGCCATCGATCGTAACCAACTGGTGCAAGTGCGGTGTTTGTAGCCCCGTCAATCGTGTAGCTGACAGTCAGCAGATAATCGTTGAGGTAGCTTCGCGCGCTACGGACCTCTTTGTTATTGACGCGGACGCTTTCGATGCGGACCGAGTTGCCGCGCGTTGGCCGATCAATGTGCTTGTCGATGATGCGGGCCTGAACCAGCTGGCCCGTCAGTTCCAGCCTCAGACCGGTGATGACCGACCCGCTATGCCACCCGGCGGCGCCGATACCGATGACCATCATAAACAGGCAAAACAGCTTCGCCATGGCATGCGATCCGAGCATGAGGCCCCCTTCGTCATATGGCCCCACACCCGAAGTCTGCTATTACAATGCCCGCGGTAATTCTTCCCGCAAAAGGGGAGTTTTGTGCGCATTTTCCCATATTTATCAAGACGAGCACCCAATGAAGCCAAAGCATCGCGCAGCGTCACCCATATGGGTGAAGGACCCACACCAAGCCCATGCTAGAAGAGTCGTGATTTCTAAATGCACCTTTTCATTTGCGATTCACTTAGGGGTTTGTGATGGCTTCAGGATCAAGCAAAGGTCGTAACATATTAAGGCAGTTCAGACAGTGGCTGGGCCACGCAATGAAGCCGGATGAAGACTATCTGAAGAAACCGTTGCGCGGCCAGGCGACCAAGGCGGATATCGTCCCGTTGGTCGTCGGGGTCCTCAGTATCATCCTTGCCTCATTTGTCGGCCATTTCGATATGCTGAACGGAAGCGCCTGCCCCCGAGAAAGCGTCAGCCACTATTTCTACGCCCCGGTTGCGGGCACCTTCTTTGTTGGTGTTTTGTGCTTTGTCGGCGCCTTCATGATCGCCTATCGCGGTCAGTGCTTTGCCGATGGTGTCATCGCCACGATTGGAGGCCTGGGCGCATTGCTCACCGCGTTTGCCCCCACCCGAGGCCTCGGGTGCCATTTGGATGATGGCGGAGACTTTCGACTGATCGCGCTTGAAGGGGCAAACCTTTCGCCGGGGTGGTTCACAGAGAAAGTCACCCTGCACGGTCAGGAATTCCTGATCGGCAACGCGTTGTCGCAATATCTTCATTGGGGCGGGGCCCTCGCGATTATCGGCTCACTTGCTGTCTTGTGCATCGTGCATTGGGCCCGCGACAGCTACAAAGCCTATGATACCGAGACACGCAGCTTTGTGACCCGACCTGTGAAACTGGTCGAGAAACGCATCAACGCAATCGGGCTTAGCGCCATTGCCTATGGTCTCACCCTGATCATCTGGGAAGACGCATGGTGGGGCCAGTCCAATGGCAGTTTTTGGGCCCAGTTCTTTGCCTGGTTGCCATGGAACAATTCCGCATATGCAACCAGCATCAGACCTGTCTACCATGGTGAGTTGATCGCTTTCGTGGCGTTCGGTCTTGTCTGGCTGACCCAATTCTTTTGCTACTTTTCCTGGCGCACCAACCACCAAAAAGGTGGCAGTACGGGCCCCGCGATCAAAGGCAGCTGATTGCCTTAGATTTGCGCAGATTTCGCGCGCAACATATCTTGTTGCGTCTCATTTCCGTTGCCTAAAGTCATGACATGATTGCACCCAACGACATCAGCAAGGTCTTCGCGATCCTCGATCAAAAGGACGCCGAAAGCGCCCGTGCATCATTCTTTCAAAGCTATCGTCAAAGCGGCTGGGGCTTTTCAGACAACCTGATATGGCTGGACCTCGACAAAAACGGCCAGTTTCTACGGGCAGGTGCAACCGACATCAACAACAGCACAGATATCCTGTTCAACGATGTCGCCCAAGATGCAGACATCGCACAAATGTCAAAGGTCATCATCGGCCAAGCCGCCAAACCGGGCGAGATCATTCCACTGCAGGACGAAGAGCGGTTCGTCTGGCTTCTGCCCTATTCCCTGCAGCAGGAAACCAATGTCCGCGCCCTTCTTGTCACCTTTGCGCTTGTCTCGGATAGCCTGAAATACTTCAACCCCGATGCTGGTCTGACCGACGCCGAAACACGCATCATCGCGCAACTAACAATCGGGATGAGTTTGCGCGATGCCGCTGTTCAGGACGGCGTTTCGTTCGAGACAAAGCGCAGCCAGTTCAAGACGATATGCCTCAAGCTTGAATGCAGCGGTCAGAACGACGTGATCCGGTTGGCACTCGGTCAGTTGGTGCATCTTCTGACCCTCAGCAGCAATGACGGTGATCGCGATCAGATCACCGAGGACTTCGTTGCAGATTTCTGCCCGGCAGGCACACAATTCCGGCTTCATCGGCTGAAAGACGGGCGGTACCTGCGTGTCATCGAATGTGGCCCAGCTGACGGCAGGCCCGTCATTCTTTTCCACAGCATGACATTTGCGCCCCTCTTGGCCAGCGCCGCACCGCAGCTTCAGAGGCTGGGCATCCGGCTAAAAATGCCAGTGCGCCCGGGCTATCTTGAAGGCACCAGCACACCGTTTGATGTGGCAGATATCGATCAGTTTTGCAGCGATGTTGCCAGTTATCGCGACCTGCGTGAACACGGATCGGTGCCGATCATCGGCCACGGCTTCGCCTCCCCGATCGCGCTGCGCTTTGCCGCGCTTTATCCCGATCTGGTCACACATATCATGATGCTGTCATTTCCGGTGCGTGGCGAAAGGCCAGAGCGCGACAGCCTGCATCGCCGTTTCTTCGGCAGCTTCGCCAAGCTGGCCTCGTCGCCCGAGGTGTTCCGTATGCTGGCCCGGGAATTCCGTCGTCGCTACGCAACGCCCAAGGCTATGCGTACGGCCCTGCGTCGGTTGTTTCAGGAAACTCCAGCAGATATCGCGGCTTTTGAAGGACATGGCGCCAGCCCGCCCGCCTATCCGGCGCTGCAGGTCAGCTACCAATCCTCTTACATCGGTGTCGCTGACGATTTTTACATCTTCTACAAAGACATCTACGCGCAAGGTTTTGAGACGTCTCAAATGCCGATCCTCACGATCCACGGCGCTGCCGATCGCGCCAATCCACTGGCGGTCATGCAAAAGCTGCAAATCCCATCACGTGGGGATCGCCTGGCGGTCATCGAAGATGGGGGACAATTCTGTTTCGTCTCTCAACCTGATCTTGTCTGGGACCACATTGCCGATTGGATTGCAGCGGAGCCAGTGTCAGATCCGCTCTGAATTCCTTTAGCGCTGTCCCCCATCTGGGTGAAAACACATCGAACCAACAACGCTACGCTGCAAGTGCGCAGGAATTCCACTGCGGTTTTTGTAAAGAGGTTTGATATGACAAAAATGACTTTCAAAGAACTGACTGGTGCAGAGATCCAAGAGGTCTCTGGCGGCTGCCATGGTTCACGGGTTGCCGAATGGGGACTGGGTATTGGTGCTGGCCTTGCAACTTTGAACCCAGCTATTGGGGGAGCCGCCCGTAACGTTGCGCGCGCCTTCAACTGGCTGCGCAGGGGTGGACGCGGTTCATCATGCGACCGCAACACAACTGGACCGGGCGGCGGCGGAGGTGGAACCTCGCCGTTCGACGCACCGGTACTCCATCAGCGCTAGACGCGCCCCGGGCCCGCAGCCAAGCGCGGGCTCGATTCCTATCCATGTTTTTCGACCAAACAGTGATGCCATGAAAGACACTCTGTTCCGTGAAGAGGCGGTCCGTACCCGCTCAAAACGCCTGGAGGGTGATGTCCGGCTTGATGCCGCACTCGGCTCCTGGGCGATCACTGCCCTCTTGACGGTGATCGCAGGTGCGGCACTCACGCTGCTGGTAATGGGCGAGTATCCTCGCCGTGAGACGGTGGCGGGGCAGTTGATGCCAGAAGGCGGTCTTGCCGAGATCCGCACCGATCGGGCCGGTCGGTTGCTGGAAATACACGCGCAGGAAGGCGACATGGTCGCAAAAGGCGCACCGCTGATCACCATCGTGCGCGACGCGGGACTGGCTAGTGGGGCCGACGCCAACCACCAGCTTTTGGCCCAACTCACCGATGAACGCATGCAGACCGAGCGGCGGCTTGCGCTGCTGCGGGATGAGATGGCAGAGCGCCGCGCGCTTTTGGAAGCCCGGCACGCTGGCCTTTTGTCCGAGCAATCGGCGCTTGAGGCGCAGATGCGCGTCACGACAGAACGCGCCGTGCTGGCCGCACATCAACGCGACACAGCACAAGACCTTTTGGCCCGGGGGACCGTCACGCAAACCGAGTTATCGCAACGCGAGGACCTTTACCTGTCTTTGCAAGAACGGATTGCAGAACTGCGCGCGGCCATTGCGCGCATAGATCGCGCCCGCGACGAAACCGAGGCCGAGGTCGCCGCGCTGACCGTTGAAGCCGCGATGCGGCAGACCGAGATCAACGCCCATCTGGCCACGCTCGGCCAACGCCGCACCGAGGCTGAGATTGCGGGCAAGACCGTGATAAGCGCCCCATTTGACGGTGAGGTTGGCGCACTCCTTGCGCATCTCGGCGACGATCTGCAGGCGGGAATGCCAGTCATCAGCCTGATGCCGGCTGGCGCTGCATTGCAGGCTGAATTGCTCGTGCCATCGCGCGCTGCAGGCTTTCTGTCACCTGGCCAGCCGGTGCGCTTGCGGTACGATGCCTTCCCACATCAGACATTCGGGATCGCGACCGGCCAGGTCGTAACCATCTCCAAAACCGTCGTCATGCCGGACCAACAGACCGTGGCCGAACCGGTCTTTCGCGTGGCAGCAAAGATCGACGCACAAACCGTCCAGGCCTACGGCACCGACATGTCATTGCAGCCCGGCATGACCCTCACCGCCGATCTGGTGCTGGAAACACGCACGCTTTGGTCCCTGCTGACCGATCCTGTCCGGGCGGCGGCGAACCGATGACCGATCTTTCACCACAGCAACAATGAAAGGAGACCCATACAAACACACAAGAGCGCGGCAAAGACAAAACCTCGCACCAAATTTCAGAAAACAGAAAGGATTTATGAATGTACGAAATTGAAAACCACAAGCTGGACCGTGTCGCTGGCGGCACCTTGTGTTGGGCCCAAGCATCAAGGCTGATCTGCCCGGACCCTTGGCCAAGACGCAAGCTGCCACCGCTCAAACCGGCACCCATTGAGCCACCGGTGATCTGCCCACCACGTCCACCGATCGACACACACGTTTTCTAAACCCCATCAACGAAAGGACATTTGAGATGCAGAAGATCAGACAACTGACCAAGGCAGAGACCGAAGCCGCAAGTGGCGGATCGTTATCGAAGGCCAGTCTCAAAGACCCGTGGAAGAGTTTCACCTTCCGCAAGCTCAAGCCAAACGAAATCATTGATGACGGCGTGTTCTAGACACGCTCGAACATTTTGAAGGCGGCCCTGCCGCAAGATTTGATAGAAAGGAAATTCTCAATGCAAAGTTCAGACATCATCGAAATTGATTCAAGCGCATGTGCGCAGGTCGGCGGCGGCCAGACATATGGCATCGGAGAGGGGGCAGCCAACATTCTTGGGATTGGCGGCATCGTCCTTGCCACCGCAGCCGGTGGCCCGGTCGGCTTTGCCATTTCAACCAGTGTCTTCACTGGCAGCTTCTTCTTGCGACGCTACGCAAATTAGCGCTGCGGCTTCGGCCATCCTTTAGGAGCCAGTGATGAAAACAATCAGACAAACCGAGGCCGCTGAATGCGGCCTCGCCTGCCTCGCTATGGTCGCGACAGCCCATGGCGCGCAGGTCGACCTGCGGGGCTTGCGCGCCAAATTCGGTGTGTCCCTTCGCGGGGCAACGCTGCGCGACCTGATGGGTTTTGCCGATACGCTCAATTTCGGCACACGGGCGCTCAGGCTCGAACCTGAAAGCCTCGCCAAGCTCAAACTGCCCGCCATCCTGCACTGGGACATGAACCACTTCGTGGTCCTGAAATCCGTGGGTCGCCGTATCGTGATCATCGATCCCGCGCAGGGCGAACAACGGCTGACCCCCGCAGAAGCGGCAAAGCATTTCACCGGGGTCGCGCTTGAGCTGACGCCCGCCACCAGCTTCGCGCCTCCGGTCCTGCGTACGCGCACCCGGTTGCGCGACCTTTGGGGTCGTCTTGATGGCTGGGCCCGCGCGGCGACACAGCTGCTGCTTCTGTCGCTGCTTTTACAGCTTGCCGCAGTCTCTTTTCCCTTCTTTCTACAGCTCGCCGTGGATCAATCTATTGCCAATGCTGACATGGATTTCCTGCTCTTGCTGGCCCTTGGCTTTGCTGGCCTTCACGTGATCAACGCGATAACAATCGGTCTGCGATCCTGGGTCATCCTGACCCTTGGCCAGACGATGTCATTCCAGATCGCAGGCAATGTCATAAGGCACCTTTTCCGCCTGCCCGCCGCCTATTTCGGGACCCGGCATATGGGCGACATCGTTTCGCGTGTGGGTTCGGTCAACCCGATCCAAGCCGCATTGACCAGCACGATCGTCGAATGCTTCATCGATGCGCTGATGCTGATCGTGACGGCCATCGTCATCTTCATCTATGCCCCTGTACTCGCCTTCGTCGTTCTGGCGGGCACGCTTCTTTACGTAGCACTATCGCTGGCGCTTTATCCCGCCATCCGCGCCCGCGAAGAAGAAGAGATCGCGGCCCGCGCGACCGAGCAAACTTACCTTCTGGAAAGCCTTCGCGCATCGCGGACCATCAAGGTCTTTGGCGGCGAGGCGCAACGCGAAACCGGTTGGCGCAACCTCTTCAGCGATGTGATGAATGCCGGGATCCGGCTGGGAAAGCTCGACATCGCATTGACCGTGGGACAAACGCTGATCTTCGGCCTTCAAACGATCATCGTCGTCTATATGGGTGCAAAGATGGCCATAAATGGCGATGGGTTCTCGGTTGGTATGCTCTTTGCCTTCATGACCTATCGCCAGCAATTTGCCGACCGCGCAACCTCGCTTGTTCAGCATGCAATCTCGTTTCGGATGCTGGGGATCCACCTTGAGCGTCTGGCCGACATCGTACAGGCCAAGCGCGAAGAAATCCGCCCGCACACGGCCCTCGCGACCCCTTCGACGAAAGGTGCATTGGCGCTTGATAGCGTCTCTTTTCGCTACGGCGCGGCGGATCCTTACATACTCGAAAACCTTTCGCTTGATATCGCACCAGGGGCATTTGTGGCGATCACCGGCCCATCGGGCGCGGGCAAGTCAACCTTGCTGAAGCTGATGCTGGGGCTGGCCGAGCCGAGCGCCGGCGAGGTCCGCGTCGACGGCCTGCCATTGCCGTTATTCGGTGTCAGCCGATGGCGCGCAGGCCTCGGGGTCGTGACGCAAGACGACACGTTGCTGTCGGGCACTCTGGCCGAAAACATCGCATTTTTCGATCCATCAATCGACATGGCACGCGTACAAGCCTGCGCCGAGGCCGCCCAAATTCATGAGGATATTGCCCGCATGCCCATGGGTTACCTCAGCCTTGTCGGTGACATGGGCGCGGCACTCTCCGGTGGGCAGCGTCAGCGGATCCTGCTGGCGCGAGCGCTCTACCGGCAACCCAGGGTATTGATCCTCGACGAGGGCACGGCAAACCTTGACGTCGCAACCGAACAGGTCATCGCCGACACGATCCAGACGATGAAGAGCACCCGGATCGTCGTCGCCCACCGCCCCGCCTTGCTTTCGCGCGCAGACGAAATCGTGACCCTTAGAAACGGGCGCATTCCCAACCCTTCGCATCTCGCGGACCAACGGATGTCATCTGGTGGCGAAACTGTACGTCACAGGGTGATCGCGGACGAACCTGCGTGACGTTTCAGGCAGCACGAACAGATAGACGTGGCGAAGAAATTCGAGCCCTGATCATGTAACTGCTTCTTGGTCGGGGTAATCCCACCATCATCTGAACGAAAACACCTTTATCGCCCCACCGGTCATGACATGTTTTGCACGCGGCGTTTTGCGAAGGTGCCTCTGACCACGAGCGCGGCAACGATGTGAAGCAGAACCAGCGCCACCCCTACAACTGCAAAGGCTGTATGCCAAAACTCCGCCGCACGTGCCAAACTGACGTTCAGCTCAAGGGGCGGTAGCTCGATCAATCCTGCAATGGAAACCGTGAAGCCCAAAGCGCTGAGTTGCAGATAACCTGTAACGGGAAGTGCAAGCAGGCAGCCATAGATTGCAAGGTGCACCAATCGGGCAGTGACGCGTGCACGTGGTCGTGCGGTCATTGGTGCGACCCTGCTTCCGGCACGGATCAGAAGACGACAGATCGTCACCAAGAAGATTACCGCGCCCAACGCGATATGGCTTTGAACAAGCGCTTCGGACAGGACGGGGCGCGGTTCATAAAGCAGAACGTTCAACCCCACGAGGACCACTTGCGCCAAAACGAATGCCGCTGTGAGCCAATGCAAGAAACGCAGGACCCACGGATAACGTTCGTTCACTGGGACACGCCCTCTGAATAGGTAAGCAATGGGCAGGGGCGACGCCCGCCCCTGTCGCAAAACAGGGCTTGCTCACCCTGCAGGCCAGCCCGCTCAAGCGACGGGCGCGTGAACACAAAATCCTGCTCTGCGGCACCCGCGTGACATGACAGGCACGAGGCCTGCGGACGTGTTGTCAAATCGACCGTTCCATTGCCATTGAATGAACCAAAGCTCCAGGCACCGTCATCCTTTCTCATTTGAAATACGGTGCTGAGACTGCCCGGTCTGTAATATGTTTCCATCAGTATCCTTGCGCCATCCGGGATCTCTGCCCCGTTCTCGACGGCCGAGAGCACATTCGGTGTCGTCAGCATTCTCCGGTATGTGCCGTCCGCGCGATCGACCTGTGCATAAGTGACGAAGGCGTCACCATATCGATCTGTCGTCTCAAGCGGCAAAGCCCTTGCCGCAATCGCGAGTATCGCCCCAAAAGTGATCGCCAGAAGGATCCGCATCATGCTCTCCGTTGTGTCTCGGACAGGCTGGTGTGGCACCTGGCCCGTCTCTTGAAATAAATGGCACACAAAATACCTCGATCGATGAAAGTGCTTTTCGATATCGATTGGCGATATTTTCGATAAAAATTGGTAATGGAATGCTGGCCATCCTTGATTATGAAGCTGTGATCGCAATTGCCGAGGAAGGTCATTTCGGCCGCGCTGCACGACGCCTGGGAATGACACAGCCGGCCCTTTCGTCGCGGCTCAGACGTATCGAAGAGCATTTGGATGCGCGTCTCTTTGAAAGGGACCGCGGTGGCGTCCGCCTGACACCTGCAGGTGAACAGTTCCTCGAAGGTGCGGAACGTGTGATCGTGGCCGCAAACGAAGCCGCTGACAGCGCGCGGAGTGCGCAGGCCGGTCTGGGTCAGACGCTACGCATCGGCATGACCCAGATCGCAGCCTATCAAGTGGTTGTCCCGACACTGCTGGCCTTCCGCGAATTGCATCCCAGGGCGCGGTTAAGGCTCTACGAAAATACGACAGCCGCTTTGGAACGTCAGTTAGAGCAGTCGCGCATTGATGTTGCCTTCATTCACCCGCCGTTTCACGCACCCGGCCTGACCGAACGCAAACTGGCAAGTGTCAGGCTGGCACGGTTTAACGCAAAACCGGACGAGAAGCGGCCGCGACCCTTGATCCGGTTCCCCAGGGCTGAAGCACCCGTTCTCATGGGTCAGATCGGCAGAGCAGACGCCGATTACGACGGTCCGTTTCCGGATACGGAAGCAGACACGATGCTCGGTGCAATCGTGTTGTCGCGCGCCGGTTTTGGCCCCTTTGTGGCCCCCGAAGACTATCCGAGCCCATTCGAGAAAAGCACGGTTTGCCTTGATCACAGCCCGACTGACATGGTCCTTGAAACGAGTGTCGTCTATCGCAGTCTCGACCGTCGGCCACTACTTTCAGAACTGGTCAAGGCGGCAAAAGCGAGTTGTGGTGATCGCCCGTGACGCAACTGTAGTCGGCCGCAATCGGACCATGCCTTAAAGAGCGTACAAACCGTGTTTCGAGATTGGCAGGGTCTTAATGCGCTCACCCGTCACCTGGTAGATCGCGTTGGTCAGCGCTGGTGTGATTGGTGGCACAGCCGGCTCGCCCAATCCGCCCGGCGCTTCGTCACTGGCGATGAAGTGAACCTCCTGCGCAGGCGCGTTTGCGAGCTGCATCATCGGATAATCCGGAAAGTTGCGCTGTTGGACTGCGCCGCCTTCGAGCGTGATTTCACCCCAAAGCGCTGATGTCAGGCCATAGATCACCGACCCGGTAACCTGCGCCTCGCCAGCGTCAGGATTGATCAGGCGACCACAATCCACCACCGACCACACATTATGGACGCGCACCCCTCCGTCTTCGGCGACACTGGCCTCAACGGCTTGCGCACAAATCGATCCAAAGCTTTCCACCATCGCCAGGCCCAGTCCGTGTCGGTCCGGCATCGTGCCACCCCAGTTCGAAACTTCGCCCAAACGCTCCAGAACAGCACGGATGCGCGGGTTGGATGTATGCGCCAGACGGAACTCAAGCCCGTCAGCCCCTGCAGCTTCTGCAAGTTCATCCATAAAGGTCTCGTTGAAGAAGCCCATTTGCGTGAAATCGACCGCGCGCCACGTCCCAACCGGTATCGGGCTGGGGCAGATGACGCGACCGATGTCCCTATTAGGCACATCATACTGAAACGCAAAGGGCCGCTCACTGTCGGGCATGCCAGAGCGGGCGTCAATGTAGTGGTGGCGCAGGGCGGTGATACGGCCATTTGCAACCGCGCCCTCCATCCGGCTAAGGATTGCCGGGCGATATGTATCATTGGCCATGTCAGTCTCGCGGGACCAGATGACTTTGACGGGCGTATCCAGGGCCTGCGCAATACGGACCGAGGTGGTCACGAAATCCAGCTCACCCCGCCGCCCGAACCCGCCGCCAAGATAGACCGGATGCATGGTCACCTGGCCCGGATCGATCCCCAGTGTCTCTGCGGCCGCATTTCTGGCGAACAACATGTTCTGGTTCCCCGTCCAGATGTCCGCACCTTGATCAGACAAGGCAACGGTGCAGTTCATAGGCTCCATCGTGGCGTGGGCGAGATAGGGAACATCAAAGGCCGAGGTCAGAGCCGTGCCAGCGGCCAAGACCGCGTCAACGTCGCCTTCTTCATCCATCACTTCGAAGTCGCCACGGTCGAGATCAGCCGTCTGTGTCGCCCGAACAGATGCCGATGAAAGATCGGTCTGCCCGCCTTCCCAAGTTATCCCAAGCTCTTCAAGCGCCCGGCTCGCGGTCCAGTAGCTATTGGCGGTCACTGCGACCACATCGCCAAGGTTCACGACACGCCCAAGGCCCGGTCTTGCTGCAAGCCTGCTTTCGTCGATTGCAGTCGCGCGCGCATCGCGTACGACCGGGAAAGCGACAGCCGCATAGACCATGCCGGGAACCGAAACATCAATGCCGAATTCAGCCGTGCCGTTGACCTTGCCGGGCAAGTCGAGGCGCGGCTTGGATTGGCCGACGATCCGATAGTCGGCGGATGGTTTCAGATCCGGTTTCAGATTTGGCGTGAATGCGGCTGCGCGACTGGCCAACTCACCAAAGGTCGCGCTGCGACCGGACGCGGCATGGGTTACGACACTGTCCCGCGCGCTCAGGGTTTTCACGTCGACATCCCAGTCTTGTGCAGCCGCCTGCAACAGCATTTCGCGCGCCGCAGCCCCGGCCCGACGCATGCCGTGGTGGCCCGTCAGACGGATGGCGGTGCTTCCGCCTGTCATCTGACCAACAAGGTTTCCGGCGATCTGCAAAAACGCAAAATCAAGCATCGGATACATGAATGCGGGTATGTTGGCACCGTCCCCAACGATGTAACCGCGACCAAGATCGCTGTTGGTGTATTCGTCGGTAACGGGTGCCTGCTGGATCGAAACGTTGTTCCAATCTGCTTCCATTTCTTCGGCAAGCATCTGCGCCAGCCCCGTGCCAGATCCCTGACCCATCTCGGAATGGGGAAAGAAGACGGTGATCTGGTTGTCGGGCGTGATCTTGACCCAGGTATTCAACAGAACCTCGTCGCCCGATGTCGCGGCCGCGCTCGCCAGTTCCAAACGGTTTGGGGACAATGTGATCCCAAGCGCAAGACCTCCGCCAACGACGCCCGCTGTCGCGAGAAGTGAGCGACGGGTCCATTTTGCGACGGTGGACCCTTTTTTGACCTGTTCATTCATGTCCTAAGCCTCCCGACGCAAGTTGGCTGCCGTCCGGACAGCAGCGCGGATGCGGTCGTACGTCCCACATCGGCAAATGTTGGTGATGGCGGCATCGATATCTTCGTCCGTCGGGTCGGGCACATCGTCCAGCAGCGCTTCAACAGCCATGATCATCCCGGACTGGCAGTAGCCGCATTGGGGTACCTGATGTTGCAGCCACGCCCGCTGAACAGCGCTTGGCGCATCAACCGGCGCGATCCCTTCGATGGTGCGCACCTCGGACCCTTCAACGGCCGCAACCGGCAAAACACAAGTCCGTGTCGCGACACCATCAACATGCATCGTACAGGCCCCGCATGCGGCGATGCCGCATCCGAATTTGGTTCCGGTCAGGCCAAGCGTCTCTCTGACTGCCCAAAGTAAGGGCATCTCTGGATCAACATCGACCGTGACGGTCTGGCCGTTCAGTTCAAAGGACGTGGACATTCAAAACCTCCGCAAGCCACATGGTTCCTGACTCAGGTAGATACGATGATCGTAAAGTCCATACTACAGATGAAAATTTCACAGCACTGGTGATCACCATCCGAGTTCGGCTATGTCTCCGCGTATGAAAGATGATGTGACCCAACTCCATTCAGCCGTCACCGTAATCATGCGCGCCTTGAAGATCGCCGAGAAGGGACTGCAAGTCGCGCATAGAGAGCTCAACTTTGTCCCGGCCGACATTCAGACCTTGCGGTTCTTGGCGACGCATCCCGCCTGCAAGCTGAGTGATCTCGCGCATCACCTTGGCGTTGTTCCAACAACGGCAAGCAGCATCATTGACCGCCTGGTCGACCGGGGCCTCGTGTCCCGTGAACGGCCCGAAAGCAACAGACGCTCCGTTTCGCTGGACCTGACCGCCGCGGGCAAAGACGCGTTTTCCCGTCTGGACGCAGAAGAAAAGGCAACCATGCAGCTGATGCTCGACGCGCTTTCCAAAGAAGAACGTCCAGCCTTTGTCCGCGCAATGTCCCAAATCGCTGCGCATGTATCAACCGACGGCGATACGTAAACGACGGCCGTCGTCGTAGCTGACTGGGCACGCATCGAACCAATACCCTCTGAGAATGTCTCCAAGGACCACGGCGCTGGCAGGATTTTCAAAGCGAATGGCGCCCTCCGCCGGATCACTTTTTTGATAAGAAACGATTATCGTAATTATCATAATGCATTATGGAAATCCGTTTCCATCTCTCCATCTGTCCTCAGGACGCATTGCAATTCACGCAGATAGGAGATGTGGACATGATCAGACGATGGATTTTCGCACCCGTAGGAATGGTTGCTTTATGCTTGGGAACGGCAACAAATGCTGAGGTCGCGACGCTGCCAGAGGGATTTGAGGGGCGCTACATCGCAGCCATTTCTGATGGGGATATGCGCGCCTATGCCTATATCGACGGGGAGCTCGGAGCACCGCGTGGCGCAGATCAGCTGACAGTCGTTCCCATCACCCGCGCCGAAACCTCACCACGCGCGATTGAAGTCTCTAACTCTGTCATCAATCCGGTTTACTCGATCGACGCCAGTCCGGACGGCAACACGATCTTCGTTGCCGAGACCAGGCTCCCACGCGATGAAGACGATGCAATGCTTTGGGATCTCGGGATTGGCACCACTTTGCGGGCGATCTCAGTCGGTGAAGATGGAACACTGACCCTCATCGACGAGATCGAAGTGGGCACAGAGCCTCAGGGCGTATCCGTCAGCCCGGACGGAAGAACTCTGGTTCTGGCCACCAAGACGCCCGAGACACCCTTGTCATTTGTCAGCTTCGAAAATGACCAGTTTGGCGCATTGACGCAATTTGCCCTGGAGGGCCTGACGCCCATACCAGAGCTGCTTGATCAGGGCATGTTTCCACACCATGCAGAATGGCATCCGACGGAAGACGTCGTGGCGCTGACATTCAACTTTCGCGGTCAGGTACGTTTCTATCAGGTTGAGCGGAACGCTAACGGTGCGGTGACCGGAATTTCGCAGTGGGGCAACGCCGTCCAGACGTCAAAGTGGCCGATGTCCGGCAAGTTCTCCGCCGATGGCCGCTTTTTTGTATCGAATGATCTTCAATGGGGTGCGGATGTGGCGGGCTTCTACCTGAACGCCCCGCCCTCTCAATTGACGTCCATCCGGCTTGCAGCACTTGATGCTGAAGAGCCCCAACACATTGTTGTCGGGGGCGTGTCCTTGCCAAGACATGCCGAGAGCATTGCATTTTCAAATGCAGGCGATCTGATTGGGACAGTCAATATCGGGCAGACCTGGAATGAGCCTGACGCGGTCGGATACTCTCTCTCGTCACTGTCTCTTGTCGGCTTTGATGTGGAAACCGGCCAGTTTGACCATTATGGCGATTGGACCTTCGATGCCATCCTTCCGGAAGGCATTGATTTCGATGCATCCGATGACTTCGTTGTCGTGGGTGCATACGAGTATGAAGGCCCCGAGCCGCGTGAAAGCGCGTTGGAAATCTGGGAGGTCATTCGTACCGATGGCGGGCCGGGTCTTGCAGATACCGGTATGCGTATTCCGACAGGGCCAGGTGCGCATTCACTGATCGTCGTCGATTAAGGATCAGGTGTGTTGCTGACGCCTTCCTGATCGTCAGCAACACCGCACATGTCAAAGCGAGCGCATTTCAGTCCTTCTCCCAAGCCCAACTCGTGCGCACAACGCGGTGTGCCTCGCACTTGTGACTATCAGTGCGCCCCACCCGATCATTGCCGAGGCAGTGCAGCTGAAATCTCAACACCAGTGTGACCAGATATCGGGTTTCGCGCCTGCATTTTACTTGCCCAATGCTTCGATAACCAGATCAGCCACCGCCGCGCCCGAGAATTGCTGTTGCCCTGTTATCAGGTTGCCGTCGCGAATTGCAAACGCCTTGAACATGCTGTTGGTAACGAAGTTGGAATTCGGGATTTCGCGTGCCTCATCCTCAATCCAGAAAGGTTGGATCTTCTGGCCCACAAAGTCATCAGCATATTGCTCTTCCGCATTCGCGAAACCAGTCCAGGTTTTACCCGTCACAAGCAGTTCCCCGTCAGACCCTTTTGCCTTCAGAAGAATGCAAGTTGCATGGCAAACAAGCGCTGTGACTTTCCCAGCCTCAAAGGCCTGGGCGATGAAGCTGTGCAATTCCGCATCGTCGACCATTGTCACCATCGGCGATTGGCCACCAACAACAAAGACCGCGTCGTAGGCGTCCAAACTGGCAGCCGCGATGGATCGCGTGTTTTGCAACAGCGCGGAGTGCTGCGCCGACTTCTTGAACCCAAGCGACAATATGTCGGCAGCGGAGTAACCGCTTTCGTCTTCTGGGTCTGAGAAACTGTCGGCGATAAGATCACCGCCTGCAGGCGAAACAATGTCAACCTCATAACCCGCTTCGGTGAAGGTCCAATAGGGATGGCTCAGTTCTGCCCACCAGAAACCAACTGGCCATCCGGTTGTGGGAGAGGTTGCAGGGTTTGCAACGATCATAAGAACGCGCTTTGGCGAGTGTAGATCAACATTTGCAGTCATGGAGTGCCCTTCTTGATGTTTCCAATGCATGTGAGAGCGGGCCCGCTTAATCGCGCCCGCATCAAGGAGTTGGTTTTGCACGTGGTGGTGGTGTTTTGGCTTCGGATTAGCCTTGGTCGATACGCGTGTAATGGCGCATCTCGGTGATGTTTCCGACATAGGGTTTGATATGGTCAAAGAATGTGCGGAACGCAGCACTACCCCGGAACTTCTGCATGTGGTCCTCGGCGGATGTCCATTCGATGCGCAGGATGAAATGCCCGGGGTCCTCGTCGCATTGGCAGATGTCGAAAGACGTCGCGTAAGGTGACGCCATCGAGGGCACTTTGGCCTCGGCATAGGCGGCGACGAAGGCAGTGCGTTCGGTCAGCGGGATCTCGTAGCGGATGTATTCGACGGTCATGCGTTAATCCTTGCGTCTCAGCGGGTCGCGTATTGGCGGATCATGTGGCCGCCATCGATGTCCAGCACCAAACCTGTGGTGTAGGTATTTGACATCACGAAGAGCGTCGCCTCCGCAGCCTCCTCAACGGTGCCGACACGCCCCACCGGCAAGCTCTCTCCGGTGGCCTCGTACATGGTCTTTCGCGCGTCTTCAGGCATCCCCGCATAAGCGTCCGAGCGGATCATTCCGGGTGAAATGCAATTCACACGCAGGCGTGGTCCGAGCTCCAATGCCAGCGCGTAGGCAAGGCTTTCCACCGCTCCATTGACCGCGCCGAGACCCGAACAATTGAAACCGGGGCGGCGCGATAGAACGCCGGAGAAGAAGGTTATAGACCCGCCATCGCGCAACTTTGGCAATGCGGCGCGCGCGGTGGCATAAGGACCGAAGAATTTGGCGTCGAACATGGCACGTAACGCGTCATCTGACAGGTCCTGGAACCGGCCATGTGCTGCGCTGGAGGCCGAGATGACCAAATGATCGATCGCCGGCAAGGTCGTCTGCCAAGCTGCGACAGAGGCCGGATCGGTCATATCGACCGGCGACACGACCGCACGCGGAATGTCTTGTGCTGCGGCCTCCAGCTTGTCACGTGACCGGCTGGACAGGACCACTTGCGCGCCATCGCGGGCTGCGGCCACTGCCACAGCCTTGCCGATGCCCGAGCCACCGCCCACGACGACGACTGTCTTTTCAGCGAGTTGCGCCATATCGATTTCCTTTCAGCGAATAGGTTTGGCTTCGGGGCGGATAAGGTTGAGAACGGTGTGTGCATCGCCACCAGCAAACAGCACCTGGATCACGATCGCCGCTGCGGCCTCTAGCTTGTAGGCGTGTTCGTTACCACCAAGCCTTAGTGGTTCAGACCCGACATCCGCAATGAGCGTCGCCAGCATCTCGTCGGCAGCTTCATCGGCGGTGTAAGGCGTCACCATCGCACGCCCATCAAAGCTCTTGTCAGGGTCCGCCCAGACCCGCGCTTGCGCCATGTTGAAGGCCTTTCCAACATATGCTCCGGGCAGTGCGTCGGCGATTGCTTCGGTCAGCGAAAGCCCATCGGTGCGCGTGGTCAAAAAGGTCTTTGTGTCGATGGGGTTGTTGATATCGATGACAACCTTGTCCGCAAAAGCCCTAGCACCACCGGCCTGTTCGATGGCGTCAAAGACGGCCGCATTGTGCGTGGCAAACACCACGACCTCTCCGAATCCAGCGGCTTCGGCTATGCTACCAGACTTGATGTTCAGGCTTCGTGCGGCTTCAGCTGCCTTGTCGAGGTTCCGTCCCGAAAGCATAATCTCGTGCTCTTTCACCCAACGCCCGGCCAAAGCACGTGCCATGTTGCCGTACCCGATAATACCTATCCTCATCGTGCCATCTCCTAGATTGATGTCTTGCAAAATGATGCCCTAGCATTGATAAATCCAATCGATTGAATGTATGCCTGGCATCGACAACATGGATATAAAGCAAGCCGACATTGGGCTTCTTGTCGGGTTACAAGCCCTACTTGAGACGCAAAGTGTGACCCGCGCGGCGAAAGCCCTGAACCTGAGCCAGCCAGCGATGTCTGCACAATTGGCACGATTGCGTGCGATGTTCGGCGATCCGCTCCTTGTATCGTCCGGGCGACGGCTTGTACCGACCTCCCGGGCAGAAGCCCTTAGGGATCCATTGCAGAAACTGCTCGGCGATATGGATGCGCTGATCAAGGAAGGCCGCACCTTCGACGCTGCCACCAGCAAGGCGACCTTCCGGCTGATCGGAACTGACTATGTCCATGGGGTCATCGCTCCCCATATCGCAACAAAACTGGCCTCTGCCGCGCCGCGGGCCCGCCTTGCGCTCTTGCCATTTGATCCTTCCTCAGTGTGGTCCGCGCTAGAGGAAGACCGCGCCGATGCCGCCCTGATCACGGGGATGCAACTCGCTGACGCCAAGATGCGCGCTGGTTTGGAAGAGGATTTCCTCGTCATTCAGCGCAAAGGGCATGCACGCGGCACCGGGCCAATGACGCTGGAAGCGTTCTGCACCGCTGAACATGTCCTGGTATCGCCTCAGGGCGGCGGGTTTTCCGGCGCGATCGATGCGCGCCTGAAAAAGATGGGACGCGTGCGTCGCGTGGCGTGTTCGGTTCCAGGCTTCTTCCTGGTGCCATCGCTGATTGCAGCCAGCGATTATCTCTGCGTGTTGCCCCGGCGCATTGCGACGCAATACGCGTCTTCGCTGGATTGGTTCGACCTGCCTTTCCCCTCACCGCGCTTTCAGATTGATCTTCTGTGGCATCCAAGGCGGCAGCAAGATCCCGCACATGTCTGGTTCAGACAACAGGTATCGAACGCGATGAGAGCTGTCGCCTAGCCTCCGGATCAGTTCAAGGTTTTGCACTGTGGCAGCCAGATGCCGATCATAAGGTCCAAGCGATTTTGCACACGGGAAATGCTTGGAGCGAGAGCACAACCTAACACCAGATGCACAGCGGACACCGTTTCGCAGGTCTGTTTGGGGTAGGGCGTGAGCCGGGCCAGCTTGGTGAATTGATACCAGGCAGACAGATTAGCCGATCAGTCAGGGATCAGTCGTGTCCTTGCAGCCCGTAACTGCTCAGCGGGTCCAAACACGCCTGACTTATAGCTGCAATCATTGTTTCAGCAAATCGCTGTTTCAAGCTTGCGGGGGTTGCCGTTATGTAATCATCAACGGCCTGTTTCAACGCATGGTAACTTGCGCGATTGTAAAGCAGTTTCTATCGACCTCGTCGTTGAGACGCATCCAGTGGGCGAGCATGTGCGAGGACCCGACCACGATACCGAACTGCCGCTCCTCAGACATGACCGCGTAGTCGCCAGTCACGATCCCGGGTTGCCTGGTCTCTGCCATCGCGGGTGTCCAACACAGCTGTAGTACCACAGTGACACCAAAAATTTGACGACGTTTTTCCATCCTGTCACCAGCTCAGCGTGTTTCCAGCACCTTATCGATACATCCAAGTACCGTCCAGGCAACTAAGTTCCGGCGCAAGTGTGCCTTGGCGGATCGGGAGTCCTGTCGCGACCTTTTGTTGGTCGTGCCATAGGAATGCAGTGACGATGGACTGGACAGCG
>NZ_JAXBMB010000014.1:0-82973 GCF_033963905.1 Cognatiyoonia sp. IB215182
AAAACTCCCTCTCTGCGCATCTTTGAGAATTGCGCACACCGCTGCATTCTGAAATTTGGCTCATTGCTTCCCTTAGCTGCGCCGGGCGCTAAAGTCCGCGGGCGGCCCGAAGCCGGCATTGTGTTCTGCACGAAGTTGGCCGCTACGCGGACTCTGTTGCGGTTAGCCAATTGGCTAACGGCCTCGCGGGATTTCCGTTTTCAGGGCAGTTCCCAAGCCTCTGGTATATCGGGAAAGTGTCCCCAGTGACTCCAATTGCCCTTGCTTTGTGAACTAGGTCGGGACGCAAGACCCCATTCTGGTGGATCAGGAAAACCAAAATATAAATTTTGTATAAGTATCAGGTCTTCTCTCCCCAGTGACGCAACATAAGCGACGTCATGCGATTGAAACCAAGCCTTTTTCTCGCCAAATATGCCTTCTTCTGGAAAACTCTCCCAGTGCAGAGGCTTCCATCGAATGGAATATTCTGCTCGTTCCAAGAAACCACGTTTTTGCTTCTCGGCAGCCTTCAGTTCCATCCGCCACGGGGCAGGCTCCCAATCAGGAAGTACCTCTGTTGGGTATCTTCTTGCAAAAAGCCGTTTCAATACCATACGGAGTTCTATCGACATCAATAGTCGTATTTCAAGCGTCACTATGGCCTCAAACCAGCCTTTAACCCATTCTCAACAAACGACCGCCGTGCGCTCCATTAACGAGCAAAATCGGCATCGATGTACGTACAGGTTCTGTACGGCTTCTGTACGGCAGAAAACACCTTATTTGCTTTTGTTAGTGCGTCATTCTGCACCTCATCCCAGGCGACACGTTCGGGGCGTTGCGTCCTTCCCCTTCCCAAACCCCCCAAACTGCGTTATGGCGCGCAAATCTTGAGAGACCGGCGCCCGCATCCCAGCGCCTGACAAAGAAGATACCGGGATGAGGGGGAATACGCCCCCTACGCAAATGGGCCCAAGGCCCTGTTAGGAAAACATGATGTTCAACGAAGTGAAAAAATCGATGCAGTGGGGGCAGGAGACGCTCACACTGGAAACGGGCAAGGTTGCCCGCCAGGCCGACGGCACCGTCATCGCCACTGTGGGCGAGACATCCGTGATGGCCAACGTGACCTTTGCGAAGGCACAAAAACCGGGTCAGGACTTCTTTCCCCTGACCGTCCACTACCAGGAAAAATACTATGCCGCCGGGAAAGTCCCAGGCGGCTTTTTCAAGCGCGAGGCGCGTCCGACCGAGAAAGAGACGCTGACCGCCCGTTTGATCGACCGCCCGATCCGTCCGCTGTTTGTTCCGGGCTTCAAAAACGAAGTGCTGGTGATGTGCACGGTGCTGTCGCATGATCTGGTCAACGATCCCGACATCGTCGCGATGATCGCCGCCTCTGCGGCGCTGACAATCTCTGGTGCGCCGTTCATGGGTCCGATTGCCGCCGCGCGTGTTGGTTTTGTGGATGGGGACTATGTCCTCAACCCTGAAATCGACGACATGCACAATCTGCGCATGAACCCAGAACAGCGTCTCGATCTTGTTGTCGCGGGCACCAAAGACGCCGTGATGATGGTTGAATCCGAGGCCTATGAATTGTCTGAGGATGAAATGCTGGGTGCGGTGACCTTCGCGCATGAGCAGATCCAGCCTGTGATTGATCTGATCATCGATCTGGCGGAGGAAGCCGCAAAAGAGCCGTTTGAGTTCACGCCCCCCGACTACGCGGACCTCTACGACTCAGTCAAAGCGGCTGGTGAAGACAAGATGCGCGCTGCCTATGCGATCACCGACAAGCAAGAGCGCACGACCGCCGTGTCGGACGCCAAGGCAGAGATCGTCGCCGCACTGACCGAAGAGCAACAGGAAGACGAAAATCTTGGCCCGGCGATGAAAAAGCTGGAATCCAACGTGCTGCGCGGCGATGTCGTCAAGAACAGCCGCCGGATTGACGGTCGTGCGCTGGATGAGATCCGCCCCATCGTGTCCGAGACTGGCGTGTTGCCCCGAACCCACGGGTCGGCCCTATTCACACGCGGCGAAACCCAAGGTTTGGTGGTCACCACGCTCGGCACTGGTGACGATGAGCAGATGATCGATGCGCTCACCGGCGTCTACAAATCCAACTTCATGCTGCACTACAATTTCCCGCCCTATTCGGTCGGTGAAGTGGGCCGCGTCGGTTCGCCCGGTCGGCGCGAGATTGGTCACGGTAAGCTCGCTTGGCGCGCTTTGCAGGCCGTTCTGCCCGCACCGACTGACTTCCCGTACACCGTGCGGGTCGTCTCTGAGATTACTGAGTCCAACGGTTCATCCTCAATGGCGTCCGTCTGTGGCGGGTCGCTGTCGATGATGGATGCTGGTGTGCCTCTGAAGGCACCCGTTGCTGGTGTCGCCATGGGTCTCGTGATGGAAGAAGATGGCTCTTACGCCGTTCTGTCCGACATTCTGGGTGACGAGGATCACTTGGGCGATATGGACTTCAAGGTTGCCGGAACTGAAAACGGCATCACCTCACTGCAGATGGACATCAAGATCGCCGGCATCACACCTGAGATCATGAAAAAGGCACTCGAGCAGGCGAAAGCCGGGCGGATGCATATCCTGGGTGAGATGAACAAGGCGATTTCCGGTGCGCAGGAGTTCAGCGTCCATGCGCCGAAAATCGAAACGATGACTATCCCCGTCGATAAGATTCGCGAAGTGATCGGCTCGGGCGGAAAGGTCATTCGCGAGATTGTGGAAACATCCGGCGCCAAGGTCGACATCAACGATGATGGCGTGATCAAGCTGGCCTCAAACGATGCCGAGGCGATCAAGAAGGCCTACGACATGATCGATTCGATCGTGGCCGAGCCGGAAGAGGGCGTGATCTATAAAGGGACCGTGGTGAAACTGGTCGACTTTGGTGCGTTCGTGAACTTCTTCGGCAAGCGCGACGGTCTGGTGCATGTCAGCCAGATCGAGAATCGCCGTTTGAATCACCCATCCGATGTTCTGAAAGAAGGTCAGGAAGTTTGGGTCAAACTGCTGGGCTTCGATGATCGTGGCAAGGTGCGTCTGGCCATGAAGATGGTCGATCAGAACACTGGCGAAGAGATCAAAAAGGAAGAAGCTGCAGAGGGTTAAGCCCAAAACAGTTCACCTATGGGAAGGCCCGGCTCGTTGTAGCTGGGCCTTTGTCGTTCTTGCGCGTGGTTAAGACCTTCGAAAGGAACAGTGCGTATCTTCAATACTCGATTTCAGTTGGAGATTCCCATGATGCGTCCTGTCTTCACAGCAGCATTTGTCTTGATGGCGTCCAATGCATCAGCGCAGGAGCAGCCGGTCACAACCAATTCCGTCCTCAATGCCTCGCCCATGGAAGAGGTGGTTGTTGGGTTTGGTGCATCGACTTTGGGCGCGAATATCGAAACGGCCTATCGGATCAATCCAAACTATCGGGTGCGCGGCATCCTGATGGGGGGCATTGATGCGGATTTTGAAGAAACCGACGAAGATGGCGATTTCAGTGGCAACGTGACATTGGGTGGCGTTGCTATCATGGGCGACTTTTATCCGCTGCAATCAGGTTGGCGCGTTTCTGGGGGATTGCTTTTCTCCAACACCGAACTCTCCGGAACCGGTACTGCCGACGTTGAAGGAGTAGCGACCAGTGTGGATGCGGACGTTGCGGCACAGTTTTCGGGTGACATCACCCCGATGCTGACAACGGGCTATGACCTTGGCTTGGGCGGCGGATGGTCGTTGAATACCGAGGCTGGCGTCATCTTTACCGGCGGTATCGACGTTACTTTCACTGCCGAAGACCCCGCGCTACAGGCGGAATTGGACAACGATCCCGAACTGCAGGAGATCGTCGAAGATGCGAGCGAAATTCCGGTCTATCCTTATGCGAGTGTCACGGTATCATTTCGGTTCTGAGCCATCCGGCAACTTGTCAATCACCCGCGTACAAGGGTGATACTAAAGTCGCCCAACAGTGTTCGTCTCGTTGATTATTAAACATATCAATCCGACCACAGCCCAATCCTTCTCGCGGCGTCTCCGGCATATGGCGGCAAAAGCAGCACCAATGCCGCCAATTCGTGTGACGCATAGGCAAAGTTGATACATTCAGCGAATAACTTCACCGGTAACGTTGGTTCAAGCGCCAACGGATACTACTAACGAGTAGCGTAGTCTTTCCTGCGCGGATGTCCGAGAAAGGAACGGTTTATGATTCTGAGAGCCCTCATTGCAACCACAGCCCTGGCGACGTTCGCCACCACCGCGTTTTCCCAAGATGCTGGCGACATTGCCGTCGGCCTGGGCACGACGAACTTTGGCCTGTCTTTGGAAGGCGAATACACGATCAATCCACAGGTCCGGGTGCGTGGCTTGATCATGGGTGGGTTGACCATTGAGGACGAGTTTGAGGTCGAAGATGCCACCGTCGACGGTGAGGCAGAGTTTGGTGGCTTTGCGCTGATCGGCGATTACTACCCGCTTGGCAATGCATGGCGGATTTCTGGTGGCTTGTTCGTTTCAAACACCGAAATCACGGGTCTGGTTGAGGATGAAGGGCTCGAATACGAGGGCACTGTGGAGTTCGCAAACTCCGTCGCTCCAATGGTGGCGACCGGGTTCAGCACATCCTTCGCGCCCGGTTGGGCTGTCTCCGGTGATCTCGGGGTCATTATCTCGTCGCTGGAGGTATCATCCGACGACGTCAATCCGCTCGTGCAGGCCGATGTCGATGAATTGAACGACGATCTGGAAGACATCCCCGTTTATCCATTCGCCGGCGTGACGGTCAGCTACGTATTCTGATCAAGTAAGACGAAATTGGGCCCCGGAGAAATCCGGAGCCGTTTTAGAAGCTGTCACCTAGTCCTTAAGCTGCGTTGTCCGCAGATAGGGCAGAACAGTCGTGAAGTCGCCAAACTTCTCCTTCGCATCGGCATCGCTGACCGTTGCGGGGATGATGACATCGTCGCCCACGTTCCAGTTGGCCGGCGTAGCCACACCTTTGCCAGTTGATGTTTGCAGCCCGTCAAGGGCGCGCAAGACCTCGGCAAAGTTCCGGCCCACGGTCATCGGATAGGTCATCGACAGTTTCAACTGCTTGTCGGGCCCGATGATAAAGACAGACCGCACCGTGGCACTGTCAGCCGGGGTGCGCCCATCGGGCAGATAGGCCTCAGCGGGGAGCATGTCGAAAGCTTTCGACACTTCCAGTTTGTCGTCGGCAATAATCGGGAAACCGGCGGGCACTCCACCCACCTTTTCAATATCGCCCTTCCACTTCTTGTGGTCTTCTACGCCGTCGACGCTGACGCCAATCACCTTGGTGCCGCGCTTTTCCCATTCGGCGGCCAATTGGGCGACAGCGCCAAATTCTGTCGTGCAAACGGGCGTAAAGTCCTTGGGATGCGAAAACAGGATTGCCCAGCTATCGCCGATCCATTCGTGCAAGGAAAAGGTGCCCTGATCGGTTTCAACCGTCAAATCGGGGATCGTATCATTGATGCGCAGACTCATCTGTCATGCTCCTTGGTTACCGTGCAGCGCCGAGTATAATTCCCTCGCGTGGCAAGTGCCATGCTTGGCTTGCCATCGCACGGGACCAGTGCCAAAGATTGCGTCGGATCAACGGGGAGCGAAGCGATGATCGAGAACCGCAATTTCTATATCAACGGGCGGTGGGTGCCACCTGTTCAGGCGCGTGACTATCAGGTGATTGACCCTTCGACAGAAGAGCCATGCGCTATCATTTCCCTTGGCGATCAGGCAGATACCAATGCCGCTGTCGTTGCGGCAAGTGCCGCTTTCCCAGCATGGGCCGCCACACCACCGGCGAAGCGCGCCGAATATGTAAAGGCGATCCTCAAGCAATACGAGGCCCGTGTTGAGGAGATGGCGGAAGCCATCAGTCTCGAAATGGGTGCCCCCATCGACATGGCCCGCAGCAGCCAGGCGCCTTGCCTGCCATGGCATTTGGAAGGGTTCCTTGAGGCATTTGACGAAGTGGAGTGGATTCGCGAACTTGGCCCGCATGCCCCCAATGACCGCATCGCGATGGAGCCGATCGGTGTGGTTGGCCTGATCACCCCATGGAACTGGCCGATGAATCAGGTGACGCTCAAGGTCATTCCGGCCCTGCTCGCAGGCTGCACGATGGTGCTGAAGCCTTCGGAGGAGGCGCCGCTGTCCTCGCTTCTCTTTGCAGAATTCGTGCATGATGCCGGTGTCCCAGCTGGCGTGTTCAACCTCGTCAACGGTGACGGTGTTGGCGTCGGTAGCCAGCTTTCGCGGCACGAGGATGTGGCGATGATCAGTTTCACCGGATCAACGCGCGCGGGCAAGGCGATCTCTGCCGCCGCCGCAGAGACGCTCAAACGCGTGACGCTCGAATTGGGCGGTAAGGGTGCGAATGTCATCTTTGCCGACGCGGATGAGAAGGCGGTCAAGCGCGGTGTCCTTCACTGCATGAACAACTCCGGCCAGTCCTGCAACGCGCCAACCCGGATGCTGGTCGAACGTCCGATCTATGACCAAGCGGTTGAAACAGCAGCAGAAGTGGCAAGCAATATGGGCGTCGGACCGGCCTCCGAACCGGGCCGCCATATCGGCCCAGTCGTAAACCGGTCGCAGTGGGAAAAGATCCAAGACATGATCCAGGTTGGCATCGATGAAGGTGCCCGTCTTGTCGCAGGCGGTCCGGGTCTGCCTGAAGGTGTGAACCGCGGCTTTTTCGTGCGTCCGACAGTGTTCGCCGACGTCAACAACGACATGCGCATCGCTCGTGAAGAGATCTTTGGCCCGGTCCTGTCGATCATCCCGTTCGAAACTGAGGATGAGGCAGTCGAAATCGCCAACGATACGCCCTACGGCCTGACAAACTACGTCCAAAGTCAGGACGGCGCAAAACGCAACCGCATGGCGCGCGTCTTGCGCTCCGGCATGGTCGAGATGAACGGCCAGCCCCGTGCCCAGGGCTCACCCTTCGGCGGGGTCAAGATGTCGGGCCGCGCGCGCGAAGGCGGCGTCTGGGGCATCGAGGAATTCCTTGAGGCCAAGGCCATCTCGGGCTGGGCAGCTGAGTAATCTCATGTGCGCGCACGCACTAAATCCGTGCGCGCGCGTTACTTAAGTGCGCTGAAGAAAATGATATCTCTCCCTCAAATGATGATGAGGAGAGATACAATGCTCAATCAAGTAAAAGGACTGCACCACGTCACCTCGCTCGCCAGCAGCGCGCGCGAAAACAACGCCTTCTTCACAAACGTGCTTGGCCTGCGCAGGGTCAAGAAAACCGTGAACTTCGACGCACCTGACGTCTATCACCTCTATTATGGTGATGCCGCGGGTACGCCGGGAACCGTGATGACCTATTTCCCGTTCCCCAATGCCGCACCCGGTCGTCCCGGAGTGGGCGAGGTCGGGCGCACATCGTTCAGCATTCCTACAGGGTCGTCGCAGGCCTGGCTGGATCGCTTCAAGACCTTTGAGATCAAAGGTGTGTCAACCGATGAACGGTTTGGCCAGAAGCGGGTGCTGTTCGAAGGCCCCGATGGCGATCTGTTCGCGCTCGTTGAAAGCGATGATGACCGCGCGCCATGGACAGGAAATGGTGTGAGCGAGGCGATGGCCATCCGCGGTTTTCATTCCGCCGACATGCGGCTGCGCGACACGACTGCAAGTGCCGAATTGCTCCGCTTCATGGGTTATGAGCATCTTGACACACAAGGGGATGTCAGCCGCTACATCGTGCCCAATGGCGGTACGGCCAACATAATCGATCTTGAAGCTTTGCCAGACGCCCCTTACGCCGCGCAAGGTGCCGGATCGGTGCATCACATCGCCTTTGCGGTTGAGAATCGCGCGCGCCAGCTTGAAGTGCGCGAGGCGCTGCTCGACACCGGATATCAGGTGACACCTGTGATCGACCGGGACTACTTCTATGCGATCTACTTCCGTACGCCAGGCGGCGTGCTGTTTGAGGTCGCAACGAATGAACCAGGATTTGACCGCGATGAAGATACTGCCCATCTGGGCGAAGCGCTGAAGCTGCCTAGCCAGCACGAGCATCTGCGCGCCCGGCTGGAAGGTCTGCTAGAGCCGCTGAGCTAAATGCCATGGCTTATCATGCAAAACGCACCAAGGGGACGGCGGGCCAACCGCTGTTCCTGACCTTCCATGGCACAGGCGGGACCGAGGATCAGTTTCACGGATTTGCCCAGCAGCTTCGGCCAAGTGCTCATATCACGTCGCCGCGCGGTGACGTTTCAGAACATGGCGCGCTGCGGTTCTTCAAGCGTACGGGGGAGGGTGTGTATGACATGGCCGACCTTGCGGTGCGGACCGAAGCGATGGCCGCGTTTATCGCGGCTGAGCAAGCAGCAGTTGGTGCGTCGCGCACGATGGCTTTGGGCTATTCCAACGGTGCTAACATTCTCGCAGCGGTCGCGTTGGAGCATCCCGATCTGGTCGATGACATGGTCCTGTTGCATCCGCTGATTCCATGGAAGCCAACGCGACAGCCTGGTCTGGCAGGGCGACGCATTCTGATCACCGCGGGTGAGCGTGATCCGATCTGTCCTGCCCCGATGACAACTGCCTTTGCCGAGTATCTGCAAGGGCAAGGCGCCGAAGTAACGCTACATTGGCATCCCGGTGGCCACGAGATTGCGCAATCAGAGATCGATGCGGTGGCTGGTTTTGTCGGGTCTTAGAAAGGGCATTTCGCAGTGATACGCATGCCTTGACCACCATCGGGATGGCGAAACTGTAGCGTTTCAGAATGCAGCATCAGGCGAGGGTGGTCGCGTGCCACTCCCGTCGCATAAAATGGATCGCCCAGGATAGGATGTCGGATCGCCTGCATATGCACCCGCAACTGATGCGACCGGCCCGTGCGGGGCATCAGCCGCACTCGCGTCTCGGCCTCCGATGAGCGGACAACCCGCCAATCTGTCACTGCGTCCTTGCCGTTCTCATGGTCGACCATCTGCTTTGGCCGGTTCGGCCAGTCCACGATCAGCGGCAGATCTACGGTGCCGGTCTTTGGCGAAAGCATCCCCCAGACACGCGCAACATAGGTCTTCTTGGTCTGCCGCTTCTCAAACTGCAAACCCAAGTGACGCTGGGCGTGCGGGGTCAAGGCAAAGATCATCACGCCGGACGTGTCCCGATCCAACCTGTGCACCAAAAGCGCCGTGGGAAAAACATCCTGTACGCGCGCCAAAAGGCAGTCGGATAGATCCTTGCCTTTACCTGGCACCGACAAAAGCCCGCTTGGTTTATCGACCAGCAGCACCTCATGATCGTCATGAAGGATGGCAAGCGGATCTTGGGGCGGATTGTAGGCGTCGCTCACCCGTAATCCCGTTCGCCGAAAATGGCAGAGCCAACGCGAATATGCGTCGCACCAAGCGCGATTGCACGTTCAAAGTCGCCACTCATGCCCATGGACAGCCCCTGCAGCCCATTACGCGCCGCGATCTTGGCCAAGAGCGCGAAATGTAGCGACGGTTCCTCATCCACAGGCGGAATGCACATCAGACCGACAAGAGGCAGATCAAGTTCACGGACTTCGGCGATGAACTCATCCGCTTCGGTGGGCAATATCCCTGATTTCTGCGGTTCTTCACCCGTATTCACCTGAACGAAGAGGTCGGGGCAACTGCCCAGCTCCTGTGCCAACCGCGCAATGGTTGTGGCCAGTTTCAGCCGGTCGACCGTATGAATGGCTTGCGCCAGGTGCATGGCCTGACGCGCCTTGTTGGTTTGCAAGGGACCGATCAGATGCAGTTCGATATTCTCGTAGGTCTCGCGGAACATGGGCCACTTTGCGGCGGCTTCCTGCACCTTGTTCTCACCAAAAATGCGATGTCCCTCATCCAGCACAGACGCGACACGTTCGTTCGGCTGCACCTTGGAAACAGCGATGAGAGACAAGTCATCCATCGACCGACCAGCTTGATCAGCGGCTTTGGCCATGCGGGCTGTGACTTCGGACAGGGACATGTGTACCTCCTCTTTGCCGATCACTTGCAACACGGACGCACAAAAGAAAAGAGCGGACGAAACCGCCCGCTCTTTCAACTCGAATTCACGTAAGTGAATTAGAAGTCCATTGTGATGCCGAAGTCAGCCACGGCGTAGCTGTCGCCAGGGGTGTCTTCGTCGGATTGGCCAACACCACCTGCGAGCGCAACACCGCCGCCAAGGTCGTATTCAAAGCCAACACCGAAATCGACTTCATCGTCTTCGAGGTCAGTCGCACCAACGGTACCGATTACGGAAACATCGCCGAACGGATATACAACTGATGCACCGAAGCCAGCAACGCCCTCATCACCGTCACCGGGATCAACGAAATCTTGGTTCTGGTGGTAGAACAGTGCAATGTCAGCACCGCCTGCGGTCACTTCTGCACCGAGAGCGAAAACTTCATCTTCATTCAGTTCATAGTAAGCCGCACCAACGGAGAACGCACCTGCATCGTAGCTTGCGCCGACTGCATAATCGTCATCGGCTTCAGTGTCGTTCTCAGCAAGGTTGCCGGATGCAGCAAGCGTTACGGCACCGAGTTCGGCTTTGATTTGAACGTTTGCCGTACCGTCGTCCCAGAAAGTGGTCGCTTGGTCATCAATGCCGATCCCGTCGAAGCCAGGATCTTCCAGACCACCAATAACAACACCGTCTGCGCTGCCAACAGCACCAACGGTAACTGTTACGCCACCGGCAGAAATGAAGACTTCTGGATCATCAATGAAGTCCGACTGATTGCCTGTGTCCAGGTCGAAATCAAGCGATGCGCCAACTTCGATGCCACCATCAGTAGTGGTCGAACCAGCAATACCAAAGTCGAGCTCATAAAACAGCTCAGTGCTTTCAGAGTTGACTGCTTCATCAGCGTCCGAAAACTTCAGACCAGCGTTTGCGCTACCCGACACAGTGACTTCAGCAGCAGCGTAGCTTGATGCGAAAACCAGTGCGGTTGTAGCAAGGAGAACCTTTTTCATGGTTTAATTCCCTCGTGTTTATATTTGACTCAACCCGAGCCATCCCGAATTGATTGACAGTGGTTTCTGCCCGTTGATCGTCGATTGCAAGGCGCAGAGGTGCTGAGGGGGTATGGCAAACGGATTCTGGTGCAGCTTTGCCACAGTGGTTCGGGGTCCGGCATCGGGCTTCTGTCAGGGGAAACCGCTTGTGGACCAAAAGCCCAGTTGATAGGTAAACCCAACGCTTTATCCATCAGGGCCATGACAGTGACGAAACGAGTGCGATCCCTTGTTGCAGCGATCCTCATCGGGTCTTTGGCGGCCTGCGGTGGTGGACCGCCACCCACCCCATCTGGGGCGGAAAATGTTGCCGTGAATCGCTATCTTTGGGCTGCGTCCCTCGATGTGCTTAGCTTTCTGCCCGTGCAATCCGCAGATCCTTTCACAGGTGTGATCACAACCGGATTTGGCACCCCGCCGGGCGGCGGTCGCGCCTATCGCGCGACGATCCAGGTGAGCGATCCGGCGATGGATGCGCGGTCACTGAACCTGGCATTGCAAACTCGCAATGGCCCTGTGGCCGTTGAGACGCAGCGCGCTGTGGAAGATGCGATTCTATCGCGTGCGCGTCAGCTTCGCATTGCCGACGGCGCCCTATAGCCTTACGCAACCTGCCCGATTAAGAATAGCGCCGGGCCCCTAGCCCGGCGTTTGCATGTGAGACCTGATCCATGACCACTTACACACCCGCCGCGATTGAGCCGAAATGGCAATCCGCCTGGGCCGAGGCCGACACGTTCAAAGCTGTGCGCAGCGCGGACAAGCCCAAGTATTACGTGCTTGAGATGTTCCCCTATCCGTCGGGCCGCATCCATATCGGGCATGTGCGGAACTATACGATGGGTGACGTGATCGCCCGCTACAAGCTGGCAACGGGTCACAATGTCCTGCACCCGATGGGCTGGGACGCGTTTGGCATGCCGGCCGAGAATGCGGCCATGGCGTCTGGCGGGCATCCCAAGGATTGGACCTATCAGAACATCGCCGACATGAAGGCGCAGATGAAGCCGATTGGGTTGTCGATTGACTGGTCCCGTGAATTTGCCACCTGCGATCCGGAATATTACGGCCAGCAGCAGGCGCTCTTTATTGACTTTCTGGAAAAAGGGCTGATCTACCGGAAGAAAGCGGTCGTGAACTGGGACCCGGTCGATATGACCGTGCTCGCCAACGAACAGGTGATCGACGGCAAAGGCTGGCGGTCCGGAGCCGAGGTTGAGCGGCGCGAATTGGTCCAATGGTTCTTTAAGATCAGCGATTACTCCGAAGAGTTGCTGGACGCGATTGACGGCCTTGATAACTGGCCGGCCAAGGTCAAGCTCATGCAGGCCAATTGGATCGGGAGGTCGCGCGGTATCGAAATCCCTTTTGCGCGCACTGACGGTGGCAATCCGATTGTCTGCTATTCAACGCGGCCCGACACGATGCGCGGTGCGAGCTTCATCGCCATCTCTGCTGAACATCCGGTGTCACGCGCTATCGCTGATACCACCCCCGCCTTGGCCGATTTCATTGCCGAAACCCGCAAGATGGACACAACTGAAGCGGCAATGGAAAAGGCGGAAAAGAAGGGAATTGATACCGGCATCCGCGTCAAACACCCTGTCTATCCAGATCAAGAGCTGCCGGTCTGGGTGGGGAACTTTGTGCTGATGGATTATGGCACTGGTGCTGTCTTTGGCTGCCCGGCGCATGACCAGCGTGACCTGGATTTTGCGCGCAAGTATGATCTGCCAGTGCGGAATGCATTCTACATGCCCGGCGAAGAAGTCGAGGTTGAGAACACGGCTTTGGTCCCCACCAAGACGGAAAAGGTCGCCTACATCGACCATTTCGCGGGCGTGGGTGAAGTCACGAGTCAGGAAGGCATCGACGCGACCATCGACTATTTCGAGGCGAAGGGTCTAGGTAAGGGGCAGGTCAAATACCGCCTGCGCGATTGGGGGCTGAGTCGCCAGCGTTACTGGGGCTGTCCAATTCCCATCGTCCATTGTGACGATTGCGGTGCCGTTCCGGAAAAGAAAGAAAACCTGCCGATTGAGCTACCTTACGATGTCAGCTTTGACATTCCCGGCAATCCGCTCGACCGTCATCCGACATGGCGCGACTGCCCGTGCCCTGCTTGCGGCAAGCCCGCCAAGCGGGAGACCGACACGATGGACACATTTGTCGATTCGTCATGGTATTTTGCCCGGTTCACGGCACCAAAGGCGGCCACACCGACCGATCTGGAAGACGCGTCCTATTGGATGAATGTCGACCAGTATATCGGCGGGATTGAGCATGCGATCCTGCATCTGCTTTACAGTCGCTTCTTTGCGCGGGCGATGAACATCACGGGCCATTTGCCGCAAGGCACCCAAGAGCCGTTCAACGCGCTTTTCACCCAAGGCATGGTGACGCACGAAATCTACGTGACGCGTGATGAAAAGGACCGTCCCGTCTATCATCTGCCAGAGGATATCGAATGGACCGAAAGCGGCGCTCGTCTTGGCGCGACGGGTGAAGAGGTCGAGGTGATTCCATCGGCCAAGATGTCCAAATCCAAAAAGAATGTGGTTGATCCGGATGATATCCTTGTCCGTTATGGCGCGGATACGGCGCGCTGGTTCGTCCTATCCGACAGTCCGCCTGAGCGTGATGTGGAATGGACGGCAGCGGGGGCTGAGGCGACATACAAGCACCTGGCTCGGGTCCATCGCATCTGCACTGATATCGCGGCGATGGATGATGACACGGGGCCGGGTGACGAGGATCTGTTGCGGGCAATGCACAAAGCGGTTCACGACGTCACGATGGGGATTGAGACCTTTGGCTTTAACGCCGCCATCGCCAAGCTCTACGCCTTCACCAATGTCCTGGCAAAATCAAAGGCCGGTGGTAGGGCCAAACGTCAGGCCGCGCGCATTCTGGCACAATTGATGTCGCCCATGACGCCGCATCTGTCCGAAGAGAGCTGGCATATGTTGGGCGGAGAGGGGCTGATCGCAAATGCGCGTTGGCCCGTTGCGGATGAGGCGATGCTGGTTGAGGATACCCTGACCATGCCGATCCAGATCAATGGTAAGCGCCGGGCCGAGATTCAGGTCGCTGCCGATGCGCCGAAGGAAGATGTTGAAGCGATGGCTTTGGCGTTGGATGTGGTCCAGACCGCGCTGGCAGGCGCTGCGCCGAAGAAGCTGATCGTTGTGCCGGGGCGGATTGTGAACATTGTCATCTGACCGCATCTCTCGCCGTACCGCCTTTTTGGGCCTTATGGCCCTTGGCGGGTGCGGCTTTGCACCGGTTTATGGCGAAGACAATGCCTTGCGCAATCAGATCTCGTTCCGCACGCAAGATAGCGTGGCCGGGTTCGAACTGCGCGGTCGACTGGAAGAACGGCTGGGCGTCGCTTCGTCGCCCAGGTATGTCCTGTCGGTAAGGCAATCCAGTCGTCGTCGGACCGCCGCGATCACCGACGATGGGGACATAACGCGGTTTAACCTTCTTGGGACGGCCAATTGGGTTCTGTCTGACAGGAGCACCGGCACCAGAATCAAAGCGGGGCAAGTCCAGACCTTCACCGGTTATTCAGCGACCGGTGCGACAAGTGCGACGCAGGCTGCGGAGGATGATGCCGTGCGCCGACTGTCGGTTGCGCTGGCTGATTTGATCGTTACGCGGCTGCTTCTTCTCTCGTCTGAGCTTGAAGCATGAAACTCACCGGGGGCGCCGCGCAGGCGTATCTGCGTAAACCTGATCCGACTCATGCGGGCCTGCTTATTTTTGGCGCCGATCCGATGCGGGTCGCGACGCACAGGCAGGCTGTTATCTCTGCACTTGTTGGTCCGCGGGGCGAAGACGAGATGCGTCTGACCCGCATCGCCGCTTCAGACCTGCGCAAAGATCCCGCGCTTCTGGATGACGCGATCAAGGCACAGGGGTTCTTTCCGGGACACCGTGTGGCCTTTGTCGAAGATGCAGGCGACGGTCTTGCCAAAGTCGCCGCAGCCGCTTTGGAAGACTGGCAGCCCGGCGATGCACAGATTGTCGTCACCGCGGGGCAGCTGACGGCAAAGTCTGCACTTCGTAAAGTGTTTGAAGGACATCAGCAGACCGTCGCTATCGGGATCTATGATGATCCGCCAACGCTGTCTGACATCGAAGAGAGCCTTGCGGCCGCAGGCATCGGTCGACCGGAGCGGGACGTGATGGATACGCTCATGGTCCTTGCCAGCAACCTTGAACCGGGTGATTTCAGGCAGACGATTGAAAAGGTCAGCCTCTACAAACTTGGCGATGCGGCGCCGCTGACCATCGCGGATGTGATGGCAAATGCCCCGCAATCGGCAGAGGTTGATGTGGATGATGTGTTAGACGTAGTGGCGTCAGGGCGCGCCAACGACCTTGGGCCGGTTTTGCGCAACCTCTATGCGCAAGGTGTGACGCCGGTGACGCTTTCAATTGGGGCGATGCGCCACTTCCGCCGCCTGCATGTCGTGGCAAGTGATCCTGGCGGTGCCTCGGCAGGTGTCGCGAAACTGCGCCCGCCGGTTTTCGGCCCCCGACGTAACAAGATTGAGCAGCAGGCAAGTCAGTGGGGCCGTGCTCGACTAGAACGCGCGCTGACCGCATTGACGGACACCGACCTGCAGCTGCGCTCAGCTACCAAAGCACCGCAAACGGCGTTGCTCGAACGCACGCTCATACGTTTGGCCATGATGGCACGGAATTAGCCAAGGTGGATCATAATCCACCTTGTTCATGTTTAGCTTTAAGAGTGATGATTAGAGCAACGAAGCAGTGGGGGTGTCGTCGCTATCATCATCATCGTCGTCATCATCATTTAGCGCGGCGGCCAAAAGCAGGGCAGCGAGTACACCGATGATCACGAAGGTGGGATTGATGGACGTACCGGCAGGTGCCACTTCAGGCTCAACTGCCGCGACGGGGGCTTCCATGATTTCGTCCGACAGGCCACCTGCATGGACGACAAGGGCGGGGGCAGCACAAAGGGCAGCGGCTGCGAGTGTTGTTGTAAAGCGCATATCAGCATTCCAATTCTGTTGTCTTCACGCGGTTCTATAAAGCCACGCAGCTTTGACGTTAGGGCAATTTGCGCCGTCAGGCTAGAACCTTAACAAAAGGTAAACGTGGTATTTTGCGTGTTAACTGGCCACTGCAGCACAGTGGCAACAAAAAACAAGGCAGGCCAGTGGCCTGCCTTGTTTCTAGGTAAAACCACAAAAGCGGCTTTGCGCTTTAGTCGTCGTTCACCGCAGCTGCGATCAGCAATGCTGCCAGAACGCCGAGGATCACGAATGTCGGGCTGATGGATGTGCCAGCAGGTGCGGGCTCAGGCTCAACTGCAACAACGGGTGCTTCCATCACTTCATCAGACAGGCCGCCAGCATTGGCAGCGAAACCAGAAACGGCCAGTGCGGCCGAAGCTGCAAGTGTAGTTGTAAGGCGCATGTCGGTACTCCAATTAATGCACGTTCAGGCGGTAACCGAGCGGCCCGCCTCAGTTTTTCTTAAATCAGGGTCGCTCGAAAAAACCAAGAGGGCCAAATTAAGATCAAAAAACGTCGATTTGCAGGTATCCGGCCTCTGGCGAAATGGCCTGAAGGCTGCGCAAAAGCCGCCCATTGCGATTTATCCAATAAATATTGGTCAATTGGAGCCCTTCGCCCGCACATTTTTCCTCGAAACGCCTTGAATCAAGCGTCTGGCCCAGCCTTTGCACGATGTCAGGACCTTTCGGGGCGATGCTGCATTGCAACAGTTGTTGTGAAATTTGGTCGTCATCACCCAGGAATTCATGGATTCTTTGCGCATTTCCGCCGCCTGCGCGGATTGCTGCCCAAACCTGCCCGACATCAGCCCCCATGAGGTCGCGTGGCAGGCCCCTGGTCGCGACAACGATCCCGTTTTCAAGAGTGATCGTGTTGTTTTCGGTATCGACCCAGGTGATCCGTCGGCCGTTCTGTGCGGCCTGCGCCATCGTATCCCAGCGGTCCAGATCGCGGATATTGACACGCATATACTGGCCGGGATTGTTTAGGATTTCGTCTTGTGGCACGGCGATTGTGGCAGGCGCCGCGGCACCTGTTCGTGCGGTGATCAGCTCGGTCGCAAGGGCGCCGATCTGATTGCCAGTGCCCTCTTCCTCTATTGAGCCGCAGGCGGATAGCAGTGCTCCGACAATGCCCAACACCAGATACCGGATGTGATGTCTCATCGCCAGAACCGCCCCCATGTATCTGTCAGATCGCCCTGATGCGCGTCGCGCACGAACCCGTAAAGCCTGCCTCCGACATTGAGCCGTGCACCGCCATCGCCGACCCGTGTCCGGATCGTTGTACCATAGCTGCCGCGATTGGGCTGCCCGGTGATGAAGTCCTGCGGGATCGAGATTTGAACCCCTTTATTGAAAGACCCATCACCGAAATCGTCGTAAGAGATCTCGGTCTGCGTGACGTAGGCGCCGACCCGCACCCCGTTTTCATATTCACGGTCAATCGAGAGCGTTGCCCCCCAATCGCCTGCCAGATACCGCCCGACATCCAACTGCGTGTGATACCCATTTCCAAGATCGTAATAGGCCGAGACGTGACCGGTCACCACGTCGTAGTCAAACTCGTCAAACCCGAAAGCCATATCGCTGTCGCGCTGGACGGCATAGTTCAGTTCTGCCCCAAGCCCTAATCGGCTGTCGACCGGTTTCCATAAGAGTTCGGTCGACACACCGCCATACATCCGTTCCAGGTAACCTACGGTGACGCGGCTATAGAGATCTGTTGCTGGCCTTCCATAACTGGCAAGTGTCAGGCGTTGCAGGACGGGAACGCCGTCATCACCATAGGCACCGCCATCGGTACGGACATTGGGAATATCGTCCGTATCAGGTGACGGGTCATCCTTGTCCGCGGGCAGGACGCTCTGCGTAATGACGCCGCTCAAAACCGTGCGCGGCGTAATGGTGTAACTCGCCGAAAGACTGAGCCCGGCATCTACAGCAATTGAACCGTCGCTGCTGAAGGGATCGATTGTCAGATAAGGGCCCAATCCCCAGCGAAACCGTTCTTCAACGGCAATGCGGTTCTGTATCGGACCGCGCATCGCCGCGTCCTCGATCTCAACGCTGTTCAGAAGTTGTTCAGCCGCGCCGGGGCGGTTCTCAAGTCGCTCAAGATCACTGCGGCGTATGGTGACCGATGACAGTGGAATGCCGCGTGCCTCGGGTTCCAGAATGAATGTCTCAACTGAAGGTGGCATGACTTGTGTCATCATCCTCGCGACGCGCCCCATGGCCTGCGCATGCGATCGGTAGCGGCTGTTTGAATACCGGATCCGCGCCGTGCTGTCGGTAACGTCCAAACCGCGCAATGTCAGGCCCTCGATATCAAGCAACGCTTCCATAGCGGCACGGAGCCCGGCCGGCGGTGCCGTATCACGGTCCCAGGTGTCTTCACGCAATTGCGCGGCGCTGCGTGCATTGACGGGCGCGGGCGCCTTCTCCAACCCGCTCATTGCCGGGCGGTCATTTGCATTGAGCGTGAAGGTCCCCGAAAGGGCAATCTCACTGCCGTAAAGCGAAGCAAGTGACAATTGTGTGCCGGGGCGCGGGCGGTAGGTGACGCCAAAGTTATAAGGCGAATCCGCCTCCAGCGCCGGGCGACCGGTCGCGACAGGATAGTCAATTGAAGAATACTCTGCGACCAAACCCCATTTGTCGTTGATCTGATAACTTAACCCGCCAAAGGCTGCCGCATCGCCGCGGAACCAGAGATCAGAGCCCAGTTGCCCCTCACTTTCCGCATCATCGAAAACGGGGCGGTCGCCCAGATCCGAAAACGGATTGTCAAACCCATCGCGCAAACCCATCGCACCCCAGCCGATCCCGCCGGTGACGATTAGGTTGTCGCCGATGCTTTTGGAGGCGACGATGTATTCCGACGCAAAACGGCCCGGCGTAAAGGCATCACGGATCCCGATGGCAAAGGCGGGCAGATAGGTCCCTTCGTTGTTTAGCCGGTATTGCAGGTCAAAGCTGCGTTCAAATGCGCCTTCATCGATCTCGGTCGTGGGGCTGTCGTAGAGATCAACGATGGAATAGCGCGCGCTGGCCGACAGGCGCGGCGTGAGTTGAAAGGTCGCCGTCGCGCGGAAAAGCCCGTCCTGATAAGCAAGGCTACCCGCCAAGGTGCCCTCGGGTGCGCTTTGTGCTGTGGGCATCTCAAGCAACCCGGGCGTTCCAAACAGCGAATAATTGGTGAGGGCGTCCTGGGCCGACCCGATATTGCCGGCCATCAGCGCAAGCGCGGATGTCGTCGCGAGGATGACGCGTTGCAAATTCTTGTTCTCCACACTTCCCGTCAGCGATGTCTAACCTGCCGGGAAGGGCTTGAAAATGGTTGAAAACTTCCGCGTGGATGGATTTGCATGAATGCACGCTATACGTGTCAACCAATTGTTAACCTTAATCATACAGGTTGCGATTATGTTAGTGTCACATCGTTACCAGTTCATCGTTTTCCCCGATCCTTTGGGCGCATGCCCCTGGATTTCGCGCGCGCTACAGCCCTGGCTGGATCAGCCGATTGTCGGCATGCGCGGCGCCATGCCCCAATCAAATTTCTTTCGGGATATGTCCCCGGCAGAGGCAGAGCTTGCCTTTGATCTGGCGGGATTTGCATTTCGCAAATATACGCGCATCGCCGTCATCCGGCATCCGGCCCAGAAGATGGTGCAGCTTTATGACCGGATTTCGAAGACCAACAAAATCTGGCGCATGCGACGCAGTGTAGGTGTTGGTGATCCGGGCTTCACGCGCTGGCTGGCGTCGACCCGCCCCAACGGATATGGTGCCGCTCCCTTCGGTGGGCCGCGCTGGCGACGCTTTGGCGCCTGGTCGGGTGAGGCTTGGTGCGGCGACTATGTTTCTCATGTCGTGCGGGCGGAAAATGCGGAAGAGGAACTGAGCGAGATTTTCCATCAGATTGGCATCTCACCCAGCTTTGGCGGTCATTCCCTCGATACGTTGACGCTGATGAAACCGACGCAGTCGCGCTACAATGCCGAGGCGCGCACGATCCTGCGCAATCGCTATGCTTGGGATCTGAACCTCTATGGCCATGAGGCTAAAAACCTGCAGTTGGTGGCTTAACGAAGCCTTTGGCCCGCGGAACGGGCGGCAGCGTCTTTGCGCTCCGGTCAGGATGAGTTCATGACCCCGGGGCCATCAGTCTCGCGGATCGATATCCTTGGCAAAGTCCAAGGCGGCATGCGCAGCATGTCTGCCCGTGGCAAGGCAACCGGTGATCAGATAGCCGCCCGTCGGCGCCTCCCAATCGAGCATTTCGCCGGCGCAAAACACGCCGGGCATGTCGCGTAGCATCAGGCCATCGGTCAGTTTGTCGAACATGATGCCGCCCGCAGTTGAGATCGCCTCATCCATTGGGCGGGGGCCAAGATGGCGTATGGGCAGGGCCTTGATCAAAGGCGCGAGATTATCGGGGTAGGGGCGCCCAAACTCCGCCAGCAGCGCCAGCCGCACCGGATCAAGCCGCAGCACCTTGCGCAGATGATTGGACAGGCTGGCTTTGCCACGCGGTTTGGCGAGGGCCTCCGCAATACGCTGCTCTGACCAGTCCGGCAACAGATCAAGCGTGAGCGCAGCACCTTCGCGCATCGCTCGCGACACTGCATAGACCCCGCCACCTTCGATGCCTTTTTCCGAGATCACGCATTCGCCCCGCGAGACCTGATCCCCAGCCCGCAAAGCGACAGACTTGATCGGCGCGCCGAAATGGCGGGCCATGTGGTCGCTCCACGCCACGCGAAATCCCATATTTGCGGGTGCAAAGGGCGCGACAGCGCCTTCGAAATGCCGTGCCCAATGCCCATTCGCACCCAGCCGTGCCCAACTGGCACCGCCTAGGGCAAGAACGGTCACATGAGGGCGCAACAATCGGCGGCCATCGATAGTGTCAAATGCCAGCGCATCACCGTCCCACCCATCCCAGCGCCAACGCGTCCCGATGCTCACACCCAAATCCGCCAGCCGGGCTAACCACGCACGCAGCAAAGGCGATGCTTTCATCACGGTCGGAAAAACGCGGCCAGTGGACCCGATGAATAATTGTTGGCCCAACCCTTCGGCCCACGCGATGACCTCATTCGGGCCAAATTCGCTCAAGGCTTTCTGCATGGCTGGCGGTAAGGGGCCAAAGGCCGCGAGAAATTCGGCTTCAGGCTCCACCTTCGTCAGGTTCAGCCCGGATTTGCCTGCCATCAGGAACTTGCGACCGACCGATGGCATCGCATCAGTCAGGATCACCCGAAAACCGCCGCTTGCCAGTACATCGGCCGCCATCAGCCCAGCGGGCCCCGCGCCAATCACGACCGCATCCGCCATCTGCGGCACCTCTTCGCCGGGGTTCAGTGCAAGTCCGCCATATGCTTGATGGCCGCCACATGGCCGAGATCGGCTTTCAGGACATCTGCAGCGAGTTCTCTGGCGCGGTTCATCAGGGCGTCGGGTTCGACGATCTCGTCAATCAACCCCCAAGCCAGCGCATCCTGTGCTGTCACCTTTTGCCCGGCCATGAGGATCATCTTGGACCGCGACGCACCTGCCAGCCGGGTCAGCCGCACCGGGTCAGACGGCTGCGGCAAAAACCCCAGCTTCATGACCGGATAGAAGAACTTTGCACCTGGCACAGCGATGCGCAGATCACAGGCCAGCATCATCCCAAACGCCCCACCCGCAGCCGTCCCGTTAAGTGCCGCAATGGTGAGACCGGGCAAGGCTGCAACCGCCCCCGATAACCGCTCCCATGCCGGATCAGTGGCCAAACCGGCCTTCGCCGCATCAAGGTCGGCACCTGCGCTAAAGACCTTGCCGCTGCCGGTCAGGATCACCGCCTTCGCCTCTTGCGCGGCAGCCGCATGATCGGCCAAGGCGTTGAGCATATCCGCCGTCAGGGCACCAGCCTTATCGGGCCGGTCAATTGTGAGGGTCCACAGATCGCCGTCCTTGTCACAGCGGATCATGTCAGGCCGACCTTGGCGCGAACATCCTCGTCGCGCAGGCTCACGTCGGTTCCGAGGTATTCGTCGGCTTCTGGCGTGCACATCCACAAAAGCGCCTGCGCTGGCCATTCAGGTGGGATATGCACCGACCAGTCCAACTGGCTGACAGGGTTGATCCCGGATTCCTTGATGTCGCGTTGCATCTGTGTGGCAACGGTGCCGGGCGACAGCCCCAATATACGCAGCCCCTTTTCACGCGCCTCTTTGTCGGCGGCACGGGTCAGCATGTACGCCCCCGCCTTGGAACTGCAATAGGCGGTCCACCCTTCAACAGGTCCATGGGCTGCGCCGGATGAGATATTGATGATCGTGCCATGCCCCTGTGCAATCATGCCGGGCATGGCGGCCCGCATCCCATACATCACGCCTTTGAGGTTGATATCAATGACACGTCCCCACGCCTCCGGATCGGTCTCGACCAGATGCCCAATCGGATCGATGGCACCGGCATTATTGATCAGCACATCAAGCCCGCCAAACGTGTTGGCCGTCGCCGCGACAGCCATCTCAACCTCGGTATGGCGCGAGACATCACAAGGAATTGCCAGCGCCTGATCACCAATCTCGCCCGCGATTTCAGCGATAGCGTCGGTGCTGCGCGCCACAAGTGCCACATTGGCACCAGCATCAGCAAAGGCCCGCGCCGCCGCCGCACCAATCCCGCGACTGGCCCCGGTCACCAGCACGGTTTTTCCGGCCATGTTGATGTTTTTCACACTGATCCCTTTCGATTTGGTCCCTGGGTGGCTACTTAGTGAATCGCAACATTCGTCCCGGCCCGTATACTACGAACGCTCGGCGCGGTTCGAAAGACAAGACTGAAGAAAGGGATTTGGGATGAAGACGACCACAAAACTGCAGAGTGCGGTTTGCCTCGCAGCGTTGGTAGCTGGCGGCGCGGCGCAGGCCGATGTGACCGCAGCGCAAGTGTGGGAAGACTGGAAATCGCAGATGACGCTTTACGGCGACGACAGCGTTTCCATCGGTGGCGAAGAGGTGTCCGGCGGCACAGTTACTGTACGCGATCTTGCCGTGAGCATCGACGATCCCGAACTCGCGATGAGCGCCGAGATCGGAGACCTTGTTTTCGAAGAACAGCGCAATGGCACCGTCCTTGTGACCATGGAAGAAAGCTATCCCATCACGCTCACCGGGGCGGACGGCGTTGTAGTCAGTCTGACCGTTGCGCAAGACGCGCTTGAGATGATCGTCAGCGGTGATCCTGGCGCGATGAACTACGAGATCAATGCCAATAGCTACAGCATTGCGCTGGACGAAGTGGTTGACGGTGACATCACCTTTACCGGTGATGCACAGATCGTGGCTAACGATCTGAACAGTGTTTACAACACAACCACGTCTGATCTGCGCGAAATCGCCTATGAGGGCAGTGTCAGTTCAATCGACCTGCTGGTTGATATTCAGATCCCCGGTGGTGAGGGTGAATACATCACGGGTGGTGGCAAGATCGAAAACATGGCGCTGAATGGCAACATGTCCGTGCCCATGGATGCGAATTTTGACGATCCCGACACGATGATGGTTGACGGGTTCAGCTTTGCTGGTGGCTACAGCCTCGACAATTCTGCTTACATTTTCGATATCAATGCAGAGGGCGATCAGGCATCCGGTTCGGTCAGTACTGGCCCGACGTCGTTGGAAGCTGAACTGAATGCCGATGTCGTTTCCTACAACACCAGCACGACGGATCTTGCGGCCAATATCTCGGCTAGCGAGTTGCCTTTCCCGGTCGAGTTGTCGCTCAGCGAATATGGCATTGGATTTGAGATGCCGACATCGAAAAGCGATACGCCCTCTGACTTCGGGCTCAGCCTGGATTTCGTTGACCTGACGCTGAACGACATGGTCTGGAACCTGTTCGATCCCGGCAGCGTTCTGCCGCGTGATCCGGCGACGATTCAGTTTTCGCTCGCAGGGATGGCCAAGCCGCTGTTTGACCTGATGGATCCCTCGCAACAGGCTGCGATTGATGCTTCCGACATGCCGTTTGAACTGGCCGAGCTGAACCTTGAAAGGCTGCGCATTGCGGCTGCTGGGGCGTTGGTGACAGGCACCGGTGCCTTTACCTTTGATAACAGTGATATGCAGTCCTTTGCGCCGCTGCCCAAGCCCGAAGGTGACGTGGTTGTTGAAATCAGCGGCCTGAACCGCCTGATTGACAATCTGATCTCGATGGGCATTGTCAGCCAGGAAGATGCGATGGGTCCTCGTATGATGATGGGCATGTTTGCACGGTCTACTGGCGATGATCGCCTAGAGACCAAGCTTGAAGTTACCGCCGATGGCCGTGTGCTGGCGAACGGGCAGCAAATCCGCTAACCTTTTCAAAGCCTTTCAGAATGGCGCGGTATGATCATATCGCGCCATTTTTCATGGCACTTGCGGGCATTATGCCGTCGCACTAGGTCTCGCGCAGTACAAAGGATATCCGATGACTCAATCCCTTGCCGATCTGTCTGAGCAGATGCTGGATGCCGCCCGCAAGGCCGGCGCCGATGCTGCTGACGCCATCGCCATTGATGGAACCAGCCTGTCGATCACCGTTCGAAATGGCGCGCTTGAGCAGGCGGACCGGTCTGAAGGGATCACAGCGGGGTTGCGGGTACTTGTGGGGCAACGTCAGGCCTGCGTGTCATCATCCGATACCGCCCCTAGCACGCTGGCAGAGATGGCAGAACGGGCCGTCGCCATGGCCAATGAGGCGCCCGATGACCCGCATATTGGCCTTGCAGAGGCCGACCAACTTGCCACACAAACCGACACGAGCACATTGGAACTCTTCGATCCCTCAGAAGAGCCTGATCCGGCCGCATTGCAAGAGGATGCGACCCGCGCCGAAGCTGCGGCGCTGAAAAATAAAGGCATCTCGCAAGTGCAATCGGCTGCTGCCGGTTACAACAGCCGCCGCATTCATCTGGCGGCAACCAACGGGTTTTCCGCCGGTTTCGCACGCACGGATCGCGGATTGTCTTGTGTCGCCATTAGCGGAACCGGTACCGAGATGGAGCGGGATTACGACTTTGACAGCCGCGTTTTCCAAAGCGATCTGCGCGATGCTGCCGAGATCGGCGCATTGGCTGCGGCCCGCGCGGTGGAACGGTCAGGTGCGCGCAAGCCAGGTACCGGCGCGTTCCCGGTTCTTTTTGACGAAAGGATCGCCAATTCTCTGATCGGCAGTCTTCTGCAAGCCGCCAATGGTGCCGCAATCGCCCGTGGATCAAGCTGGTTACGCGATGCTGTCGGTGAACAGGTCTTGCCCAAAGCTTTGTCGCTGATCGAAGATCCGCACAGGCCGCGGGTCACCGGTTCGCGACTTTTTGATGCGGAAGGTCTGCCGACACAGCGGCGCGCCATCGTTGAAAACGGTATTCTCACGGGCTGGACGCTGGACCTTGCAAATGCGCGCAAACTGGGGCTGGAAAGCACCGCCAATGCAGGCGGCAGCCCCGGCGCGCCGCCAAGCCCCAGCCTGTCGAATGTCAGCCTGACCCAAGGCACGCAGACCCGCGATGATCTGATCAACGAGATGGGAACGGGGCTTTTGGTCACATCTATGATCGGCTCCACCATCAACCCCAATACTGGTGACTATTCGCGCGGAGCCTCAGGCTTTTGGGTGGAAAACGGTGAAATCACCTATCCGGTGAATGAATGCACTGTGGCTGGCAATCTGCGCGACATGTTGAAAACTATTGTGCCTGCCAATGATGCCCGCACGCATCTCAGCCGGGTTGTTCCGTCGCTCCTCGTCGAAGGTCTCACCCTTGCCGGCGACTGACCTTGCGCTCTTGACAGATGCCGCGCGGGAGGCGGGGGAGATTGCGACGCGCTACTTCAAAAACGCCCCCGATGTGACCCACAAGCCCGATGGCGCAGGTCCGGTGACAGAGGCGGATCTGGCCGTCAACGCGATGTTGGAGCATGAATTGCGCGCCGCCCGGCCCGATTACGGCTGGCTGTCGGAAGAGACCGAGGATAGCACCGCGCGGCTTCATACCAAGCGTCAGTTTGTCATTGATCCCATCGATGGCACCCGCGCCTTTATCGACGGGGCAAAGGATTGGGGCCACTCGCTGGCCATCGTCGAGGAAGGGGCTGTAGTCGCGGCTGCAGTGTATCTGCCCGTGCGCGACCAGATGTTTGCCGCATCTCTCGGCGAAGGTGCCACCTGCAATAACGAGACGATCCGCTCGACTGATGCGCGTTTGGGTGAATCGACGATCCTGACCGCCAAGGTGAACCTGCAGCCGCGGTTTTGGAAAGACCAGCAAGTGCCTGCCATCAAGCGGACGTTTCGCTCATCCCTCGCCTATCGGCTGTGCCTCGTGGCGGCAGGGCGTTTTGACGGGATGATGACTTTCCGGCCCAGTTGGGAATGGGACATCGCCGCTGGTGCCCTGATCGCATCCGAGGCCGGTGCGACCATCACCGATCAATATGATCGGGATCTACGGTTCAACAATCGGCACCCGCAAGTTCCCGGGGTGCTTGTCGCTGGCCCAGAACTCCACGCCGATTTTGCCGCCCGGCTTGAGCCACCGTCGCCAAGCGCTTAAGCTACGGCAGATTTGAAACTCACGCGAAGGTTTTCCCATGACGCAACGCTTGCACCTGGTCTTTGGGGGCGAACTGGTCGATCCATCCAAGAACGTGTTCAAGGATGTCGATGACATTGATATCGTTGGCATGTTTCCCAATTACGAGGCGGCTTACAACGCCTGGAAGGGGGCCGCGCAGCGGACTGTCGATAACGCGCATATGCGCTATTACATCGCCCATATCCACCGCTTGCGTGATGAGGAAACCGCGGCCTCTTCAACTGAAGAGCTGGGTTAAGCGCGGACCCGTAGGACCCGAACCATGGCACGATCCCTTTCCATTGCGGCCTATCTGGCCAATCTGGGCGTCGCGGATCGCAGTTTCGGCCCCAACGATCATCCACCGCGCCCTGCTGGCACCATCATCTGGGCGCGGTGCAGCGCGCCGGACCAGCTGACCATTGTCGAAACGCTCGGTCGCAAACTGGCAGAAGACGGCGATCCGATCCAGATCATCGCCACCTTGCATAACTGGCACAAAACCCGCTCGAACCGCGCGCTGCCGGAGCCGCAGGGGAAAGAGACCATTCGCAGTTTCCTCGACCATTGGCAGCCATCAATGGTGATCTGGGTGCGCGGTGATCTTGATCTGGTGATGCTGGATGAAATCCGGTCGACCCGGGTTCCGACCATCCTTGTCGATGCAAATGGAGAGGGGCTTGATAACGTGGTCGGTGGCTGGGTGCCGGGCGCCATGCGCTCTGTCTTGGCCCAGTTCGAGGCGATCCTGACCATTGATCGCGGCGCTGCCGAACGGTTGATCCGAGCGGGCGCGCCTGCCGACACCGTGCTCATTGCGGGAGCGATGGAAGACAGCGACCCGGCGCTCCCGTGTGACGAGGAAGAGCGACAGGAACTCGCCAAGGCGATTGGCACGCGGCCGGTCTGGCTGGCCGCCGCGGCACATCTTGGCGAATGGCCCGATCTTTGTCTGGCCCATCAGGATGCCAGCAGGACGGCGCACCGGCTTTTGTTGATCATCGCACCGGCCGACATCCGTCAGGCCAATGATTTTGCCGACATGATGCGCGGTCAGAATCTGAGTGTCGCGTTGCGTTCCGAACAGCACGATCCCGAAGAGACCACCCAGGTTTTCATCGCGGACACAGAAGAGGAACTGGGGCTGTGGTACCGCATTGCCCCCATCACCTATCTCGGCGGCAGCCTTTATGGCGGCGGGTGCCGCGATCCGTTTGAGGCCACGGCATTGGGCTCAGCAGTGCTCTACGGCCCGCAAGTCTCTCCCTATCAGAAACATGCGGCACGGCTGAACGCGGCGGGTGCGTCGCGTCTGATCCGGTCCACAAATGATCTGGGTGCTGTGGTCGAAACGCTCTTGTCGCCTGATGTTACCGCCGAGATTGCCCATGCCGCTTGGGATGTCACCTCGCGCGGGGCCGATGTGACAAACCGGATCGCCGCTTATATCCAAGCGCGCCTGGAAGAGTTGGAAACCTAGCATGCGCGCGCCGCTCTTCTGGTTTCTGCCGCCGGACAAGCCGGGCATCCTCGCACGCGTTCTGGCACCTCTTGGCGCGATCTATGGTGCTCTCACCGCCCGCAGGGTCAGACAGCCCGCCAAGATCAAGGCCGACATCCCGGCGATCTGCATGGGCAATATCAATGTCGGCGGCACTGGCAAGACACCAACAACCATCGCGCTGATTGAGCGGCTCTTGGCCCGTGGGTACCACCCCCATGTCGTCTCACGCGGTTACGGCGGCACGCTGGACGGGCCGCTGCGTGTCGACGAACGCGCCGACAAAGCCAGCGAAACCGGTGATGAGCCGCTTTTGCTTGCGGCCTTTGCCCCCACATGGGTCGCCAAAGATCGCGCCGCAGGTGTGCGGGCGGCGCAAGACGCCGGTGCCGACGCGATCTTGCTGGATGACGGCTTTCAAAACCCTGATGTGGCCAAGGACCTTTCCATCGTCGTGGTCGACGCGATGCGGGGCTTCGGCAATGGACGTGTGCTGCCCGCCGGACCCTTGCGGGAGACTGTGGCTGCGGGCCTCAAACGTGCCGATTTTGTCCTGTCGATTGGCCCGCCTGCCGCGCAAGAACGGTTCGCCGCGCAATGGGACCTAACCGTGCCGCATCTTGTTGGCCATCTCGCCCCGTTGCCGACGGGCATGCCCTGGCGCGACCTCAAACTCTTGGCCTTTGCGGGCATCGGTCATCCAGAGAAGTTCTTTGTCACTTTGCGGGATATGGGCGCTGATCTGGTCGGGGCAGAGGCGCTGGGCGATCATCAGCCTCTGACCGATGCGCTGATGAGCAGGCTTTCACGCGATGCAAAGGCGCTCGGCGCGCAGCTTGTGACGACGGAAAAGGATGCCGTGCGATTGCCCGACCACTTTCGCATGAAAGTGCTCACTTTGCCTGTTCGTCTTGCGCTTGTGGATTGGGCGCCGCTTGACGCCGCGCTCGACAAAATCGGGCTCGCGGGCAAGACTTAGCCCCACAAACAAAACAGCCCCGGAAGTCATCCGGGGCCGCTCATGACGTCTCAATGGATCCGGGGCTTAACCCAGTTTCCCGTCAAGCACTTCAGCGAATTCATCATAGGCCATGTTGGAATAGCCGCGCCCGTCAATGATGAAGCTGGGGGTCGAGTTGATGCCATCCCGCTGCGCATTGTCCTGATACCAGGTATAAAGCGCCTCGGCCTTCGCGGCGTCGCTGAGCACCGCATCCAGCGTCGCATCATCCAGCCCGGCCGTCTTTGCCAGGGTCCGCAACTCCTGAATGATCTGCGCAGGATCGCCACTGGCCAGCCATTCGCGCTGGCGCTGATAGAGGATGTCCGAGAACGCAAAGAAGAAATTCGTATCATTCGTGGCCCGCGCAATCATCGAGGCCCAAAGACCCGGACGATCAAAATAAACCTCACGATAGACGAATCTCACCTTATCCGTGTCGATATAATTCTGCTCGATCAGCTTGAACTGGTTGGCATGGAACGACGCGCAATGCGGGCAGGTGTAAGAGGCATATTCGATCAGCTCCACCGGCGCCTCGGGATTGCCTTTAACCATCTCGATGATCTCTGGCGCGCTGCCATCCGTCGTCTGCGCATTTGCGGCACCGGGCAAGAGGCCTGTTGCGGGGTCGGGCCGCGTCAGTAACCATCCGGCACCCAAGGCCACGACAGCGCCGCCACCTGCGGCCAAAAGTGTTCTGCGTTTCATATCTACCTCTTGTCAGGTCTTTTGTTTCATCAAGACATTTTCGCCCAAAGCCGCCAATGCTTTGCGCAAGTCATCACTTTGCACGCCTTCAGATAGGGTGCGCGCCGCTTTTTGCACAGCCGGATCGCGCATTTGTTTGGGCTTTGGTGCCGGTTCAAAGGCCACCCGCCCTTCTGCAAAACCGGTTGGCGCCGTCTGCGTAATCCGAACCCGGGAAATAGCGCGATAACCGTAGCAGGCATTTACGCGCTCGCGGATCTGCTCCTTTTGCATCTCCAGCATTGGTGCCTGCGCGCCGGTCGTCAGCAAAGTGAGGGTCGCCCCCATCCCGCCTTGACCGTAGCTGACATTCACCGGTGTTGCGACTTGAGCGGTTGCGGTCCCGACAATCTCCGCCCAATGGGTTAATAGGCGCGTCACGGCAAAGCCCCGCGCCTCGCTTGCCTTGCGAATGCGCGTCTGCACCAAGGTCGCCGCGCGCGAAAAGCCGCGGGTCGTGTTGGTATGACGTGTCTGTTTCATCTCTGCGCAATACCCTAAAACACTTTGACGGGCGAGTCAGTGTGGCAACAAAACCGGGACATAAATATTGCGTGACCTCAGTGCGGCATTATTGGAATGGTACGACGTTCATGCGCGAAAGATGCCATGGCGCGTTCCGCCCGCTGATCGCAAGAACGGAATCCGCCCCGATCCTTATGCCGTGTGGCTGTCGGAAGTGATGTTGCAGCAAACCACGGTCGCCGCAGTCCGTGATTATCATCAGAAATTCATGGCGATCTGGCCAGGCGTGGCGGACCTTGCCGCTGCCGATGATGCTGATGTGATGGCAGAATGGGCGGGGCTCGGTTATTACGCCCGCGCGCGCAATCTTCTGAAATGCGCGCGGGCGATTGTCACCGATCACGACGGCATCTTCCCTGACACCTATGATAGCCTGCTGACGCTGCCGGGCATCGGGCCCTACACGGCCGCAGCGATTTCCGCCATCGCCTTTGACCGCCCCGAAACCGTTGTGGATGGCAATGTCGAACGGGTGATGGCGCGGCTTCATGACATCCACGACCCATTGCCAGGGTCAAAACCCTTGCTGACGGAACATGCGCAGGCCTTGACGCCACAGCGACGTCCCGGCGACTACGCGCAGGCGGTAATGGATCTGGGTGCCACGATCTGCACCCCGCGCAACCCAGCCTGTGGGATCTGCCCCTGGCGAGATCCTTGCGTGGCGCGCGCGGCTGGGACGGCTGCTGAACTGCCCAAGAAAACCCCGAAAAAGAAGACGCCCACGCGGTTTGGCATCGTCTATGTCGCCTGCCGCACAGACGGTGCCTGGCTGTTGGAGACACGGCCTGAAACCGGGCTTTTGGGGGGCATGCTGGGTTGGCCCGGCTCTGACTGGTCCGAAAAACCGGAGCCCGCGCCGCCGCTTGATGCCGACTGGGCGGAACTGGGGGAAGAGGCGCGGCACACCTTTACCCATTTTCATCTGCGGCTGAAGATCATGACGGCGCGGGTCGCAAATGACGCGATACCCCACCGTGGGCGCTTTATTAGCCAGTCTGGATTTCGTCCCGCAGCACTCCCCACCGCCATGCGCAAAGTGTTCGACCTCGCTGCCGTGACGCTACGCGATAATTGAGATTTTAACGCGAAGTGACTAGCATTTGTGCAAAGGTCGGGAGGATTATCATGACCGCAATACCAGGTGCTCCGAAAATCGCACGTCTTGGTGCAGCGCTGCCTTTCTGGATCTCGTTGGGCCTCGTGCCATTGGCCGTGCTCGTTGCGAACTTGGGTGGCTGGTGGATCCTCCTTTTGCCGCTATCAACCTGGTATCTGTTCACTGGGCTCGACTATTTCATTGGTCTCAACACCAAAAACCCCGACCTTGATACGCCGGAAGAACAGCTTTTCTGGTACAAGCTGATCACGCTGCTTTGGGCCCCAATCCAATTGGCCACGATCTTTGGTCTGATGATCTATGTCGTCCAGACCGACCATCTGAACCGGGTTGAGGAATGGACGCTTTTTGCCGGTCTCGGCATCCTTTCTGGGACCGTCGGCATCACTTATGCGCATGAGCTGATGCATCAAAAGCCGAAGGCCGAACGCTGGATGGCTGACATTCTGATGGCGTCTGTTCTCTATTCCCATTTCCGGTCAGAGCATCTCCTGGTCCATCACCGTTACGTTGCAACCCCGCGCGATCCGGTGACTGCGCGCTATGGCGAAAGCTTTTATCGCTTTTTCCCGCGTGTGCTGTGGCAATGCTGGTTCTCTGCCTTCAATGCCGAAAAGGCAATGCTCGCCCGGAAGGGTCTGAACTGGTATCACCTTTCAAACCCGTTCTGGCTTTATTGGGCCCTTCAGGGCGGCTTCATTTTGCTTGCCGCATTGATCGGCGGTTGGTGGGGTGTGTTCCTGTTTTTGGTGCAGGCGTTCTGGGCGATATTCCAACTCGAACTCGTCAACTATGTTGAGCATTACGGGCTTACCCGGAAGCATCTGGGCGACGGGAAATATGAACATGTGCAACCGCGTCATTCCTGGAATGCTTCACAACGGGCTTCAAACTGGCTGTTGATCAATCTGCAACGCCATTCGGATCATCACTACAAGCCAAGTCGCCGGTTTCCGCTCTTGCAGACCTATTCCCAGGATGAGGCCCCGCAACTCCCCCACGGTTACCCGGTGATGACGATGATGGCTTTGGTGCCCACATTGTGGAAAAAAGCTATGAACCCCAGGGTCAAATCGTGGCGCGACCGGTTCTATCCCGAAATCACCGATTGGGACGCGTACAAGCGTGGCACAAATCCGTTGCCGCGATAGGACCCTGTTTCTGAATAAAGGTATTCTCTCTCAGCTGCCTTACCTTCTGGGAGGACTACCAAGCCGGGAATTCGTCGCGCGCATGCATGAAACGGCTGAGGTCGCCCGATGTCCGCTGGTTCAGCGTCTGTCAGCTGTAGATGAAAGATCTGCGCACATCTTACTATGTCGCGAGCGATCATGGGTTTGCGTGGTGTCGAAATCTTAGAACCGCGATAGCTTTCACGCTAGTTTGCGCTCGGTGATGCGGGTCTTTCGCTTAAGCAAAACAAGTTGCCGGCCCACAAACGACAGGGCGCTCATCTCTGTCGGGCAGCGGCACTGCGCAAACTGCAGTAGAAAGAAATTACCTGCCTCTAGTCTCCATCAAGGCAAAACTGCGGGCAGTATTACCCGCAGTTCCGAGCGACTCATTACGCCGCAAAATGTGCTGTGGCCGGAGTTGCTGTTGAGGTCGAGAACACGCTCGCCTGATGTTGAAGCGTTTTGGTATAGGCATGTACGTCGGCCACGGCGGCAGTTGTTTCTTCAACCATTGCTGCATTCTGCTGCGTGACGCCGTCCAGATTCGCGATGGCGATGTTGATCTCCGAGATGCTCTCAGCCTGGTTGGCCGCATCGGTGCGGATGTTGTCCATCACGCCAGCAGCCTTGTCCACCGCGACAACGATATTTTGCAAGGCATCACTGGTTTCACCGGCAAGCGTTGCGCCCTGCTCAATTTCGGTACGGCTCGAATGGATAAGGTTCTTGATGGTTCCCGCCGCCTCGCTGGCATTTTGCGCGAGACTGCGTACTTCGGATGCGACGACAGCGAAACCCTTACCAGCTTCGCCCGCCCGCGCGGCCTCCACCCCGGCATTGAGCGCCAGCAAGTTGGTCTGAAAGGCGATGTCATCAATGGTCGCAATGATCTGTGTAATCTCTTCCGACCTCTTCTTGATCCGATTCATGGCATTGACGGTGCTTTCAATGACTTCGCGCCCGGTCTCGGTTTGCGCGCGCGCCTCTTTCACCTCGCGATCGGCTTCTACCGTATTTCGTGTTGTCGCATCGACGTTGTCCTTGAGTTGCGACATGGCCGACGCCGTCTGGTTGAGCGACGCCGCCTGATGTTCGGTCCTTTGCGCCAGCTGTTCAATCGAGGCGTTCAGGTCGGTGACGGCATTGCCCATGCTGTCGGTTCCGGTTGTCACGTCCAGCAGCAGTGTCTCAAGCTTCGCTGTTGCCTCGTTGAAGTTCTCGATAAGTGCCTCGAACCCGTGGTCGCCGCCATTCCTCAGCCGCACCGTCAGATCGCCTTCCGACAATCCTTGCAACGCACCGTTCAGCTGCGACAGCACATTTTGGATATCAGCCTCGCGCTGCGCTTCTCTTTGTGCAACGTCACGCCGTTCTTTTTCGCCTGCCCTGAATGTAATCAATGCCTGCGACATACGTCCCAATTCATGCTGATGTTCGGCACCCGTGATTTCGACATCAAGATCGCCCCCAGCCAGGCGCTCGGTCGTTTTGACGAGAGAGCCGAACTGTCGTTTCATCGTCAGCATTACCGCGAGCGACAAAAGAATGACCAGAGTTGTGAGGACCGCACAGATCAGGAGGACCTGCCACGTCGCTGCTCCCTTTATTTCGGAAAAGCGGTTCTTTAGCATGGTCTGCTCTTCTGTGAGCCGGTCCAACTGAGCTTCCGTCGCCGTCTGGACCGCCGCGCCAATCTGATCGAGTTGGCCAACCGCAATCGCCTCTGCCTGAGACAGTGCTGATGAAAGCTGGGCCAAATTTTCGACAAGCTGATCAATCTTCTCGATGACATCACTTGCCAATGTTCTTCTGCGCGGGTTTTGCAATTCGCGCAGAAGGCTCTGCGTGTCCGATTGCGCGCGCTGCAATTCGGCATTCGCGCGGTCAAAATCTGCCGGCGCACCACCGATCGCGTAACGTATCAAATAGTATCGACCGAGCATCAGGCTTTCCTGTGCAATACCGGACCGATACGCGGCCTCGATATCCGCATCAGCATAGGCTGTTTCGCGGATCTCGCTAAGGCTCTGACGTGCGGAAAGCCCGATAGCCGCCGCATTCTCCAACACTGATGCAGCCATTCGATCGGTCTGGATAAGTTGTTGAAAAGCAGCCTGATACGCGCGCATCTGATCGCTGTTTTCGGAGGCCATGCGCTGAAGCGCCGGATCTGGTGATCCCAAAGCCATAACAGCGCCAGCCTCTGTGATTTCGGCGACGTTTGCATCCACCTCTTGTTGCAAGGCGGTGTCATCGGTTGCGCGGTATTTGAGCGCCGCCAGACGCGCCTCAAACAAATCCTCGAAATCCGCATTGATTGCGATGACTTTCTCGGATGCGCTGGCCAGACGTTTGAACTCCGCGTCGAGCTTCTGAACGAGATTGTAACTCAGCAACCCTACCGCGATGAGTGCAATGCAGGCCAGCACATTGCCCGCCGCGACCACGCGGCTGATAGAAAACGATTCAAAGAAGCTTCCAATTTTCCCGTTCATGTTTACCCCGATCACTAAGATTTCACTCAACACCGTCACGTTGGGCTAAGGCAAAAGTGTTAAGCTTTGGTTGCGAAGCAACCGCGCAGCTTATGAGGACAGGACCGGCAAGCCCAGTAATACAAGCGTTCCGGACGGGTCACTGACGATGGCAAAGCCACCGCCTGACTGCTCGCAAAAGCCCTTGACCATTGGCAAACCCAGTCCCGTTCCTTGGCCGACATCCTTGGTCGTAAAGAACGGCTCGACCACTTTTGGCAAAAGATGTTTCGGGATACCTGGGCCGTTGTCACGCACTGTGATGATCCCGAATGCGCCATCCTTGTCCAAACCAAGATGTGACAAGTCAGCGGGCGTTGCCTGACGACAGCCCACCCAAACCTCGCCGCGTTCATCCATGGCATCACGCGCATTGATGATCAGATTGATCAGCGCGACCTCTAGCTGATTGACATCGCAGTAAAGCGTTTCGGGCTCTGACTGAGGCTCCAGATGGACACGTATTTGCGCTGACGTGATGCGCGGGACAATCGTTGCAAAGTCGCGCCAGAATTGATCAAGATTGATGCTCGCGGCCTCTAGCCGCGCCTTGCGCGACAACGACAAAAGCTGACTGGTCAGCGCATCTGCCCTGTCGGCGGCCTTGATAGCGTCGTTCAGCCGCGCCTGGGATTCCGAAGTACCTTCGCTAAGCTGCGCAAGTTCGATGTTGCCACGAATGACCGTTAGCAGATTGTTGAACTCATGGGCGACACCGGCGGTCAGTTGCCCTACGGCCCGCATCTTTTGCGTTTGCACAGCCTCTTGCCGGGATGTCTGCAGTGCATTGTGGATCTGGATCTTTCGGATCTGGGCTATGACGTAGTAGCTGCACACCCCTAATGTGGCGATGACGATGATCATTTGCTCGGACAGATTGCCGTCCACTTTCCAAAGGCTCGACAATCCGAAAAACAGCCCGGCCAGCGCCACGACAGCCGTATCGAAAATCGCCAATACATCACTTTGCCGATGACGTGAGATGTTGAACAGCGCCTGAGCCGTCAACGCGGCCAAGGCAGTGGTAACAAATGACGGCGTGCCGACCAGAAAGATGTAAACCGCGCAGGACGTATAAAGCGCGACTGAGAGCATGAAAAGCGCCTGCAGCCCCAAATAGGTCTGGGCTGAAACAGGGGTGGCGACCTTCGAAAGCCGCCAACTGTAATAGCCGTTGGTCAGCAAAAAGATGATCAGCCAAAGGGCAATCGCGCGCTGTTCGGTGGCGATGATCAGGAACAGCGCCGTAAACCCGACCACAAAGAACCGCAAAAGCAGTTCAGTTCTTGAGCCGATATCAGCTTCGATCATCGATTCCACAACGGGCCAATTATCCCGCGTCGTTTCGCCTGACCTGACGCTGGCGCGGTGAAATAGCAACCGCTGCATTATCGAAAATGAACTCTGCCTACTGAACACGAGGATCATATTGGCACGTCATCCCCGTTTGACCCACACCTTTATGAAGAATTTAAGGAAATAGTCTGTCGCTAAGGATGTATGGCGTCGCCTTGTGCATGATCAGAAAAAACCCCGCCATCATTGCGATGGCGGGGATAAAGTTAGTGCATGCGGACCCTTCCACCATGGTTGGGCTTGCCACAGGCACCGGCGGTATCAACTTTGGTGAAGTATCAGTGCTTCGCCATCTCTGCGCGGATCTGCTGACGCAGCAGATCAATGGGCACCTTCTGCCCGTCGCGTTTAAACTGCCAATAGGTCCAGCCGTTACAGCTGGGCGCGCCTTCCAGATGCGCCCCGACCTGATGAATTGATCCTTTAATATCGTCGCCAATGAGCGTGCCATCGGCGCGCACCTTGGCCTTGTGCCGCCCGTTGATCGACCATAGCTCTTCGCCCGGGCGCAGCATGCCGCGTTCGACCAATACGCCGAAGGCGACGCGCGGCTCGGCCCGTTTGGAGGCAGAGACCTCAAGCGCCTCCTTATCGAACTTGCGCGTATTGGCGATCCGCTTTTCAGCGACCTTGCGGTATTCTTCTTCCCGCTCAATCCCGATGAAATCGCGGCCCAGCATCTTGGCGACCGCGCCCGTTGTGCCGGTGCCAAAGAAAGGATCCAGAACCACATCGCCCGGATTTGTGGTGGCCACCAGAACACGGTGGAGCAGCGATTGTGGTTTCTGGGTTGGGTGTGCCTTGTCGCCTGCATCGTTTTTCAGGCGCTCATGTCCGGTGCAAATGGGCAGAACCCAGTCAGAGCGCATTTGCACACCTTCGTTCAGCGCCTTCAGCGCCTCGTAATTGAACGTGTACTTGCTCGCCTCCTCTTTGGAGGCCCAGATCATAGTTTCATGCGCATTGGTCAGGCGCTTGCCCCGGAAATTCGGCATCGGGTTCGATTTGCGCCAGACGACGTCATTGAGGATCCAGAACCCCTGGTTCTGGAGCTCAGCGCCCATGCGAAAGATGTTGTGATAGCTGCCAATGACCCAGATCGCGCCATTGGGTTTCAGCAAGCGCCGCGCGGCTTTCAGCCACGCCTTTGTGAACTGATCATAGGCCTTGAAGCTGTCAAACTGGTCCCAGGCATCATCCACCGCATCGACGCGTGAATTGTCGGGCCGGTGCAATTCACCCTTAAGCTGAAGGTTGTAAGGCGGGTCCGCAAAGATCAGGTCAACCGAACCGACGGGCAGGTTGTTCATGACCTCGATACAGTCACCATCAATAATCGTATTCAAAGGAAGCACACTCGCCCCCCTACGCGTCGTCTTGGTCGTCATCACTTGCCTCAAAGCCCCGGCGGGTTGGCCCGCTCATTTGCTTGGCTCTAATGTGAGTCAGAGACGATTCGCTGTCAAAAACTTTATTGAATCAATTACTTACGTTTTTATCTTGATACAAGATATTGTGTATCGGCTTGAATGAACATCTATGATGTGGGGTGACGCCAAAACGCGCGAGGCCCAGTTTATGTTGGGCCGTGGGGTATCCCGCGTTCTTTTCCCAGCCATAGTGGGGGAACTGTTGCGCCAAATCCACCATGTGTCGGTCGCGCCACACTTTTGCGACGATGGAGGCGGCCGCGATTGAGAGGCTGCGCCCGTCCCCTTTGACGATGGTTTCGGCTGAGAGGGTCAGGTCGCGCGGGACCATGTTCCCGTCGATCAGAGCGTGATCCGCCGGTTGCCTGAGGCCACCGATCGCCCGGACCATCGCGATATGGCTGGCACGCAGGATGTTGTGGGTGTCGATCTCTGCGACGCTGGCTTGCGCGATTGAGACATCCGCATCGGCCATCAACGCGTCATACAGCGCGTCGCGGCTTTTGGCGGTCAGCTTCTTGCTGTCATTCAGCCCGGTGGGGATGCGCTTTGGGTCCAGAATGACCGCAGCCGCGACAACTGGCCCCGCAAGCGGCCCGCGCCCCACCTCATCGACTCCAGCCACATGGGCAAAGCCGTTCTGGTGGGCCAGCGTTTCGAAACTGAAATCAGGTTGGGACATGGGGCCACTCAGCAGAGCACGACTGGGACTGCAAGCGAAATCATTCGGCCGAACGGGATCAACTTTTCGCGCGTTGCTGCATTTCGTCCGAAGACCTGTTCGCCGTTTCGGCAAGCTGAGCTAGTATCTCTGGCAACAGACCACCTGACAGGAGATTGCCCAATGACCCTGAATAGACTGACCCGCCGCACCCTGATTGCTGGCGCCGCGGCGACAACCCTGATCCGTCCCGCAATGGCACAAGGCGTTGCACCAACCCCGTCCATGCGTGGCGGGTCCAACAACTATCGCCCTGGCGCGCCGATTGTGGAACGGATCGGCGGCGGCGGGTTCTGGATGACCGGGACCGTGCGCCGCGCGGGCGACGGCGCCCCCTTGCCGGGGCAACGTATCCAAATCTGGGCCCATACGACCGAAGGCCATGAGCGTGATGCGCGCAGTCACGGCGCGACGCTGACTGATGCCAATGGCGAGTTTCGCTTGGAGATGCCGCAGATCGTGCCTGCATTCGGGCAGGCCCATGGGCATCTGGCCTATGACAGTGATGAGTTTGAAACAGTGTTTCTGCGCCCCCTAATGAGCAGCCCGAATGACACTACGCTCGCCGCGCATTTCGTTCTGCAACCTGCCTGAGCGCGATGCGCCCTGTCTTGATCTGGGGCGCATTGATCGCCGTGATCCTGTGGCCCGTCGCGATGGCGCTGGGCTCTCCACTGCTGCAATGGCGTGAGCCTGTCTATATTGTCGCGGGCTTTGCGGGTGTTTTGGCGATGGCATTGCTGGTGATGCAGCCTTTACTGGCGGCGGGGCTTTTGCCGGGGCTGCCCGCCATGCGAGGCCGGCTTGTGCATCGCTGGGTCGGTGGCGCGCTTGTTCTGACCGTTCTGATCCATGTGGGTGGTTTATGGATCACCAGCCCACCGGATGTGGTCGATGCGCTTCTGTTTCGCTCGCCCACACCGTTTTCGGTCTGGGGTGTGATGGCGATGTGGGCGGTCTTTGCCACGGCAACCCTCGCGATCTGGCGTAAGCGCCTGCGTTTTCGCACATGGCGCGCGGCGCATATGGCTCTGGCTGCAATCATCGTGCTGGGTTGCGTGATCCATGCGCTGCTGATCGAAGGCACGATGGAAATAGTCTCGAAGGTCGCGGTTAGCATCATTCTGATTACGATTGCGGGAATTGTTTTGCTGCGCCCCTATCTGCTCATCACCAAACGCAGGGTCTAAGCGCATAGATGGGAGCCATCCCGCAGGGAACACGCTAGCAGTGCTGACTCGTATTCGGCTTACGATACCCCTTACGCAGCCCGCCATGAGATTGTCCGCAGCGCAGTAGCTTTTAGCACAACGCCAGCGATCTGATCGCGCTACCCCAATCACAGATCGATTAATCAGGAGCGTCGCATGGCAGTAAATGGAGTAGGAACAACCACCGGTGCGGAACTTGCCGGAACGATTGATCGCATTGCATCGGGTTCTGCATCGAAAACGCGTGCAATGATTGGTGTTAACGAATTTGAGGCTTTCGACAGCGCAACGCCGCCAACTCCACCCAAGTCAATGCGTGCTCGGGTTGAAAGCTTCTTCAGTAGTATTGCCGCGAAGTTATCAAACTTTATGCAGTCGTTTTCGCCGTTCAGCCGATCAACATCATCAGACAAAGAAGAGGCATTGTCGCAAAAAGTGGCGGACGTGAAGAGCACAAGTGACAAAGTAAAGAAGCTTGGCGACGACATGTATAAGAACTTAAACAAGTTGCAAGAACTCAAGCCGCCATCAAGACGCGACTACATGAGGTCTGGGTCGGATCGATTGGCAGGGTCGATTTCCTCACCCAACCGTCAAATTTCACAGAGCATGATTACGCGTCCTCCATCGGCGCCCGGCACCGCAGGCACGGAACGCTCGGATGCCAAATTTCCTGCAAATGGCATCACATTGGAAAAGCTGACAGCAAACATCGATACTTTAAGTGACATGATGCAAGTGAACTCGCGTGATCTCTCGAAGGACGCGAAGAACACCATTATTCAATCGCCGACACTGGTGAAGTATTTGGACGCATTGAAGCAAGCGGGGTGGCATATTGATGTTCAGCGCGAGGCTGACACACCAATATCATCCGACGGGAGTGTTCAAATGGTGGACGTCTCCACCAAGACTTTACGTCTGTCCAACGACATCATGGTGCGGAACACAGAGGAATTTTTGGAAAAATTTGCTACCATACTAATGCTCGACGCAGGCAAGGCGCTGGGGACACCGGAGGTCTCGCTTGCCAAGCAAAACAAGTACATCGCTGATCTTCATGTTATAAAAGATGAGATGTCGCAGGCGCGCAGGGCCATGCGTTGATCCATGCGCCTTTGTGGACAACCTGGTCACGCAAATCATCAAAAAAGGGGCAGAGAGCCATGTCCAACCTCTCTGCCCCTGTCGGGCTTTGCGTCTCTCTTGGTTAGGGCTTTCTTATCTGAGACAGCATCGCCCGATTCTTGCGCGGTAACCGGGGCAAAGTGCCCGCGCATCTGTCTGACGGGTTAAGCGTCAGTCAGCTCGGTAGCCGCGTTCGCGCAGGCAAAGCGGATCGAAGCCGCGGCGAGGACCGTCATCGGTGTAGACGCGCACGGCGCAGCGGCCCGGCAGGCTGTTTACATAGCGGTAGTTCCGCTCAAGACAGCGTTGGCCGAACATGCGCGTGGTGCCAAAGCGGGTTTCGACATTGCGAAAGCACTGGCGCGGCAACACATGGCGGTTTCTGCTGTTGTGGTTTGACCAATCATTGCGGTTTCCGAGGTCAGACCAGCTGTTGTTGCGGTTGATGCCGCCACTGTGGTTGTCGTGAACGCGCGTGCCGCTGTCACGGTCGCGGTTCTCCTCGATCGCGGCGCCAATCACGGCCACTGCGGCGAGCCCGATCAGGAGTTTGCCAAGATCCTCGCGGTCGAAGTTCTGGGCGGTTGCGGGTGACGCGCCCACCAGCGACAGGCTGGCAACTGCTGCGATCAGGTGCTTTTTCATCATGTTTCCTTTCAACACGTGCTGGGGACGGTGATTGGGGACAGATTGGCGGGAACCTGATCAGCCAAACAATAACGAGGGATGGTTATGCGATGTCAGGCGCGATAACATGAGACGTTATTGAATATCATGGTGCGCGTGGGCCAACTGAGATCATGAAAAAGCTTTGTTCCACATTTCTGATCTTTTGGCTGAGCGCCGGTATGGCCCACGCCGCCTGTTACGCCGATTACAAGGCCAAGCGGGACAACCCGTTGCGCCTACATTACGGCGTTGTTGAGGTGCGTGGCGATTGCAGTGCCCGCAATGCCGCAGATCAGTTGCGTTCAGCGCTCGCCCGTGATGGATGGCAGCTGTTGAATGTTGTCAGCGTCTTTGATGATGCTGGTCTGGATCAAAGAAGGGACAGCGCAGGTGAATACTTCCTCCGCTACTGAAGCACGTGAAATTGGCAGCCGAATCGTCATTGCCGGGATTGCGGCGATTGTCGCGATCCTGGCCATTACCGCGGTACTTCTGTTTATCAACCTGCCGGACGCCAATGCCTTTAATGCCAGGGTTGAGCGGTTGTTCATCGAAAACGACACGCTGACCGGCAATGCGGAAATCAAGCTGCTCGAAATTCTCGCGCAATCAGGCACGGCGTTCTCAGACACGCTCGTGTCGTACCGCTTTATCATTTTTGTTCTGCTGGTTTTTGCGACAGCCCTGCTGATTGCTGCTGTTGCGTTTCTTGTGATGCTGATCGCGTTGAACCGCCGTATGGGTCGGATCGAACGGCAGGGGATCGAGGTGAACTCACTAACGATCAGTCGCGACCAGAAGGCCGTCTATCTGAACGATTTTGAGTTCAAACTGACTGATGCCGCGATTGAGACGTTGGCCGTGCTAGCCGAGGCGCGGATGGATGATGAAGTGCTGACGGGGGCCGAGATCGAAGGTGTGATCTCGGGCCGCAATGCCGCCGATTGTGACGAAGCCGCCGGAGCCACGCGAATCAAGCGGCTGCGTGATACACTGGGAAATCAGATGATGAGCGAACTTTTGGTCAAGAACATCGCCCGAAAGGGTTATGTTCTGGCGATCGATAAAGATGTCATTCGTATGATCTGAGGGTTGACGCTACAAATCGGCAGCGTGATCAGCGGGTTGATACTACGCCCCTATCTCTCGTCTCCTCGTAATCGAATTGTTAACTTTATCGCAACTTTTTCGCTTGTTGCCCCTGTATTGGAAAAAATTTGCCCAAATTTGTGCACAATTACTGAGCCATAAAGATACAATGTAAACAGTTGAACCCTGGGTTGCGGGATGTTCCTTGGCTGTCGCAGTCACGAACCAAAGCTCCAACACCCCGGATAGGAGTAGATGATGACGAATAAGTGGAACAGTACTGCGCTGGGCATGCTGACGCTGGTTGGTGCCCTGACGTTTTCAAGCGTAGCGGTCGCCCAGGAAGTCACACTGAGATCCAGCGATGGCACGGTCAACATGACAGGTGAGTTCGTCGATTTTCGCGACAACTCCTACGTCATCGCGACAGCACTGGGCGAGCTGCGGGTGTCCGCCAGCCGCGTACAGTGTGAAGGGGCGGCCTGTCCTGATTTGGGCGGCGGTGACGCTGACGTAAAAATTGGTGGTTCGGATACCGTTGGCCTTGGTCTGATGCCTTTGTTGCTGGAAGGCTATGCAGGTTCGATCGATGCCGCCGCGACGCTGGTGAACACCGGTAACGGTGACGATGTGATCGCAGAGCTTGTTGGCGATCAGGGGTTCGGGGATGAGCTTGCTTCGATCCTCGTGAACTCGACCGGATCAAGCGACGCATTCTCGCAGCTTCTTGATGGTGAAATCGAAGTTGGCATGTCGTCACGCCGCATTGTTCCTGACGAGGCGCGGGCGCTTCGCAGCGCAGGCGCGGGCAACATGGTTAGCCCATCGCAAGAACATATCGTTGCAATCGACAGTCTGGTGATGATTACCAACCCCAGCAATCCGGTTGAGACGCTGACCACAGAACAGGTGCGTCAGGTCTATTCGGGGCAGGTGACGAACTGGTCTGAACTTGGCGGGCCAGACATGCCGATCACGGTCGTCGCACGGGCTGAAGACACAGGTACGCGTGCCGTTTTTGAAGAGCGTATCTTTGGTGAAACTGGCCTGGCGAACCCAGCCGGTCTGGTGATTGCCGGAACGAACAGTGAAGTTTCGCAAATCGTCAATCAGACCGATGGCGCGATTGGCTATGTCGGTTACGCGTTCCAGCGTGGCGCAAATGCGCTGAGCCTTGTGAACGAATGTGGGATCGCGATGGCGCCCGACGCCTTCTCGGCACGGACCGAAGAATATGCGCTGCAGCGTCGTCTTTATCTTTACACCCGTGAAGACACCGCGTCGGATCGCACAACCGATTTCATCAACTATGCGACCTCTGAAGAGGCCGACAGTCTGATCGGTAAAGCAGGCTTTATCGGCTTTGCCGTTGACCGCCGTCCGCAATCCTCTGATGGGGATCGGGCGCGTGCACTACTGGATGCGGCTGCTGACCCTTACGAAGCAGGCATCATGCGCGACATGCTGGACCTGATGGTAGGCTATGACCGTCTGTCGACCACCTTCCGCTTCCGTACCGGCTCTTCTCAACTGGATGAGCGTGGACGTATCGATAAGGACCGTCTGATCGATTATCTGGCAGCACAGCCCGCAGGAACTCAGGTCATGATGGTTGGCTTTACCGACGATGTTGGCCAGTTTGACGGCAACCTTGACCTGTCGCGGTCGCGTGCTGCGCAAGTCGCTGACGAGGTGCGCGAGGCTGGCGGTAGCCGCCTGTCCAACGTGACATTCGCGTCTGCAGGCTACGGCGAAATTGCACCCTCTGGATGCAATACCAGTGACGAAGGTCGCCGGATCAACCGCCGTGTAGAAGTCTGGATCCAGTCTCCAGCATAAGACTAATAGCCTAGCCCAAATAACCCCGTATCTGCCTTATGATATGGGGAAACGACCTGGCAGATAGAGGCGTACTCACGCTTCTGTCTTGCTGTTTTTAACTCTGATCGAGTGACCAAATTCCAAAAGGAATGGATATGTTAAATCTGACACGACGTTCGCACCGCATCCATGATGGTTTGCGGTATTTCTTCGCTTTGACACTGTTTCTTTGTGCCTCGACGCAGGTTGCGGCACAAAACATTGCCGCAGATGTCGGCGCGAGCGAGCGCATCAACGTTGCCGGACAGCTTGGAACGCTGAGCCAGCGCATCATCAGTTCCGCCTGCAATGTGCATTCTGGCGTGACGGTCCGCGAAAGCCAGGCCGTGCTCCAGATTTCGGCCGACCAGTTCGACCGCATCGGTGATGCATTGCTTTACGGTAACCGCAGGCTTGGTATCCTTGGCGAGGAGACGCGGCCGCGGACATTGCAGACGATCAACAAGCTCAACGAAGCTTGGGTGCCGCTGCTTGATCAAGCGCGGCAGATCCAGGTCTCTGGCAATGACGCGTCTGTGGTTGCAACGCTTGCATCGCAAAGTGATCCACTCCTTGAAACGGCGAACATCCTTGTCTCCGAGATTACGGGTCAGTACGCTGATCCAGTATCGCTTTTGCATGCCGATGCATTGCTGATCGATCTTTCCGGTCGGCAGCGGATGCTTGCCGCCCAGATGTCGAAGGACATGTGCCTCATTGCGGCGGGCATCAACGTTGATACCGCCAAGGCCGATCTTGCGGAGGCGAGCGCCCTGTTTGGTGACACACTGACTGCGCTCCGCAATGGATTACCAAGCGTGGGCGTGCGTCCGCCGCCAACCGAGAGAATTGCCGAGGGACTTCAATTTGTTGTCGAAGAATGGGCGGCAATTCAGCCTTTCATCGCGCAGGCACAGGCCGGTGAGGTTATCAGCGCGGCTGACCGACAGCGTGTCTATTTTGCATTCTTGGGCATTGAGGCACGGATGAACAACGTCGCTGTCGCCTATGACCGGAACTCGAAACTCGGGCTATGACAGTGGGCCGTCGCGCCCTTGGCTTCAGGTTTGGTGTTTGGTGCGACGCAACGTGTCGCCCGGTGAAAGGGTAGGGTCCAATGCGATAATTGGCCCCTCTCCGGTGTCTTCACCTTTGTTGCGGGCCGCGATCACTTGTGCGGCCTTCACCCCGATATCTCGGCGGCAGGCGTCCATCGTTGCCAATTGCCGCGGCAGGCCATCAAGCAATTCGACACCGTTAAAGGCGGCCAAACCAACCTTGCCAGGCACGTCGATACCTTGTTCAAGCAGGTACAAAAGACCGCCCGCACCAATCATGTCGTTGGAGTAATAGAGAAAATCCAGATCCGGGGTCCGGGCAATCATCTTGGCTGTCATCTCGCGCCCTTTGGCCAATGCGGATCCGCCGGAGTAAAACTCCTGATCGGCGATCTCGATCCCGGCCTTGGCCAGTGTGCGGGTAAACCCTTCGAACCGTTTGCGCGCGCGATGGTCAAGCGGCATCTTGGTCCCCATGAAGCCGATGCGTTGATAACCGGCTGCAATGATTTCTTCTGCCATTTTGCGTCCGGCCCGGCGGTGCGAAATGCCCACGCAGGTGTCAATCGGTTCGCCATCAATGTCCATGATTTCGACGACAGGAATGCCGGCTTGCTGCAGCATGGCCTGCGAGGCGTCTGAGTGTTCAAGCCCCGCGATAATCACGCCAGACGGCCGCCAGGACAGCATCTCGAACAGGACCTTCTCTTCCTTTTCGGGAAGATAATCCGTCACGCCAACAACGGGTTGCAGGCCGGTGTTTTCCAATGTTTCCGAGATGCCTGATAAGACTTCGGGGAAGACCATGTTACCCAAAGACGGGATGATGACCGCGACAAGATTGACGCGTTGCGACGCAAGTGCTCCGGCGATCTTGTTTGGGACGTAGCCAAGACGCTTGGCGGCATCCTGCACCTTTTGACGTGTAGCGCTGCTGACATCACCCTTATTTCGCAGCACTCGGCTGACCGTCATCTCACTCACGCCAGAAGCTTCTGAAACATCCCGAAGCGTCAGCGGGCGCCTGATCTTGCTGCTCACGTTATTGTCCTGTTCATTGCCAGGTTATTCATATCCGCGTTCGCCCAGCTTGGCCACAACGTTTGCAGCTGCCCAAAGCTCGTGCGAGGTCGACTTGTGCTTTCGTCTGAAACACCAGGGTCGTTGACCAGCACACAAAACCCGGGCATTCAACGCGGGCACGGCCCCGTGGCTCAACTGGATAGAGCAGCCCCCTCCTAAGGGGCAGGTTGCAGGTTCGAATCCTGCCGGGGTCGCCAGCAAGCCGTACTCCTGTCCGAAATGCACTCGCTGGTTATGGGTGTGCTGCGGGTCGCTGGATCGGCTCAATAGTTTTCAGGATCCTACAGCGCGCAAATGAGTGACAGGAAATAGGAACCGTTTTGACCAAAACCGAAGTGACTTATGCAGTTTGTTCTCTGACGGTCTTAAGGGCAAGGATTGATATTGCCGCAACTTCTCGGCGGTAATTGAATTTCTTTCGCGTTGCTCCAACCTTTCATTTCAAGCGGGCAACTGCAATATGAGGCGTAATCTCGCCAATTGGGACTTGTGAGATCCGTGCATGTCGGTCGATCGTGCTCTGTCCTCTAGCGGACAATGAACTCCGCGTGCAGCGCGCCGCTTGCCTTGATGCTCTTGAGAATGTCAATCATATCACGAGGCGCGACACCTAGCGCGTTCAGCCCTGCCACAACGTCGCTGAGAGATGTGCCTTCGCGGATTTCAGCGAGCCCGATGCCTGGCTCTTCAATAATGTTTGCATCTGTACGGGGTACAACGACGGTCTCTCCGGGAGAGAAGGGGTTGGGTTGCGAAACCAGCGGTGTTTCCTGAATGCGGAGCGTCAGATTGCCCTGGCTGACGGCAACGCGATCAATGCGGACATCTTCTCCCATGACAATTGTGCCGGAGCGCTGATCCACAACGACCCGGGCGCGTCGTTCGGGTTCAACCAGGATGTTTTCGATACGTCCCAAAGCATGTGCGGGTGATCGCATTTGCGTCGCGACGATGTCGAGCTCCACGGTACCCGCATCCAGCATAATGGCAACGGGCCGTGTGAAGTTCTGGTTTATGGCCTGTTCAATTCGCGCGGCGGTGGTGAAATCAGGCGTGCGGAGTGCAAGGCGTAAGTCGGTCATATTTGAGAAGTCGAACGCAACCTCTCGCTCAACGGTGGCACCGGACGGTATGACCCCCGATGTTGGTACACCTTGTACGACCGCTGCACCATCTCCCGCGGCGGCCGCTCCGCCTGCAATAATCGTTCCTTGAGCAACCGCATAGATGTCGCCATCAGCCGCGTTTAGCGGTGTCATGATCAAGGTTCCACCAAGCAGGCTACTGGCATCGCCTATGGCGGAAACGGTGACATCGACGGGACTGCCCGCCCTTGCGAAGGGCGGTAAGCTCGCAGTGACAAGGACCGCAGCGACGTTTCTGGGGCGAAACTGTTCCCCGGTAACATTGACGCCTAACCGTTCAAGAATGTTGCTCAGGATTTCCTCAGTAAAAGGCGAGTTCCGTAAGCCGTCACCGGTGCCGTTCAACCCGACAACCAAGCCATAACCGACCAAATCATTGGAACGCACGCCATCGAATTCGACGAGGTCCTTGATGCGGATGGGCGTGGCTGCGCTCAGCGTTGGAATTGCCATCAACGCGCTGAAAACAAGGGCCAAGAGCAAACGCATCAGATGAACCTCAGTAGGCTCAGCTGTGATAGCCGGGTCGTGACGCTGTAATGTGTTTCGAGTTGGATCTGGACACTTTGTAGCTGAGATGCAGTCTCAAACGGATCCGCGAGCACAATGTCGTTACGCGCAATCTGAAGTGCGGATAGCTGTGCGTTTGTCTCTGTCTGAGATTGCTCAACTTCTGCTTCTGCAGTCCCGATGCGTGATTGCAACGATACCAGGTCGCTGGCCGCTGAGTATAAGCCTCTGCCTGCCTGTTCTAACATTGCGGCTTTCGTGTCGCGATCCAGGCCGGGCAGGCTGTCGGCCAAAGCTGCATAGGCGGCTGACTTCAGCGTTTCTCGGATGGCCGGATCATCTGCCCGCGCCTCAATCGGAATGGCTCTGGTGTCGGAGATGCGTTTTTCAACGGGTGCGCCTGTGTCGGCCAGATAAGCGTTTGTTGCAAACCCTCCCGCCGGGTCATCGAACCAGGTCGTAATGGCTGCGTCGATTGTCGCAAAGTCCGTGGCACCTCCGATAGTTGCCTGGAGGTCCGTCAGCATGACATCTGCTGTTGCCAAGGGCGCGCCGGTAACGTCGGCGCCGCCAAGAAGCGCACGATCAGCGACCTGTGTGTTCAAGGTTGTGACCATGACAGAGAATGCGCGCGCGCCATCTCTCGCTGCGTTGTCGATTTGGTTAATGGTACTCTCGCCATTGATGAGGAGAAGCTGCGCGCTGCTGTCACTGCGCAGAGTATCAAGCCGCCCTAGAACATTCTGAATGTTCGCGAGTGTTTGACTGGTTTCTTCTGCCGCTTGGGCGTAGCCGCCAAGCTGCTCCAAAGAGTAGTTAATGCCCGAAAGACGTGTTGTGTCACCATCCAGTGTTTCGGTGACGTCACTGACCAAACCGTTTGACAGGCTTTCCGACAGGCGGGCGAGCTCTGTCTTGATAGTGCCTCCATTTCGCATCGAAATGAATTGCTGGGACATGTCGCCCACTGAGACAACTGGCATGGCTTAGATCTCCGTCAGGCGCTGTAGCATGAATTCGGCTGTCTGAATTACCCGTGCATTTGCGGCGTAAGCTTGTTCAATCCGCAAAAGCATTTGCAATTCCAGATCTGTGTCGACCCCGTTGGCGAGTTCTGCCTCGCGCAGGGTGTCCCAACGTGCTGCGGTGAAACTGAGCTGTTCATCGGCGGTCAGACGTGTTGCACCAAGTTGTGCAGTAAACACTGCTGCCCGCCCAGCTGCTGTTTGTGTGGTTGCGCCTGGTAAATCGGCGCGAGGAACATCGAGTGCAGCTATCCAGTTATTGAGCTGCGCGCTGTTTCCGACTGGTCCCGGTGCCACTGCATTGAGGCCGTCGCGCAGAAGTGTTGGGTCGCCGCCGGCGGCTGGGTCAATTGCCGCATTGACGGTGATCCGGCCAGCAAGTCCTACGGTGTCGGTGAGATCAAGCACCCCACCTGAATCTGTTAACACGCCCAAATCACCCGGGTTGAGTGTTGGGTCATTTGCGGGGTCCTGAAACCGCGCGATGAGGTCGACTGCAATGCTGTCAAGCCCGTCTTGCACATCAACAAGTGTTTGATCGCGCATGGCAAACGACGCGCCAAGCGAGCCGCCGTCCAGACCTCTGACCCCTGTGGTCGCATCAAGTGGGATTCCATCGCGTGAGATACCCGACAGCGCCCCGGATGCGAGGCTCATGTCGGCGGTGATCGTGGGTGTTGGCGTGAATTCGAAAACGACCGGTTGCCCATCGAGAAGTGTCGTTCCAGAGGTGGTGATAAGGCCGATTGCGCCGCTGTCGCGCGGTACTTCGCGGATCGGAACGATGCCGGCGATCTGATCTACCACGTTTTGGCGGGCGTCAATAAGGGCAGACGGATCATTGCCGCTGCCGATGAGTCGCGTGATATCCGCATTCATCGCGGCGACTTGCTCCAACGCGCTGTTGAGCGTGTTGATATCACGGGCAATGGCAGCGTCCGCTTCTTGGCGCATGGCCTGGATGGTGCGTGTATTGTCCTGCAGAGTTTGGGTGACATCTTTCAGCCGATTTACTGCTGTGGTCATACGCATTTCTGAGGCAGGGTCACTGCTGGCACTGATGAGCGCATTTTCAAATGCGGCGATACGCGCGCCGATGCTTGTCGGATCTTCCGGCCCGCCAAGTATCTGCTCGAGGCGGTTCAGGGCGCTTGTGCTGCGTTCCTGACCTTGCAAAGAAGCATCCGCCAGCCGCCGATCCGCCAGCAGACCGGCATCCGAAAACCGTGTGATCCCATCAACTCGCACGCCGCCGCCGCGATTGCCGGCCTGAATGGACGACAGATCCACGGAACGCCTTCCATACCCATCCGTGAGCGCATTCGCGAGGTTTGAGGACGTCACCTCGGCAATGCGCGCATTTGCGGTCAGGCCGGAAACGGCGTTGTTCAGGGCGCTTGAGATGCTCATGGCCTGGTTATCCGATCAATTGTTAGCGTTTGATGTTTGTGGTTTCCTGCAGCATCTCATCGACGGTCTGGATTACCTTCGCATTGGATGAATAGGCCCGCTGGGTCTGGATCAGTTCTGTCAATTCACCGGCAACATCAGTTGCGGATTCTTCCCGTGCGAAGCTCACAATGTCACCGGTCGGACCATCGCCCGCATCCCAGAGGAAGAATGTGCCGCTATCCGGTGTGACGCGGTAGCTTTGCTGGTCAAGCGTCTCTAGCCCGTTCACATTGGGCACATCGACCAGCGGGATTTGATAGAGGACGCGGTTGATGCCGATATCAAATGAGGCGCGAACAAATCCGTTCTGATCGACCTCAACCGAGGTCAGGCTGCCCACCGGTGTGCCGTTCTTCGAAATTGAAACAGGTGCAAAGGCATCAGACAATTGTGTCAAACCGATGGAACTGCCGATCTCGCCGATGTTGATTTCCATAGGGCCGCCATCAACAGCAATTGTCAGAATACCGGTAGCCGGATCATAGGGACCGCCAATGCCTGCAGCAGTGTTGGCCACCGCGGCCAGCGTACCGCCACCACCGCGTGTAGCATCAAAGGTCAGAGTATACTCGCCAACCACATCAGGAATTCCGTTGGCGTCGACATCGGATTCACTATCGCGGATTTCCATGGTCCATTCATTAGAGGCGCCGTTGGCCGGTACAGTTGGCGTGAAAGTGAAGCTAAGGTTCGATGACGCGCCGAGATTGTCGAAGTATTCCACAGAGAGCGATTCACTGTCCCCCGGAGCCCCCTCACGCGTGGAGGTCGCTGGCAGGTTGACAGAAAGATCAACGCGGGTTGTTGCCTCGCCAGCAAACTGGTTTGCATTGATCTGAACCGGAACAAGGCCATCAATGGAATCGCGTGGATAGTTAGGGATGGATCCATCCGCCAGTGCCGGAACACCCAGCAGTACAAGCCCGCCCGGACTGCGTAGGTAACCTTGCGCATCAGGACGGAATGAACCGGTAGTCGTCAGAAACAGCGGGTTTTCACCGTTGGCAACGGCAACTGATGTCTCAGATGTCACTGGCAACATACCGCGGCCGCGCACGGCTAGATCCGTTGGATTGGAGGTTGAAACCAGCGCGCCCCTTTCATCAATCAGGCGCGACGTCGTGGTGCGGACACCGCCGGCAGAGTAGGTGCCGCGCCCGCTTTCAATCACCATCGACTCAAAGTCGGTCACTGCACGTTTGTACCCAAAGGTCGATGAATTCGAGATGTTGTCCGAGATCGTCGCGAGACGAGACGCATTCGCTGCCAGCCCTGCAACACTCGCATTCAAAGAGGAGGATATCGTCATGTAGTTGAGCCTTTCTGCGCCAGATGATGATGTATGTTTCTCTCCTTCTACGCGCGCAGGCTTAACGTCCGGCTAATAGCTAAAATAATAGCTACTTCGCTTAACGATCAGCGCGGAGTAGAACGACCTCCAGCCGATTGTTGCGTGGGGCGGTTGCATCGCGCACGGCTGGATTGCGGTCGCCGCCACCCGAGATGCGCGCGATACGCAATGGGTTCAGTCCGCCATCTTCAAGCAAAAGGCGCATTTGCGTGGCGCGCCCCATGGACAGTTCCCAAAGCGGGTTTTCAACGTGGACGACAGATTTGGCGCTAAGGTGGCCGGTCACCGTGACCTCGTTGCTGACGCTTTGGAAAAGGCGCGCAAGGATGTTGGCAACCTCGACTGTGACGGGGTTGGGGACAACGCTGTCGGGCGGAAACAGCGTTGCATTTGGCAGATCAAAGATTTCGATGACCAATCCTTCATCCGTCAGGCGGGTCACGATGTGACGCAGTGCCTGCTCTGACAAAAGGCTTTCGCCACCGACGCCAAGCAACACCGCCTCGATATCGCGTAGCGCAGCCACCTGCGCGGCTTCGGCTGCATCGGCGGCCGCTTGCTCTGCCGTCACTGGGTTCATGCCGATTGTAGGTTGGTTGATGCCCGTGCCGCTTTGCGCAAGTTGCTGTTCGGTAAAGATGTTGTCGCCGCCAAAAGCATCCGATCCCCCGCCCGAGACGCGGCTGATCGAGATGGTCGGCGCAAAGTAATCGGCAATGCCCTTGCGCTGCTGTTCGGTCGTGGCGTTCAAAAGCCACATGAGCATGAAAAAGGCCATCATCGCGGTCACAAAATCCGCGTATGCCACCTTCCAGGCACCGCCGTGATGACCATCACCACCGGAGACCTTCTTCTTTTTGATAATGGTTGGCGCGTTTGATCCAGCACTCATCCTTGACCCCTCATTCTCACCCAGGATCGAGATCTAAAGGATGAGGCGTGAAAGGAGGCTTAAAGAAACAATTCAACCCAAATGCAGGGGAATTCTTGGGGCAGGCGCGGGTATGCAGTGTTTAGATTGGCTAACCCGGAACGTCATGCACGACGATGTTAAAGCCTTCATCCGGCGTTGGTGGCTGGAAATGCTTCGTGACCTTCTCAAAATCTGACGTGGTTACGTGAAAGGGATGATCACCTTTCGCGTTGCGCGCTTTCAGCCGCGCAAGGCAGACGTGATCCGGGGGATCAAGCAAGTGCAACTGATGGTCGGCGCCTGATTGCGCGATGATCTGTCGTATCCAGGTGCGCGCTTCGACCGTATTCGCGGCAAAATCCAGGACCACGGACAGTCCCGCCTTAAGCAGATCGATCACATGAGGCGTCATCGCCTGCCGCAACTTTGCAGAGCAGCGCACAAAGTCCGCAATCGTCTTCATCTCATCGCTGTAGAGGGTGTGTAGCCACTGATCCTCGGACACCAGAATAGTTCCGCCCGCTTGGGCGAGATGGGTGCATAGCGTCGATTTCCCCGCAGCAATTTTGCCGCAAACAAGATGGAGCGTCGGTGTGTCAGGGGGCATCGGATATCTCGCTTTCAGATGCTTTCATCGTCAAGGTATCGGTTGATCAGCAGCAAGGCGGCAATTGCGGTTTAGCTCCGACTGTTGCGGGGTTCTCCTCAAGCTACCTTCACGGCATCCACAAATCTTTCAATTTCATCTGCCGTGTTGAAGTAGTGCACCGATGCCCGCGTCAGCGCCTGTAGATCTCGCGCCTCAAGATCAAGACGGGCGCAGGTAATGGGCGAGACGGAGACGTTGATCCCACCAGTACGCAACGCGTCGGCGAGGGCTTTGGGGGTGATCCCATCCTTGGTGAAGGTCACAATGCCGCATTTGCGTTGACCCAGATCGTGCAGTTGAACCCCTGCAACGTCACTGAGTGCGGCCCGCAGGTCTTGCGCCAGTTGCGTCACACGCCGCTCGATATTGCCGAGACCGACATGTCTGGCATATCGCACGGCCTCCATCAGTCCCACGCGGCCCGCGACATAGCTTTCCCAGTTCTCAAACCGTTTCGCACCGGCGGCAAATTCAAAACTGTCCGTCCCGGTCCACTGCGCAGAGTGAAGATCAATGAATGGCGGGTCAATCTGATCGAGGATCCCGCGCCGGACGTAAAGAAACCCGGTGCCGCGTGGACCGCGCAAGAACTTGCGCCCTGTGCCTGACAGAATGTCACAGCCGATCTCGGCCACATCCACATCAATTTGCCCGACCGATTGGCAGGCGTCGAGCAAGTAGAGCACATTGTGATTGCGTGCGACCCGCCCCACTTCTGAGGCCGGGTTCACAAGACCACCTTGTGTTGGCACATGGGTGATCGCGATCAATCGGGTCTGCGGGGTGATCATATCCTCAAGCGCGACCACATCGATCTGACCGGTTGGATCAGAGGGCACCAGATCAATCTCAAAACCCAGCCGTCGCGATTGTTGCAAAAGGGCCAGATAGTTGGAGGCATATTCGGAGCCGTGGGTGATCACCCTGTCGCCCGGTTTCAGATACAGTCCGTAAAACGCCATGTCCCAGGCGCGGGTGGCGTTTTCGACAAAGGCAATCTCATCAGGTTCAGCGTTCAGAAGTGCTGCAAACTCGGTATAGAAGGCTTGGATGTCGTCCTGCGCGCGCCGTTCGGCCTCGTACCCGCCGACCTCATTTTCGTCACGCAGCACCCTCTGGAGCGCGTCAAAAACCGGCTTCGGCATGAGCGAGGCGCCCGCATTGTTGAAATGCAGGACGTTTCTGCAACCCGGCGTGTCGGCGCGGAGTTCGTCGATATCAAGCACGTGCTAGATCCCTTGTTTTGGTCGCAACAAAGCATGGCTATGCGAGCATGGGAACCGGTAACGCACCTTTTGCCAGTATGGCGGGTGGCCCCCGATTGCGATCTGCCCTCTGGTCCCGATACAATCCCGCAAGACTGATCAAGCAGCCTCTGTGCCATTAGTGCAGAACCGGGTTGTGAATGTCGCAGGGCACAAAGAGATGTCGATCCTGAACAAACTCATCTGGCAGGTTGAGATGCGGTTGCACCAACCGGTCGGCCTGCGTGATCTGGCACAGGTTTGTGCGGTCAGCCCGTATCATATGGCGCGCAGCTTTCAGATTGCTGCGGGGCTTTCGCCCATGGCCTATTTGCGGGCACGACGGCTGAGTGTTGCGGCTGGGTACCTGGCACGGGGTGATCAGGATGTGCTCTCAATCGCGCTTGATGCGCAATACAATTCCCATGCGGCTTTCACACGTGCCTTTGTCGCCTATTTCGGGGTGACGCCCCAAAGTGTGCGACATGCGCGATCTGTTCACAACCTGACCTTGATGGAGCCTTTGAAGATGCAAAAAGAGATGATCGTTGACGTCCCGCCGCCGGTGACCAAAACGCGGCCAGCTTTTCGTGTGATCGGCCTCGGCAAACAGGCGAGCTTTGATGACAATGCCGCGCTGGCAACGTTGTGGCAGCAGTTTAACGCGCGTGAAGATGAGATCGGCGATATCATTGGGGATTGCGCCTATGGCGTGTGCTGTGCCGCGGGTGAGCAGGGACATTTCAGATATGTTGCGGGTGTCGCGGCACCTTCTGATGCGGGTATTCCGGCCGGGATGGAAGAGATCGCGTTGCCGGACGGCAAATACGCGGTCTTCACCCATAAGGGCCATATCGCGGACTTTCCCAAGACAGTCTACACGATCTGGAACAAGGCGCTGCCAGATGCGGGGTTAGAGCCGCGACCGGCGCCGGAGTTTGAGCTTTATGACAAAAGGTTCGATGTCGAAACGGGCCGGGGTGAGGTTGAGGTCTGGATTCCGATCCAGTGATCCTGCCGGCGCGTGACGGTCTAGGCCATCACGCCTCAGCCACCAGAACATGTTGCGCCTCATGATAGGGGCAGGCCACGAAGTGACGGTCGCCAATGTCTTCCAGTGCGGGGCGTGCTTCCGCGCAGGAGGGCTGCACCTTGGGGCAACGCGTGCGGAACACGCAACCTGACGGCGGGCGAAGCGGTGAGGGCAGTTCCCCTTCCAGAATGGGCCGGGGCCTAGCGCGCTCCAGCACCGGGTCGGGAATCGGGACCGAGGAAATCAGGGCCTGGCTGTAAGGATGCTCTGGTGTCGTGGTCAGCTTGTGGCTTTCTGCCGTCTCCATCACACGACCCAGATAGAGCACCAGCACCCGGTCGCTGATATGTTTCACAACGCTCAGATCATGGGCGATAAAGATCATCGACAGGCCCATATCGCGCTGCAATTCCATCAAAAGGTTGATGACCTGCGCCTGTACCGACACGTCGAGGGCCGAAACGGGTTCGTCGCAGATAATGAGCTTTGGCCGGAGGATCAGTGCCCGCGCGATGCCGATCCGTTGGCATTGCCCGCCCGAGAACTCATGCGGGTAGCGGTTGATGAGGTTGGGCAAAAGTCCCACCCGCTCCATCAATTCGCCAACGCGCCGTTTCACTTCCTGCCGGGATGTGTTCGGTTCATGCGTGATCAGCGGCTCTGCAATGATCTCACCGACCGTCATGCGCGGGTTCAGCGCCGCAAGCGGGTCCTGAAAGATCATCTGCACGTCGCGCCTGTGCACACGACGTTGGCGCACGTCCATATTGGCAAGGTCCTGATCTTCGAAGAAGATGTTGCCACCTGATGAGGGGATCGTGCCGACAACAGCCCGGGCGATGGTGGATTTGCCGGAGCCGGACTCACCCACAATGCCAAGGCATTCGCCCGGTTGCAGATCGAATGACACTTCGGAAACCGCGTGCAGTTTCAGCGATGGTGTCCAAGGCCAAGCCCCCGGCGGGCGGACGTCAAATGTGACCGAGAGGTTGCGGACAGAAAGAAGCGGGCCCATCATGCCACCTCTTTCAGTGGCAGATGGCAGGCGCGGCGCCGGGTGCCGTGGGTTGTGAGCGCCGGACGTTCGGCGCGGCAATTCCCAAGGATCTGCGCGCAGCGGGGTGAGAATGGGCAGCCCGGCGGCAGGTGCGACATATCAGGTGGTTCACCGGCGATGGTCGAGAGTGTTGCGGTTTCCTTGTCCAGGCGCGGCACGGCCTTGAGCAAACCGCTCGTATAAGGATGGGTCGGATCGGCGAAGATATCGTCAGTTGGCCCTTCTTCCATAATTTGACCGCCATACATGACCAGCGTGCGATCACAGAAGCCTGCCACGATCCCTAGGTCATGGGTGATCAGGATGACGGCGGTGCCAAAGTCGTTGCGCACATCGGCAAGCACTTGCATGATCTGCGCCTGCACGGTGACATCAAGCGCCGTCGTTGGTTCATCCGCGATCAAAAGGCGCGGCTGACAGAGAAGCGACATCGCGATCATGATCCGCTGGCGCATGCCGCCGGAAAACTCATGCGGATACATCGTCACGCGCGTCGCTGCATCGGGGATGCGCACTGCGTCAAGCAGGCGCACGGCCTCTTTCACCGCCTTGGATTTGCTGATGCCCTGATGCAGCATCAACACCTCTGCCATCTGATCACTCACCCGCAGATAGGGGTTCAGCGATGTCATCGGATCCTGAAAGATCATCGCCATGTCTTTGCTGCGAATCTTGTTGAATTCGCGCTGGCTCATCGACAACAGATCCTTGCCGTCAAATCGCGCTATGCCAGAGGCGCGCCCGTTCTTGGCCAGAAGGCCCATTGCGGCAAAGGCGGTCTGGCTTTTGCCCGACCCGGATTCCCCCACGATCGCTAGCGTTTCACCCTTATCGATGTTGAACGTCACGCCGTTCACCGCATTCACATCGCCGTCGGCGGTGGTGAAGGTGACCGAGAGGTTTTCGATTTCCAGAAGGCTCATGGGTGTCAGCGGTCCTTGGGGTCGAGCGCGTCACGCAATCCGTCGCCCACAAAGAAGAAGGCAAAGATCGTGACGACAAAGAAGAAAAGCGGGAAGGCGATCTGCCAGTGATAGCCGAATTGCATCGTGCGTGATCCTTCGTTGATCAAGGCACCCAGCGAGGTCGCCGGTTCCTGCACGCCGAGGCCCAGAAAACTGATGAAGCTTTCAAAGATGATCATGTTGGGGACCAGCAGCGTGGCGTAGACAATCACGATGCCCAGCAGATTGGGCACGATATGGCGCAGGATGATCTTGATAGGGCGAACGCCGGTCGCGACGGCCACTTCGACAAATTCCTTGTTCTTGATCGTCAGCGTTTGCCCGCGCGCGATCCGTGCCATGTCGAGCCATGAGATCAAGCCGATGCCGAGAAAGAGCATGAAGATCGACCGACCAAAGATGACGAGCATCAGGATCAGCACAAACATGAACGGGATCGACATCAGCACGTCGACAATCCGCATCATCAACCCGTCAATGCGGCCGCCGTAATAGCCCGCGGTCGCGCCATAAAGTGTGCCGACAATGACAGCGACAAGTGCCCCGACAATCCCGACCATCAGCGAAATGCCAGTGCCTTGGACCGTGCGGGCGAAGAGGTCGCGCCCGTTGCTGTCGGTGCCAAAGTAATGCCCCGTCTCAAGCGAAGGCACGCCAAGATACGCATTGCTGCCGATTAGTGAGAAATTGACAAAGTCGGTCTCGTACTGCGCGATGAAGCCGCCGAAAAGGGCGAATGCGGCGACAAGGCCCAGCATGATCAGCGAGGCGACGGCCGCCTTGTTGCGAAAGAAGCGGGTACGGGCATCGGCCCAGAGGGAGCGGCCCTTGACCTCGGCCAGTTGCGCGGCTTCACCCACACTTTCGACGGCGGCTCTATTCGGAAACATCTGCCAGCCCCCTTAGTAGCGGATCTTGGGGTCGATCCAGGCGTAAAGCACATCGACCACAAGGTTGAAGAAGATCGTGAGCGCGCCCACCAGAATGGTGATGCCCATGATCACGGAATAGTCGCGGTTGAAAGCGGAGTTCACAAAGAACTGCCCAATTCCGCCGGTGGAAAAGAACACGTCAATTACGACCGAGCCGGTTATCATCCCAACGAAGGCTGGCCCCAGATAAGACAGGACCGGCAGGATCGTGGGCTTCATTGCGTGCCGCCAGATGACCCGGCGCATCGGCAGGCCCTTGGCCTGCGCTGTGCGGATGAAATTGGTGTTCAAGACCTCCAGCATCGAAGACCGGGTGATCCGGGCGATAGAGGCCATATAGGACGTTGAAAGCGCGATGACCGGCATGATCAGATATTGCCATTGCCCACCGCTCCACCCGCCGCCGGGCAGCCAGCCGAGCCAGAGTGTGAAGATGAGCAGAAGGATTGGCGCCATCACAAAATTCGGAAGCACCTGCGCGCCGATCGAGACGCCGACGGCAAGGTAGTCGAGCCATGAATTCTGTTTAATGGCAGCGGCAACACCCAAAGACACGCCGACGGTGACGGCAACAACGAAGGACCAGAACCCGTAGGTGAGGGTCACTGGAAAGCCTTGCGCGATCACATCATTGACGGTGCGGTCCTTATACTGAAAGGACGGACCGAAATCGAAAGCGGTCACCACGCTCCACACATAATTGACGATCTGCTGCCAGAATGGCTGATCCAGCCCGTATTTCGCCTCAATGTTAGCAAGCACTTCGGGCGGCAGCGGGCGTTCGGAATTGAACGGACCGCCGGGGGCCGAATACATCAGGATGAAGGACAGAACGACCAATATCAAAAGGGTCGGGACGGCCACGGCAAGGCGGCGGATCACAAAGCTCAGCATATGTCAGGGGTCCTAACAGGAATGGCGAACCGCGCCCCAGGTCTGGGGCGCGGTTCTTCACAAATGATGCTCACTCGGCGATCTTGTAGAGATCCTTGGAGTACCAGTTCTGCTGGAAGTTCTCGTAAGGCCAACCTTCGAGATTCTCGGCAAACATCTTGACCGAGGCATAGTGATAGATCGGGATGATCGGCGCATCCTGAGCGATGAACATCTCAACCTGATCGTAATTGGCCTGCGCATTGTCGGCGGTCTTGGCTTCGGCGAGCAGGGCATCAACGTCCGGGTTGACGTACTTGCTATCGTTGTAACCCGATTCAGATTGCATCAGGTCAAGGAAGGTCGAGGCCTCATTATAGTCCGCGCACCAGCCGCCACGAGCGACTTCGAAATCACCGTTTGAGCGCGCTTCGAGGAATGTCTGCCATTCCTGGTTGGCCAATGTGGTTTCGACACCCAGGGTCTGTTTCCACATCTGGCTGATCGCGATGGCAACCGATTTGTGGCTGTCGGAGGTGTTGTAGACCAGATCGATCTCAAGCGGATTGTCAGGCCCGAAACCGGCACCGGTCATCAGTTCCTGCGCCATCGCGTTGCGCTCTGCCTGGGTCATGGACGCCTTGGGGATGTCGGGTGTTTCAAACCCGGCTGTGGCCCAGTGCGTGAACGTGTAGGCCGGTTGCTGACCACCGGCGAGAACGTTTTCGACGATGATATCACGGTCAATCGCGAGGCTGAGCGCGCGGCGGACATCCGGGTTCTGGATTTCTTCTGGCGCGCCGTCACGCAGGTTGAACATGTAGTAGTAGGAACAGGCCAGCGGGACTGAGACGGCCTGTTCAGGGTACTCGGCGGCAAGGCGCGGGAACTGGCCAGCAGGCACGTCGGTCCGGTCCAATTCGCCAGCGAGGTAGCGGGTGAGCGCCACATTTTCATCGTTGATCACCAGCGACGTGACCTTTTCTATGATCGTGTTTGCGTTGTCCCAGTACATCTCGTTGCGTTCGCGAACGAGCTTTTCCTGCGGCACATGCTCGGTCAGCATGTAGGCACCGTTCGAGACCATGTTGCCGGGCTTGGTCCAGTCGGTCCCAAACTCCTCAACCGTCGCCTGATGCACCGGGAAGGTGGTGAAATGGGTCAGCATTTGCGGGAAGTATGGCAGAGGTTGCGTCAGGCGCACCTCAAGGGTCGTGTCATCAATCGCTGTCACGCCGAGTTCGGACGGATCAAGATCACCGCCGATCACTTCGGGGGCGTTTTCCAGTGCCATCAACTCGATGAACCAGGAATAGGGGGAGGCGAGTTCGGGGGATGCGGCGCGCTTCCACGCATATTCAAAGTCACCTGCGGTCACGGTGTCGCCGTTTGACCATTTTGCATTGTCGCGCAGGGTGAAGGTGTAGACCAGATTGTCGTCGCTCACTTCGTGGCTGAGGGCGACACCGGGTACAAGATTGCCAGTCGCGTCCTGATTATAAAGCCCTTCAAAGAGGTCACGGAGGATATCGCCCCCGGCGCTGTCCTCGGCCAGACCCGGATCAATCGATGGGCTTTCATCGAGATCGCGGTAGGTGAAGGTCTGATCAGAGGCGAGCGGCTCACCCGTTTCAGGATGCGTGGCGTGGCCATCGGCGTAGAGCGCACCGCTTGTCGCGATCAAGAGCGCCGAGGTGGTGGCGAGCAGTTTTGTCTTCAATGTCATGAGCATCTCCCTGTTGTTGTATCTTGGCGCGATACAATCATTGGCTGTGTAATGCGCTGGCTAAGCGCGGATAGAGCTATCTTTTGGCGGGAAGACGGAAATGGCAAGGTTAATCAGATGTTAATCTTTCATCCGGTCATTCCAATGCGCATATGCCCGCCGATGGCGCAACATGTGGATAGAATTGCGCCGATCCGCGGAATTTTTGAAAGTGCGGTGCCTTGATCGATCCTCTTGATTCGCGCACGCAGAGGGATCAGATGCCAAATCGTGACGCTCAAAACGTTTGAATGGAGCCAGAATGGACATGCTCGCCCTCGCAGAACGCGAAAAACTGCCCGACGCGCTGCGGGTCCTGCTGCGGGAATACCCGCGTGAGATGTGGGAACATGATGCGGGGCTTGATGGGCTCGTGCGGTTCTGGCTCGACCGGCATCTGATGTTCCGACACTTGCTGGACACGATGCAGGACACCACCGAGGCGCTGCTTGATCAGCGGGTCGCGATTGAGGCCTATGTGCAGGCGCTTTCACGCAATGGGGGTATGTTCGTGAACGGGCTACATGAGCATCATATGATCGAGGACAGCCATTACTTTCCGAAGCTCACCGTGCTTGATGAACGGATCGCGAAAGGCTTTGAGATCCTCGAAAGAGATCATCACGACATCGATGCGCTTCTGGGTGACTTTGTCAGTGTAGCCAATGAGGTGATAGGTCTTGCAGCCTCAAAGGAACCTTTTGAGAGTACGGTCGGCGGTTTTCACAAGGACTTGCAGAAAATGGCGCGGTTGCTCGACCGGCATCTGACTGACGAGGAAGAACTTGTCGTCCCCGTCATCCTCAAATACGGCGCGCCGGACCCCGGCTGATTACTGTATCCGGAACGAGGCCGACTGGCCGTTACCGCGATCAACCGTAAAGCGGACCTGCTGATCGCCACGTGCTTCGACAAGCTGGCAGTTATAGGGAATGGGGTCACCGCCCCAGTTCATTTCGCGGCAGAAGTACCCGTCCTGCCAGCTCCACGATCCGGTAATCCCCCAGCCGAGCGCAGCCCCCTGGATGGCCCCATTGTCAAAGACACTCACTCGCACACCGTAAAGCCGATTGCGTAACTCTTTCCCGTTCACAAGTGACAGAAATGTCGCCTGATCCTTGATCGGGACATAGCTGTCGGCAAGTGCGGGAGACGCAGCGGTGGCGAGCGCTGCACAAAGAACAAGATGTTTCATCTGGCACCTCATTTTTCTGAGTATGCCGTTGATACGCGGGTGATCCGCTTTTGGTTCAGTTGTGGCCGATCACGTGGCGGTTATATGCCTAAGACGTCCAACATATCGTATTCGCCGGGGGATTTATCCTGCCCCCAAAGGGCGGCCTTGAGCGCGCCGCGTGCGAATATCGCACGGTCGGTCGCGATATGGCGCAGCACGATCCGTTCGCCCGGTGCGGCAAATAGCACATCATGTTCGCCCACGATATCGCCACCGCGAATGGCGCTGAACCCGACATCGCCTTTCTTGCGGGCACCAGTGATACCGTCGCGCGCGCGGTCGCTCACATCCGAGAGTGTGACGCCGCGTCCTTCCGCAGCCGCCTCACCCAACATGAGCGCTGTGCCCGACGGCGCATCCACCTTCTGGCCGTGATGCGCCTCGATCACCTCGATATCGAAATCATCATCCAGGGCGGCCGCGACACGTTTTGTCAGTTGCACCAGAAGGTTCACACCCAGTGACATATTGCCCGCACGCACAATGACGGCATGGCGCGCGGCTGCATTGATCGCCGTCAGGTCTGCCTCGGCGAGCCCCGTCGTCCCGATCACATGCACCGCCCGTGCCTGTGCGGCCAGACCGGCAAAGCCCACGGTTGCTGCTGGGGCCGTAAAGTCGATGACGGCCTGTGCCTTGGCGAACGCCTCAACCGCGTCGTCGGTCACGGTCACGCCGACAGGTTGGCCGCCAGTGACAGCGCCCACATCCTGACCAATCCAGTCATGCCCGTCACGTTCTAGCACAGCAACAAGGCGGCATTTATCCGACGCCAGCACGGTTTTCGTCAGCATCTGCCCCATCTTGCCCGAGGCGCCGGTGATCACGATACCGGGTAGGTCTGTCATTGCGGGTGTCCCTTTTTCATCCCGCCCCTCTTAGCGGTGCTTTGCGGCTGACGCAAAGCCTTGCTTGGCATCGGTCGCGCCAAGGCGTAAATGAAGATCATGGCAAAGACTTCAAATCGCGACGGCAAGGCGCCCACGCAGCGAATGCTGCGCGTGGGCGAGCAATTCCGCCGGATCCTGTCCGAAGTATTGCAACGGGGCGAGGTGCATGACGACGACCTCGCGCGCATGTCGATCACGGTTGGTGAGGTGCGCATGTCACCTGATTTGCGCATCGCGACGGCCTTTGTGCTGCCCTTGGGCGGGCAGGGCAAGGATGAGGCGTTAGAGGCCTTGCGCCGCAACCGACACGAAATCCGCCATCTCGTGGTCAAAGGCGGGTCGATGAAATTCGCACCGGAGTTGCGGTTTCAGATTGATGGGACCTTCGACCAGATGGATGCAACCCGCGCGCTTTTGGCGGAAGATCACGTGCGGCGGGACCTCGAAGACTAATGCGCTGGCTGGCGACGCTCTGCGCGCTCTGGGCAGCGCCTGCTCTCGCGGTGACCTGTGAGGATGTGACCTATCAGGGGCAGAGCTTCACAACCTGCAAGGTGGATGTGACGAAAGCCGACTTGCGCCTTTTCCACGAGGACGCAAATGGCGATGTGATCGGTAGCTTGCGCGCCATTGAGGATTTGCCCGGCGTCAAGGCGGTGCTCTTTGCGATGAATGCCGGCATGTATCATGATGACCGTTCGCCGGTCGGCCATTACGTCGAAAACGGGGTTGAGGTGATGCGGGTCATCTCAAACGCAGGCCCCGGAAACTTCGGGCTGCTGCCCAACGGGGTGTTTTGCATCAATGACGATCACGCACAGGTCTATGAGACGGGTGTTTTCCTTGAAGAACGGCCCACTTGCCGAGATGCGACGCAATCGGGGCCGATGCTGGTGATCGACGGTGCACTGCACCCACGATTTCTGCCGGACAGCACGTCCCGCTTCATTCGCAATGGTGTCGGCGTGAATGAAGCCGGGACCGAGGCGACCTTTGTGATCTCTAACGAAGCGGTCACCTTTCACGAATTCGGCTCTTTCTTCCGCGACACGCTTGGTCTGCCGAATGCCCTCTACTTCGACGGGAAAGTCTCCCGCCTGCACGCGCCCTCCTTGGGACGGTCTGATTTCGGTTTTCAACTGGGTCCGATGGTGGCCGTTGTCGAGTAGGGCTGAGTCTGGTCAGTCTTCTGCGGTGATAACGAGATCAACGACGTCCTCCACATTCGGGCTCTGGTTCAGATCGCCGATCTCCGATGCCGTGAACCAACCCGCATCAGCGGCATCATCTGCCGCAACGGGCGTGCCGCTCTGATACGTGCAGAAGACCGCCGCGAGCATGTAGTGATACAGAACCTCGCCATTCTCGGCGCGTGCAATAACGTCCACATTGGTCAGATAGCGCCGGGCCTCGCCCACGACACCCGTTTCTTCGAAAAGCTCACGTTCGGCGGCGGCTAGTGCCGTCTCTCCCAAATCAACGTGCCCGCCCGGAAAGCCCCATGTGCCAGCATTGGGTGCGTTCTTGCGCTTGACCAACAAAAACCGCCGGTCGTGATAGACAACCGCAATGGCCGCGAGTTTCGGTCGTTGGGGTTCCGTACCATCCATGGGCGCAAGCTATGGCCCGGGCCGACAAGGGTAAAGTGCCTTTGCCCCTTGGCCTTCGCCACGATTGGGCACATATAAGGCCCAACAACGAACGAGGAGACGGACCATGCTGGAACTGGACGCAAGCCCGCAGGCCCCCGCCGATCTGATCAAGGACGGCACCGATGCCAGCTTTGCCGCCGACGTGATCGAAGCATCGCAAACTGTACCGGTGATCGTCGATTTCTGGGCGCCCTGGTGCGGCCCATGCAAAACGCTTGGCCCCGCGATTGAGGCCGCGGTGACCAAGGCGAAGGGGCGCGTCAAGCTGGTCAAGATCGATGTGGATGCAAACCAGGCCTATGCCGGGCAATTGCAGGTGCAGTCGATTCCGACCGTCTATGCCTTCTTTCAGGGGCGCCCGGTGGACGGATTTCAGGGCGCGCTGCCGCCATCGCAAATTGATGCCTTTGTCGAAAAGATCGCGGCACTTGGCGGGGAGGGTGCGGATGACGGCCTGACCGCTGCAATCGAGGCCGCCGATCAGATGCTCGCCGAGGGTGCGGCGACCGACGCGGCAGAGACGTTTGCCGCGATCCTGCAGGAAGACCCAAGCAATGCCGCCGCGTATGCTGGACTTGTGCGCGCCTACCTTGCCCTTGACGATGTCGATCAGGCAGAGGCGATCCTGAACGGCGCTCCGGCCGAGATTTCAACCGACCCCCTCTTGGAAGCGGTGCATGCCCAGATCACGCTCGCGCGCGAGGCGGCAAATGCAGGCCCCGTTGCGGAACTGCAGGCCAGCGTCGCGACAGAGCCGGACAATCATCAGGCGCGCCTTGATCTGGCGATTGCGCTGCACGCCAACGGCCAGGTGGAAGAGGCGGTGGCCGAGCTTCTGGAGCTCTTCCGCCGCGACCGGGAATGGAACGATGGCGCCGCCAAAGCGCAGCTCTTCAAGATTTTCGACGCGCATGATGCCAAGGACCCGATTGTCCTGCAGGGACGGCGCAAGCTTTCGTCGATGATATTTGCCTGATGGCGGCTTCGGCCTACCTTCGCATACATGATATCATCAACCGACTTGCCAGAGATCATTCCGGTGTTTCCGTTGCCGGGCGCGCTACTCTTGCCGCGCTCTCGCCTGCCGCTGCATCTGTTTGAGCCGCGTTATCTTGCGATGCTTGACGATGTGCTCAAAACCTCCTCGCGGCTGATCGGCATGGTGCAGCCTTATGATACGCCCGGCGGGGACGGCAAATTGCATGCCATCGGCTGTGCAGGCAAGCTGACGGCGTTTTCGGAAACCGAAGACGGACGGTATATGATCACCCTCTCCGGCGCCTCACGTTTTCGCATTGTGGAAGAGGTGGAGGGGTTCACGCCTTATCGGCGCTGCAAGGTCAACTGGCAGGGATTCGACCGCGACCTTGGCCCGGTTGAAAAGGATAAATCCTTTGACCGTGACAAGTTTCTGGAGGCGTTGGGGCACTACCTGAGCGATCAGGGCCTCTCAACCGATTGGGACAGCCTGAGTGAGGCCGAAGATGAGTTGCTGATCAACTCACTCTCCATGCTCTGCCCGTTTGAGCCCGAGGACAAACAGGCGCTGCTCGAAGCCCCGTCATTGTCCACACGGCGCGAAACGCTGATGACGCTGATCGAGTTCTCCCTGCGCGGTGGCAACGGCGAAGAGGTCATGCAATGAGTGATCCAAGTTTCGATCCCAAGATGCTGGAAGCGCTTGTCTGCCCAATGACGCAGGCCACGCTAGAATACGACACCGAGAAGCAGGAGCTGGTGTCCAAAAACGGCAAAATGGCCTTCCCCATCCGCAACGGCATCCCCGTGATGCTGGTCGATGAGGCGCGGCAGTTGGACTGATTTCTTCAGCTTGCACATAGCGTGTGCTCATTTGACCTTATGCTGCGGTCAGCGCCAGCCATTAGGTCATTTGCTCTTGTCAGCGTCTATATCCAATTGCGCAATTTTGCGCTCTACGTGTTGCTTCACTTTGAAAAACTTGGCCACCAAGGTTGACCATACTCCAAAAGCTAGAGCCGCTATGATTACCCAAGTTATGCCGAACCAGACGAACGATGAATCCTGCGAAACCACACCCGCAAAATAAAGCAGCCCGGCAATAAACCCTCCAACCAAAATGCAATGCGGTATGCCATCGCGCAATACGCGGCTCTTTCTCTCCTGATCTAATTCCCGCTGCATTCTACACCTTGCTAATTTCACACAGCCAAGTTCGCACGACAACATAAGACAAGTACTATCCAATGACAGCTTAGCAATGCGCTCCTACTCCACATAGCAACTCCCAACTTCCTCTTATCCCCGCATGAGTGACGGCAAATCGCCCGTCAGCCCTGCAGCTTCACGGATGAAAGCGCGGCGTAGGCTGGGCGCCGCGTTGATGGCGCCCATGCCAAGGCCTCGGACCACGCGTAGGAGAGGGTTGTCGTTTGAGAACAGGCGGTTGAAGGTGTCCGTCGCGACCGCGAGTGTTGCTGTATCAAACCTGCGCCATTGTTGGTAGCGCGAGAGAACCTGTGGGCTGCCGATATCCTCGCCACGGCTGCGTGCCTCGGTCAGCACGTCGGCCAGTGCGGCGACGTCGCGCAGACCTGCATTCAACCCCTGTCCCGCAATCGGATGTACGCCATGCGCCGCGTCCCCGATCAGGGCAACACGGTCGGCGATGAAGCTGTTGGCGAGTGTCAGGCCAAGCGGATAGGTGAAGCGTTTGCCGGTCAGGCTGATCTCGCCCAGAAAGCTGCCAAAGGCGGGGCGGAGTGCGGTGAGGAAGTCCGTGTCATTCATGGCGGCAAGTTCGGCTGCTCGTGCATCTGTCTCGCTCCACACGATAGACGAGCGGTTCTCGGTTAGTGGCAGAATGGCGAGGGGGCCTACGCACATGAAGAACTGATGTGCAATGCCGTCATGTGGCTTTTCATGTGCCACGGCGCAAACGACCGCCGTCTGGCCATAGCCCCAACCTGTTCGCTTGATCCCGGCGCGCGCGGCTGTACCCGATTGGCGCCCATCCGACCCGATCAGCAGCGTGCCAGCGCAGGTCTTGCCGCCTTGCAGGGTCACACGCGCCTCTGCCGGGCCAATCTCCTGAGCAACAACCGTCTCGTCCGACAGATGCGTGATCTGCGGCTCTTGCGCCATGGCATCAAGAAAAGCCCGGCGCAGATGGCGGTCCTCGACCATATAGCCCATCGGCCCTTCTTCGATCTCGACATGGTCGAAATGCATCATCCAGGCCCCGGGCCCTTCGCCTGCACGGCCATCGGTCACCTTGATTTCGCGCATGGGCTGGGCGTTCTCGCTGATGGCGTCCCAGACCCCGATCCCGCGTAAAAGCCGCATTGAGGCTAGTGCCAAAGCATAAGAGCGTCCGTCGAAATCGGGCCGTTTGCGGCGATCCACGGGCAAGCTGTCAATGATGGTGACTTTGCATCCGGCCTGTGCGGCTGCGAGCGCCAGAGCGGGGCCATTCAGCCCGCCACCGACGATGATCAGATCGTTTTCCATGACCCGCAATATGCGCGCCCGCGCGGGATTGTCCATGCGCCTGATGGCCGCTACGGTCGCGCGAACAACAGGAGACAGACATGCAGGATTGGCGCTGGATGAAGGCCGCAGATCTGGGTCGCGGGATCGGGGCAGGGCAGATTGATCCGGTAGGGCTGACCGAGCATTTTCTTCAGGCAATCGACACGCATCCGCACCGCGACCGCATCTATGCGCGTGTTACCCATGACCGGGCCCGGGCCGAGGCTGCCGCAGCCAGCGTTCGCGCACAGTCGGGCATTCGGCGGGGGCCTTTGGACGGGGTGCCGGTCTCCTGGAAGGACCTTTTCGATACTGCCGGTATCGGCACTGAAGCGGGCACGGCACTGATGGCGGGCCGGGTGCCTGAGGATGACGCAGAGGTGCTCAAAAACGCTACCGCGGCAGGGCTCGTTTGCCTTGGCAAAACGCATATGTCCGAGATCGCGTTTTCCGGGCTGGGGCTGAACCCGATCACCGCGACACCGCCTTGCGTGAATGACGAAGATGCGGTTCCGGGGGGCTCATCTTCTGGTGCAGGTGCATCCGTGGCCTTTGGCCTAGCGGCGGCGGCGATTGGGTCCGATACCGGCGGGTCTGTGCGTATCCCTTCTGCCTGGAATGATCTGGTGGGGTTGAAGACAACGCATGGCAAGCTGTCCCTCGAAGGTGTTGTGCCGCTTTGCCTGACCTTTGATACGGTGGGTCCGCTTTGTCGTTCGGTCGAGGATGCGAACCTACTGATGGCAGCACTTGGCGGTGAAAAGCCGGTTGATTTGACAGAGGCCCGCCTTGATGGTCTGCGCCTGATGGTGCTTGACACCATCGTGCCAGAGGATGTGCGCGATGCGCCTCGTACGGCCTTTGACGCCGCAGTGGACAAGCTGCGCGCGGCGGGCGCACAGATCGAGCATCGCTTTTTTGCGCAGCTTTTTGATGCGTTTAACGTGGCGGGCAATCTTTATGCCGCTGACAGTTATGGCTGGTGGCGCGATTTGGTCGAGGCGCATCCCGAAAAGATGTTTCCGCAAATTCTGGAACGTGTGCGGGGCGGGCAGACCGTGACGGGACCGGATTACGTGGCAGGCTGGAACCTGTTGCGGCAAATCCGCAAAGAATATGCCGCCGAAACATCGCAATTCGATGCGGTGATCATGCCAACAGCACCGATATTGCCACCCAATGCGCAGCGGCTTTTGGATGATGACGAGTATTACAAATCAGAGAACCTGCTCGCCTTGCGCAATACGCGGGTGGCCAACCTGATGAATGTCTGCGCGATCACGTTGCCTACCGGCGTTCCGTCCTGCGGGATCATGTGCAATGGACAGAACGGGAATGAGGCCGCGCTGCTGCGGGTCTGTGCGGCAGCGGAAAAGGTGCTTCTGGCAGAGTAAGTCAAATGCCGCAACTACGGCTGTGGCACCTTTGCCCCAAGATGGGCCAGTATTGCGTCGATATGAGCATCTCGTAATGGCTTTACGGGAAAATGATCGTCGAGATCATCAAAACTCGTGAACATCTCGCGCGATAGCGACAGGGTGACAATCGGGCCAAATAGGAGGTGAAAAAACGCTTTCTGATCGACGCCCCTGAAGACACCGCGCGCCTGACCATCCTCGATCATATGCCAGACAATGTCTTGCTGTGGGGCGATGTAGTCTTGATGAAAAGAGCGCGCAACGTTCGGGAATGCGCGTGATACCTCGGCAATCAGCGGCGACATACGGCCCACATCGGAATGGATTGTCTTGTCGTAAAGTATCCTGATTGCCGCGCGCAGCCGGTCAGCGGGGTCGAGAGATATGTCAGCCTCAAGCAAGCGCAAGTCATCCAGCGCCGGTGCATAACCATCTGTCACGCATGCGATAAAGAGCGCATCCTTGCCGGTGAAATGGTGATAGAGGCTCGCCTTTGTCATGGCACAGGCCTGGGCCACTTTGCTCATCGAAGTGCCAGCAAAACCGTTCTCCAAAAAAAGCTGCGTGGAAATGCGAATGATTTCGTCCCGACGTGTCTCCGCTCCTGCGATTTCCATATTCATGCTTGACCCTTCAAATAGTCCTCCTAGCTTCCCTACCGAACGGTCGGTTAACGACAGATAGGAGCCCGCCATGCCGATGCAAGTCTCTGCCCTCATCCCAGCAACCTTGGCATTCTGCCTTTTGGGTAGCATTGTCACCGCGCAAGAGCCAATGCCAGATCCCGTGCAAGAGGCGCCACCACTGTTTGTGCGCACAATGGTACTCGGGTCTGCCAGTGTGACGCAGGAGCGTCAGTTCTTTGGCCGCATCGCGGCGCTCGAAACCGCGGATCTTTCATTTGAAGTGCCTGGATACCTTGCAATGCTCGACGCGCCGCGCGGGACGTTTGTGGCAAAGGGTGAGGCGCTTGCGGGTCTTGATCTGGGACCGTTTGCAAGGGCGGTTGAGCGGGCGGAGCTGTCATTGCTGCAAGCCGAACGCGATCTTGAGCGATTGGCTGAATTGGCCTCGCGCAATGTGACATCCGATGTGCAGGCACAGGATGCCGAGACGGCCCGCGACCTGGCAGAAGTCGCGCTGCGCGATGCCAAAGAGGCGCTGGCTGATGCGCAGATGCGTGCACCCTTTGATGGCATTGTCGCTGACCGGATGGTGTCGACCTTTACCAATGTCGCCGCCGGCCAACCGATCTTGCGTTTGCACAACATGTCTGAGATCCGGGTTGAGTTTGATTTGCCCGAACGCCTGCTGACGGCAGTCGGTGATCCGGCGGGGGTGCTGTTCTCTGCCGTGTTGCCCGGTCAGACGGACCCGGTACCTCTGATCTTTCGCGAGATTGCGGCAGAGACCGGATCGGTTGGGCAAAGCTACACCATCTCGCTGGCCGTCGCCGGTGATCTTCCGGTGCGCGTGTTGCCCGGAAAGACGGTCACCGTAACGGCGCGGATTGCGCGACCGAACGACATTATCCCGGTTCCGGCGACGGCGGTCATCACCGGGCCAGACGGTGCTGCGTCCGTGGTGGGATTGCGGGAACGGGATGGCGGTCTGTTGCCGGAATTCATTCCGGTCGACGTGCGCTCCACCACGGGCGTTGACCTCGGCATTTCCGGCGTGGCGCCGGGGACCGAGATTGTGGCTTTGGGTGGTCATCTGATTGGCCCCGACACGCCGCTGGCCCGCTATGCCGGTCTGATTGTTGAGGGGGAGTGATCCATGCAAATCGCCCGCCTCGCCATCCTGAACCCGCTTTACACCTGGCTTTTGATTCTGTTCTGCCTCTTTGGGGGCGCGGCGGGATATCTGAGCGTCGGCAAGCTGGAAGACCCGGTCTTCACCCTGAAATCAGCGCTTGTGATCACGCCCTATCCCGGCGCCACTGCAGCTGAAGTGGCGGTGGAAGTGTCAGAGGTGCTGGAGGCGGAAATCCAGCAGATGGACGAGATTGATTTTGTCACATCTGCCAACACGCCCGGCCTTTCCGTGATCGAGGTCACGATCCAGGACACCTATGACGGGACAGAGCTTCCCCAGGTCTGGGATGATATGCGTGACCGGATTGCTGATGCCGTACCAGCGCTGCCACAAGGCGCATTGGCACCTGTCGTCAATGACAGTTTTGGCGATGTGTTTGGCCTGCTTTATGCGGTGACGGCGCCGGGCTATGCCGACAGCGATATCTGGGAGATTGGTACGTTCCTGCGGCGCGAACTTTTGGGCGTTGATGGCGTTGCCAATGCCGAGATACTTGGGCTGCCGGAAGAGGCTGTTTTTGTTGAGCCATCGAGTGCAACGCTGACCGCATTGGGTGTGCCGCCCGATGTCATTCTGGGTGCCGTTGCCAATGCCAATACGATTGTGCCTACGGGAACGGCCGATGACGCACGGCGGGACTTGCGTGTGGACGCCCCCGCCCCGGACGATTCCGTGTCTGAAATCAGCGCCCTGACCTTTGGCTTTCAGGGCGAGGTGATCAACCTCACCGACATCGCGCAGGTCTATCGCGGGCGCGTCAGTGACCCCGGCCACATCATCCGTCATAACGGGCAAGAGGCGTTCACGATTGGTGTCGCGGGCCTGACTTCCGAAAACATCGTCTCGGTCGGGCAGCGGGTGGAAGAGCGGTTGGATGCCCTTGCAACGCTATTGCCGGCGGGCGTCACACTGCAGCCGATCTACGAACAGCACCGGGTTGTCGACATGGCAAACCGGGATTTTCTTGGCAGCCTCGCAATGTCCGTTGGTGTCGTGATCGGTGTGCTGGCGCTTTTCATGGGATGGCGTGCGGCGGTGGTGGTTGGAGGATCACTCTTGCTGACCGTCAGCTTTACGTTCTTCTTCATGAACATCTTTGACATCAAGATCGAGCGGATCAGTCTTGGCGCGCTGATCATCGCAATGGGCATGCTGGTGGACAATGCCATTGTGATCGCCGAAGGCATGCAAATCCAGATGCGACGCGGGCGCAAGGCCATCGACGCCGCTGCCGATGTCGCGCGGCGCACGCAGACACCGCTTTTGGGGGCAACGATCATCGGCATCATGGCATTTGCGGGTATCGGGCTGAGCCCTGACAGTTCGGGAGAGTTTCTGTTCTCGCTCTTTGCGGTGATCGCCATCTCGCTTTTGTTGTCATGGCTCATCGCGGTCACGGTCACGCCGCTTTTGGCGAGTTACTTCTTCAAAACGGAAGCCGCTTCCGATGCCAAAGACCCCTACGACACAGTGTTCTTCCGCATGTATGCTGGCGTCGTACGGGCGAGTTTGCGGGTGCGCTGGCTGGTCATCATTGGGCTGATCGGTGCCACCGTCGCCGGTGTTGGCGCAATGGGCGGTGTGAAGCAGCAATTCTTTCCGCCAGCGACCACCCCCTTGGTTTACCTCAACTACAAAGGCGTGCAGGGCAGCTCCATCGCATCGGTCTCGGATGACCTCGCAATTGTCGAGGACTGGTTGCTGGAACGTCCGGACGTGGCGGCGGTCACGACCACAATTGGCCAAAGCATGACGCGGTTCATGCTGACCTATACCCCAGCGGACCCCGATCCGTCCTTTGGTCAATTGGTCATTCGCGTGAACGATCACACAGAGATCCCGGCGCTCCGCAATGATCTGACGGCATTCACAGGTCGCGCGATCCCTTGGGCTGAAACGAGGGTAGAGCAGATCATCTATGGCCCGCCAGTAGGTGCGGATGTCGAGGTGCGCCTGTCAGGTCCTGATCCGGATGTCTTGCGCGGGCTTGCCATGGAGGTGCAGCGCATCTTTGAGACCCAGACCGATTTGCTCACGGTTGAACGGATCGACTGGCGCGAACGCGAACTGACGACGCAGCCAATCTACGCCGTTGAACGCGCACAGTCCTTGGGGATATCGCGTTCGGATGTCGCCCAGGCCATCGCGCTTGGCACGGACGGTATTCGCGCGGGCACATTCCGCGAAAATGACCGGCTGATCCCCATCGTGATCCGCACGCCAGCGGCTGACCAGACGGCAGACGGCGTGCTGCTCGATCAGCCTGTCTATGCGCCCAGCACGCAAGGATATACGACGCTGGCCCAGGTGATAGACGGTTTTCAAGTCATCGCACGCGATACGCTGATCCAGCGCCGGGATCGCGTCAACACGATCAGCGTGCAGGCCTTTACGGTGCCTGATGTGCTGCCACCGCAGGCATTTGCAGAGGTGCGCGGCGCGATTGAGGCGATGGAGCTTCCGCCTGGCTACCGTTTTGAATGGGGTGGCGAGTTTGAAAGCGCGTCCACCGCACAGGCCAGCCTTGGCCGCCAGATGCCGCTGGCCTTTGGGACGATGCTGCTGATCACAATCCTGCTCTTTGGCAAGTTGCGCCAGACGGCGGTGATCTGGACAGTGGTGCCGATGGCCGTCACCGGTGTTGGCTTTGGCCTTCTTTACACCAATCTGCCGTTCAGCTTCACCGCACTTCTGGGTCTTCTCAGCCTTTCCGGCATGCTGATCAAGAACGCCATCGTGCTCGTGGAGGAAATTGACGCGCAAAAGATCGAAGAGGGCAGACCGCAATCCGAGGCGATTGTGGCCGCCTCGGTCAGTCGTCTGCGACCGGTCATTCTTGCTGCGGCGACCACGATCCTGGGTATGGTGCCGCTATTGGCGGATGCGTTCTTTGCCTCAATGGCGGTGGCGATCATGGCTGGCCTGGGCTTTGCCTCGATCCTTACTCTGATTGGGGTGCCGGCCCTTTATCACACTTATCTGCGCAAAGAGCGGCGGGAAGAAAAACGCAACCGCGCAGGTCAGAAAAAATCGGGTGCTTTGCCGCGTCTTCTGGGGCGGCGATACGTTCCCGGCTCGGCGCGCGGCCCGCAAGAGATCGCCGCGGAATAGCAGCGCGGTGAAGCGGTGCGCGTTTCCTCCCGCGCGCGCACCGCATCCTGCCTTTCTGCCCTGACCAAAAAGCCACAAAAACGCGCGCGGGGCCGCCTTATTCTGGACAGACAGCCCACCCGCGCGCTAGTTTGTAACAAAGCGGGGCGCAACGATCCCGCATATTGAGGCAGTTATGGTGTTTCCAGAGCGGTTTGCGGACCTTCCGGCAGCGACGTGGCCACGCTTGCGTGCGCTTCTTGACGTCCCAACGAAGGCATCCGAGACCATAAACATGACCATTGGCGAACCCCGCCATGCGTTCCCCGCTTTTGTGGGCGAGATCCTTGCGGCCAATCTGCAGGGCTTTGCGAAATACCCCGACAATAACGGTGTACCGGCTCTTCTGGAGGCGATTGGCGGATTTCTTCATCGGCGCTACGGTGTGAACGTCCCGCCAAGCCAGATTTTAACCCTGAATGGCACGCGCGAGGGGCTTTACAACGCTGCAATGGCGCTGTGCCCCGAGCAGAAAAACGGCAAGCCCATCATTCTGTCGCCCAACCCGTTCTACCCGGTCTACGCGGTTGCGGCCCTATCTGCGAATGCGGATCCTGTTTATGTGCCCGCGACCGCCGAAACCGGTCATTTGCCGGATTTTGCGGCCCTGCCTGATGACGTGCTGAACAGAACCGCGCTTGCCTATATCTGCTCGCCCGCAAACCCGCAGGGGGCGGTGGCCGACGAATGCTACTGGCGTGATCTGATTGCGCTGGCCGAGACGTATGATTTCAAAGTGCTGGCCGACGAATGCTATTCCGAGATTTATCGTGACACGCCACCACCAGGCGCGCTGCAAATCGCGCACCAGATGGGTGCTGATCCAGAACGTGTGGTGATTTTCCATTCGCTCTCCAAACGTTCAAACCTGCCGGGCCTTCGGTCGGGGTTTTGCGCAGGCGGGCCAGAGTCGATTGCGCGACTGCGACAGTTGCGTGCCTTTGCCGGTGCGCCATTGCCAGAGCCGTTGCAGGCCATCGCGGCGTCTGTCTGGAATGACGAGGCGCATGTGGTCGAGAACCGCGCCCTATATCACCGCAAATACGAGATTGCAGACGATATTCTGGGTCATATCCCCGGCTATCAATCCCCGCAGGCTGGGTTCTTTCTCTGGCTGCCAACGGATGATGGCGAAGAAGCTGCAGTCAGGCTCTGGCAAGAAACCGGCGTACGGGTTCTGCCCGGCGCGTATCTCAGCCGCGCGGTCAACGACGAAAATCCAGGCAAAAACTACATCCGGGTGGCCATGGTCGCCCCAACACAAGAAATGCAGCGCGGTCTGACCCTGATCCGCGACTGTCTCTACGATTGAGGGAACGGTAATCATGGCATCATATCAGACACGACAGCGCGACCCGCTTTTGGACAGCACGACGCAGGCGGTGATCGAAAAGCGCGGGCGTGAATTGTTCGGGTTGTCGCTGGCCGTTCTTGGGGTCGTCATTGCCGTCATGATGGGCAGCTACTCGCCCGACGATCCAAGCTGGATTTCGGCAACGGATGCGCCGGTGCAGAACTGGATGGGGCATCTGGGTGCCTCGATTGCCGCCCCGGTGATGATGATCATCGGTCTGGGCATCTGGGTTCTGCCCGCATTGCTGATCACCTGGGGTGCGCGGTTTGTATTTCATTACGGACAAGAGCGGGCGTTTGGCCGTCTGATCTTTGTGCCAGTGGCGATCATTCTTGCCTCCCTTTACGCAGCGACCCTGACGCCGGGTGCCAATTGGCCGGCGAATTTCGGGTTGGGCGGGCTTTTTGGCGATACAGTTCTGGGCGTGATCCTGACGATTGTTCCTTTTGGAGCGCATTTCGGGGTGAAGCTTCTGTCGTTTCTGACGGCAATGGCGATGCTGACTGCGTTGGCCTTTGCACTCGGCTTTACGAGGCCAGAACTGCGGGTAGCGGGGCGGTTCCTGCTTCTGGGAACGGTGATGCTCTATGCGCTCATCGTGCGCGGTTTGGGTATGGGAGCAGCGCTGTCAACCCAAGCGGCCCAACGGGTCGCGGCGAATGTGCAAGAAAGGCGCGCTGCTGCCGCTGAAAGAGAGGTTGACGAAACACCGATCGATATTCCCGATTTCCGCAGCATTGCGGAGAATGACGTCAAGATGCGTGCCGCAGCGGTCGTCAGGGCCAACCCAGCGATGCCAACAGGTGAGCCACCATTGACAGCCCCAAAAATGCCGCCCGCACCGCCGTTGGCCGCGCCAGCAAGGGTGGCTGAGCCTCCACAATCCAACGGGTTCCTGTCTGGTTTGCTGAAACGCAATGACCCGATGCCAGAGCCGGAGCTGGTGACACCCGAACCATTGACGCCAGCGGCGGAGAACAGCAATCCCGACCGGGTCAGTGCCCGGATTGCCGATGCGATCAAGAACCGAAGCGTTCCCCCGGCGCCCTCAGGCGTTCGGATTGAACCCTCGCTGACCGCTGGGCGTGGCCCCAAGCCTCTGGTCTTCAACGAGCCCGAAGATGATGCATTGGTCGAGGACGACGCACCCATCATGGCCACACCCCATATGCCGATCCCCGATGTGCATGTCCCACCTGCAACGGAGCCTCGCAGCGTTGTACAGCATCCGCCCAAACGGACACCGCAGCCATCGCGGCAAGCCAAGGCAGAGGCGCAGCCTGCGCTGAAGTTCGAGGATAAATACGCGGATTACGAGCATCCGCCCTTGGGCCTTCTGACCAACCCGATCAATGTCCAGCGTCATCATCTGAGCGATGAGGCATTGGAGGAAAACGCCCGCATGCTGGAAAGCGTGCTGGATGATTATGGCGTGAAGGGTGATATTGTCTCCGTCCGCCCCGGACCGGTTGTCACGATGTACGAGCTTGAGCCTGCGCCGGGTCTGAAAGCGTCGCGCGTCATTGGACTCGCCGATGACATCGCGCGTTCGATGTCAGCCCTCTCGGCGCGTGTTTCGACGGTGCCCGGCCGCTCAGTCATCGGGATCGAACTGCCCAACGAGAACCGTGAAAAGGTGGTGCTGCGCGAGATCCTTAGCCACCGCGACTTTGGTGATGGCAATCACAAGCTGCCGCTAGCGCTGGGCAAGGACATTGGCGGCGAGCCGATCGTCGCTAACCTCGCTAAGATGCCCCACCTGCTGATCGCTGGTACGACCGGGTCCGGTAAGTCGGTGGCCATCAACACGATGATCCTCAGCCTGCTTTACAAGCTGACACCCGACGAATGCCGCATGATTATGATCGACCCGAAAATGCTCGAACTCAGCGTCTATGACGGCATTCCGCACCTGCTTTCGCCCGTTGTGACCGACCCCAAAAAGGCGGTGGTCGCCCTCAAATGGGTCGTGGGCGAGATGGAGGAACGCTATCGCAAGATGTCCAAGATGGGCGTACGCAACATTGATGGCTTCAATGGCCGGGTGAAGGATGCGCTCGCCAAAGGCGAGATGTTCAGCCGCACGGTGCAGACCGGCTTTGACGACGAAACCGGCGACCCGATCTTCGAGACCGAAGAGTTCGCGCCCGAAGCAATGCCCTACATCGTGGTCATCGTGGACGAGATGGCTGACCTGATGATGGTCGCCGGCAAAGAGATTGAGGCCTGCATCCAGCGCCTTGCTCAAATGGCGCGGGCGTCGGGTATCCACCTGATCATGGCCACACAGCGTCCGTCGGTGGACGTGATTACCGGCACGATCAAGGCGAACTTCCCCACGCGGATCAGCTTTCAGGTGACGTCGAAAATCGACTCACGCACGATCTTAGGCGAAATGGGTGCCGAGCAACTGCTTGGTATGGGCGACATGCTCTATATGGCCGGCGGCTCCAAGATCACCCGCGTCCATGGCCCGTTTGTAAGCGATGAGGAGGTTGAGGAAATCGTCAACCACCTCAAGGCATTCGGTCCACCCGACTACATGTCCGGTGTCGTGGACGGCCCCGACGAGGAGAAATCCAGCGATATCGACATGGTGCTCGGCCTTGGAGGGAATACCGACGGCGAAGACGCGCTTTATGATCAGGCGGTGGCGATTGTGATCAAGGATCGCAAGTGTTCGACCAGCTACATCCAGCGGAAACTGGCCATCGGCTATAACAAGGCCGCGCGCCTCGTCGAACAGATGGAAGATCAGGGCGTGGTCAGTGCTGCCAACCATGTGGGCAAGCGTGAGATTCTGGTGCCGGAGCAGCATTGAATGAGGTGCAGGTCTTTGTTACGCGCAACGGCCAGGACCAACGCGATCGCAGGAGAGTTGACAATGCCTGCGACACGCCGTGCGATTGAACGTGGGATGAGAGTCATTGGCGGGAAATAGACCGGCTCGATCCTGAGGCACCTCAGGGACGGCCCGTGCGCTTCAACGACCTTTCGCGGATGATCGGCGGTGCCAGCAAAAAGATGGTCACAGAAAGGCTTCGTCGGTTAGAGGAACAAGGATTGGTGCGCCGCGACATCGCTGAAACAAAGCCACTATCTGTTGTATACGAGGTGACGGATCTTGGAGACCGGTGCTTGGCTTCCTCAATGAGCTTCGCACGTGGAGTGAAAGCCAGCCCCATGAAGAAGATCACCCTTAGCGCTAAAGATCTTAGGTGAGCGGCTTGGGCTGATGTTGAACTCAGAAATGAGATGATCCGCCTTGTCCGTACGAAGACCATCCAATTGCCGTTGCTCAGTTTCCAGCAGGGACTATGCTCTTACCTTATGAAACCGAGCTTAGGCCAGCAAAAGGCAACCCTGCCTTGGGGGTGAACTAGATCACGCCTGCGTCCGACAAGGATTTCGTTCGCTCATTCACATATTGGCGCGGTGGATTGCCCATCACTCTCTTAAATGCTGTGTTGAAAGCGTTTTCCGACCGATAGCCGAAATCCTCTGCGACGGCTGCGATCGTACAACCTGTTGATATGAGTTGATCGCTCGCCTTGATCATCCGCAGGACAGAAAGGTATTCCATAGGGCTTTGACCCACGGTTTCTTGGAAACGCCTTGCAAAAACTGACCTCGACATGCTGCCAGCTTCGGCCAAAGAGCAGAGCGTCCATTTCTTGCCGGGATCATCGTGCATAGCTGTGAGCGCCAGAGTTAGGCGCCGGTCCGTAAGCGCCCCAAGCCAGCTTAGCTCGCCCCCATTCTCCGCATAATGATGCCGCAGAGTTTGAATCAGAACCACTTGAGAAAGGTGTTGTACAATCAGGGCACTGCCCGGGCGCGCTTTCGCGAGCTCATCAAGGATCAACTCGACACAGTGCCGCAAATGAGCGGCTATGTCCTCATTCGAGGGAATGACCAGGATTGATGGCAGCATCGAGATGAGCCTGAATGCGTGGTCCTGCGAGACAGTGAAGCGACAACTTGCGATGATGGCATCCCCTCCACCGTTGACGACAGCCGGTTTCTCAGACAGCGGCGTAGTCAGAAACTTCTCTATAGGTTGGGATTCAAGGGAACGATCAGTCTTGATCGCAAAAGGACGGCCTGTCGGCAGTATGAAGAATTCACCCTCTTTCACCAGAACGGGTTTTTTTCGTCCCTTCACCGACACCCAAGCGGCGCCAGAAATCATGGCGTTGCATTTTAATGCCCCAGCCTGATCGGGAAAGCCAATCGCGGATGGGTGCCCAAGATCGAGAAGGCCTGCGAGATGGCTCTGAGGTCTCAGTATCGAGAGGATATCTGAAAGTGGGTCCATGTGATCAATGCCGCTTCAGTGTTGCCTAACCCCTATCAGTTGGAAATCATATCGCCAAGAAATAAGGACGAACACGAAGGTAACTGGCACTTTGGATTATTGGCCGTCTCAAATTTGCTGGTACATTTTTTGTTACGAGAAGACCTGAGCGGTTGCACAGGTTTCAACACGTTTGAGGGGATATCAATGCGCGTCTTTGTTACTGGAGCCACCGGCTATGTCGGATCGGCCGTCGTCCGCGAATTGCTCGATCATGATTACTCAGTTATCGGTTTGGCACGTTCTGATGCGTCCGCCGAGACTTTGAAAGATGCCGGTGCTGAGGCACACCACGGCAATCTGGAAGACTTGGAAAGCCTTCGTGCCGGTGCTGTGCGGGCTGACGCCGTAATACACCTTGGCTTCAACCACGACTTCTCGAAATTTGCCGAGAATTGCGCCCATGATGCCGAGGTGGTCCGCGCCATTGGAAACGAACTGGCAGGGTCCGACCGGCTGTTTCTTGCTACATCCGGCACCGCGATTCTGACGGCAGGTGCCGGGTCCAAGGAAACCGATCTTGCCCCTACGGGCGACGGGGTTAACCCGCGCGTTGCGACGGAGCACGCGGTCGGGGAAATGGCTCAGAAAGGTGTGAAGATTTCTGCCGTCCGGCTTGCACCCTCAGTGCATGGCGCTGGCGATCGTGGATTTGTCCGGATGCTCGCTGATATCGCCACGCATCGTGGCGAAGGAGCTTACATTGACGAGGGCCAAAACCGCTGGTGCGCGGTTCATCGTCTGGATGCCGCGCGGTTGTACCGACTAGCTTTGGAACGCAATGAAGGTGGCGTTCACTACCACGGTGTTGCCGAAGAAGGCGTACCGTTTAAAGATATCGCCGAGGCCTTGGGCCACAGCCTAGACTTGCCAGTGTCGTCCAAGACTGGCGACGACGCACAAGCGTATTTTGACTGGTTCCATTTCATGGCCGCCTTGGACTGCCCGGCATCCGGTGGCTGGACCCGCGAAGCCCTGAACTGGACCCCGACTGAGCCGAGTCTAATTGCAGATATCGATGCCGGCCTTTACCGCCCGGCAGACGAGCGAGGAGGAAATGGATAATGAAGCACGTTCCATCTTCTTCTCAGCCCGGGCCGATTGGGCTTGCCGCTATGGCCGCTGCCTGAATGTCGAAGGCAGCGGTTGCCCGAAAGAAGGATCATGCAATCCTTGTTGAACCCAGTGACACTGCCAGACCTTACACGCATAGGCTAATCTCAGATTTCCGTCGCCAATCCTTCGCACTCCGCGTTCGTGTCCTATAAAGTTGCGTGGAGCGGCGAAGGTCAGAAATCTTCAGATCGACCAGAAGACCAAACACAGCGGGTGGTGAAAACCTGTCATCTGCGTTGGACGCTTTGAACCCAACGACACGCGACGTTGTTCTGATGCGGATGCATAAACCGATTTCAATGACGAAACGATGGGTGCGGCGATAGGACGGATCTTTGGCTTCTTGAATGGAGCCTAGCCAAGTCCACCCGGTGTCGGCTTGGCCAAGCTGGCGGCATCCGAGTTGCAAGTTGAAACTGAATTGTTGTTCAGATTGCAGCTTAACCTCGACCACCTCTTAGTCGTGGCCTTTGATCAAGTGCAAGCGGTCTTTAACGCGTAATTGACCAAGGTCGACTTCGATCCGCCGAGCGGCCAAATCCGCCAAATCTACGCGTCCGGATCAGACAACTGGCCTGCTGCCGGTTTCGTGGACGGCACCTTAAGCTTTCATAGCTCGCTCCTCGAATGTGAT
>NZ_JAXBMB010000015.1:0-77789 GCF_033963905.1 Cognatiyoonia sp. IB215182
GTTGCACTCAGGGTGACATTCCTGCTTTGCAAACCCAGGTGACATTTCTGAATGGCGTTTACAGCAGGTGCCATGCAGTCCCTCGATGGTATCAAGATGGAAAAGAAAACGAAGCGTCTCGTTTGGACGTTCCTGCGAATTTGAAGTCAGCCAAGTTTGGCAGTCTCGAGCTGTCACCGGGTCTGACGCTTCATCTTGAACCGCTCGTCACAGAGGCTTGGGATCGAACGCATATCTATCTTGAAACCAGGCATGGGCACCTGGCAGTTGATCCAGAAATCTTGGGCGGTGAGCCGATCCTGAAAGGGACACGCATTACCTGCCAATCCGTTCTCGGGCGCGTTGAGGGTGGCGAGACCTTCGACGATCTGGTCGAGGACTATCCCGAGATCAGCAAGGAAGCGTTCGAGGCCGTGCTGATCTATGCGAATGCGCATCCGCCGCGGGGAAGACCCGCTTCCGGTAAGCCTTGGCGCAAGGCTGCATAAGCCTCATTCATGCGGCTCTTTCTGGACGATTGCCTGTCGCCGCGCGTGGCGAATGAGCCAATGGCGGAGGAAGGCTACTATGTCGTTCATCCGCGCAGTCGGGGCGGGCTCGGTCAGGCAGATCATACCGTGCTTGCCCGTGGCATCGAACACGACCTCATCATTGTCACCGAGAATGCGCGCGACTTCCGGGCACTTGCGTCGCGTGCTGAAATACATCCGGGCATGATCATCCTATCGTGTCTGGGTAGGGTTCAGGCGAAGGCGCTCATCAAAGCCGCCATCGCATCTAGAACAATTCGGAGACCCGGCCGACCTGATGGTGAACAAGGTGTTAAAGGCTGAGGCCGAAGGCACGATGATGCCCTACGATCTGCCAGAAGGGTAGACGGCCGTCGTGGGTTGCAACGGTGCTTATCTAGGAGTGACCGCCGCAAACCGGACGTCCGCTGCGTATGTGGATGGGAGGCCAGCTGTCCTGCAAAGCGGTCGAATGAAGTAACGGATCATCTTCTTACAGATAAAGCCGCCGGATGTTTGTCGACAACACTCGCGACCCTCGAAGGGAATGTGCGGATGGCACCTGCATGCACTGGCTTAACGCAATATTTGCTGTCAGGCGGTAGGGTTCTCACTGTTCTTGGGTTGCATGGTGAGCAGAGCGTGCAGATTCTGAAACAGGCCGCAGGGTTAATAGAACGCACGCTTGGCGATGCGCAGACGGGATTTGCCTTGCTGGATTTGGACGGCACGGTCATGACATGCAACCCAGCGTTTGCCGATCTTGCGTGCCGGTCGGCGACGAAGGTATCGCGTCGTAAAATAGCCGACGTGCTCGACCCGAGCGTTCGGGAAGTATTCATCGAACGGCTTTCGAAGTTTCAAGACGATGAGGCATCGGTCACGGTGCTGTCGAAGGTGACCACCGAGTACGGCTTAGCGCTTTCTGTCAACCTCAACCCCATTCTGGATGATGCGGATCAGGCTATCGCCCTGATGATTACCGTCGAAGACCTCGGAGCAGGCTTTTCGCAAAAGGATGGGGACAAGGCAGAAGAGGTGGTTGCGCAGACGGCATTCGCCGCCGCCAGGTTAGAGCGGCTGACCGAGAACATGCCGGGCGGCATTTACGAATTCGTTGTCGACGCCGAGGGGAAGATGAGCTTCCCCTATGCGACCAGTAACGTGGGCCCCTTGCTTGGGACGACGTCCGATCTACTTCGGGCGGATGCGTCGGTGGGCTTTGCGAAGATCCATCCCGAAGACTTGCCAACGTTTCAAGCTGCGATCCTGGAGTCGCAGGAAACGCTCATGCTTTTCAAGATGGTGATCAGGATCGTGCATCCGGATCAGGGAATCCGATGGCTGAGGGTTACGTCGACCCCTGCGTCGAGGGCCGAAGGTGGGGTGATCTGGTACGGCAACCTGTTCGACGTTACTGACGAGGTCGAAAGCGAGCAGGCGGCGAAGGCGGCCGCAGAGCGCGCAAAAACCGCGACTGCCCGGCTTGAGCGAATGACGGAAAATGTGCCAGGCGGCATGTTCGAGTTCAAGATGGACGCGGACGGAACCGCATTCTTTCCGTACGTCAATCCAGCCATGGCTCCTTTGTTGGGAACGACCTCGGACGCGATCCGGGCGGACGCGAGTGCTGCATTTACGAACGATCACCCAGACGATGCCCAACGGATTCACGCCGCGATCGAGACATCCCGCACGACGCTGGAGCCGGTCAAGATCACCCATAGGCTCATTCACCCCGAGAAGGGCCTGCGATGGCACCGCATCAATGCAAGCGCGTCCAAAGGGCCCGATGGCAGCGTCACGTGGCACGGCAACATCTTTGACGTCACCGAGGAGATGGAGCGTGAAAGGGCACTGAAAGCCGCCGTAGACACGGCGGAATATGCAACTGGACGGCTTGAACATTTGGCCGAAAACGTGCCTGGCGGCATCTTCGAATTCGTTATCGATGCCGACGGCGCGATGAGTTTTCCCTATGTCACGTCCGGATTTGGCCCGCTGCTCGGCACGACTTCCGATGCTGTAATGCAGGACGCCACGGCTGCTTTCCAATACATCCATCCCGATGACACAGATGGATTGACGGCGGCAATCGAGACCTCCCAGGAAACCCTTGGTCTCTTCAAGCATCGCTACCGGGTCAATCATCCGGTGAATGGTTTGCGCTGGATCGCGGTCAACTCCACACCCGTGGCTCGGACCGAGGGTGGGGTAATCTGGTATGGCAGCCTGTTCGACGTGACCGACGACGTGGAGCGTGAACAAGCGCTTGAGGACACGGCTGATGTCGCGCACGAAACGTCTTCGCGGTTGGAGCGGCTGACCGAAAACGTACCGGGCGGCATCTTTGAATTCGCGCTCCACACCGATGGCGAGATGAGCTTTCCCTATCTTTCCCTTGGGTTCGGGGGATTGGTCGGAAGGCCGACGGTCGAAATTCTGGCGGACGCAGACGCATTCTTCGAGTTGGTCCACCCCGATGACTTGGAGCGTTTGCATGAGATCATAGCGAACTCGGCCAAGACACTTGAAAGCGTCAAGATGGTCTATCGGATCCGGAACCCGGAGCGAGGCGTTCGCTGGTTGCGCGTGACCGCCACGCCCTTTGCCCAACCAGAAGGCGGAGTCCTGTGGTACGGCAGCGCCTTCGACGTGACTGAGGAAGTGGAGCGCGAAAAGGCGCTTGAAACGACTGCCGAAGTGGCGCGCCAAACGTCATCGAGGTTGGAGCGTTTGGCCAGAAACGTTCCTGGCGGCATTTGGGAGTTCCAAATCGATGCTGTTGGCGCGATGAGTTTTCCGTACTTATCCGAAGGGATTGGCGCCCTGCTCGGTGTGGACCTGAATGTGCTGCGAGAAGACGGGCGCGCCTTCTTCGATTTTGTCCATGTTGACGATCTCGAACGCACCTTTGAGGTCATCTCGGAATCGCAGAAAACCCTCGAGGTCGCAAAAAGCACGTTCCGCTTCCAGCATCCGGAGCGCGGCGTGCGTTGGCTGCGCGTCACGGCAATGCCTACTGCTCAGGCCGACGGTGCGGTGCTTTGGTACGCCAATGCTTTCGATGCAACTGAAGAGATCGAGCGTGAAAGAGACCTCGAGGTTGCGGTCGAGACGGCGCGCGCGGCGACGGCCCGGCTCGAGAAGCTGACCCAGAACGTGCCCGGGGGGCTTTACGAATACCGGATGGAGGCAGACGACAACGGAACAATCCCCTATGCGACCCAGAATATGGGCCCCCTTTTGGGTACGACTACCGAGGCGTTGCTGAAAGACGCCATGGCCGCATTCAAACTCATTCATCCCGAAGATTCGCCCAAGGTCATGGGTGCGATCATGGAATCGCGAGAGACCCTGAATTTGTTCGACATCCGGTACCGGATACAACATCCCGACAGAGGATTGCGCTGGCTTCAGTGCAAATCCACGCCCGTCGCACAACCCGACGGAGCTGTCGTCTGGTACGGCAGCTACCTCGACGTGACCGAAGAGGTGCACCGCGAACAGGAGCTTGAGGCGGCACGCAAGCGCATGGAAGTGCTGTCGCTGATCGACTCACTGACGGGCCTGCCAAATCGGCGTGCTTATGACGAGGAAATGGCGGCGCGGTGCGGTGATAAAGCCGGACGCAGGCGCAACCAAGCAGTGATCCGCATCGACCTCGATCATTTCAAGGCAGTTAACGATACGCTGGGGCATGCAGCCGGGGATGCGGTGCTATGCCGCGTCGCGACCATTCTGCGTGAAGTGGCGGGCGAAGGCGACTTTGCGGCTCGGCTTGGCGGCGACGAATTCGTCATCTTGCTCGCCCCCGGACGGAGCGATGAAAAAGCCAATGCCGTCGTGGAAGAGGTGCACGCTCGCATCAAGAAGCCGTTTGCTTTCGAGGGGAGGCATTGTCGTTTCGACGCAAGTTTCGGTCTCGCCTTTGCCGAACAGATGCCCAACGATCCGGCCGAGCTTCTCAGTTTTGCCGACGCCGCCTTGTTCAAGGCCAAGGGTCGCGGCCGGGGCCAGGTAGCGGTTTTCACAAATGATCTGCACGAGTACCTGATCCGGAGCCGGCGCCGTGCTGGCGAGATTCATCAGGCCTTGGAACGTGAAGAATTCGTGCCGTTCTTTCACCCGCAGATCGATGCAGAAACCGGCTTGATCTCAGGTTTTGAGGTTCTTGCCAGATGGGAGCGGCCCGGTGAGGGATTAGTGCCGCCCGACGAGTTCATCCCAGTGGCTGAGCAGATGCGCGTGGTAAAGGACATCGACCGGATGATGTTCGCGAAGGCAATCAGTGTCATGGATGTGCTGCGGGATGAGGGCTTCGTTCTTCCGAAATTGGCCTTCAATGTCTCGGCCGGACGTATCCACGATCCCGACATCGTCAACTCGGTCATCAAAATGCGCACCCTCGGTACCCGCATTGCATTTGAGTTGCTCGAATCCATCCTGCTCGAGGAAGAGGGCGCCATCATCGATCACCACATCGACATCCTGAAAGAGCATGGTATCGAGATTGAAGTGGACGATTTCGGCTCCGGACACGCGTCGATCATTGGCGTCCTGCGTGTCGCCCCGCGTGCGCTGAAGATCGATCGCCGCCTGATCGCGCCGCTTCTCGAAAGTGATGGCACACGTGGGCTTGTGCGCGCGATCGTTGATATGGGGCGCTCCTTGAAAATCGACATCACGGCTGAGGGCGTTGAGACGATGGATCACGCCAAGGTTTTGCGTGAAATGGGCTGCCAAACGTTACAGGGTTTCGCGTTCGCACGCCCGATGTCCGCCAACGACCTGAAGGAATACTTGGCGACGTTCGAACCGGTGTTCGAGCAAAGCCAAGTGAAATTGGCAAATTAGACTAGTCGTCTTTGGCACATCACTATGCACCTCGCATGGGCTGTGTTGCGACGGCGGACCTTGTGGGCCGTCCCCCTATCGCGATATGGGCCCTCCAATAAGATGCCTCGGTTGCTCCGATGGCGGCAACGAGCCCAACCTGTGAATTCGAGGTTTTCGCTGCGAACGCAAGCAGCACGAATGATTGGGCGTTGTCTAACCATTGAATACGAGATCAACGGCATTCCATGTGAGCGCAGATTGTCCAATCAGGCAGGGCATTAGGTATGTCGAACCCAATGGAAGAGCAGCGAGTTTTGGCCGATCAATTGTATCGGGCTGTGGTGGCCAGAGCGCCGAGGGTTCTATCAGCGCAGCCTGTAGATTTGACCATGAACATGGCTACGTAGATGGAAGCTCAAGTGTTGGAAGCCAACTGAGTTTCTTTGTCGGTTCCGAGAGAAGATATGCTCTTCTAAACAATGATAGCTCTGCCGCTCTGGTGCCCAAGCTCCATTCAAAGATGAAAGCACATACCGGCGGAGACTGGGATGCGTTCACGCTGTTCATCAATGAAGATGGGACGTTACAACCAAATTCGAGTATGCCGATCAAAAGCCATCGGTTTAGTCGGCTTTAGGCCCGATCGTCACGGTCTACGGCAACAGGCCAATAACTAACGAGTGCCGCAGTGTGCCATTGATCAAAGCACCAGCATTCTCGCCTTAGAATTCCACCTTTGCGACCAGTCTTTCCGTGCTCACCTCGGCGAGTCTCTTGCGGTGGAACACCATCCCGGCGCCACGGAATTTGGCGGCACTCTGATTGCTGTCTTGCACTATGGAAATGCTTCCCAACGTGTAGTTTTCGCGCTCTTTCAGAAGCTTCTTTGCATCCTGTTCCAGGGCTGAGGCCTGCACTGTGTATCCCTGGTTTCGGAGTTCTTGCGCTTCGGTGTTGAGATTGTTGTAGAGTTTGATTTTTTCGTCCGACAACCGATAGGTCGTCACGACCTTCGCACCCTTTAGCGCGTCATGTTCTGCAAGCTTGAACAGGCCGAGAAGCTCTTCCTTTCGGCTATCCAGGATTGCCTTGTTCGCCTCATCCGACAAGAGCCGACCAACAACGGCGACGAGAGTCTTCTTCTCTTTACCGACGAGATATTTGCTGCCACCGAGTGCTGTCGTCTCGGAAAGCTGGGAGTTTCTGAGCAACTCTCGCCCATCGCGACCTACTTTGTCGAAGTCGATTTGACGCTTATTCGTTGTCTTGACCGAAAGGTGGGTCGTCAGCCAGTTGTCTTCGGTTAGGGCCGTCCCAGCGGCGCCATCCCATTGTCCGCTTGGTTTTTCTGTGTCGCCATCGTTGAACGTTCTGTCCATGGCTGCCCGGACGCCAGAGGCTTCCATCGCGGCGGCAGTGCCGATGCCGATGCCCGTCCAATACGTGCGGTATATTTCGAGGTCGGTGTAGAGCTTGTGCTCATAGACCAACTCCGTCTTGACCGTTTTTCCATCAACGTTCTCGTGCTCTTCGAATTTCTGCACGCGTTGCCAATTGATGCCGCTGAAGTGCTCGTGACCGATGCCTTGCTGATCGGTCGAACCCGTATTCACCTGGCTTTCATCGCGATTGACGGCGTTGCCCGCGTTCATGGCGACGCCGAACAGCCCCATCATACCCGCGCGCGCGCGTTGCTGGTTGTCTCGCCCCGAAACAACGGCAACGTGATCTGCCATTTCGATGACATGCGCGCTGGGTTTTTCCTGCTCCGTCGCTTTCATCAGAAGCTGAATGGCCGCAGTTTTGCCGGCCTCTCCAGGTGGGAAGGTGATCGTGTATCCATTGCTGCGGCCATAATGCAAACGCCCTTCGGCCTTGGGGCCGATGCGGGTGTAGGGGTTCAGATGCTCAAGGACCGGGACACCTTCCGCGTCGGGTAGCAACGATGGCGCAATCTCGATGTCGGATCTCGTGCCTAGCTGCCATGCGGAAAGGCCGGAGATCTTGTAACCACCGTCCTGATTGACTTCCACGCGCAGACGTTCCTGGAAAGACCGCGATGCCCGCACTCTCATCCTGATCGAAGCCGTGGGATCGAGCGGGATCTTTCGCGTGTTGATCTCGTGCTGATAGCCCGCGGCCAGATCGTACTTTTCGCCGGGTCGAAGCACGCTGAACAAGCTTTCGAAATCTTCGCGCAGAACGTTGTCAATCTGCCGCTTGTTGTTCCAGTAATTGTCCATGAGATGGTAGGCGCCACGAAGATCCTTGCCCACCTCGGACATCGTTGGCTTTCGACCCATGACACCCTGCAACAAGAAGGGCAGCTTCGTGCTCCAATGTGGTGTGGATGGAAGCCCTTCCTCATCAAAATTCAGAAGCTCAAAGAAGCTATGATTTCGAATGTCATTCTTTACGGTACTTAGAATGCCGCCATCGATCGGCTGGCCCAGAACATAATCGATTTCACATGCAAACGCATCGACATCCATTCCCCAGGTTGTGAGTGTCTCCAGAATTTCATCCCGCTTGCCTGCCATATTATAGACAGCGTTCAGATGACCCTCTGGCGGATCAACCCGTTGATCGGGTGACATATGTTCGATTACGGCTGTATGGATCATCCGGTAGACCGCATTGAACATGCCCGGTGCGGAGCTGGCACGTCGATCAAGCGCGATGATTTGCGCGCGTTTTTCGTTGTCGATCTTGGCTTGAAGATCTTTCAATTGCTTGGGAGCAGTCTCCTTAATAAAGACGATTGCTTCTGCCGCGTCTCGAAACGCTTCAAGGTGCTGGATCGACGGGGCATCAAATCTGCCAAGCCTTCTTTGCCTCCCGGAGGCGACGCGGAATGCGTTTTCATCAAATCCCGCAAGACGGCGTTGTGTGCGATCTAACTCCCGCCGGGTTTCATTTTGAATTCTGCCATAGATTTCGAACTCGCTTTCCTGGGCGGCGTTGCGCGGCCGCGGCAATGCGGCGAGTTCTTCATCAATCAAGTTCAGTTTTTCGTTCAGATGCAATGCCTTCATGATGAGTTTTGCGCATGTCAGTCCGGATTTTGTATCGGGGTTGAGAACACGTGCGTTATCAGTTGCGCGTGCAAGAACCGCCATTCTGTCTTTGATCCCGTGCTCATACCCGGCCTTCTGTGCAAGAAGGGGTAGCTTGCGTTGCTCGGCATCATCGAATGCACCGCCCTCATGCTTCAGCGCGACCGCAAAAGGGTTTTGCAGATTGGGATCGCCAAAAAGGGCCTCTTGGATAGCACCATTTATGCCTCGAAACGCGCGGGTGCGCCGTTCCAGGGCGGATACATTGGTATCCGTGCCTTCGCCGACGAAGTCGTACATCAATTGCGCGTCGGTCGTGACATCACTATGAATTTGCTCTGCCATGACACGTGTTTCATGGTCCAATCGGGCCAAAAGGGCGACCTGATTACTGCGATCACCCAATGTCTTGTTGGTTGCTGAATAGATTTTCTTGAGGATGCCCTGTGCTTCCTTGGCATTGTTCAAGCCGGTCTCGCCGAGGCGGACCATGTTTTCCCTGGTGAATGGGACTTGCGTTTGATCATAACCCAATTGCTCGATGTCTTTGTCGGTCAGGCCTGTGACCTGCATGATCATCTGCGAGCTGAAGACGTGGTCAGGGTCCAGATACAAGGAATTGTATCCAAGAACCTGCGTTTCCAACGCCACCAACTCTTCCATACATGCTGCAAATCGCGCGATCTGAAACGCCCCTTCCTTGTTTCCGCGTGACAGGCTTTTGATGGCTCGTATCGTGCTTTCCTCGTCGAGGAACCTCCGCTCCGTCTGCGGGGCGGGCTGTTCATCATTGTCGAGAGTACTCAGGTCGATAACCTCTATTCCTCGCGCAGCGATGTTCAGCGCCTTTTCCGCTCTCTGACCTTGTTCGAGGCCAAGCGAGCGGAACATGCGTGCCCTTTGGACGTCATATGCATCTCTGGCTTTGGCGGCCAGTTTGGCGATGGAGACGTGTTGTTCCAATTCAAGCCTAAGGTTTTCAGGAAGCCGTTTGGCCAAGTCATGACGCGTCATCTCGGGCGGCGGCGAGTTCGGGTGATTGCTGTGAGCTTGCTTTATTTGATCGAGCTTCTTCAGGAAGCCGACGTATCTTTTGTCCTGACCGCCCAATTGTGCGACAAAACGAAATGCTGCGACGTCAGCATAGTAATTCTCACGCAATTGACTCAGGACCGCACGCACCTCGGGTAGGTCGGTATTCATGGTGGTCAGTGCAGTGTCCATGATCGCATTACCTGTGGAAACTGCCAAAAGCAGTTCGCTGCCCACTTCAATCTGGCGCAGGGCGGTCTTGGCGGCGATTTGTGTGGTTTCTGTCTTGCGGATCTTCTTTTCGGCATCCGTGATCAACGTGCTGTCGGCAATGGCGTGAAGAAATGCACCCGTGACCTTGGCCCGATCTTTGGGGTCGACGCCGACCTGTTGGCGAATGCCTGACAGGCGTTCCGCGAATTCGCTGCGCTTCTGCTCAATCGTTGCGTAGATATCGATAGCGCTATCGTTGTTGAGAAGTCGCTGCGCGTCTGATCCTGGCCTGTCCCGAAGTGCAATAGCCACATCAGGCAATGCCAGATCGACGGCAAAACCCATGAGTTCTTTGTACTTTCCATCGAAAGGGACAAGGGCACCTTCGCGCGCCGCATCGCGTTCAAGCGATACAAGTGCGCGTTGGAGGGCGCCCACGGCATCCGCTCGGATACGAAGAAGCGTGCGTTCGGCGTGAACAAAAGTATCCGTCTTTTTCGATGTGTTCCGCGATCCATCCTTGTGGTCGAGACTGTTTTTGAGTTTTACGACATCCAGAAACTTGCCGACCTTGCTTCTCAATTCCTGCATCTTCGGATCGCTGGCAAAATCTACAAAGTCTTCTGCAACCTCTCTTCTTATCTCCCGGATTTCAGCCTGCTCGCGTGCGCGATCGCCGCCCAATTGCTTAAGTGGGTCGGGTAATTGGTCAGGTTTGCGTGTGGATAGGCTTACGGTTTCGCGACCATGCGTGATTGGGCCCGCAATTGGTGCGCGTGCGTTACGTTGGAAAGCCTCAAATCTGATATTGCCCGGTTTGAGATCCAGCTTTGGTTTGTGATGCGCGATTGTCCGAAATTCGCGCTTAAAGGCCCACCACTTTCCCGAAAGATAACCTTTGGGTCTGTTCTGCTCGCCCAGCTTTTTGAGCATGTGCTCGGGCATTTTGTCCTGTCCGTTGAAGAAATTGTATGAATGCTTCAGAATATTGGGCATGTTCTTTTCCCCTTTACGGACCGGTTGAAGATGGATTCGTTGTTTTGTTCAACGATCACGGAAAGGTTGGCGGACGAGTGTATTGAATAATACAGACGCAATTTCTCTTTGGGATTGTGGCTCTACCTCCTGTGTTTTGCTCAAATAAAATGCAATTCGGTGTCATTCATGACCGGCCGGAAGGATATTTAAGTAGGGCAGGCGGAGGCAGGCGATTTTGGCAAGCCGGGCGTCTCGGCTTTTTTGGCGGCACACTCGATATTGTATTATTAGCTGGCCACGTCAGGGAACAGACCAGACCCTCGCATATGGGGCAGTCTATGAAAATAGACGCCGATCAGGGCCGTTGCGATGGGGAAGACAACGGCATATCCCACAATCCCGATGTTGCGAAGTTGCATGTCGCCTGTCGGCACGCCGGCCAGCCCTGCCAGTGCGAGGAGGCCGCTGGTCCAAAGCAGCAGGCGGATCCAAAAGGCCAGCGGACCGGTGTCAAACGTGCCTGCCGCGAGGATCACACCGAGGGCAAAAAAGATGTCCCAAGCCAGAATGTCCAAAACATAGACCACCGATGGCCATGTGAACGTCAGCACCCGCGACATGTCGGCAAAAGCGGGATTGGGTTGCAGGATCAGAATAGCGAAATGAACCGACATGGTTATCGTGCCCATCATCGCCATAAAAACCAGTGCCGCGATGGCCTGCGGTTTGCGGGATGCCGGACAGATTGTCAGGATGGCAACCATCATCAGGATGATGATCGGCACCATGACGATGATCAACAGTTCCATCAGGGTAAAGTAAGGATCACCGATCGGCTGGTCTGGATTTGGCAGAGACATCAGCCCCAATGCCAGCGTCAGCAGATATGCCAGCAACAAAAGCGTTGTCATTGCCGCCGATACAGCGCCCAGCCTGATTATGGGTTGTGTTTGAAACTGCGTCATCACACCGGCCTCTGATCACTTGGTTCGGTCACAGGCTAGTCAGCGCAGGCGGCTTCGGGCTGATATTTCTCAAAGTGCCCGCATTGTTCTACCTGACATAGTAGTAGGCCCCAAGGCTCGCCAGAAACGTCACGATGACTAGCACGCTGTCCAGACCGAGTACGCCGATGCGTGGTTTGCGCCTTATGATCAGACCCACCAGATAGATCGCGGTGACCGCGATCCCGAAGCCAAGGGCGAGGTTGACCGTTGGGGATGTCCCCCGCAGGATCGGGCCTCCAAGGAACAGAAGATCAGCAGGGAAGACCAACACCAGCATGATCAGGTTGCTGCCGAAGATATTGGAGATTGCCATCGTGTAAGCGCCGATCCGTGCGGCTGTGATGCTGGTGGTCAGTTCCGGCAGCGACGTGGCCGCAGCCAGCAGCGTGACACCCACGAAACTGGTGCCAAGCCCGGATTGCTCTGCAATCCTTTCAGCGAATTGCACCAGCAAGAGCCCGAAAATCAGGATCGCGATGCAGGCCGCAACAGTCTGCGTGGTCAGGGCGGTGTTGGACATCTGCGTGTCATCGCGCAGGTCGGGAAAGCTGGCCTCTTCCGGCTCGGGCTGATCAACGGGGATCCAGTCGCTGGATCCGTCATAACGGCGCAAAAGCCAGATTGTGCCCGCATAAAACACTGCGATCAAAATGCTGCCGACGCCGACGTGAAAGAGCGTGGCAGGCTCATCAACAATGCTGATGATCAGGGTGATCGACAACAAAAGGACCAGCAGCGTGGCCTCTAACGCGTGATTGGCCTTGCGCGGGTAGTTCGTGATCGCCCCCCGTGCCCAGAAATCTGCCACGCCAAGGATCGCGGTCTGCAGGGCAATGCCCCCAAAAAGGTTATTCAGCACCAGATCCTGCGCCTGACTGACGGCGGCAGACAGAGTGGTTGCGACCTCTGGCAAAGATGTGGCGAGCGACAATAAAAGCAGGCCGACCAGCGATTTGGCCAGTTGGAATCTGTCTGCCAGCGCATCGGCCAGATAGGCCAGCCGCGCGCCCGAAAACCAAACGACTCCGGCACAAAGCGCGAATAGCAAAAGATTGTCGGTCAGTGTCATGGCCGGGATCAACATAGAGGTGTTTTGCCTTGGCGGCCCCGGCCTCGTCTTGATTTTGGTCAATGTGACCACAGGCGTAGCGCTGCATTGGACCCAACTCCGCAATGGCATTGGTCCGACGTTCCACCTGCATCGCGCCGGATTGACTAATCTCAATCCTATGCTGTCGGTCCTGGCTAGGGTCAGGGCAGGTTCGCCAAGAGGTCCTAGTATGAAAAACACCACCATTCTCGTCCTGCAAGGTCCGGATGGCACGACTGCCGATCTTGCGCCTGTCGTCGCGGCCGCGCATGCGGCCCAAGGGCGGCTTTGTGTCATGCATTTGGGACCGGTCCCGCTTTTGACCTTTACGATGACGGCGGCCCCCTATGCTGTGCCCGTGATCCCCGAAAGCTGGATCGAAAAGCGCAATGAGATGGCCAAACGCCTGTCGGTCAAGCAAAGCGAAACAAGGGATCATTTGGTCAAGGAGGGCCTGACCGGTGAGGTTTCAACGCTGTGTGTTGAGCCCGCAGCGATGCATGATCAGGTCGCGATCCGTGCACTTTTTGCCGATCTCAGCGTGGTGCAGAACAGTCTGCGCAGCGATTCAAATGCCTTTGACAATGTGGTTTACGGGCTGTTGTTCGAGGCCCCAGGCCCCGTCATCCTGAACGCCGAGGCACGAAAGAACGCCCTGGCCCCTGAGACCGTGATGATTGCCTGGAATAGCAGCATACATGCCGCCCGTGCTGTCAGGGCTGCCCTGCCGTTTTTGAAATCTGCCAAAGAGGTGCTGATCGCCAGCTTTGATGCTGATCCATCGCGCTACGGCGATGGGGACAATCCGGGTGCCGACCTTGCCACTTGGTTGAGCCATCACGGCTGTACCGTCACGGTGGAGGAATATGTCACCGGGCGCAAATCCACAGCACAGGCGATTGAAGCACGCGCGCAGGAGCATAACGTCGATCTTGTTGTCATGGGGGCTTATGGCCGTAGTCACTGGAGCGAACGTTTCTTTGGTGGCACCACCAACGCGATGGTCAAACAGCAGGGAATGCCCGTTTTGCTGGCCCATTAGGGTGGCGTGATCGCGTCTGCCCTTGCGCTTTGAAGCGGTGCCATCATTTGAATGCCGCTGAAGCTTTCGCGTGAGATTGACCCGCATCCGCAAGACAGACTGGCCATTTGGGCATCAAATGCGGGCCTTGCCGCCAGCATCAAAAATGTCGCGAATTGTGTCCAATAGTACATCTCAGTCTTTATGTCCTAATATGATATCAGGGAATTTTACAGGGAGCGCCCGGTGTTTCATAAGGTTGAGGACATAAAGGCGATGTTGTCGCCACTTGATTTGTCCAGTGTTCGCCCGGTCGATGAGACGGGCCATATGATCACGTTTTCGAAGTCGGATTTGTGCGAAAGCTTTAAAGCAATCGCCCATATCGAAGCTGATGAGCAAGGTTTAGTATCTGTCTTTGCAGAGAAAAATGGTGTGGGCGCCGCGATCCATACGGGCCTGCAGGGTTTGGAAGAAAAGCTTCCCGAAGCATTTGGCGAGGCAGGTATCGATCCGTGGATCATCTATGACTTCGGTGTGCGGTCCTTCGGGAATGGGCAGATCGCTGACGCGGCATATGCATTTACGATCCTTTCATCAAATCCCGAACTGCGCTCGGTTTCCTTGTTGGGGCTGGCAGCCTGTGCGTGCCATCAGGAGGAATATGAAACCGCGCTGGTCTTTGCGAAGGAAAGCATCACCTGTCACGATGCGCATCCGCGCACCTACCTGATCGCGGGTTACAGTGCCTTGCGATCAGGTGACAAGAAGATGGCGAAACGTCAGCTTGCGCTCGCTGCACGTTTGGCTCGGGGGGATGCGCGGTTGCGCGGCGAACAACGCTGCGCGCAGCGTGAACTGCTGTTGATGCAGCTGGCCAGCTAGGTCACGCTATCGGGCACTGGCCTCACAGCTTGACCTCAACCACGGTCCGCTCGGATTCCACCTGAGAGGTCTCGTCGATCAGTGCGATCATTGCATTGCCGCGATTGGTGACCGACTTCGTATAGGTTTTGTCGGGAAGTGCGATCTTTTCGACTTCAACTGGTAGGTCACCTGAAACATCGCATAGTCCATGTCAAACGTGACGGCCAGATCTTCCTCGAAAAGAATAGACAACATGCCCTCATCTTCGAGCCGCACCAGCGCGGTCGAGAGTATTATTCAACACAACATAGTTCGGCGGTCTCGCTACGATCGGGATAATTATTAGTTCTGGGAGAACGAGATGGCATCGCGCATAGATTCTATGGGATCAGCCGACTTATCCTTGTTGCACATTGGTGAACCTAACCAAGCTGGTGGCGGCAACGATGACGGAACCATCGGCGGCCATCAGTTTGAAGCTGATACTGGTCGTGCACCTGAATCGGCGAATAGATCGCGCATGAAGGAGGTTGCAGATTTCTTCGTAAAACAGCCCAACAATTTGGCGAGCGGGCTTGGCAAGTTTGTTGGCTATGTACAAGACAAACTCCCGCCTCGTTTCGGGGGGACCAGCAATAAATCGGTTGTGGACGAGTCACGGTTTGCGGGTGTCTTTGATGCGGATATTGGCGTTGAAGGTCAGCTGTTGAGCCCATTTGACAGAAATGTGCAGACACTGGACGCGATGACCTCGACGGACACCAAGCTTCCCCGTGAGATCGCAAACAAAATTGCGCTGTCGCCCACGCTAATGGCAAAGCTTGAGAACTACCATAAGGCCGGTTGGACACTGCAATTCCACCCAGGCTCGGAAATGCCTGACACTGGGCCCGGTGTCCCAGAGATTGACGAAACGAAAAAGGGCTTCGTCTTTTCGATTGATGAGGCTCGCGAAAACCCTGATGCGTTCCTCCGCGCTTTTACTCAGATCATTTTGTACAACGAAGGTGACATGCTCAAAATGCTAAACGAAGAGGATGTTTTTGAAGCTAATGTCAGTCAAGAAATGATGGATAGAATTGAAGCCGAGTGGAGTGGTGCAGGGCCCTTGCGGCCTTCTGATCCAACCGCTCCGCTTTCTGTAAACACTAGAGATGGTGCAGAGAGCGACATTTTCTGAATCAGAGTCGCTGGACTTGGGCGGGCATAAGCAATTCTAAGGGGACTTGACCCGTGTTCCGAGAGAAATGCCGCGAAAGCCGGAAAGGATTAGCCGAGTAGTCCGCTAAAATTCGTGGACAAGTGAGACGAAAGGGCGGCCCTACACGCCGCCCTTTATCTGTCAGAACCCGTCACATTCGCCTAGCGCTGCGACACGATGAGCATCTGCCTTGTCCGACTTGACTAACGCCGCAGTCCCTCGCGCAATTGACGGGTGATGTTGTCCAGCTGCGAGGGTTTGCGCACAACCCGGGGGGTGATCATCACCAAAAGCTCGGTCCGGGCGATATCGTTCCGGGTTTGCTTGAAAAGCTCGCCAACAACCGGGATATCGCTGACAACCGGAACACCCGTTACAACATCGGTTTGACTGTCCTGGATCAGACCACCTAAAAGTGCCGTCCTGCCTGATTGCACGACGATCTCGGACGTGATGAGCCGCTGTCTGATGACGGGTGTCAGTTCGTTCGCCTCTTCTCCGGCCGGCGCGACAGAGCTGACCTCTTGCACGATGTTCAGGATGACGGCGTTGTCAGCGCCGATACTTGGCGTGACCTCAAGGATAACGCCCGTTTCCCGGATTTCGATTTCGTTTGTCGTGGTGGTTGTTCCATCACTTTCGGCATCGGTTGAACTTGTCAAAAACGGCACTTCGTCACCGATGGAAAGTCGCGCAGAGCTGCCGTCAAGGACGGTCAGGTAGGGTGATGAAATGATCTGGACATCGGTCACGCTTTCAAGCGCCTCCAGAACGACATCGACCGAAGAGCCGCCAATCGACGTAAACTGACCGAAAAATCCGGCGGTTCCGGGATCCGTTGGCGCCTGCGTTCTTGCAGAGCGTACAATCGTGTTGTTTCGGTTCAAAAACGCTTGCACGCCAAAGCTGAGGTTGTTGTTCAAAGTCACCTCGACAATCGTCGCTTCGATCACCACTTGCGCCAGTGGCAGATCGAGGGCGTTGACCACTTCGCGAATACGTTTGAATTGGTCAAACGTCGCGTAGACAAGGAGTGCGTTGTTGCGGCTGTCCGGCACAATTGAGACGCCGGCGGGTGAGGCACTGGCGGCGCGTGCAAATTCAGCCTCGGGCGGGGCGTCTTCTGCGGCGTTTTCGGATCTGATATTGGCGGGCACCAGAACGGATGTGTCCACATCACGCCCTTGCGGTTGGTCGAGATTTACATTCGGTGCCGCCAATCCATAGATTTCGTTCAGTTGAGCTGAGATTTCAGCGGCAGGCAGATGGGTCAAAGGAATGATCCGCAAAGACGCTGTGTCGCGCAGATCGCGGTCGAGCCCCCGTACCAATTGGCGTGCATTGTTCATGGTGCCTGCGTCGCGCGCGCCAAGCAAAAGCGATTGCTGGTTCTCAAGCGGGATCACGATGGGAATGCGGGACCGCGGTGTGTTGCGCTGCTCGTAATAGGACAAGAGCGCTGCCGCCACGGATTCAGGCGCGCTGCGTTCCAAGGTGACGATGGTCACCAGATCCTGTGTTGCGCCGGTGTCGACAAGTGTGTTCACCAGATTGACCACGGCACTGATATCGGCGGCGCTGGCGCTGACGATCAATGTCCCTTCATTGGGCACCGGCGTTACCGAAGCTCCGAGTGGCAAGATTTGAGAGACAACGTTGGTGATGTCTTCCAGATTGCCGCGACCCACGCGGATCACACGGTTTTCGAATTCCGAACTGGCCCCGACAGCGGCGTTCAATTCCAGCTGTTCAATCGTTTCCGGCGTGCCAATCTGATAGACGCCGTTGATCAGTTTCATCACATATCCCTGTGCGCCCAGAATATCGCGCAGGATTGTAGGGATTTCAGACCGTAGCACAGGCGCACGGGTTTCGAAGTTGACGGTGCCAATCAGCGGTGTTGCCGCGATATAATTGGCCGAAAGCAGCCCGCCCAATAGTTGATCGACCACAAGGGTCAGCGGGTCCTCTTCAAACCGGATCTCGACCCGCTGGTTCGGGTTAAACGGATCAGCCCCGGCACCGTTGAGTTCTTGAATATTTTGTGCCTGCTCGGTGCGAAAGGCCGGGTCCAGGTCTTCGACATTTTCAAGCGTCAGGAATGTGTCTTCCTGCAGCCCGGTCACCCCGCTGCGATTGACGAAAAGCGTATTGATGGCAAGGCCACGCGTGTCATCGCTACCGGTTTCCAGATCGGGGATTGCATCCCGGTCAAGCCGTGACGTGCGTTTGTCATCGAGGGTCGTGCAGGCTGTAACGGCGAATACCACGCTCAGCAAAATCATGGTGCGTATACCCATTACCGTGCTCCTGTCACTTTGGGTTGGTCTTTTCTGTCGCGTTTTTTGGAGGTCAAGCAGCGTACTGTCTGGTCTTGTAAATGCATCACGCTACCCTCCTGATTTCCAGTGCAGAGATGAATCGTAGATTGTCACAGACAGCTGATCGCGTTCCTTAACTAGAACACCCAACTCGCCCACATTCAACAAAAGGCTGCTTGGTACGGGTGCTTCGCCTTCGTTCAGCCGATTACCGTTCGCTAATTGCACATAACGGTTCTGAAAGCCCAGATTGACGCCAGAAAGCGCAAGCGGATAAGCCTCCACGCGCCTGACCATGTAGCGAATGAATTCCGGGTTCAGCGAAATCTCTTGCAGATAGAGCGATAAGGCGGCGAGGTTGATATTGTGGCGTTCGCTCAGACGCGCAGCACAGGCGGTCAAGCGCGTGGGGTTCAAAGCGGCCTCAAGCAGCAGAACCTGTGCATCGATATGGATAGCGCTGATATCGACGTCATCGGTCACGCTCAGATAATCGAGCCAGAAGAGGCTGATAGGCAGATTGCCAACGGTTGTGATTGAATTGTCCCAGCACTCGGTAAAATCGGTCGCCGGTGTGACGAGCATCTGCAAATACGCATCTTGTGCATCCTGACTGCCCAGAAACGGCTCCCACAGATAGGTCATTTGCGCCAATGTGGCATCGACATTGCCCAGCTGGGCCAATTCGGTGATGTAATTCGGAGGTGCGGCGACGCCGGTCTCTTCTGACAGGACCGCCTTGGTCATATTGTAGAGAACACGGGTGCCACGGATGCTTTCGGGGCGCGATGCGTGGTTGAGGAATTGCGGCAATATCACGGCGTTTTGCACGGTCAAGGCCTCTGGCGCATTGGCTGCATCTGACGCCGTGGCTGCGACGTTTGATACAACTTCCTCGGCTGTGTTGGCGCTGGCGAGTGCGGTTTCGTTGAAACCTTCAAAGACGTCTTGTGCCCCGAAAGACCCTTCTTTCAGCCGGTTGAGGTCGAGGATCAAACCCACGTCGTTGGCCTGCCCGATAGCACCGTCGGTTGTATCACTGTCACCACCCTCTCGGGCCGGGGCTGTATTTGATCGATTGTTGAGCGCATTGTTCAGCAAAGCATTTGACGGCAGAGAGGACGTGTTGGCCTCAAGCTCTTGGAACAAAGGGGAAAATGCGGGGCCAGCAAGTGGTCCCTGCTGCAACGCCTCGACCGATCCGATGATCACCGGCAGGCCGGGCTGTGCTGAAACCGGATTGGCGAGTACCTCACCATTTTCATCGACCAATTGCACAAAAGACCGCAGTGCGATCCGATCTGCGTAGCGGCGCGCATAGGACTGGATGAAGCCGACCCAGTTGTCGACCTTGTCAGCGACAACGATGCCATTCGCCTCGATCAAGGTGCCGTCAAGGCGAATGATCACGGTATCCTGCAGCTCAGACCGGCCAAGAAGGGCACGGATCTGCGTCAGGTAGGTGTTGGCCGTCTGGACCTGAACATCCATCTCTGCCACGCCCGCCACGCTTTCGGAAAGCGTTGCGACAAGCCGGTCCACGCGCGTTTGATCCAATACATCGCCGCGAAGGGTCAGCACCCCGTCTGAACCAACCGAAAACTGCACCGGGATCTGCTGATTTTCCACAATGGCCTGTACTTCATTTTCGATGATGGCGCGTGACCAGATGCGAAACCGGACCGGTATGCCCGTTTCATCGATGGCGTTGCGCAACGCACGCCTTTCGGCGGGTGTGTCGACATACCCGTTCGCCTCGATCACGCCGTCAACTTCCTGGCTGACGGCGATATTGGCGGCGAATGGAAACTGACTGAAAGCGGCATTCACAATCTCAAGATCAGGTCGGTCATCCACCACCTGGACCGTGCCACCCGCACCGGCGGGCTGATTGGCCACCCACATTGCGGCCAAGACAACCGCGCCAATGATTGCGAACGCGGTCGCATATTGTTTGAGGCCCCAACGGGGTTGGGTGACAATCGGGGGTGGATTGGAGGCTTTGGTGCTGTCCTGCGCGGGGCCGAGGTTTTCAATCGACGACCAGTCTGCCGAAGGCAAGCCAATGGCAAAGGAAGTGGTGCCAATCGTGATGATGTCGAGCGCGTCGATCTCTTGCCAGGTCTCATCTCCGGCAAGGATGTTTTTGCCAGACCGTGTTTTCACGGTGCCAGCACCACCTGCGATCTTGATTAGCCCATTTTCCAGCTGCAGACGCGCATGACCGGGTTTCAGGCTGAGATCCACAAAATTCAGATCGTCATCAGGGCCAGAGCCAAGAACGTATTCCGCCTCGGCAATTGAGACTTCGGCCCCGGCCTGTGCACCCGTAAGGACCTTTAAGACATAGGCGTTTTCATCGACCATGATCTTTACTCATCTCTGATAGTGCGGCGTTGGGCTGCGCGCATGCGAATGAAAGGCCCACAGACCTTCGTGAAATGGCGGTTGTCACGCTTTCGCCACCATCCCGACCGGCGGTGGCCGACTAAGTTAGGCGACGTTGCGCGCGATAGTCTTCAGCGAGTCGGATACGTTTTTGAGCATGTTTGACCGTAGGTTCGTAATGGCCGACCAGGCGTTCATTGCCATCTGCATTGAAAACATCTTTTCGGTGTCGGACAGGTTCGTATTCTGTTCGATTTCACGAATGTCTTCTTCGATTGCTGCCATTTGGCCTTGTAGCTGGTTCTGGCGGAATATCAGGTCGAAGCCGTCACGATTGACGTTAACACCGTCTCCAAAAGCCGGATTGCCGGCAGATGGAGAGATACCTGCGGAGTCTGAGATAGTTGGCATTGTTAAGTCCTTTCTGAGGTTGCTTGTTGGTCGTGTTTTCCGGTTGGAAATACGGAAATAATCTCATGCGCGGCGGCCAGACCTTCATAGGCTTTCTTGGCTAGCTCATATTCAGCGGGCGGCAGGCCAGCGGCAATTTGGCTGGAAATACGTTCACCTGCCGCGGCGAGCGCGGACAGCGTTACCGCCTGAACCAGCGCACCGTCTGGCGCAGCAAGCTGTTCTTCAAGATCGGTCATGCGGAAATTCAAATCTTCGGTCATCATCGTTTTGATCCTATTCGTCATATGTCAGGTTCAGAATTGACTGCCGATCGAGGATCAGAATTTTGCGGTTCTCGATCGCGATCCAGTTCTTCAGCTCCCAACCTTTCAGCGTTCGGTTGATATTGCCGCGCGTGCCGCGCGCCATCGATCCAAGGTCGCTTTGATTAACGGCGGGGCCCAGGCAAGCCACGTCGCGGCCTTGGTAGCAGGCCCGTTCGCCAAGATTGTCGACGAGCCGGAGAAGCGATTGCGCCAACCGTGCCTGCAATGTTTTGAGGTAGAGACCTTTGGTGACGTCAATGTAAGTGCGGTAGCGCTTCGCGATTAAACGACCCAACGCAATTTCCAATTCATTGGAGTAATTGTGCGCGCTGCCATTCAGATCGGCCTTCACCGACAGAATTTTTGTCGTCCCAATTGCGGATGCTGTATCGGGATATTGACCCTGATCCAGCACCCCCAATTCGCCAAAACTGTGGCCGGGTGGAACGATCGTGTAAAGGATCGCGGTGCCATCCTCCATTAGGTAGGATAGGCGGACATGTCCGGACACCACAAAATGAAAGCTGGTCGCTTCGTCTTCCTGGAAGTAGATGATACTGTTGTGCGAGAATGTCCGAACAACGGACTTCTGAACAATTGAGTCCTTCACCGGGGGCGGTAAATCGGCGAACTCCTCAGACCAGTTGATCATATGCTTACCCACGACCGCTTGAACCCCTCTCCGTTACAGTTTGGCCAGCTTGGCGGGTTCTGAGTAAGCTGCGCTGATCTGAACATCCTGCGCCGCATCGAAAACAGAAGTTTCGTACTTTATGCCAAGTTCGGTGATTTGCTGTTGCTGGTTCAACATGTCTGCAAATTGCCGTGCCTTGGCATCGCTTGATGTCAGCGCGTTCGCATTGGTGTTGTCCAGCGGAACGACTGTGTCTTGCGATGTCGCCTGACCATCGATGATGGTGGGCGAAAGCGGCTGAGCGGTGACCGAATTATCCATTGGTTGGTGCATCCTTTCTGCTGCGCAAATACGCGTCGTTCTATGTGACTACGCGTCAACCAGGTGTACTATTCTGTACAGGAGCAACTTTTTTCCGATTTATTTACAAACGGCTGATCGGAGGGTTTTTGCTTTTGTTTTCAGGCCTGTTCAGGATGCGGAGAGCAGCTCGCTCGATGCGGTGGCACCCATCTTGATGCGCTCAAGCGGCTGGATGTTCGCATCTGCCGACAGCTCTTGGAATGACAGGACCGCCATGTTGGGAAAGTCCCGTTCGACCACCTTGCGCATGAAGCGGCGGATATCCATCGGGGCAAGCAGGACCGGCATATTGGCATGCGGCGATAGCGTGCCCGTCGCCTCTTTCAGCGCCGCGATGATCTGGCGATGGACATCGGGCGACAGCGCCAGATACGAGGCACCGCTTGTCTGGCGAACCGCGCCGCGCACCTCGTCCTCGATTTCCTTTGACAACAGATAGGCTGGAATAATGTTCTGCCCGCCAGAAAACTTGAAGGTGACATAACGCGACAGGGCACTGCGTACATGTTCGTTCAGCATGATCGGGTCTTTTTCGCGTTGGCCCCATTCCACCAAAGCCTCAAGGATTGTGCGCATGTCGCGGATCGAGATTTCTTCGCTGACAAGACGCTGCAGCACATCGGTGATCGTCGTGATCGGCAAGGCGCGGGTGGCTTCGCGCACCAACTCGCCATAGTTCTTTTCCATCTGGTTCATCAGATACATCGTTTCCTGGATGCCGATGAACTCTGCCGCGTTGTTTTTGAGAACATGCGCCAGGTGATAGGTGAGCATGGACGACAGCGTCATCACTTGGATGCCAGCCCTTTCGACCATGCGATAATGCTTCATTGCGACCCAATAACTGGGGGTATTTGGCAAGAATTCCTCGCCGATTTCATAAGGGATGTTGAACATCTTCAGGTTCGCCTCGGTCTCGCGCACGATGACAAAGCCGGGGCGCGCCTGACCCGAGGCGACCGGGATCTCGTTGACCATGATCCGGTATTCGCCGTCCTTGAGGTTATCGTTCAACCGCAGATTGATGCCCGGGAACGGCACACCAAGGTCGAAATAGAGCGCGCGCCTGACCCGCGCGACTTCGTTATCGAGCTTTTCGGGCCGGATCGCTGCACGTACGGTAGAGGCGATATCAACGATCAACGGGACCGTTAGCGCGAATGTGACGGGTTCAACCTTTTCGAAGCTGTCGCCTTCATCAGGAAAGGACGGGGGCGTGTTATGTGGCCGGATCGCCGGGGCAAAGGATGGCAGTTCGCCGCCCCCGGCTGCGGAGCCGGACGACTCAGCCTTCCGTTTCATCATCAGATAACCGATGCCCGCGCACATGACGGCGAGAACCAGAAAGATCACGGTGGGAAAGCCGGGCACGATGGCGAAACCGACAAGGATGCCCGACGCGATCATCAGGGCCTTGGGTTCGCTCACGATTTGGCTTGCCATGTCGCTGCCGAGATCCTCGTTTTCCTCGGAGGCGACGCGGGTGACGATAAAACCAGCGGTGATCGAGATGAAAAGAGCCGGGATCTGTGCCACCAGACCGTCACCAATCGTCAGGATCGCATAGACATCCAGCGCCTCGGTCGTTGTCATGCCGCGCTGATAGGTGCCGATCATAACGCCGCCGATGATATTGACGGCGATGATGATCAGGCCGGCAATCGCGTCACCTTTGACAAACTTCATGGCGCCATCCATCGCACCGTAAAGCTGGCTTTCCTTTTCCAGTTTGCCGCGCCGCTTCTTCGCCTCGTCTATTTCGATCATGCCTGCGCGCATGTCGGAATCGATCGACATCTGCTTGCCCGGCATGGAGTCGAGCGAGAAGCGCGCCGAAACTTCGGCGACCCGTTCGGAGCCTTTGGTGATCACAAGGAAGTTAACGATGGTCAGGATCAAAAAGATGACCGCACCGACAACCAGATTGCCCGAGACAACAAAGTTGCCGAACGTATCGATAATCTCGCCCGCATCGCCCTGCAGCAGGATCAGCCTTGTCGTCGTGATCGACAAAGCGAGGCGGAACAGCGTTGTCAGAAGCAGGATCGATGGAAAGGCCGAAAACCGGACCACGTCCGAGATATAGACAGCCACCATCAGCAAAATCGCCGCCAAGCAAAGATTTACCGCAATCAGGATGTCGACCACAAATGTCGGCAGCGGCAGGATCATCATGAAAACGATGCAGATCAGCAGGAAGGCCAGCGCCACATCGTTTCGCTTTGAAAGCATGTTTAGAAATTTGATCATAATATAGCTGTCCTGCAATCGAATGACTTAATCACTGGGCGCCTTTCGGGGCTTTGGCGCGCAGTGTCTGCCTAAAAGATCGGGGACGTTGGAAGTGTATTAAATTGTACACTTGCGCCCCGGGATGCTTGCTAGGTCGAGTGCATTGAAGCGCGCAAGAAAGGCCAAAGCGGTCGTCAACGCAGCGCTGCACATGGATTGAGCAGGACAAGTATGATGGCAGATATTTTGAATCAGGAAGAGCTTAGAACACTGACCGATATTGGGTTCATTGCGGCCTCGCGCGGCCTGCAGGACCATGCAGTGGCGATTTTCGACGCCGTCAAGGCGCTGCGCCCGGAAGGTGAGGCAGGATATCTGGGCCTGAGCATGGTCGATATCCTCAAGGGCAATCCGGCAGCTGCTGTCGAAACCCTGAAAGAGGCGCCGCAAAGCGACGCGGTCAACACGTTCCTGGGTATCGCCCTGGTGCAATCATCGGACATTCAGACAGGCCGACAGGTCCTGCAATCCGTGATCAACGAAAGCGCCGATACGCCCTTCGCGCGGATCGCTTCTGAAACGCTGGCATCGGTCAGTGCAACCGCAGCACACGGCTAACGCAGGCTGACATCTTCGGCTTTTGGGAGACAGACATGTCGATTTCCACCACATCACTGCCCAACACGATCAGCCCCGGCTTTCAAAGCGGCGCAACCGATCTTGCCAATCCCGGTGCGGTCAAGAGCCCATCCCTGCAGCGATTTGAAGATGCGATGACGCGTGCAGAGACGATGCAGCCGCAACCCGTCGCTTTTGTCGGCCCGGACAACGTCTCGGGCGTTCAGTCCGTGGACATGCGCCCGCAGCCGGAATCGTTCTTTTTGGCGCAGGCTACACCGGCGCAGACAGACACCGCCAACCAAGGTGCGGCGCAAGCGTTTGAGGCCACCAACGGCACGCGGATCGACATCACGGCAGGGTTTGGAACGCCACCTGCGACTGAAGCGGCGGTGGCCGAGCCTGGGACCGGACAGGGCATTATCGACGGTCTGTCGCGCTTGCGTGGTGTGTTTGATGCACAAGAGCAGGCCATCACCGGCATCTCTCCAACCGATCCGGGCGGTACGAGGCTTTTGAACAGTTCGGAGCTGATCAACCTGCAGCTAGAGGTCGTCAAATACTCCATGCTGATGGATGTCACATCCAAACTGGCCGGTAAGTCAACGATGACCTTCGATACGTTGATGAAGGGCCAGTGACGCGGTCCGCGATTTGGAGATTTCTTCATATGTGGCGCATTTTTCTTATTCTTTGTTTTTGTCTTTTGTCAGCTTGCAAGACTGACCTTTATCGCAACCTTTCCGAACGCGAAGCGAACGAGATGCTGGCCGTTTTGATGTCCAACAACATCGAAGCGACGAAAGAGTATCTGGGTGATGCAGGCGTGACGCTGCAGGTGGAAGAGGCTGATCTTCCGCGTGCTATCGATATACTCAAGCAGAATGGTTTTCCCAGGGAAAGCCGCGAATCCATGGGCACCGTTTTTGAACGAAACGGTATCATGTCCTCGCCTTTTGAAGAGCGTGTCCGCTTTGTCTACGCATTGGGCGAAGAGGTCTCGCGCACGCTAAGCGAGATCGACGGCGTACTCACCGCGCGTGTTCATATCGTGCTGCCGGATGAGCCGGATTTCGGTGAGCAACTGACCCCGTCTTCTGCGGCGGTCTTTATCAAGCACCGCGTGGGTGTGGACCTTGATTTTGCGACACCGCAGATCCGGCGGCTGGTCAGCAGCTCAATCGAAGGCGTGACCTATGATGATGTGACCGTGCTGTTGGTCGAGGCTGAGCGTCCAACCGTGACAGCGCGGCCCGAAGCAGCGCCGCCAGTGGTTGAGATTGTGCCCGGACTGGGCATTCGTGCGGCGGATGCGCAGATGTTCAGATGGGGCGTTGGCGGAGCCGCCGCATTGCTGGTGTTGTTGGCGCTGACGAACATCTTCACGCTTTTCGGTTTTGCCAAGGCACGCAAGGCCAGCAAAGAGGCAGAGCTGGCACTGCAAGACCAGTCGGCGGTGGCGGAATGAGAGCGGCCAACGACACCCTGTCGCCGACTGTGGCACTCGCCGCCGTTCTTGCGACACCGGTCCGGTTTTTTCATCCCGACCATCTTGCGCCGGTCACGCGTGGGTTGCCGCAGGCGCAATTGGCGCAGTTCTGTCAGGTCCCCGAATTTGCCGCGCGCTTGAACGCGACAATTGCCCAAAGCATCGGCACTGCCGGGCTGCAACTGCAAGAGAACACGATCAAGCGTATGTCGCGAGATGAAATGATGCGGCCAGCGTTGAGGCTCCTGACCGCACCATACAACGTCATCGAGGCGCTCTTGCGCCAATTCACCGCTGTCCGGCTGCAACTCGCCATTCGCAATTGCGTGTTGAAAGCCGACAGGCAGCGGGTGCGGTCGGTGTTGGGCGATGCCGCCTGTAATACCGCATTGCGTGAGGCGCCTTTCTTTTATGCGAATATCGCAGACAACGCGGCCAGACTGCCAGTCGCTGACGATGCAGAAATGCCAGCCGTTTTGGAAGCCGGTGCCGCGATGATGCACAGCTACATTGCCAGCATCGATGCAGGCCTTGCGCAGGTCTTCGCATGGCGCCTGCCAAAGGCCTATTTGGCGGAGCCCATCGCGCTGGAACCTGCCCAGCTGAAGACATGCGCGCGGTTATTGGCCAGCAAGGGATCAGACGGGGTGGGCGCGTGATGGATGTTTACAACTTCCATGAGCTTGGCTTCCGACTGCCGCAGGGTGGTGGCGTCATCAAGGCACCCAAAGCCGATGAACTTGGCGCGGCGCATGACATTGTGACCAGCGCCAAGACAAAGGCCGCGCAGATTATCGAAGACGCCAAAGCGCATTTCGAAAGCGAGCGGCAGCGCGGGTTTTCCGAAGGGCAGGATGCTGCCAAAGTCGCGGCGCTGGAACGTCTACTACAGGAACGGGCAACGCTGGATGCCTCCCTTGCCGAGATAGAGCACAGCCTTGCGCGGCTAGTGCTCGCCGCTGTCCGCAAGATCATTCACGACTTCAGCGATGTCGCGCTTGCAGAGGCCCTGGTCCATAGCGGGCTTAGCAAGGTCAGACGCGAGAAGCGTGTTCAGGTTCACGTACCCGACGCGCTGACGGATGAGATGAAGGCCCGTATCGATAGTTTCATTGCCGCGTTTCCGCAGATCGAATTCATGGAGGTCGTCGAAGACCCTGCGCTGACGCCACCCAACATCGTTCTCGAAACCGCCATCGGGCGGATTGACTGCAACCTTGATGACAAGCTGGATGATCTGGCCGCCTCTCTCACTCAGGCGGTGACTGACCGTAGTGGCGCGCCCAAATTCTCCGCAGGGGCGGCCGATGAGTAATCTGGCACGCTCAGAAAGCCTCGCGGATGTCGCAGCCGCGCGCCTGAACCGGATCCGGGACCGGATTGGCGGCCTGAGCGGGACTTTGCGCGAAGCCGTTGCGGGGCATGACCTTTACCCAATGAGCGGTCGGGTCACCAAGGTGATTGGTACCATCATTCATGCCGTTGTCAGAGACGTGCAGGTTGGCGAAATTGTCGAACTTTTCACACGCGAGACGAACACACGCCTTCTGGCCGAGGTTGTCGGTTTTCTGGATAATGAGGCCTTGCTGTCCCCCATTGGCGAAACCCACGGTGTGGCCCCCAAGACCGAAGTCTACCCAACCGGCCGGGTGCAACGTGTGCCTGTTGGAGAAGGGTTGCGCGGTCGCGTTCTGGACGGTCTGGGCAACTTCATCGATGGTCTCGACACCCCCTTTGTGGCCGAGACGACATACCCCGTCTATCAGGACCCGCCCGACCCCATGACACGCCAGATCATCGCGACGCCACTTCCGACTGGCGTGCGCGCAATTGATGGTCTGCTGACGGTTGGCGAAGGGCAACGCATGGGGATCTTCGCCGCGGCGGGCGGCGGGAAATCAACCCTGCTGTCGATGCTCGTCAAAGGCGCGGCTGTCGATATCACCGTACTTGCCCTGATTGGTGAACGTGGGCGCGAAGTCCGCGAATTCATCGAACATGATCTTGGACCTGAGGGGATGAAGAACACCGTCGTGGTCGTCGCGACGTCGGACAAAAGCGCGATGGAGCGGGCAAAAGCAGCCTTCGTTGCGACCTCCATCGCCGAGTACTTTCGCGATCAGGGGAAGAAGGTCCTCTTTTTGATGGATTCGGTGACCCGCTTTGCCCGCGCGCAGCGTGAAATCGGCCTCGCTGCTGGCGAGCCACCCACGCGGCGCGGCTTCCCGCCTTCGGTCTTTGCCAATCTGCCAAAACTGATGGAGCGGGTGGGCATGAACGACAAGGGCTCAATTACCGCGATGTACACCGTCCTCGTCGAGGGCGACGACATGAACGAGCCGGTGGCTGATGAAACCCGGTCAATCCTCGATGGACATATCGTGCTGTCACGCAAATTGGCCAGCGCCCATCATTATCCGGCGATTGACATTCTCACTTCGAAAAGCCGGGTGATGAACATCGTCGCGGGTGATGCGCAAAAGGATGCGGCGGGCGAGGTCAACGCGCTTTTGGCCGCGTATCAGGATGTCGAACTTCTGGTGAAGATCGGCGAATATACACGCGGGTCCGACCCACAATCTGACAGGGCCATCGATAAAAACGCGGACATCAATGCGTTTTTGCGCCAGCGCACTGATGAATTCGACGACTTTGACGATGTGGTCGCCAAATTGCTGCAGGTGGCAGCATGACCCTGCAAATCGATACACTCTGCCGGGTCAAGGAACTGCATGAGCAGAACCGGCTGCGCGCCCTGCGGGCCAAACGAGCAGCCGCTGAAGCTGCAGCAAAAGAAGAAGCGACGCAGCGTCGGATCGTTACCGAAAGCCGCGACGCCCTGCCCGGCAAAGAGGCGGCGCTTTATGATGCGATCATGCGCATCACTGTCTCGGTCGGTGACATTGATGAGACCAAGGCGAAGGTTCTGAAGGCACAGGAAGACCATCAAAAACTGGAGGATGAGGCGGAGCGTCTGACTCAGATCCGCCTGCGGCGCGAACAAGAGCGTGATGAAGCCCGCGCGCAGTACCAAATAGCACAGCGCGACACCGAGAAGTTCGTGACGATCCAGGCAGAATACGCGGCGGAGCAGGCCCGCGCCATCGAGGCGCAGGAAGACGCCGAGATTGAGGATTTGTTCACAAAGGGACGGGGGATCGTCACATGACCACAGTGAATGGCCAGCCACAGCAGCCCCCCGTGGTGCCACCCAAGGACAAACAGATTGAGACGAAGGCTGGCGAGTTCCTCAACAGCGGCACGACCCGTCATCAGCGTGAGACCCAGCAGCATAGTGCGGGGGGTCAATTACGGTCCAATTCATCCGTGATGGTCAGCCAAAATGCGTTTGAACAGCTTCTGGAGATGCCAAAAGACCACCATCAGCCCGACGATACGGCGGACGATACACCTGACAAGGAAGGCCAGGACGACATGGCGCAAGTCCTGATCACGCTGTCGCCGGACAAGGCTGTCAGCAAGGCGGAGCCAACGCTGCAACCGGCGCAGAGCGTCATGCAAGACGTCAAGGTTGATGAGATCGCCAAACTGATGTCGCGTCAGATGGATGCGGCCCTGCGCTCTGGCCCGGTGGTGACGCAGTATCCCGTCTCCTTGGCCATCCCGCTTGATGCGACAACCGGTCTGAAAGAGGTGCAGGTCGTCATGAACGACGGTGTGCTTGCCGTTACGCTGACCCGCAGCGCCGATCAGGCGATGCACGATATCAAGCAGGCGGCCCTGAACCTCGCCCAGATTTTGCAAAGCCGGTACCCCGCAAAGACGATCAAGATATCGGAAAAAGTGGATGGGGAAGTCGATGGGGTCGACGCTGCTGCGCAGGGCGAGATGAAGCCGCAGCCCCGCATCTCGGATCTTTTCTTGTCTGACCGAGACCCATGACAGTGCAATCGTGGATCCCCCCGAATGGTGGCATTGACCCGCAGGATTTGCCGCTTTGGAATATGGCGATCAGCCATATGGAGGCACCTATTGCCTTGGGCGCGTCTGGTCTGAGTTTGCGCCTGAGCCCGATTGCAGCCCCGCACCTGACCGGGCCGCTTCACGCGTTCCAAAATGCGGATGGGCGGATGCTTTATGCGCATATCGACGCATTTCCATGTGCCGACCTTCTGGGCATCGATTTTGATCTCGCGACTGCTGACGACCTTCCCCCTGTCTTGGCCGCGTCACTACAGGCAGGCTCAGCGGAGTTCATTCTCAATGCGCTCCCATCCGAAAGCGTGGGCGATCTGCGCTATGGCAACATTGTTGACGGTGCCGAGACGCAGGCCCTGCTGGAGCGGGGTGATCTGAAATGGTTTGCCGCGGCGATTGATGGATTGGCGGCGACAATCTTCGTGTCAATTGCCGCCACCGCGACTGATATCTGCGCGTATCTGCAGGGCCGCTTGCACCATTCCAGGTCAGTCCTGACCAGCCTGCGCGAGACGCTGGATGTTCCGGTACAGCGTTTCCTGGGGTCTGCCACATTGGCCCTAGCCGAGGTGCAAACGCTGGAGGTTGGCGACTTTGTCGTGCTGGAACAGGCTGCACAGGACGATCTGGCCCTGCGTTGCAAGGATCGCATTTTTCACTTTGAAACAGCCGAGGCAGGGTGGCTTTGCACCGCAATCCGCCCTGCCCAAGATGTAGGACATCAGCCCGCCATGGAAGAGACTTCGACAGACCCGCTTGAGCCCACAGAGACTGCAACCCCCGAAGAGACATTGCCCGAGATGTCCGCGCTGGTTTCGACCTTGGTAACCTTTGAATGCGGGCAGGCGCAAATGACCCTGGCCGAGCTGGAAAGCCTGCAAACCGGGGCCGTTGTGCCGCTGCCCGATCAGCTGACCAAAGGCGGTTTGCAGGTGACGATGCGGGCGGGTGGCCAGCCCATAGCGACAGGCGACATCGTGCAGATCGATGACCGGATCGCCGTGCGCATCAACCGCCTTTTGGCGCAAAGCGGGTGATGGGCCAAGGCGATGGATCCGCTTAATCTTATCCTTGTTCTGGCAGGGGCGGCGATTGTGCCGTTCCTTGCGGTGGTCGCCACGTCTTTCATCAAGATCGCCGTCGTGCTGATGTTGGTGCGTAACGCGTTGGGTGTGCAGCAAATTCCACCCAATATGGCCATCAATGCGCTGGCCATCATTCTGACCGGCTACATCATGGCGCCAGTGGCCGTTGCCACCTACGACATCATGATCGCCGGGAGTTTTGATTTCAGCAATGTCGCCGGGTTCCAGGAAGCATTCAACGCGGGCAGGGGGCCATTGGTGGAGTTTCTGGATCGCCATGCCGATGATTTGGAGCGCAACTTTTTCCTTGGTGCCACGCAAGAGCTTTGGCCACAGGAGATGCAGGAGCGGGTGGACGAAAACTCGCTTGTCATCCTTCTGCCCGCTTTCACGATCTCGCAATTGCGCGAAGCGTTCGAGATCGGATTTCTCTTGTATCTGCCATTTGTTGCCATTGACCTGATCGTCTCGAACATCCTCTTGGCCATGGGCATGATGATGGTTTCACCTCTGACGATCTCGCTGCCGTTCAAGCTGTTTCTTTTCGTGATGGTTGATGGGTGGTCGCGGCTGATCCTTGGATTGGTGCAGACCTATGTGTGAAAGGATATGCCATGTCACCAAGTGACGCCCTGCATGCGCTGACTGAAGCGATGCTTTTGGTCATGATCCTGTCGATGCCGACGATTATCGTCGCTTCTGTCGTGGGTGTTGTGGTCAGCCTTTTACAGGCCCTGACCCAAGTGCAGGAACAAACGCTGCCCTTTGCGATCAAGCTGCTGGCGGTTGCCATCACAATTGCCGCGACGGCCGGTTTCCTGGGGGCCGAAATGCTGCAATTCACGATGACATTGTTCACGACCTTCCCAGAGCTGACGCGCTAGTCCGATGGACATCCTGATCGGCCTCTATCAGCAGTTTGAGATCTACCTGCTGGCGCTGCTGATCTCGATCCCGCGAATCTACGGGTTTCTGACAACTGCCCCGATCCTCAGCCCCGGAGTCGTGCCACGCATGGCGCGCAATGCCGCCATCTTGATCATGTGCCTGCCGATTGTTCCGGTGAACCTCGCAAATGCAGATGGTATTGATCGCACCTTGGGCACCATCGCCTATTTCTTTGCCAAGGAATTCGCGATTGGCTTTGTCTTTGGCTATATGGTGGGCTGGATCTTCTGGATGATCACAGCCGTTGGTGACCTGATCGATAACCAACGGGGTGCGGCAATCGCGGCGAGTATCGATCCGCTGCAAGGGACCGAAACATCGCCCTTGGGTATCCTTTTTTCACAGGCCTTTACGACCTACTTTTTCTCAATCGGTGGGATGCTGGTCATCCTGAACCTGCTTTACACCAGTTACGCCTTGTGGCCCGTCACCGAAGCATTGCCCATTCTGTCGCCGGATTTCCCGGTACTTATCCTGGGCATCTTCGATCATGCGATGCGCGCGATGTTTGTTCTGGCCGCACCTGTTGTCGCGATCATGTTCCTGTCCGAATTCGCGCTTGCCATGGTCAGCCGCTTTGCCCCGCAAATCCAGGTTTTCATCCTAGCGATGCCCATCAAAAGCGGGGTCGCGATTGCGATCCTTGTGTTCTATTGCAGCCTGCTTTTTCCTTATGCGACGGACCAGGCTTCGTTCTTTGATGTCTGGACCGTGCAGCTTTATGACATCTTGGAGATCGGTCGGACGGTCCGGGAAGGGGCTGCGCCATGAGTAACAACCAAACCGGCGAAAAGACCGAGCAGCCAACCCCAAAAAAAGAGCGTGACGCCCGCCAGAAAGGGCAGGTGGCCCGCAGTCAGGAAGTTGTCACAACCGTCTCGCTGATGTCGGCAATTGCCTATCTTTGGCTGACCTGGGATCTGAACTTTAACCGTCTGGTGGCCGCAATGGACCAGATCGTGACGCTTTACGATGTTGATTTTCAGACAGCCGCTTTCCTTGGCGTGTCCATTCTTTTTGAAGAAAGCGTGCGGATTCTGCTGCCGCTTCTGGGCATTGTCATCGTGGCCGACATCTTTGCGAACTATCTGCAGTTTGGCACGATCTTTGCCGGCGAAAACGTCAAGATGAAGCTCGAAAATATCAGCCTGATCAAGGGGTTCGGGCGGATATTCTCGCTCAAGCAATTGTTTGAAGTCTTTAAATCGATCCTCAAGATCGTGTTTTTGTCGGTCCTGTTGTTCCTTGTCGTCCGCGACGCGCTCGGGCCTTACATGAACTCTGTACCTTGCGGGATGTCGTGCATAGTTGAGGTGTCCGGCCAGATCATGGCGCAAACGCTGCTGTGGTCCGCGCTGGCCTTTGTGATTGTCGCCGTCCTCGATTTCATCTTTCAGCGCAAACAGCACACCAAAAGCCTGATGATGACGAAAGAGGAAGTAAAACGAGAATTTAAGGAAAGCGAAGGCGACCCGATCATCAAGGGCCAGCGCAAGCAATTGGCGCAGGAACTGGTGATGAGCGATGGGGCAGAGCGGGCGAAGAAATCGACGGCTCTTGTCATCAACCCCACGCATTTCGCGGTCGCGATCAAGTATGATGCCGCCGTTCATCCGCTGCCCATCGTCGTTGCAAAAGGGCGCAACCTTTATGCCCATCATCTACGGGCCCAGGCCGAGGCTGGCGGCGTTCCTATCTTCCGGAACGTGCCCCTGACCCGGGCTTTGTTTGCCGACACCGATGTTGACGAATATGTGCCCGATGAGCTGTTCGATGTGGTCGCGGAAATCCTGATCTGGGTGTCGCGCAACAAGGCGAGCCTTTATCACGGGCCGCTGGACCATGGGGTGATCGACATGGAAATGGGCGATCACCGTGTGGAGAAGACAAAGCAGGAATCAGGGCAAAAAGGGTTCAGCTTTAAGCAGCAATAGCCACGTATCCTTTGTCGATAACAACGCATATTATGCTGCGTTTTCAACGCATTTTGCAACGATTTCCGCGACAACCCTGTGCTAAATGGAACATCGCGTGCCATGGCCACCGGTATGACTCCTTTATTGGAAAAAGAAAGGAACATGACCATGAGCGATCCATCAGCAGGTGCAGGAAGCAGAATGGGATTTCCTACTGTGTCAACACTCGAAATGGACCAGCGGAATAGTGATATATTCCAGGAGCAAAAAGGCAAGTTAGGAGATAGGATCTTCGAAGCGAACGAGCGCGCACCGTCGCCACCACCAAAGAAGTCACTGTCTTCTGATCTTAAGTCTTTGAAAGCGTCGAATTTCAACGAATTTCGCCGTTCCTCGGATCAGGCAGAGCGCGCAACTCTTCAAGAACTGCGTGACACTCAGCCCGAAGTGAATACCGCGTCACGGCGATACAAGGACTACATCCCAAACTTCGAATTGTGCGTAAGCCATATGCAGTCAAAAGATGCCAGGTTGACCCGTCAGGACGCCGAAGACGTTGTCTTTCAGATCATCGAAAAGCATGTCGCGGCTGGGTATAAGCCGCTCGAAGCCGGTGTGATGCTCAACCGGATGATCGAAAAAGACAAGCTGGAGATGGCAAAGCTGCCAACAACGCCAACTGAGAAGCCGCTTTCGTTAGATGATGGGTTGTCTGGTTCTGCGCATGATGATTTTGGAGTGCGAAATAGCCAGCCAAGGCTGTCCGTGGACAGCAATGCCGCATTTGCCAAGAATGTCGAAGCGCTCGAAATGATGATGGGGTCGCGGCACGTGGACAACAAACAGGACACGGAAGAGGTCAAAGACGGCGACAAAGGCTTCGTCGCAGCCTGGGAAGAAGAAACAGGTTGGACCGCATATGATAGCCTGATGGCGTCAGCCTCGGTGCGCAAGGGACGCGCAAAAGACGCTGTGGAGGCAAGAAAGGCGGACATGAAGACGGCACCGTTTCCCGATGATGATGCCGACGGTTGGAACGAGTTGGATGATGCCTATGCCTCGCTGGAAGTGAGGCTTGAACACTACTTCAACACCGCTGAAGGCAAATCGATGACGAAAAATGAACAGATGGCGCTTGCCAAGAAGCTACACGACAGAGAGACAAACAACGGCTGACAAACGAAACTGCTGAGTGATGCGAGCGCGGTGTTTTTCACCGCGCTCATTCATTTTGCGCTGAAGAAAAAACGAGACCACATTACCAAGGGGCAGCTTGATGACCTGCAAGCAGAGACAATCTGTGTGTCAGTCGTCGTTGGTCAGCAGGACATCAAAGTGATGGGATCATGGGGTGACGGTTGGCATATCATGCCATCACGCGGGCGCAGTCACGCATGCCTGTGAAGCAGTTCGACCAGTTTTTGCGTCAACGGTTGTGGCGACAGTAACTCACGAAAATTAGGCCCCAGGCTTTGCGTTGTGCTGTCAGAGATCGCCATCCGCAATTGCCCGATCTTGCCACGCAGAAGCTCGGTTGTGGTGCTCCCCTTGTCTGGCGCGTGAAATTGCAGCGCATTGCCATCATTGGTGTCTCCAACCCGCCCCATACCGATGTGACTTGTCGTTGGTCCGTTCCCGATTGGTGTGTTTCCCATGATTGACTACGCCTTTATGATTGGTGTGGACGTATCGGCCGCGGCCAGGGAGTTGCGGGCGGCACGCGCGTCGGCGACGTCTTTTGTCAGTGTCGCACTGATCGCCAGCACCTGTTCTGCAAAGGCCGTCACCTTGTCGGCAAACGCAGTGATATCCTGACCATCCAGCGCAATTTGCGCACCAAGCAAGACGACGCCAATCTCACCATCAATTGCGAAATACGCACCGTCGAGGGCAGAGGACGGAAAGTTCTTTTCCAGAAGATGTCGCATCAGCGCGTCATCAGCATCGGGCGTGCCGGCCAGCATGAATTCTTGTAGCGGTGACCAGACCTCTATTTGGCCAGACTGAGCGGAATGGTAAATGATCAGCTCTTGCTGGTCACCAAAAGCGACCAAAGCGGTTCCGCTGTGATCGAATGCGAGGCGTGCGATCCCCACCTTCTTGGCAAATGCAGCCAGCGCAATATCTGCCTGTTCTTTCGTCACCATTTTTACTCTCTCTCTGGATCGACCCGAGCGCGCCTAGACAGGGATCTGCAGTCGTTGGCTTTTGTTGTTGCCGAAGGCGGTGGAATCCAGATCAAGCTGTACAAGACTGGATTGCTGAAAGAAGACACCGAGCGATTCAAAGAAGCTGCCGACAAGGCCAAAACTCAGCGCGATGGCCTCTTCGATCTCACGGTCTCCGATACGGGTATCGTCGATGACAGTTTCCAGCCCGAGATCTTCGAGATCGAGTTCAAAGATTTCTTGCATACTGGGCAGAATGTCCTCGAGGATGACGTCATTTGTCTCGGCCGTTGTCTGATCCTGCGTCTCATCCACCGCGATATTGACGCCATCGCTGGCCGCGATCAGCCGTTCCAACGTGGCCGTGATGAATGTCACAAGCGCGTTCTGTGCTGCAATCGCGTCTTCGCGCGCTTCGATCTCGGCAGTCAGTTGTGTGTTTTCCGCGCGGAGCTGGCCTTGCTGCTCCTCCAACGCATCCAAAGCATCATTCAACTGACCAATTTCGGCTGTCACAACGCGCAGCTGTTCCCGAAGGCTTGCAATCTGGGCTGCGATCACATCGGTTTGCGGTTCGATCTCTTCCAGTTCGTTGATCTGTTCGCGCAGGTCTTGCTGCCTTTCTTGCAGCACATCAATCTCTTCTGCCGATTCCTCGATCTGATCGCTGAGCGTGGCAAGCGCCTCGTTATTCGACGCAATCTGTTCACGTGCAGCGGCATTTGCATCCTGGAGCGCGGCGAGTCGATCTTGAAACGCAGCAAGAATGCTGACCTGCAGCGCTGCCGCGGCGCTTAGGGCCGTCGCTTGTGCGCTGTCACTCTCATCCACAAGTCGTTCAGCGGTCAGAAAAGCTTGCGCGACCAGAACCTCACTATCGCCCTGATTGCTTGGCTTCAGTAAGCCAAGCGCATCAAGGGTTGTTTTGGGCAGAATGAAATTCTGCAATAGGCCGCTTGTGTTTCCTGCCGTTGGGGTAGCACTCGAAATGCCTTGTTGCGTTGTTGAAAGTGGCGCGTTCGTCCTTGTCTCTGGGATGTCGGTGGGAATGGATGTGGGCCCAAAGACCGGCGGTATGCTATTTGGATCGACAGGGTTCATTCTACACCTTCATATCTTGCCCCACATCACCAATACCTTCGCGCGGATGGCCGTGGTGTGCTGTAAAGTACTGTGTCGGCTAAATCTGTATTGTCCGGCGCTTTTTTGTCGTGAAACCCGACACTTGCATGTCATCAGCCGACAATGCCGGGTCGGCCAGTTCGCGGCGCAGGGTTGCCAGAACGTATGTCATGACGCTCACGAGTGCCCCCAGGCGCTCAAAAAATCTCAGTCGTTCGGATGCGCTTTTGAACGCGGCCGCCGCTTGCGTCAGCAAGTCCTTGTCGAGGCCCTTTTCCGTCAGGTAGGTGATTACCTCGGCCTCGTCCGTTTGGCTTTGTTCTGCTCCGCCCGAAGTTCGGACATAGGGGGGCCAGTAGCGTGCTGGGATGTATGATGCGTTGTAAATCGACAAATCCGCGTTTCCCGCTTCGTCGACCTGACCATAAGGAATGACCGAACCTGGTAATGGCTCCGCCCGCAGCAATGTGTGATCCGCTGCAACTGGAACGAGAGCTGCCATCGCCGCCCCGAATGCGTTTGCGTCGGCTGAAAGGTGGTTTAACGCTTCGGCCAATTGTTGATGGGGTGCGAGATGGGTTTGTTCAGTGCGCGCCGTTGCGGACGGCGGGATAAGGCTCTCCGCAAAAATGTCGCGCGTGCCCGGTTCGTGCAACTCAATCAGCATCTGTAGAATGCTGTTGACAGAGTCCTCGACCTCACCGTCACTTGGCCGCTGAATTTCATTGGCATCAATGGCGCGCTCAGTGTTCAGACGATGCCGCATCAGCATCGCATCAAACCACCGCGCGATCACGCCTTCGGGTTCAATCTCGGTCACGTGATATCGGCCTGGCGCATCTCAAGTGCGGTTTTCAGCTTCAGAAATGTCTTTGTGATGTTGTCATGTTCCGCGCCGTCGCGCCTCGCCTCAAATTGCTTGCAGGCATCGGCGGCGGCATCCCAGTCTTCGCGTCGCATGAAGATGTCAAATCTGTGGAAATGCGGAATGGCATGTGAAGGGTCGATTGCTGCGGCCTGATCGAAGATACGTAGTGCGGCGTCATCACCCCTTATGCGGTAGCAAATTCCCAATCCAAGCCAGAAGTCGATACGCGACCGGTCAAGCGCGCATAGACTGCGAAAGATCTCTTCTGCACGCCGGTACTGCCCGATCATGAAATGCTGATGTGCCCGGCCATAGAGCGCTTCGATCGACGCATCGGTAATCCCAAGTGCTGACTTGAACGATCCTGTGGCGAGAAACGACTGAAAGATGCTGTCCCCGTCAATTCCGAATTTCGCAGTGCATGCGGCAAAGACTTGCGCCGCAGCTTTCGCCGCATCAGGGCTAAGGTGCGAAACGGCATTTTGGTGATCAGCCTCGGCCATCAGGCAAGGCTGGTCGTCAGATATGTGTTCAGCTTTTGCGACGCATCATAAAAGGCGCGATGCGGTGAGCTTTCAGCAAAGCGTAGGGCGTCGGTGATGTCTTCTTTTGCCTCGTCATGGTAGCCCAGGCCCAGACATGCCGCAGCCGAGAAATAATAGCCCCGACAATCAGTTGGGTCGAGGGCGATGATCGATGACGCGGCCTGCAGAGCGACATCGTATTCCTTCAACTGTAAGGCGCAATTGGCCAGACCGCATTGCAGATCGACATCCCAAGGCCGACACAGGACCAGCATTGCGTAATCCGGAAATGCCTTTTCCGCCTTGCCGGCGGTCAGCTTTGTATTCGCCATTGCCAAAGCGAGATTGCGTTCAGGGTCACCGATGCCCAGCTCTTTCGCCAAGGCGCCGTTCATCAGAAGATTGCCTAGGTTTTGTTGGCTTTCAGTCAGCTTAGGGATTTCGGCTCTTTGCATATCTGGCTTTGCCTTTGGGCGGGGCATGTTCATGAAGGGGGCCCCTATGGTTGGAAAATCATGATGTCATCTGCAGCTTGCCGCGCGACGGGCCGCAATCGTGGCGCAATGGTTTCGCCCATCTGCCCTTGCAGTGTCTGCGCCGCCGAAACGACATCTGACAAAAGGGATGCAAGCAATGCGACGTCTTCGGATGCATAACGGTAGGTGCCGCTGACGGTGAGCCGGTCGCCCTGCAGGAATACGAGAACGTCATGGGTCGGCAAAAGTGCCAGCCCTAGTCCAAGTATCCTTTGCAGTCTGTCGGCATCACCGGCTGCATCGACGGGCAGTTGGCCGAGTTCCGTGCTGACGACGAGCGCCTGTTCATCATCGGAATTGGCAAGCGTCAACGCTACGTCATCAAAAATAAGCGACGCTGACCCGTCTGACGCAAAGCTGGGCGCGCCAAGATCGGCGCGTTGCCACAATGCCTGAACAGTGTCCCTGAAAACCTGGGTCAAGACGCGTGCCTTTCAGTCGCGATGGTGTTGCGGTTGCGGTCAGCCTTTTGCGAATACGCCCAGCTCTTCCGCCTCGATCTCGCGCAGTTCCTTGATGAATTGGATCATCTGCGTGATGAATTCGTGCAGCGCCTGCTGTTCGGTGGACTCCAGTTCGCCTTCGCTTCTGGTGACTTCGGCGTTTGCCTGTTCCCTGGCTTGGTCCGCTTGGTGGTTCTGCGAAATTGACTGCCCCATCGAATTGGAAAACTGCGATGCACTGCTGCCAAGGCCGCCAATCGCCTGGCCTTTCATGTTCATCTGTTGTGCAGCCATATTACCCGTCTGGGTGTCTGGCGCTTTCATCATTGCCTGTGCGGAAAATTTTGCATAGGCGATCGAAGCAGCTGCGCTGACCATGCCAAGAACCAAACTGGAAATCGCACCCGACATTGTGGCAGTCGCGGCTTTGTCCATTTTGTTCGCGCCTGCTTTCAGTTCGGCTTGTGCTGCGTCACGCGCTAAAAGTCGATCATTCAGAGCCTCCTTGCGCTGCAGTGCGCCAAGCTCAACCATCAAACGCCCCAAAAGACGCGCGGCATCAGACGAGTTCGAGCTGTTCAAGAGCTGTTCGATCTGCTTAAGTTTCTCCTCGATCTCTGGATCGGATACCGGTCTTTCAGATGCCTTGGGGGCCAGATCCGTATTCTTGACAACTGACAGAAACGCCTTGTTCTGCGCATCGGGTACGCCGGTAACGCCAGCTTGTATTCCCGTTGCGACATCAACCGTATTCTTCGTTGATCCGGGCACACCGTCTTTTGCAATTGCAGTCGACGTGTAATCGACATTCGCTTTTTGTGTCGTGATATCCATGATTTTGCGCCCCTTTAGCCAGCAAATTTAGCACGTGCAAATGTATCGCCGCGATCTTTGACCGACGCGACAACCTCATCCAGCATTGCGTGGAATTGTGAAGTGGTCCCGGAGATACGGGTCAGTATTTGATCTATGAAGTCGTTCAACAGTTCGTTGAGCGCCTGAGTTCGCGCGACATCGGCTTGATTTCGGAATGCCTCGGCCTGATCTTGCGATGCCTGGTAGCTGAAGACTGTGGTGGTTGCCGTTGCCACCCCAGACCCCAGCATGGCTAGACTTGATACACCTGTTGATACTTTTTGAATCAGATCCGCCACGCGCGATACGTTACTTGCAGCCGTAAGAGTCACAGTGCCTGTCGTCCCGCCGGCTGCTGCCGCAGCACCTGTGGCACTACCCGCGGCTGCAGAACCTGCGGAGGCGCTACTTGCCGCAAAACCGGCACCCATTGTTACAACTGCCGAAAGAACAATCGCGGTTATGGCAACAATTTTGAACGCCTTGTCCCATTTGGCAGCGTTTCTTTCGATGGCTTCCTCACTGAAGCCCCGCGCCTCCATGAACTTAGTCGCCATAAGGCCAAACATGCCGGTGCCGCCGTTTTTTTCAGCGACAATCTGATCGGCCAGCATCATTCCACTGGCAACCCCACCAACAATCAGAGCGGCCCCAAGTACAGCGCCGACCCCGGTCGCAATCAGTATTGCTCCTACGACAATGGCCAATGCCGCCGCGATACCACCAAAGATCTTGCCAAAAAGACCTGATTTCCTGGCCTTCGCTTCCGCCGCTTTTGCATCGTCAAGGGCTTTTTGCGCGTCCTCGGCAGCGGCACGTTGCTCAGCTGCGTTTTGACGCTTTTGCTCTTCTTTGGCGTTAAGCTCATTTGTGTCGGTTTTCCCGACAATTTCTTTAAGTTGCAGCGTCACCTCGGCGACAAGGATGTCGATCTTGTCACCTGTCAGTGTGGGAAAAAATTTCGACAGGCTCTGTGATACAACTTCGTAACTCTGGCTGATGGGATCTGGTACTGGTCCGGCCGATGCGACGCTTCCGTTACCCACCTTTATGCTGTTTTCATAAACATCCTGTGTTTGCGAAGTAATGTTCTGGACCGCTCCGGTCTCTCTGATGGTCGTATCCGCCATTTTCGGCTACCTTCCTAAGAAATTGACGTGGAACCTGCGCCGCTGTTATCGAGGCGCTGATGCGTGTACGCGACACGGCGTTCCGCAATTTGTTGTTGATCATCCTGCCCATGCCCGTCTGCACACAGGGCCAAAGCGGTCTGAAAACTGCCTAGTGCATTCTCAAGTTCGCCAGCAGCCAGCAGGCACTCACCAAGCCGAAGATATCCGTCAACATCCGTGGCCTTGAGTGCCAGCGACATCAGATAGGCGCGCCCGGCGTCTTCGTAGCGCTCCTGAGTTTGAAATGTTGTGCCAAGTGCATACCAGAACCGATAGTCGATGGACTTGAAGGTGACGAGTTTCTGAAAAACTGTTTGTGCCTGCGCGACTTCGCCAGCTTGCATATAATTCAGGCCCGTCGCAAAAATTGCATCCAAGTGATCGTCGCTCAGCCCAAGTACAATATGCGGCGAAATACCATCACGGATGGATTGGACGGCGCCATTTTCCGACAGGCCAAGATCCGCGATCATTGCATCCATGAAAGGCGCCATGTCCTTGACGTCTTCCAAGAGTGCTTCTGGGCTATCAAAGCCTAAATCGAGAATGGACATTGGGTGACCTGATCATTGCGTTGGTTGGAGATTAGTGCCGCTGATCACCGCTGCTGTGCTGTAGAATACAGTACCGCCACTATTATTCGGAGCCATCATCGGGCGGCCGAAATCTGTGCAGCAATATCGCTGGCCTCATCCTCACGCCCGACACTGTAATAGCACCGCGCGCGCAGATATTGCCGCATCCGTGCGGCCTCATCATTTAATGGTTTGTCCTGGTGCAAATCGCCATCCATCCGATCAAGGCAATTGAGGGCCAGCGCGTAGTCTTCGGCCAAAAAGGCCAGCACGGCCTGCGCTGTTCGCACCTTTGTTGAACGTTCACCTATGGCCAAGAGGCCATCCACGATCTGTTTTGCGCGCTGCGTCTCGCCGTTTCGGGCAAAGACAAAGACAGTCATCAACAGATAATCGCGTTGCTGATCTGACAGGGGTGACCGGACATCCACTAAAACACTCATCGCGGCTAACCCTTGAAGAGTGCGGCAAGTGCAGCACGGATTTCATGGTCGAGCTTCACTTCCTGCGTCAGGATTTGCGCGACGCCATCGAGTGCTGCGCGCGTATCGCCATCGGCATCCGCGCTTGCATCCTTAAAGACACGGAGTGCGCTCAATCGTGCCTCGGTCAGCGTGGAGGGGTCGAGCAAGTCCTTATCGACCACATCGGGTTCCAGCATGTTGGGCAGCCGTTCATCCAGCGATGGACGATAGAGGATCTGATCAAGCGCTTGTGGCTGCGGCAGAAATTTCTGTGTGAGTGCCCCATCGCGCGGAAGATGCTGTTCATCTTCAATCTGCCAACGCGATATCTCCGCAAGGCCACTATCAAGTCTCTGAACGCGCATGTCTTAGGTCCGCGAAATGTTCAGGAGTGCATCGTTCAGTCGGCGCAGCGCATTGTTTGCCAGATCGAAATTCCGATTGCGTTCCCGGTTCAGGCTCGAGATCTCGTTGGTGAGGATCTGACTTTCCTGGTTGATCTGAGTGACCGTATCCGCAAGTTGGCTGGCGAAGATGTTCAACTCGTTTTGTGAGAACCGGTTCAGTGTTCCATCATCGCTTTGTACCAGATCCAATGTCGGTCGATTGATATTGCGCAAGGCCTCGATCGGGTGATCAACCGTGCTGTTGTTGCGTGTGCCTCGTTCAACAAATGATATCAGGAGCCGTTCGCGTTCACTAAGGTTGTTGAGATTGTCTGTGTCGCTTTCTCGTCCCAGAATATTCCGCTCTTCCTCTGCACCATCTTCGCCGGTTCCAAATTCACGCAAGGCATCGTTCACGAGTTGCTGAATATCCGCGTAAACGCGCAAAAGAGCATTTTGCTGGTTCAGTTCTTCTGTCTCGGCATTCACCTCCGCTTCCCGCGTCAGGTTGTAATTCAGCTGAAAAATGGCAATCAGGCTTGGCCCATCCAGCGCGCGACCGCCGTTCAAAAGCCCCGTCTGCGCCAATTGTAGACGTTGGTTATCGAGATCGCGCAGCCGTGTTTCCTGCGCTATGAATGTGTCAAATGCGCTTCTCAGACCGGCTTGACTGCCATCATCGCCGACGGGGGCATTCACGTTAGTGATCAGGCCTGAAGCGCCGTCTCCTAACGGAGATGGCGGCGTTTGAACGACAATAAAGAACTCATTCGCACGCTCCGCACGGCGTACAATAGCGTCAATGCGGCTGCGAATTTCGATCAGATCGAAAAAGCTCGATTGTTCGGCGCGCGTCTGAATATTGTCGATCTGGTCAGTGAAGGCCGCCTTGAATTCCTCAATCTGGGCCGCGGAAAAATTGCCAGCGCCCGACGTGTTGAAAAAGCCTTCAATCTGGGCATTCGCATCATCAATCAGATCACTCAGGGCATCCGTCGCCGCCTGCCCCGATTGCGCGCCAATCGCGCTTTCGATCTGTGTTCTCAGCGCGCTGGGAATCGCATCACTCGAAATTGCGGCAGCAAGCGCTTGTCCCGTTTCCGGTGCGATGATGGCCAGGTCGGCCTTGGTCAGTTGCTGTAACACAAAGATGCGCCGTTCACCTGGGATCGCAACGACATCAAAGCGGTTCCCGTCCTGTTCAAAAGTGGCAAGACGGGCACCGTCGGTGCCTTCAATTTCTTCGCCGAACTGCAACACATATTGAAGTTGATGGCTGGAATGAAACCCAAAGAAATCCTCAACCGGCAAGTCGTTGGGGTTTGGCGGAATGTCGACGACATTCGCGAACAACTGGCCCGGCGGCAATGGGTTCCCATCCGCGTCGACATTGATCGGGTTGCCGTTTGCATCGAATTCCGGTTCGAGTGTCGGCAAAGCGCCGGGGAACAGGTATTCGGTCAGGCCATCTTGCGAGATCGGATTGGCCGCCAGTGTTTCGTTGATCCCGTCAAAAAACGGAAAAAGCGCATCCGCGCGTTCCGCATTCGTCGGCGCATCCGTGTTGCTGACACCGTCAGGAATTGTGGCGCCTGCCGCGGATCCGTTGATCTGCGATGTGGGTGGCGGCAAGCGTGGTTCTGGGATTTCGGGATGAATCGTATCGAGAAAGACATTCCCGGTGGGGCGACTAACCTCTGGCATGTTATCTCACCTGTAATCTTGTGCGTTGAATAGGCTGATCGGTGGGGTCGTTTAGGTGCTGCGGCCTCTGATGGATGAGGGCAACGCCTGTTGCGCCATCGTTACCGACCTTTACGGCAACACCATGGGCCCGCGCCACGCGATCCACATAGGCCTGCAGCCCGGCAACGCGATCGTAAAAGGCATCCCCATCATCCACACCGCGCAGCCCATCAACGAGACCAAGGAATTGCGTGTCGGTTTTCAGAAGCGGATGACTTGAGAGAACGGATAGCGTCTTGACCATCTCGTCGAAGACACCCTGATAGGCGGCCCGCCTGCGTGTCGCATCTTTTTGGACAATGCCGATCACGTTGGTCGCGTCGGGTTGTTTGAAAGCCTGCTGCGTCAAATCTGGTTTCTTTCCTTAATACGTCGGGGCGACTTCAAGATCGCCGCTCTCGCCATCAACCTAACGGACAGATTTTCCGCTGCTGTACTGTTCGATACAGTGATCGGTCTTCCATCGGCTAAAACATGACGTGTTGTCCCCAGTGCCAATTGCGGCCGGAACGAGGAAGAAGATGAGCGAACTCAACATCACCAGACAGAATATCGCGTCGGGGAACGTGCAGTCAGAACTTGGTGGACAACTGCTTCAGGCGAACCGCGGTGAGCGCAAAGGTGATGCAGCGACGGCTGTGATGAAGAATTCGGATATCAGCGATATTCAGGAAGAGATCGGGAACGCCGTTGGCAAGTTTGCGGACAAAAAGACGCTCGGTCAGGCCAAGATCCGGCAAGGCGCCGGCGCATATGCGGAGGCCGTCAAGCGGATTGTCGATTACATCGCCGCCTATGATGACAAGCTGCCGGATATGCCGCGTGAGGCGGCTTTGTTCAACCTTGCCAATCAGTTGCAGGAATTCTCGGACATACTGGACGGTGGCGGCCACGTTTCATCCGATGACCTGCTTGAAGCGCTGCGCGACTATGACGGTGACGTCACGCATCAGTTCGCTGCCCTGCAAGCGGCACAGCGCTATTTTGAAGGCACAGAAGCGAAGGCACCGTTCAGGGCACTGCTTGATAAAGCGGAACGCGCCTATGACGACCCGAATATCCAACGCGATATTCAGGCCGGCTATACGATCGCGCACGCTGCATCCGAAAAAGCCCCGACGTTTGAGACATCGCCAGGCGCACTGCGTGACACTTACCGAGAGATGCTGCGCAGCGAAAAGCATATGGGCCAACTCTTCGACCAGTTATCGCAGTACAATATGCGGAGCCAGTTTTCCGAGGTCATCGATTTGTTCCTGCAGACAGCGGGCCATGAGTTGACCAATTCCGACAGCAAAGCTGATCCTGTTATCGTTGGTGCATTGACACGCGAATTGGGCGTTTTGAAAGAAATGCGCACTGTGGTAACCGAGGCAGATCGCGTTCTTCAGAAAACACGTCGAATTGATCCGGACTTCATTGCAGACGACAAATCAGACAAGCCCGTGATCAAGCTGACGAGCGACTTTTTGAACTTCGCCGCAAAGGCATCCCCCAGCCTCAGCGACGCCCGCAAGCTGGTTCCCGAATTGGGGGACGGTAAGGAAAAAACAAAAGTCGTTTTTGCCAACGAATTGCACAATATGCACCGCCTTGTTTCGGACAGGTCATTTGCTTCCGATCAGGCGCGCCTGCATCAGAGCCAGGCATTGTTGGGTCTGCGGACGGAGTTGTCGCAAGCAGAGGAAGCGGCATTTGGCGCGCAGACTTAAGGAACGTCAGATGCCGCATTTCTCACCCCGAGCAACCCAGGCAATTCGCGACTTTGTCGCAAATCTGCGTATGGATCATGTCGCCCCCGCCAGTGACGGCAGCTATAGTTTTGCCTTTGATCGGGCCGGGCTCTTAAGCTTCTCGCCGAGCGCTGATGGCAGGCGCGCGATCATCTCGCTGAAGTCGCATGAGCAGAGTTCCAAAACAGCAGGTGACATGCGGCAGTTTCTGTCATTGGCACAGCATGATCCGATGACGCAAACGCCGATCTCTGCCGGTATTGTTGGCAACGCCTTTGTGTTGGCCGCCAATATACCGGACTGCGATTTTGATCTGCAGAAAATAGAGCTTTGCCTTGATCGGATGATTGCGCTGCACAGCAGCATCTAAATCAAACGCAAGAAGAAACCACCACTCAACGAACACTAACATTTCAAAGAAGAGGAAGATGATATGCAAAAGGTTGATGAAATTCTTGATTTTCTAAACCAGAAACTCGGCAAAGAAAGCCTTGCATGGCGTGGAGAGCATGCAAGCATCAAATTTGAAGACGGTATTATTGTCGACTTGATCAAAATTGATCTGCAGACAGTTGAATTGGTCCATATCCTTGAGGATTACGCGGGTGTAGATGAACTTGAATTCTACAAGGCGTTGCTGATCGCTAATTACCAGGGGGGCATGACCGGGAAATCACGGCTGTCGCTCACGCCCGATTTCAAAACACTTTCAATTTGCTGCCGCATTGATGTGCGCGGGGTCGACGACGCACTTTTCGAGGACACGCTGACCGAGTTCCTGAAATACATTCATTTCTGGAAAAGTCAGGAGGCCGCCGACTATCTTTTGACTGATGACGCGAATGGTGCCGACAAGGCAATACAATATGACCCGGACGAATACATGACACGGGTATAACGCGCAGTCGCAAGTTCTTTGCCAAATTGAATTGGCATCCATTTCAAGATTTCTTAAGTCAACAGCTGGTTCCATAGGAATTGTGGCTGACTGTTCGACTTCTTGAGCTGAGTTATGCTCTGGTTGGAATGCGCGATGAGCGCGGTTTCCTCCGTGGCGTGCAGCACCACGGTCGCCCATTGAGATGCGATGGGCGACCAATTCGTAAGCTGTGGCGAGCTTCCGCTCCGCTCGCCGGACGCCGTACCGGCACCAACTGCATGTAAGCATAAGGTGTGCGAACGGTCTGCGCTCATCCTCCAATTGTTCTTGACTAACGTGAGGTCAGAAGGCAGCTTTTTGCAGAATGCGTTTTGGTCATTTCCCGTTTTGCTTGTATGAACGGCACGATATAGCCGTTCAAGTCTTGGTGTGTGGACCGCCACTGAGCCGAAACTTGGCCTGCGCACTGGAGGACATTTCTTGAACACTGGAAGACACAATGCAGCTTAGCAACGAAGAGAAATACGATGTCGGCGAGACATTGACGTGGGCGGTTGCTGAGTCAATCGGAGAAGCGCTGGACATCACTGCTTTGTCCGTCGCGATGGCGATCACTAAGTTGATCTACGATTCCGGTAAGGAAGTTCATGGCTATGATCCAAGCGCACCGCCTAATCCCCAGTTTCTGTTGAACGGGTTTGACGACGCAGCTTCGCCGCGAAGCTCAAAGTACATGAAACATAGAACCTACAAAAAGATCGGTAGTGCTGGCATCGGGACTGCGGGCAAGCTTGCATCTACGGCGACTGCTGTTGATGTGGGCGGCCTTGTGCAGCACTCCAATGCGACCGGGTCGACATTGATGCACCTTAAGATGCTGCGAGAGATTGCTGCGCGCTATCCCAAAAGCCGGACGATCCAATACTGGCTGGAGGTCTGCATGAAATGCAAGATTATGAAGGCCGGCGTAAGGGGAGGGCAGTTGGTCACCGCTGCCATTCCTGTCGGCCCCGTCGGCATTGCCTCGGACGTTGTTGCGGGTCTGGCGAAGGTGGGTATTGCCGCCACAATGACGGGTGCCGTCAACCGCGTCGCGATGGAGCTTCATTGGCGCGCGAATGTCGAGATGCGTATCGGCAGTTCTGGTCGATTTGGCGGTAGCGCCAAAAAGCCCAACGGACCGGCAAGCGCTGTTTACTTTGAGATTTTCCGACGTCGGGGTGCGACACGCTTCTTGGGCCAATACGATGTGCCGGCGCTGATATCCGAGGCCGGTGGCTGGATCCCGTTGCGCGACAAACTCTTGCTAATCTGAGTGCAGAGATTGCACGCGGGCCAGACAAACAACAATGGCGGTGCTGGACTTGGTCCCAAGTGGCAATTTGGGGCCAAAGGTGAGGTCTTTGCGACGGCGACAAGTGCGGTGGCTGAGGCGCTTCTTGAAAACGAGGCGCGTGCATTGCAGCGCTTGGACGGCGATGTGGCGCCTCGCTTCGTCAGTCTCACGCGTTCATCTGACGGCCTGACGCTCACACGGTCCTATGTGCCGGGGCCGACGCTCACCGAAGTGCCGCTTTCTGAATGGGCCGAACTTCTGACGGATTTCCGGCAAAAGCTGCAGGTCGTTCATGATGCCGGGCTGATTCACGGGGACATAAAATCGTCAAACTTTGTTGTCACGAACCGCGGGTTGGTGATCATTGATTGGGAGCATGCGATGCCCATTGGAACGGATTTGGCATCATGGCCGCATCGGCCCGTTTCCCTTGGCACATCCGCCCCGGACATGATCTGGGGTCGTGGGCAGGCTAGTCCGGAGCTTGACTATTATTCCTTGAATAAGCTCGAAGAGCACTGCGCTGGCACGCAGGCAAAATCATAAAGAGGGGCTGGAAGGCGACATGGTGGAAAACAACACTGCAGACGTTCTTGCGACCATCGGAAGTACCAAGGACATCGTTGTCACAGGCTTTCGATTTGAAGAGCGCCTGTCCGAGGTGCCGACGTATAGTCTGACTGTCGCGCATGACCCCAAGTCCTTGAAAGACGTGGTCGGCCAGGTCTGCAAAATTGCGCTTGATGCCGACGCTTACATGACGCTCACCCCGCGCGACTTCGCCGGGATCATCATGTCGGCGGAACGGTCGCAAGATGCTGATGGCCGGGCGTTGTTGGATCTGACCGTGCAGCCATGGCTCGGCATTCTTGGCCTGAGCAAGGCGAGCGCGATCTACCAAAGCATGACCTCGCTCGACATTCTCAAAGAGGTTCTGACGCGGAATGGTCTTGCCCGCGCGCAGGTGAAGGGCAGCAAGCCCAAAGTCAAGCGGGACATGGTCGTTCAGTATAATGAGAATGACCTCGATTTTGTACGCCGGATCCTGGCCGAGGAAGGGTTTGCCTTTTACTTCCATGACGGGTCAGCGGCGGACACTATGCTGCTGCACGATACGTCGCTTCCTTATCCTGACAAACCCAAGGTCGTGTCCCTGACCGATGCGCAGCTTGGCAATGTTGAACTGGAAGAAGCCATGTCGCTGTCGCTGAACCGGACGCTCAGGCCGGATACCGCTGCATTGACACATTATGATGCTGAGACGGCCAAATTCGCAAAAGGTGGTCCGAAAGCGTCGAGCGAGGCGAAGACGTCCGAAAAGCCAACTGTTACCGAATACCGGGCTGTGACGGTCGGAAAGCTGGCGAGTGATGAGATGACTGTTCTGGTCAACGCCGAACAGGCGCCAGAGGTGCTGTTGCGTGGCACGACCGAGCATCCGGGTCTTTTCATCGGTCAGGAAATCGATATCGCGAGCGATAGTGCAAGCGAGTTCCACGGACGCTTCACGCTCATTGAAGTCGTCTATACGCCAACCCGCGGCAATGCGGTGAGCTGTCAGTTTGTTGCCGTGCCGAAAGACCACGTTGCCGCCCCGAAACGCCTGCCAAAACCGCTCATCGCGGGTGTGCACAATGCGGAGGTTGTGGGTGCCTCATCCTCTGCCAAGGCCGGCGATATCTCTTGCGATGCCGAGGGCCGGGTGAAAGTCCGCTTTTTCTGGGATGGCGATGCGCAGGCCAGTGCGTTCCTGCGCGTGGCCGAGCCATTCGCGGGCAAGGGATATGGGGCGCAGTTCACGCCGCGGGTCGGGCATGAAGTGCTTGTGTCGTTCCTGCACGGAGACCCGGACGCACCCGTGATTACGGGTCAGGTCTACAACGCAAAAAACAAGCCGCCCTTTGCCCAGAAGGACACCAAGAAATCGGGGATCGTCACCAAACTGGACGGTGGACAAAACGAGCTTGAGTTCACCGATGAGAAGGGCAAAGAGCTGCTCGCCATGCGGGCGGCGAAGGATTACGAGCTTATCGTGCCCGAAAATGTCGTCCGCAAGATCGACAAGTTGGAGACCGTGACGGTCGGCGAAACCTCAACGCTGAACATCAAGAAGGACTGGAAAGTCACCGTCGACAAGGCGATTGCCGAAAAAGCAGATAGCCGCAGCGCCGATATCGCCAAGAAAGACGAAATCAGCGCCAAGGAAATCGCGCTTACCGCGACCAGTAAAATCACACTCAAGGTTGGTAGCAACTCGCTTGAGCTGTCGTCGAGCGGGATAAAGATCAACGGCATGAAAGTAGAGATTGCTGGCAAGAGTAAAGTTGATGTCAAGAGCAATGCCGCACTTAATCTTGAAGGTCTCACAGGTAAGTTGGCTGCCAAGACGACGATGAATATTGAAGGACTTCAACTCACCGCCAAGGGCAAGGTTCAAGCCAAGGTGGAAGGCCCCATGTGCGAGCTTTCCGGGACTGGCATGGCAACGGTCAAGGGCGGTGTGGTGATGATCAACTAGGACAACGTTTTGCTGCGTAAGATACCATTTGACGATAGCGCCGAACTGCTCTCGCGTTTTGCGGTCAGTGATGAGGCCGCCGAAGTCGTCGTTACCCAGGACCCACCGGAAGTCACCCTTGGGAAGCTCAGGGAAAGCGGCTCTTTTGTTGATGTCGCCAACTTCTTTGCCTTTGGCATGCCGCCACGGGAAGGCGTGTGTTGGGCCATTGCCGTTTATCGCACCATGCGACCGGAGCTTGACGAAAACGAGAGCAACGTTCTCGCCCTTGCCGAGAGATGGGTGAAGGACCCGCAGGAAGGCATTCGCGTCCGGCTGATGGATATGTCCGAAAAGATTGACAACGAAACAGCGTTGCATTGGCTGTGTAGCGCGGTCGCCTGGAACGGGTCGGGCAGTATGGGGCCGCCCGACGGCCCGGTTGTCCTGCCGCCAAAGGGCCTTCACAGCTCGGCACTTCTGGGGGCGGTTTCGCTTTTGATGGGCGGCACGGAAGAAGAATTCGAACGGCTTCAGGACGTGACCTACCAAACCGGGCTGGAGGTCGCTCAAGGCGGCTGGCCGACTATTTCCCAGAAGGATTGATAGCATGCCCGGACCTCCCGCTGCGCGCATCACTGATATGCATGTCTGCCCCATGGTGACGGGTGTGGTCCCCCATGTAGGCGGCCCGATCCTCGCCCCTTCGGCGCCGACGGTTCTGATTGGCAAACTGCCGGCAGCTGGCATGGGGTCGACGGCCACATGCGTTGGTCCGCCCGACACAATTGTTAAAGGGTCGGCAACGGTCCTGGCGTCGAAGAAGCCCTTGGCGCGGGTTGGCGATACATGTTCTCACGGCGGCACGGTTGTGATGGGATGCTTCACCGTTTTGGTGGGCGGCTGAGTCCAACAAGGGCCTTTGGCGAACGCTCTCGCGTTTTCGTATCGGTACGTGCGGATTAGCACAAAATCTGACGTTACCATCTGTTAACCAATCGTTGATACCGAGCACGCAGGCGCGCGCCAAGATAGGAAGATCGAGACTGATAGATACGACGCGCATGAGCGCACTTTACGCCAAGTCATGTAGGGTCAGTCCCCAAATTTGACCTTACTGCCTTTGACTTAATCTAGCTGGGACAAACCGGCGACAAATAAAAAACATAAAGCTGGGGAAAGTGTGCGAGTATGGAATGGCAAGTGTTCAGAGAGCTTTACCTGAAGGTACTCCTCTCGGTGTTTACAGTGATCGTTGCGATGCTTTTGCTTCAAGGGGCCTTGAACCAGTTGAAGCTGCGCGCGTTGGTGGCCGAGGCAACGTCGTCTAGGCAACAGATTTCGGCGAGTTCGATTGAAAGGTCGGTTCTTCAGGCCGAGGCTTTGGGTTTTGCAATCGATGAGATGACCGGCCTCCAGGATCTTATCGATCGGGAGCGCGCTGACGATCCCAGCATCGTCCAGATCGCCATCGTCTCACCAATTGGCGCACCGCTTCTGTCATCAGGAAGTGCTGAAACGACGCGTGAGGAAAACGATCGCGTGCTGCGCCGTGTCATCGGTTCGCAGGAGAGGATGACGCGCTTCGATGCAGGCGAGCGGCTTTATACCGGACGCCTCCTTTTCGACTCCAGTGGCGCAATCATGGGCGCCATCGTCATCGTCGCCGAGACCGATGCATATATGTCAGAAGCGACGGCGTCCCTGTCGCAGATGCGCCTGGTTTACTTGTCGATTTTCGTGTTTGTCGCGGTGCTGCTGGTCCCCTTCGTGATGCTTCAGTTCGCAGGCATCAGACAAGCCTTCAATGTATTGGATCCGCGCGCAGCCGATACGCCGAATTTCCGTGAAAGGGATAGCGGCTCACCAGAGGCCGCCGAACTTCAGGCGATGCTGAAAGAAGGCGCGGCCAAGGTGGATGAGTTGCGCGGTGAGCTTGATCAGATTTCCAATCAAGAGCTTGGTTCCAAAGGTTTGTCGTCATGAGTAAAGCGAAGAACACTGGTCAAACCCGCCTGATCGCGGGCTTTTCCCGCAGGCTTGTCCTGACCACAACAATCGCCATGATCATTGTGGCGATCCTGAGCTTCGGCGCGACAGTTGTGCAGTTCAACAATGCGCTCAAGCCCTACCTCATCGAAAAGGCCGAAGCAGTTGCGACCTCTGTGTCGCAAGACATTGAATACGCCTTGGAAATCGGCATTCCCTTCGGCGAACTCCGTGGCCTTGAAGAGCATGTGGCCGCTCTTGTTGAAGAGCACGCCGAGATCAGCGCGCTTGAGGTGATGACGCCCGAACAGATTGGGTCGGCGAACCTTGCCGGGTCGGCGCTGGAATCGTCTGATCTTGCGGATGCGCCGGTCAGCTGGGCCGGGAGTGCTGCGGCCTCTCTGACGGAAGTCGCCGTTATGTTGACGGGCGCAGACGCGTCCGCCGAGATTGTCGCCGTTGATATTGTCGCAGAAGACCGCGTTCTGGCGCAGGTTCTTGCCACCGTCGATGACGAATATATCAGCGGCAAGATGACCTCGGTCTTTTTTGACACGTTGGTCATCCTGATTGCCGTTTCGCTCGTGGCTTTGGAAGTCGTCGTTGTCTTCTCAAATAGCCAGCTTTCCGAACCGTTTCGTCGCGCGGAAAACGCTCTGCGGCGCCGCGCCGATGGCGATTTGCGGGAGTACCAGATTGGCCGTGGACGCGGGCGTATCGCAGCCTTTATCGAGACGCTGAATGCACAAAATGCGCGGTTGCGCGACGCGGTGAGCCGCGCGCTTTCTGCGACACAAGACGCTGCGCGCAAGGCCTCGCTGCGCGCATTTGCAGACCGCACAAGCCTCTTTGTGAAAGAGCCACGTTCAAGCGCGTCGATCATGGATGCGCGCATTCCGCTGTTTGTGTTCTGCTTTGCCGAAGAACTGCAGAAGTCGTTCCTGCCGCTCTTCGTGGCCGAGAATTACTCAGAAAACGATCTGTTCGCGCGTGACATCATGATGGGTCTGCCGATTTCGGCGTTCATGTTCGTCATCGCAGCGTTCACGCCTTTCGCCGGTCGTCTGGTGGACAAGTTCGGAAACAAGACGCTGTTCCTGGCCGGTCTGGTCCCTGCGATCTGCGGCTATTTCATTTGCTACATGGCCTCCAGTGGCAACGAGATCCTTTTGGGTCGCTCGATTACCGCTGTCGGTTATGCGATCATCACGATCAGCTGCCAAAGCTACATCGCAGCGGTTGTTGTTGCTGAAAACCGCGCGCGCGGGATGGCGATTTTCGTGGGCGTCCTGATGACCGCCACAATGTGCGGCACTGCAATCGGCGCGATCCTTGCCGACTGGCTGGGCTACAAGCCCGTCTTCCTTGTCGCCATGGTCTTTGCCGCCGTTGCCGGGGTCATGGGCTGGAACATGCTGTCCACCGACCTGCCCGCGCCCGAGAAAAAGGTTGTGCCAGCTGGCATGAGCAAAAGCCCTCTTGCCACGCTGATGCGCAACACGCAGTTCGTGCTGATCGTTCTGTTCTGCGCGATCCCGGCCAAGATTATCCTGACCGGTTTCCTTTACCTCTTTGTGCCGATCTATCTGGCGAGCCTCGATGCAACTCAGTCTGAGATCGGGCGCATCATGATGCTCTACTCATTGATCATCATTCCGATTAGCCCCCTGGCCTCCGGTTTTGCTGACCGCCTCGGCAAGAACCTGTGGATGGTGATCTTTGCGACGATCGCATCGGGTATCGTGCTACTGGGCCTCTACCAGTCCGCCTCTGTCGCGATGGTACTTGTCGTGGTCGCAGCGCTGGGTGTCGTGCACGCCTTCCTGAAAGCGCCGCTGATCGTGGCGGCCATGGAAGCGGCCGAGAGAAGCCCCGACATTACACGCACAGGCGCACTCAGCCTTCTGCGCACCAGCGAGCGTATCGGTTCGGTCATTGGTCCGGTGGTGGTTGCTGCGATGCTTGTGGTCCTTGACTACGGGCAAGTCGCGGCGATCCTGGGCATCACAGTTTCTGTCCTTGGCGGCGTGATGGCCCTCCTCTCACTTCGCCGCGGGAGCTCGGTTGCCCATGCGTAAGTTGCTTCTCACTGCATGTGCCATCGTCAGCTTTGGCTTTTCCGCCGCGGCTGAGACAGAGTTCGATGCGACCTCACCAGCCAAAGTGCACATGGTCGTCTGGCGTGGCTGCGAAGACGCCTGCAACGCCTTCATCCGCTACTTTGAAGATCGCGACTTACCCGTAGAGGTTGAGGTCACCGACGTTGCACGGGACCGCGATTTGCTGCCAGGCATTCAGGAAACGTTAAAGGCCCAAGAGCCTGATCTCGTTGTGACATGGGGCACAAGCGTGACACGGGGCATCCTGGGCACGCGTGCGGATTACGGGGAAGAAAGTGCATTGGGCGACGTGCCCGCTCTCTTTATGATTGTTGCCGATCCTGTCGGTTCCGATATTGTTGAAAGTTACGAAACAACCGGACGTCCGCTGATATCAGGTGTACGCAATCGCGTGCCCGAAGAGGTGCAGATGCAACTGATGTTCGAATACTACCGACCCCAGAGGCTCGGTGTGATCAATGACCCGGGTGAGCTGAACTCTCAGCTTAACACGGCCAAGCTGCAGGCGATCAGCGGCGGGTTGGAGTTCGAAGTCATCGAAGAGCTTTACACGCAGGACGCGCAAGGCGAAGTTGACCCTGCCCAGATCCCGGTTGCCATGGCTGCGCTGAAGGAAAGGGGTGCCGAGGCGATCTATGTCGGGTCAAGCTCTTTCAACCTGGAGCATCAGGACGCGTTTGTTGCGGCAGCGACGGCTTTGGATCTGCCGGTCTTCAGTGCTTACACACAGATGGTACGCGATAGCGGCGCGTTGATGGCGGTAGGGACCAGCTACGCCAATGTCGGGCGCCTGGCTGCTGTGCAGGCTGAGCAGGTTTTGCTGGAAGGTGACGCGCCCGGCGCATTGCCGGTCAAGTCGCTCAACCGCTTTTCGGTGATCCTCAACATGCAATCTGCGCAGGCGTTGCAGCTGTACCCACCGCTTTCGCTTCTTGGGATTGCGGAGGTTGTTCAGTGAACCATCTAGAGGAACCCATTCCGGGCGACTTGCCGTTCGGGATTTACCTCAAAGGTGATCGCGCGACATATCGCGGATTGCGAAACCTCTTTAATGCCTCTCAAGCGGCGTGGAGGAGTTATTCCGAGACACCAGAATCCCTGCAAAACGAAGAGCTCGAAGGGGCGAACACAACCGCTTGGATGGCGCTTTCGGAAGCATGTGAAAAGTGCCTGATCGAGACATCGAAGGATCTGGAGATTCTATCGTGGTTTGTCGCGGCACAGCTTCACGGGGCCAGACCACTGCCGAAAACGGCAGAGGCGATGGCAGTTCTGACCAACCTCGTGGAAAAATCCGTCGCTGACATGCAGCCCGCGCCGCCGCCAGAAAAGCTCAAGGCGGATACGGACGAGGGGCGCGCGGCAGAGATTGCCGAGCTGAGATTGCGCCCCTTTATCCAGCTATTTGGTGAGGTTGAAGGATCGGGTCTGCTGAACGCGCCGATCACCAATCTGCCGCTTTTGGGTGAGGTCACATACGGAAGGGCAATCTCGGCCGAGAAAGACGGCGCGATGGACCCGCTGCGCGCCGAAGCGGCCGAGGTCATTGGCGCGCAAGCTGAAACCTTCACACAGCTGGTAGAGGCGTTGCAGGAGCTTGAGAAGCTCATTCCGCGCCTTGATGCGGCTGTCAAAACCTATGCCAATGCGCATGGGCAGACCCCGCCGCTGATCGGTTATGGCACGCGTCTGGTGTCAGATGTTCTGCGTGTTTGCCAGCTTCTTGTCGAAGGGCTGGGCTTTCCATGGCCGGGCGAGGAAGAAGAGGCAGCGGCAGAAACCGAAGATGACGGCGAGGCCGGTGCTGACGATGCGCCGACCGGCGGTGCGCCAGTCAGAAAGGGCGGTGGTGGTTTCAGTCTTAATGCCGATGTCGGGAACCGGCATGAAGCGCTGATGGCCATTGCACAGCTCGCAAAGTATTTCCGCCAGACCGAACCGCATTCCCCGATATGCCTTTTGCTTGATCGCGCGGTGCGCTGGGGCAACCTGAGCGCTGCAGAACTTTATCGCGAAATCCTCACCGAAGGCAGTGTTGGCATGTCGCAAATGGCGCTGATGACCGGACTTGAGAGCCAGGGTTTTTCCGATAACTTCGGGCGTCGCGGGGCATCGCCTGCTGGCGGGGTGGAACACCCGACCCTCGACAATTATGCCGCTGCGGTCCCGGCACCCTCAAAAACACCTGCACCCGCAGCATCGCCGGCACCCAGCCAGCCCCAGGCCGCAACATCCGCGCCAAGCGAGGCGGCTCCAGAGCCCGTGGCCGAGGCTGATCCAGAATCCACGACTGATCCGGAAGACGATCTACCGATGGAAGATTTCAAATGGTGAAATCAAGTTTAACCCCCTCTCTCAAACCCACTCCAAATTAAAGGTGAAAAATGGCTAACATCTACATGCGCATTGACGGGATCAATGACTTCAAAGGCATGGCGAGCGTCAAAGAAATCGCATCCAAGAAGGGTTTTTTCCCGGTTGGGTCTTTTTCTCTTGGTTTCAGCCGCTCCGTGTTTGTCGCGGTCGGCTCGGCAGGTGATGCCGAAACAGGTGTCCCTACCCTTGGTGACGTATCGATTCAGCGTGAAGCAGACAGCGCATCGGGTATCCTTGAGACGCTGTTCTTTGCACCTGGTGACAAAGGTAAGACCTTCGAAATCGTTGAAACGAAAGCGAAAAACGACGGCTCTGGCCTGATCCCTGTACAGATCATCACGATGGAAGAAGCACGGATTTCAAGCTATTCTGCCGCGCCGGGCAGCAACGCTCTGACAATTGCGTTCACGACACTTTCCATCACCCACTACTACGAAGATGCCGCAGGCAAGGTCGAGAAGGGTGATGTCGTGAAATTTGACCTCAAGCTTGGTAAGCTGGAATCCGGTAACCAAGACGCGATGAAGTAGCGCCAAGGAGGAAGAAACCATGGCACTGAATGCACAACAAAAGCGCGTAAGTAAAAACCGCGTTAGCATTACTTACGACGTGGAAGACGGCGGCTCCAAGCAAAGCAAGGAGTTGCCATTCGTCACAGCGATGATCGGGGGCTACTCCGGTGATCGCGAAGACAAGGAAGATCTGGAAGAGCGGACGTTTTACGGCGTCGACAAGGATAACTTCAACGAAGTGATGTCCCGCGTCGGCCCGCAACTGACCTACACTGTCGAAAACAAGGTGCAGGATGACGGGTCCGAGTTCGAAGTGAACCTCGATTTCAAATCGATGAAAGACTTCGAACCAGATGCAATCGTTGACAAGGTCGAGCCGCTTCGCAAACTCGCGGAAACGCGCGAAAAGCTCATGACGCTGGTGGCGAAAGCTGATCGGTCGCGTGATCTTGAGAAGGTGCTGAAAGAAATTCTGCAGGACGCTGATCTGGTGAAGTCTCTTGGCGAAGAACTCGGCGTCGAACCAACAGAAAAGGGTGAGGGCTAATGTCAGAAGCAGAAGCCGCAGGCGGCGCAGCCGCCGCAGAAACAAAAGAGCTCAGCCTCCTGGATCGTGCCCTGGAGGCCACAACGCAGACCCCCGAAGACACCACGAAAGAGCTTCTTTCGGTCCTCGCCGGACAGGCGATGGATGGTCAACTGGTGTGGGACCAGAATGTCGGCGTGACAATCCGCAAGGCCGTGGCCGAGATCGACAAGATCATGTCAAAGCAGATGTCGGCCATCATGCAGAACGACAAGTTCCAGCGGCTGGAAGGCTCTTGGCGTGGCGTTCAGAAGGTGGTTCGGAACACCGAGCTTGGGCCTCAGCAAAAGATCAAGCTGGTCGACTACAGCAAGGAAGAGCTGCTTGAGCAGTTCGAGGATGCACCGGCCGTCGATCGCAGCCCGCTCTTTGAAGCGCTCTATCAGGACGAGTTTGGTACGGCTGGTGGTGAGCCTTACGGGGCGTTGATCGGTGACTACTACTTTGGCTATGGCGACGAAGACGTGGCGCTGCTGACATATATGGCGGAAACCGCTGCAGCCTGTCACGCACCGTTCGTTGCCGCCGCTGGTCCCGACATGTTCGAGTATAACAGCTTTGAAAGCTTTGCCGAAGGTCGCCCGGTTGCCGCCGGATTTGACTCGCCCACCTACGCCGCATGGAACGGTTTCCGTGACAGCGACGAAAGCCGGTATGTCACACTGACCTTGCCATCAACCATGGCGCGTCTGCCTTATGGCGCAAATGGTGGTAAGGCGAAGACCTTTGACTACCACGAGCTTGACACCGATGCCGACGGCAACCAGCGTCCAAAGGACAACAGCGAACTGGTTTGGTCAAACGCAGCTTATGACATGTCGCTGAAGATGAATGACGCGTTCACAGCCTTCGGCTGGTGCACGGCCATTCGGGGTCTGGAGAATGGCGGCAAGGTTGATCAGCTTCCAAACCTCACATTCAAAAGCGATGCGGGCGATGTGCAGCAGGCTTGCCCTGTTGAAACGAACCTGACCGACGAACGTGAGAAAGAGCTTTCCGACCTCGGTTTCCTGCCATTGGTGCACTATAAGAACTCAAGTCACGCGGTGTTCATCGGCAGTCAGACAGCGCAGCGGCCCAAGACTTTCGTGGACCCGGATGCGACGTCAAACGCCGCGATCTCGGCACGTTTGCCTTACATCATGGCAGCAAGCCGCATTGCCCATTATCTGAAGGTCATGGGCCGCGACATGCTGGGGTCGAACCTGGAAGCCAACGACATCAAGACAGATCTGCAAGCCTGGATCGACCAGTACACCAATGCTGGTGCGATGGGGAACGCGGAACGCTCTAAGACGCCATTGGCTGAGAGCACAATTGACGTCATTGAGCAGCCCGGCAAACCCGGCGCCTACTCGGCTGTGGCTTATCTGCGCCCGTGGCTCCAGATGGAAGAGCTGACGACCTCTGTCCGCATGGTAACCAAGATACCTGGCGGCTAAGGACCGGTTTTTGACCGCTGATGTCACAACTTTAGACGATGTACTCTCCGCCACAGAAGCGGCGGAGAGTGCTGCGCGTACCGCTGAGGACGCGAAACTTGCCGCGCTTAAGGCGCGGTTTCGCGATTTGGCGCAATTGCGGTCTTTGTTGCTGCGGCTGGTTCTCGACATCGAGGATACAATCAGCGCACAACTGACCGCGATTATCGAAGCGCCCGAATTCCAGGACCTGGAAGCCAGATGGATGGGCCTTGCCAGCGTCGTTTGGTCAAAGCCTGACGTCGACAATATCAAGGTGAAAATCCTTGATCTGAGCTGGGACGAGCTTTGCAGGGATCTGCATTACTCAAGCGAGATACGCCGCTCTCAGCTTTATACATTACTGGGTTACAACGAGCTTGATACCCTGGGGGGTGAGCCGTTCGGCATCGCCATGATCGACCACAATCTGTCGATGAGCGTGGATACCGAGTTCGACGATCTTTATACCGCGCAACTGATCTGCGCGATGGGCGAGGCTTGTATGTGCCCGATCATCATGGGCGTGGGCCAGGACTTTTTCGGCGAAAGCGACGCGGCCTGGTTCACTGACATGCGCCGCATTACGAATGTCCTTAACGGCGAAGAGTTTCGGGCATGGCAGACGCTGCGCAATGTTCCCAACGCCCGCTTTCTCGGGCTCGTCATGCCGCAAACGCAGCTTCGTGGGCGATACGAGGATGCGGATTTAGGGTTCCGCTTCCATCAATGGCCTAGCGAGAGTGTCGGACTTTGGGGCAGTGGGTGTTACGATTTTCTGCGCACGGTGATTGCTGAATTCCATCGCTGCGCCTGGTTCGGCTTTCTCAAACTCGTGTCAAACGAAGCCGGGGTTGGCGCCGTTCTAGCCCCCACGCAGCACCCCATCCCCCAAGCCTGCGAGCGCAGCCTGCGCACCAAGACGCGCATGACGCGCGAGCTGGCCCTGGGCTATTCCGACAATGGCTTTGTGGTTCTTGCGGAAAGCACAAAGAACAACACGCCCTACTTTGTGGGGAACCGTTCAGTGACCGATTGCAAAGGTGTGCCGCAATCGGAAATCATCACGCAATTACAATCGGTGATGATCGCCTGTCGCATTGTGCATTACGTGAAGGTGCAGATCCGCGCCCTGATCGGGCAGGTCAAAACAGCTGCCGAATGCCAGCAGATTTTGAACGACTGGTTTGATCCTTACGTCTCGCCCTCCAGTGCGTCCGTCGAAGTTCAGGCACGCTTTCCATTGCAGGGCGCAAGGGTTGAGGTGACGGAGGCGGCATCAGATACCGCAAGGTTCCAGTGCCAGGTGGTGGTGCGGCCGCAATACCAGATCGATAACGTCCTTGGAGAAATTCAGCTTAAAACCGATTTCGGCGCGGGCAAGCTTGAGGGGGTTCAATAAATGAGCTTCGCAACAGCATTTCTGGGCCTGCGTGAAAACGACACGACCGAAAAGCAGATCGCCGCAACGGTGGAAAGCGTGCTGCAGTCCATCTCACCCGAATGCGACGTGCCGGACAGCCTGCAAAACGTGCGGTCTTCAAACCTCTGCTATGGGGTTCCGATGCAATGGGCGCTTGGCGATGGTGCTCAAAGCAAGCGAACACGCGGCGTGTTGCGCGAGCGGCTGACAACGTTTGAACCCCGCTTGAACACACTGTCAGAGATCGACGTGGTCGAAAATGACGACGAGAACTCTGTGACCTTCGTTGTGGTGGGCACATCGCAGGTGGGCTCTGATACCGAGACAGTGGATATCCAAAAGCGTTTGTCACGCATGGATCAGCACGTCGATAGCGGGGGCTGACCGGTGGAAGAGATCTTACAATATTTTGAGAATGAACTCGACTATATGCGGCGCTCGTTTGAAGAGTTCGAGCGCGCGCACCCGCAAAAAGCCAAGGAGTTGGGGATAACGGCGGGGCGCAGCAGCGACCCTGATGTTCAACGACTTGCCGATAGTCTAGCACTGGAAGCCGCACGCCTGCACAAGCGCATGGACGATACCATGCCCGAGACCGCGATTGACCTGATGCGGATGATCGCCCCCGGCTTTCTCTTTGGCGCGCCCAGCTACGCTGTCATTCAGCCTGCGGGCGATGAAGGTCAGTTGACGGAACCCGTGACCGTTCTCAAAGACACCGCCGTACCGGTGATTTTGAGCGGTGATCTGCCGGATTGCCGGTTTTCTGTTGCGCGCGACACGCGGCTCGCACCGATAAGAATTGGCGAAATCAAGCTGGATCGCGCGCCATTTCGCTATGGCGTGCCCGATCAGTTCCGCGGCTGTGAGGCTGCGCTGACAGTGACATTGCATCCGCTTGACGAAGGTCAGCCGCTGTCCGAAGCACTGGGAGACAGCATCGAGCTTTACGTTTCTGCCAGTGGCGGGCGCAAGCAGCGTCTGATCGATGTGCTAAGTGGTGAGGTTCTGGGCGTCGCATATGCCAAAGCGTCCACCGCAGAGACAGTGCAACGGGATGCCCATGTGCTGCAACCGGACGCCCTTGTGCTGACAATGGCGGAAGACTGGACGACCTTTCTGCCCAATGACCTTGCACAAGTCCAATCCATTGCGCGCCTGCGAGACTTTTTTGCCTTCCCCGACAAAGCATCCTTTTTCACTTTGAAAGACACTGACGGCGGCTTTCAGGCCGTGACCGAGGGACCCGTTGAACTGCGGTTTTTCCTCTCCAGCCGTGGGGCAGGCACGCTGGACCAGGTCGGTGAGGGGGATATCGCGACCAATGTGGTGCCGCTGGTCAACATCTTTGTCGATGAATCGCTGCCCGTCCGGTACGATTATGCCCGCATGCAGGTGCCGATACAGCCGTCGCTGAGCGAGACGATGCCGGTTGACAGCTTGCAGATCCGCGACATTCGCAAGCTGACGGCAGAAGGGGAACAGGCACTGCCGCGTGTGACGTCACCCTCGCGCCGACGTGCGCAGGATCTGCCGGTCTGGCAGGAACGCTATGTCGTGGGCGAGTTTGATCCGTCGCGGCGAGAGGTCAGTTTCTCGGTAACAAGCCCTGTGGGAGAGGATCCTCCGGTACTTGATTTCGTGGCGTCCATGTATTGCTCAAACGGACGCGCGGCCATCGCACCCCGTCCCGGTGCGAAGATGTTCTTGGAATCCGAGGCGCTGGCGGACCTGCCCTTCGCATTGATGGACGAGCCTTCGATGCCGGTCGATCCTGACACAAGGCCCGAACGGCTTTGGGATGTCATGTCGATGATCAACGGCAACTTCTCGTCAATCTACGAACAACAAACAGCCGCCGAGGCGCTGAAGGAGGCGCTGAACCTTTGCGCACCGCAGGGTTACACGGATGCATCTAACGCGGTCTGGGATGTTACGGTTACCCCCACGACGGCGCCGGTTCACATTGGGAACAACGTTCTTTTGGCGTCTGGCAATGTCATCGAAGTGATGATCGACCTTGATGCATTGCCGTTTCCCGGCCATGTCTTTGGCGTTGCCCTGCATATCTATTTCAGCTCGCTTGTGAGCTATGACCGCTTCTTTCAGCTGAAGGTCCGCGAACGTGGCCGGGAGCAGCCGTTCCGCGTGTTCCCCCGTGTGCATGGGAGCCAGGCATGCGGATAAAGGACAAAACCGCCGAGAGCCTGATCGACCTGCCGCTCTTGCAAGCTGAGCGTTTGGGAAACACGCATCTGGCGCGCGCGCTGGCAGCTGGTCGCTTTGACCCGTATCCGGATGGAACTCATGCCTTAGGCGACAAGGCGCGGCGCGGGACGCTCGCGCAAAATAGCGGGATCACGGAGCCGGCCATCGCTGGCGGTGCGCTTTCGGGTTTTGACAGCGCGCTTCCTGATCATATCCAGGCCGCCCTGCAAAAGACGCTGCATAACGATGATGAAAGCTTGCGTGCCTTTCTGGCGATGTTCGACCGGCGGCTACTGGAACTGCGCGTGCGGGCCGAAAAGGCGCAGGTCCTTGTTGCAACGCAGGATGCGCGTGGCCGCGAGGTCGCCAGTTTCATCGACCGGATCATGCGGATCGTGGGGCGTAAAGGCGACGACACCCGCCACCTGAAAACTGTTTTGCCGCTCTTGTCGCGGGTTCGCAGCCTTGAAGGCCTACGTAATCTGGTGGGCTGGTGGACAGGGCGCGATGTGCGCGTCACGGCCTCTTTCGACGATGTGCACCCGATTGAACCGTCTTGTATGACGCGCCTGAGTGCCCGCGCGCATCAGAGTGCGCGGCTCGGCCAAGGTGCGCTTGTCGGGCGGTTTGGCAAGACACCGACTGGACGTCTTTCGGTCTTCATTCGCTGCGAAAGCCGCGAAGAATTTCGCGAACTGGCCGATGATATAGAAGGCACCGCAGAGCTGCGTTCGGCGGTGCACCAATACCTGCGCGACCCGGTGCCAACGACTTTCTATGCCGACGTGGCGCGCCACATGATCAAGGCCCCCATGCTGTCCGCGACCCCGCGTCAGGCCGACCAGCTTGGCGCCTACAACATGCTCACCCCGCAGCGCGCGCCGCATAAGCGCGCCTTTCTCAAGCTTTCAGAAATTGCCGCATAAGGACCCAGAATAATGGCCAGTCTCACCAAACTTGTATCCCGCCTCTCACCGCAATTGCGTGCATCATTGGAAAACGCGGTGGGCGAAGCGATGAAGCGCAAGTCGGCGGCAGTCGAAAACGCGCATTGGCTGTTCCACATCATCTTCGGATCGGACACGGAGCTGCAAGGCTTTCTGGAAGATCAGGGCGTGAACATGAGCGACCTGCAGGCAGAGTTGGAAAAAGCGATGCCGGTGGGGTCCGGCGATGGGGGCAAGCAGCCGACGATCTCAGGCTCCGTCGCCAAGCTGATCGAACAGGCGTGGTTGCAGGCATCGGTTGAGATGGATCTGGGTCAGATCACGCCAGAGATTTTCCTGCTCGCCTCACAACTGCCCAATGCTCTGGGTGCACGGACCGAGCCGCTCTCCGCACTCAAACCGCTGTCAACGGATGCGCTGCGGGACTTCTCCGTGAAACGTGGCGCGACGGTTCCGCGTGCGGCATCAGGTGGCGGTGGTGGCGCCGCTCCGGCTGGAGACGGGACCGCCCTGCAGAAGTTCACCGTCAACCTGACGCAACAGGCGCGTGACGGAGAGCTGGACAAGGTGCTGGGCCGCACAGGCGAAGTTTCCAAAGCAATCGACGTTCTGCTGCGCAAGCGACAAAACAACCCGATCCTTCTGGGCGCGCCGGGCGTCGGGAAAACGGCTGTTGTTGAGGGATTGGCCCAGAAAATCGCGTCTGGGGAAGTGCCGGAGCAATTGCAGGGTGCCGATCTGGTTGCGCTCGACATGGGGCTCTTGCAAGCGGGCGCCAGCGTAAAGGGTGAGTTCGAAGAGCGCCTGAAGAACGTCATCAAAGAGGTGCAATCCTCCGAGACGCCAATTATCGTCTTTATTGACGAGGCGCATACGATGATCGGGGCCGGGGGCGCAGAGGGGCAAAACGATGCGGCCAACCTCTTGAAACCCGCCTTGGCGCGGGGTGAATTCCGCACCGTCGCCGCGACAACATTCGCGGAATACAAGAAATACTTCGAAAAAGATCCCGCCCTGTCACGCCGCTTTCAGCCGATCACCATTGATGAGCCTGGCCGCGATGCTGCCGTCAACATCGTGCGCACAGTGGCAGAGGGCCTGAGCGCGCATCACGATGTGTTCGTCCGCGAAGAGGCCATCAAAGCAGCAGTGGACCTGTCGATCCGCTTCATGCCGTCGCGGCGTCTGCCGGACAAGGCGATCAGCCTGATGGATACGGCCTGCGCGCGCGTTGCCCTGTCGCAGCACGCCCGTCCCGCCCAAATCGAGGCGCTTGAGGAAGAGCTGCGCTTTGTGGAGGCGGAGCTTGCCAAATCGCTGGCGGACGCCCGCATGTTCGGAGAGCCAGAGTTCGACGCGAGCGAGCTGAATTCAAGCATCGAAGACCTGCAGACCACCGTCGCGGACCGCATTTCGATGTGGGAAGACCAAAAAGAGAAAGTCGCTCACCGTCTGGAAGCCGCACGCGCGGCGATGGATGCCGATGGCGATGAAGCCACCGCGGTCATACCGGAGGCCGATGATGAGGATGGCGAGGCCGAGATCTTTGTGCATCCATGGGTGACGCAGGCCACGATTGCCGAAGTTGTCTCGGATTGGACCGGCGTGCCTGTATCGAACCTGGGCGCGAGCGAGGCTGAGCGTCTTCTCGCCTTGGAAGACACCCTCAAAGAGCGCGTCATTGGACAGGATGCTGCGATTGAGGCCATTGCGCGTTCGCTCAAAATCTCACGTGCTGGCCTCACGGATGCGCGCAAACCCATCGGTGTTTTCATGATGTGCGGCCCGTCGGGTGTGGGCAAAACCGAAACCGCCCTTGCCATCGCGGATCAGTTCTTTGGCGGCGAGGATGCGGTTGTCACGATCAACATGACCGAATTCAAGGAGGCCCATAAGGTCTCCATGCTGCTCGGCGCAGCGGCGGGCTATGTGGGCTATGGCAAGGGCGGTGTTCTGACGGAAGCCGTGCGCCGGCGGCCCTATTGTGTGCTGCTGCTCGATGAGATGGAAAAGGCCCACCGGGAAATCCAGGACATATTCTTCCAGATCTTTGACAAGGGCCATATCAGCGATAGCGAAGGCAACGATGTCGACTTCCGCAACACGATCATCATCATGACGTCAAATGCGGGCGGCGAGGAAATTCGCGACTTCATCGACGCGGCTGATCACGCGCCAACATCTGCCGAACTAACGGATCATCTGCGTCCGCTTTTGCTCGACTATTTCAGCCCGGCCTTCATCGGGCGGACCGAGCTCATCGCCTACAATCCACTGACACCCGAAGTTGGCAGCAAGCTTACCGAAATCCACCTGAACCGCATCAAAAAGCGCATCAGCGCTCAGTATGGTGCGTCCTTCGCGTGGGAAGACAGCTTTGTCGATTATGTGGTCAGCGCCAATTCGGACCCGTTATCCGGCGGCCGTGCACTGGAAGCCATAATTAACAAAAAGTTCCTGCCACGCCTAGCAGAAGAGTGCATATCTCGGGTAATTGATGACAAACCACTCTCCTCCATCACCGTGTCTCACGATGGTGAGGATGTCGTGCTGAGTATGGAGTGAACGGATGTTGTTCTTGCGTTTAAAGACCCTCTTGGCGGCCGCAATCTGCGCTTTCGGCGTGTCGAATTCTGCCGTCGCACAATCAGAGCCTTTGCGGTTGGCGACCCAGATTTTGCCACCCTATCAGATGATCGAAGACAACCAGATGACAGGTATCGCGGTTGAGCGGGTTAAATGCACGCTTGACGCACTGAACATTCCCTACGAGTTCCATATGACAAGCTGGGCCGATGCGCAGCTTGGGACCGAGACCGGACGTTTTGATGGTTTCTTTGTCGGGTCGGCGAATTCTGCGAGGGCAGAATACTCGATTCCCTCAACGCCGGTCGTGTCAGAGGATCTCGCCTGGTATCTGCCGCTGAATTCCGAAATTGACCCCAACGACGCCGCTGACGCCCTTCGCGCGCGCTATAGTGCCAAGTTCGCGACGTCCAAATGGCGGTACCTGCACCAGAACGGATACAATGTTGTGATGCGTCCTCGGGATGCGGAGTCGCTGCTCAACATGTTGCTGGTGGGCGATATCGATGCCGCTTTGGAATATGAACTTATCTTCGCGCATTACATGGAAGATCGTGGTCTGAGCGAAGGCGATTTCCGCAAAATCGAGTTCCGTCGCCAGGACATGAGCGTTCATTTCGCACATCGTTATGTCATGGCTGATCCGCAGTTCCTTCACCAGTTCAATTCGCAAATGCAGATCTGTATCGCGACGGAAGAATGACGCTCAGTGTGCAGATCATACAGGTGCCACCCACCGAGACGGTACCAAAGCGCGAGTTTTACTTGGACGAGTTTCCGGTCACGATCGGCCGGGACTATGCGGCCAATGTCAGCTTGCCTGATCTGTCTGAAAAGATGTCGCGGTCTCATATACGGATCTCTCGACTTTCGAGCGGTCGTTATGAGGTCAGCGATATCAGCACAAACGGCGCCACCTTGAACGGCGACACGATGCAACCCAAAACGCCAATGCCGCTTGTTGATGGCGATACATTAGGGCTTGTCGGCTACAAGCTGTTGATCGGTATTCTGGATGCGGTCTCGGATGATGATGACGCGCCGGAGGAGAGTGAGCCGACGCTTGATCTGTCGACGGATTTATCCTCTGACGCGCCGCTAATGCCGGACGCCGAAGTCGAAGAGGTGCTGGCCGAGCCGGAAGAGGTGTTCTCCAAAGCCGAGGTCGATCTTAATCCGGACCTGATGTTCGATCCATTCGCGGACGGGCCGGAGATCGATGAAAGCGCCAGTCAGGACGCCGTGGACGAAAGCGGGGCGCAGCAAGACGTGGCGTTTTCCGAAATCGTCCAATTGCCGGATCTTCCGTCGCACAATGCGACGCCGCCACAACTGCAGGATGCGATGATACAGTCGCTGCCTTACCGAGAGAACGTCAATCAGGCGATTGAGCGCGCAATCGACCGGTTTATCGAAGAGCTTGACCCGGCAGTGTTGCAGAAAGACTACGACGAATACATTCCGCGCTTCAGCCGCAGGAAAGCGCGGTACTGGGCCATCCATCTCCGTCAATTTGCCAAACGCAAATCAAGGGGCGACTACCGTCGCGCCTTCATGGCGCTTTTTGCAGAGGAGATCCGTAAGCTATGATGCGATGGCTTGCATTTTTGGCGGTGATGGCGCTGTCGGCTTGCGGTGGCGGTGGCGATGAAGTGACCGGACCGGTGAACAAGACACTCAGCGTGCAGGCTGGGCCCAACGTCAATCAGTATAATGACGCGTCGAACCCAGTTGTGATCCGGCTTTATCAACTCAGCACCCGTTCAGAATTTGAGGCCGCCACGTTCTTTGAGATTTTCGATGACAGCTCACCCGAACTCGCGGGCGTTGTCCTGGATCGGCGCAGCCTCTCACCGCTTTTTCCCGGCGAAACGCGGCTTGTGGCGTTTGACCTTGTGCCGGACGCGTTCTTCCTGGGCGCATTTGCGGAATTCGCTGATTTTGAGCGGCAGAATTTCCGCGCGGCTGTGCCGATTGACGCAGACCGTCTGGACAACGGTGTGACAGTTTCCGTCACGGCATCGGGTATATCAATCGAGTTCCGGAACCCGTCAGATGCGGTAGAAGGTGAAAGGCCAGGTTTCTTCGGGCGTATTCTCGAAGGGGCTGGCGGACTTTTAGGATTAGGCGGATGACCAGCGGCAGCATCGTTTGGAGCGAGGGCATGTTCATTGCCCCGCAGCATTTTCAGCACATGGATCTGGCGCATCAGCGCTATGCCAACGAGCTGGCGCAGCTTGATGTTACCTCCGGCGACTACGGGGTCAGCGAGCTTGAGTTTGACGTAGAGGCGCTGAATGTCGGCAAGGTGGTTGTGCGGGAAGGGGCTGGGGTTTTTCCCGACCGACTGTTTTTCCGCTTGGCCAAGGGCCTTGCGCTCGACGTCCCAGATGGTGTCGTAGAGGAAACGGTTTTTCTATCCGTCCCCCTCGCAATTCGTGGCGAAGCACAATTCGGGTCGCATGATGTACCGGTTCGGATGGTCAAGCATCGCGACAGCCTGCGCGACCTGAATGACCCGCGCAATGACGCCGTCGAAGCCGAACTTGCCGAGGTTGGCGCGTGTTTGCGTTTGGGAAGCGCTGATTTTTCAGGATATGCAGCCATTCCCATCGCCCGCATTCTGGAAAAGACTGCGGAGGGGCGCGTTGTCCTAGATCGATCGTTCATTCCCCATGTGCTTTGCCTGCGTGCATCGAAACTGCTGACCGAGCGGGTCGAAGAGATGATTTCGCTCGCCCGCGCCCGCGCTGCAAATGCCGCAGGCCGGGTTGCCGCGGAAACTGACACGCTGAGCGAGGCGAGCCTTTTGGCCGAGCGGTTGGAACTGCAGGTTCTTAATCGCTGGCTTCTGGTTCTGCAGAACGAAGCGCATACGGGAATGATCGGGCCGCGTCGCCTGTTTCTGACCTTGGCGAGCATGACAGTCGAGTTGGATGCGATCTTGGGGTCGGCCGTTGATGATGATCTGATCTTTGATCCCGAGCAGATGACCGCGTGTTTCGACGGCCTGCTATCGTCTTTGCGCCGCAAACTGACGCTGGAAAAACCGGCGAATGTCGTGGCGCTGTCCTGGAATACCGAGCTTTTCGAGAAACGCCGGGTTCTGAGAGTTATTGTTCCCGCAAAGCTGCTGCAGCAAGGCAGGCGCCCTGTCCTTGCTTTGCGTGGGCCGGACAAGGCCGAGGCGCTGGCGCAGCTTGGCCCGCTGGCCTGTAAGCTGGCCGGTTTGTCGGCCATGCCAGAGCTTGTTGCGCGCGGTCTTCCGGGTGTTGACCTGACGTTGATGCCCATGGCACCGTCAGAGTTGCGCAGCCGCGCCGATGCGGCTTACTTTTCGATCAATACAAGTAGTGAGCAATGGCGACGCTTTCTTGAGAAACGCGAAGCGCTCGCCCTGCATGTTGATGACCGTATCCGTTCCGTCGAAGCAACGCTTTACATGCTGGAATAGCCATGAACGGCCAAGTTGCTGACACTCCAACAATTACAATCACCCCCGAAGGTGCCGCACCCGGGGTTGGAACGAAGCTTGCGCAGGCGTCGCCCAGCGACCTGCAAAGCATGGAGCGCGAGCTGGCAAACTATCAGGCTTCCGAAAACAGCCTGATCAATGCATCTGCCGAACTGCTTTCCGTCTGCGGCACGCTTTCGCGGCTGAAACCGGGGGAAGAGATCAATTCAACCCGGACGGAGCTGGCGAGGGCGATTATTGATCTGAAATACAAAGTGGTCCGTCTGGATTATCCGCCTTCGGTCGCCGAAAACCTTTGCCTTCTCTATGCGATTGTCATCGATGAATTCGTTTTGCTGCGCCCCTGGGCAACAGAAAGCGGGTGGGAAAACCGCACCTTGGTCGCGGATCTCTTTGGTTTCCGCGACGGCGGTGACCGGTTCTACAATATTGCAGATCGGGCGCTGATGCAGCCCAAGGTCCTGCACGAGTTTCTTGAGATCGTCTACATCTTCCTCAAGCTCGGGTACCGGGGCAAGTACAACAAGTCAGGCGAGCATGAGCGTGACAGACTGATCGTTCGCATTGAAACGTCACTCAACCTTGTGCCGACAGAAAGTGTGGCCGTCGCAGCCGGGCGTGAGGTCAAGAAATATCGCGCACCCGGGCGTGTAATTGCAGCAAGCACGAAAGTGGTTCTTGCAGCACTTATCGTTGCGGCCATCACTTTCGGACTTGTGACTTATCGTGCGCAAACAGAACGTACGTTGCTGGCAGAGTTTCAAGAGAAACGAACAGCGGCGGAGGCCGGCAGTCAGGTTGACTTTGTGTTCTCCAGCGAAACCGGAACCGTAGAAGTTGTACCGCGCCAATGAGATGGCTGACAGTCATAAAAGTCGCTTTGGCGGCATTCCTGCTTGCGACCGTGCTACAGCTTGGTTGGTTCATCTACCTTTGGCTGTCGGGCAGCAGCTTTGGCCTTTGGCATTGGATATGGCTGGGCATCGTGTCTGTTCTGGCGCTTGTCGTGTTGGCGCTGACGATCATCTATCGCAAACGCATTTGGCCGCATGATCCGGCGGCTGCCGAGCTGCGCGCGCTCAGGCAGCAAGTCAAACGGCAATTCGGCCAGGCACGATCGCGGGCGCGGGTCATCCGACGCCGCGCTGACGCTGTTCCCTGGAACATTTTTATCGCGCATCGCTCCGATGCTCCGTCTACGGCGATGGCCGAACTGGGCTATGTGGCATTCGGTGAGCCTGTCAGCCACAAGGGTCTGACAACGACAACATGGACCTCGCCCACGGCGATTGCCTTTAAGGTCGAAATCGATGGTGGGGCGGAGCTGTCGCTTGATCTTTTGAACCTCGTCTTCAAGAAGCTGTTCAAGAACCGCCCGACTTTGGCTGTGAATGCGGCCTATGTGGAGATTGAGCTTGCGATGCTCTTGCAGACCCCTGCGGTGCAGGCGGGCAATATCTCGACCATCAATCGCATCCTGAATGTCGCGGCATATGAATTCGGCATCGATATCCCCATTCATGTCGCGCTCGTTGGTCTGGAGCAGGTGCAGGATCTGTCTCGTGCGGCGCTGCTGACCGGGCACCTCAATAAAGGTGTCGTCTTTGGCGGCTTTTTGCCCGACGTGGATGGTGGTGTGGATGAGCGCGTTAATGCGCTTTTTGCAGAGATCATTGCCAATCTGGGCAGGGGCCAGATGCCCGCCCTGCAAAAGCAGCTTTTGCCTGAATTCAGCGCGTCACTGCTGAATGCGCCGCTGCAGCTTGCACTGATCAACGCACAATTGCGTCCGCGCATGGCGGCCCTTGTCCAGCCATTTCCACCGCGAACAGAGCCGCTCAACCTGCAAAGCATTGTGTTCGTCGGCGCGCATGAGACGATGCCGGTCGTTGATCCATTGGCACAGGTCACCGGGCAACGTTTCTTCTCGCAAATGCCGGTCTCTGCCGATCTCGACGATGACCACACGAGCGTTACCGTTGAAAATGCCGGACTGCTCGCGCGGGCCTATCATGGTGAAAGCTTTCAGGTCCGTCCCAATCGTCGCCAGACAGCGCAACGGGGACTGAAATCAAGCCTTTGGACCGCCGGCCTGACCGCCCTCGTGGGTGGTTTTGCCTATCTGGTGTGGGAAAACTACAGTTCCTACCGCGCGGTGAATGACAACCTTGAAGCTGCGTTCGACACCTACTTCTCTGAGGTTTCGAATATTTCCACGGATTCAGATTTTCTGGTCCAGCGCACCCTGCTGCTGCAGCCGCTTCGCGACGGGCTGGCGCGGTATGCGCCGTTGAACGAACAGAACCACCGGGAACTTCTGCCCGATTGGTCCATGGAAGAGATGTATCGCGGCCTTTACGAGCGGGAGTTGGTTGAAGGTTATCAGGCATCTCTGATCGATTTCATGGAGAAAGAGATTTTCGCCTTCAACAGTCTGGGCGACGGCGTCGAGCTTATCCAGCTCGCAACGGTCGAGGCGCAGCTGCATACCGATCAGGTCGCGCACAAGGAGGCGTTGATCACCTATTATTCGGACGGGCTTGCCGAACAGGGCGAGGTCTCCGGCGCATTTCAGAATAGCCTGAAGGGCACTTTGGATGATCTCTTTACGCTGAATCAGCCAAGGCCGAACCGTAACGAAAGCCTGCGCACCGTGGTCGCCAACACGCTGGCCGGACTTGATACAGCGGATTTGTTCTATCAGGCGCTCATGCGCCGCCCCGAATACAGCGAACGTATCGATCTGCGCAGATTGGTCGGCCCCCGCTTCTCTGAAGTCTTTGTCGAGATTGAAGACCCCGAAGACTATCTCGTCCCCCGCGCCTATACGCGGCCCGGATTTGACGATCTTTTTGTCGATGGCGAGATGGCCGATCTCAACGACATTCTGCGCGGCTACGAATCCGTCATCGGAGAGCTGGACACCGCAGCCGAAAACGCAATCACCCGGCGCGTGGCGCAAAACTACACCGGCGATTACATTGAGCGGTGGGGCCGGTTCATCATGGCGCTTGAGCTTCGCGCTGCCGAAGACTGGAGCGACGCGCAAATCCTGCTGGCGGCGCTGACGAACGCGTCGGAAAATCCGATTAATCAACTCGTCAGCGCGATCACGACGAATACCGACATCCAGGTTTTCTTGCCCGCACCACCAGTCGCCGCACAAGCTGCAGGCGGTGATCAGGGCGAGATGGCGGAGGCCGCACCGGAACTTGCCCCGCCAACATCAAGCACAGAAGCTGCGACAGCCTTCAATATTCGGTCCGCGTTCCGTGCCTATCTTGATGCGCTGCAGCCGGGGCAAGATCAGCAAAGCACATTCGATTTGTTCCTGTCATATGCACGGGATGTGAATCTTTGGATGGCGGAGGCCACGAATGCGCCAAACGGACCTGGCGCCTATCTCTTCACACAGTTTCAGAACCCCGGCGCACCCAACCCACTGGCGGTTCTGAACTCATTTGTGACCCGCTCTGACCTCGACTTCATCCGGGATTTTGGCCGCAGCATCGTGGCCACGCTTGATGACAGCGCCATGGAATTCGTACGCGGCCATATCGACAGCGAGTGGGAGCGCCAGATACTGGTGCCGCATCAGGCAACGCTGACGCAGACATTCCCGTTTGACCCCGCGAGCGCCACAGATTTTCCGCTTGCCGAGTTTACCGATCTTTTTGGGGCGGAAGGCAAGATCGGGAAATTCGAGCAGGACTTCCTGTCCGGGTTCAAGGCCGCCAATGGCCAGTTCGCGCCACGTAATACGTTTCTGTTGGCCGGTCGCGTTGATCTGACGAACGAGACGAAGGTTGCATTCACACGGTTCAACCAGATCTCCGAAGCGATGTTCGTTGACGGCAAGCCGTTCATGGAATTCAACGTGCGCACCGGCTTCATGGACAATGAACTTAGCCGATTGAGCCTGTCCTCCGGTATCACCTTGCACCAATTCAGCCATGGGCCGGTCCGGTGGGACACCCAATCCTGGCCACTGACCGGTATTCAGGACAGCACTATCGCATTTCGCATCTTCCGTCGTGCGCGTGCTTTGGTTGACGAAACCTATCCCGGCCCGTGGTCCTGGTTTCGGCTGGTTCAGGCTGGTTCCGCCTCGCTTAATCCATCGCTTGGCGTCACAGAAGCGACCTTCACGACCGAGGGCGATGCGGCCACGCTGCAATTTGATGCCGCCGTTCGGTACAATCCTTTCGCGCCCGGTTTCTTTTCGGATGTTTCGATCCCACGGTCACTTTTCACACTGCCTGAACCTGAAGTGGACATCGAGGAAGAGGAGCCAAGTACGGCAGATGCGCTTTTGACGTCGTGGCGTCAACGCGAGCCCGAGGCAACGCAGCAGTTGATCACTTTGCGTGGCAGACAACTCGACCCTTCCACGCGGGTAGAGATTCAACGCATTCTTGCTGATACGGGCTTTTACGAAGAGGACCTAGACGGCATCTTCGGACCAGCAACTCGGGCGGCGCTTTTTGCATGGCGTCAAGATGCCGAGCAGAATTGACAATCACTTTTCCTGCGACACGCGATGACCATTTTCATGTGCGGTTTTAACAGGAAGTTGTCGAAGCTGGACAATGCTTCCGGAGTATCGCGACGAATAGGTTGTCCGGCAAAAGATGCTACTTTTAGGTTTTAAGCCGGACCGCAAATCACCACCAGTATGGGGTTAGCTACCGTTTCATCAATGTGTATCGGGGCGGCGAATGGCATGTTGGCAGCTATCGATTTAAGACGAGCGGCACCACCAAGGAAGTTACAGGTGGTGGCCCCAAGGTCGGTCCGAAGATCAAACAGGTTTACCTGGGCACGTTCAGCGGCTCGGAATCTCTGACGCTGGACGGCTGCGCCCGGGGCGCCTCGCGCCGGCTGATCAGGTGAGTTTCTCCATAGAAACCTTGCAAATATTCCGTCTGATAGCATAAATGCAAGGTATGATCGTCCGAAATCATCTAAACCGTCTCGAAACAGCGCTTGCTTCGCAAGCGGGTGTCGTCTTGCTTGGCCCGCGCCAGGTGGGCAAGACAACCTTGGCGCAAGATATCGCAGAGGCGCGGGATGCGGTCTATCTTGATCTGGAGCGGCAGGCGGATCGGCTGATTTTGGCAGAGCCGGAACTCTATCTGGACGAGCAAGCGGGCAAGCTGGTTGTTATCGACGAAGTGCAGTTGATGCCCGGCCTGTTTGGCGCATTGCGCGGTCAAATCGACAGGCGCCGCCGGGCCGGGCATCGAACAGGGCAGTTTCTGCTGCTGGGATCGGCGTCAAACACGCTCCTACAGCAAAGCGCAGAATCCCTGGCCGGGCGCGTCAGCTATCATGAACTGACACCGTTCATGCTGGATGAAGTGGGGCAGGGGCTGCTTAACCAACTCTGGTTACGGGGCGGCTTTCCAGACAGCTTTTTGGCGGCTGACGACCGAACCAGCCTGACCTGGCGCGAGGATTTCATCCGCACTTATCTGGAACGGGACATCCCCGCCTTTGGTCTGCGCATTCCGGCAGAAACCCTGCGCCGGTTCTGGACGATGCTTGCACATGAGCAGGGTGGACTCTTGAACGCAGCCAAACTCGCCGCGGGGCTGGGCGTCTCGGGGCAAAGCGTGGCGCGGTATCTCGATCTTTTGGTCGACCTGATGCTGGTCAGGCGCTTGCCGCCCTGGCATGCCAATACAGGCAAAAGGCTGGTCAAATCGCCAAAGGTCTACATTCGCGATGCCGGTCTGACCCATGCGCTATTGGGTATCGAAACGACAGAGGCACTCTTGGGCCATCCGGTTGTTGGCGGATCGTGGGAGGGATTTTGCATCGAAAACCTGATCGCAGCGGCACCTCGTGGTACAGAAGCAAGCTTCTACCGGTCATCCGCCGGTGCAGAAATTGACTTGATCCTGAAACTCCCAAGCGGCGCGCTCTGGGCGATCGAGGTCAAGCGAACCACCAGCCCGAAGGTCACGCGCGGCTTTCATATCGCAGCAGAAGAATTGAAGGTCGCGGAGCGCCTTCTTGTCTATGCCAGCGACCGCGAGGTGCCAGGGCAGGGCGCCCTGCGAGCAATGCCACTGGCCGCGGCCATGGCGCGACTGACAGCACTATGACCGGATGCTCGTAGCTGCGCGCGATCTTTATCAGGTCAATCGCAGATGCCTGTTGCAGCCAAGTAGAAATGTCCCTGAGTTTGCAAAGTAGGAATATCACCAATGGGGGTGGCTGTAGCAAAGCTTAGCAACCCGGAGGGCTCTGTCGCCAAGATTCAATGGGCGCCGGGAGACGCCCTTTCTCGACACAGTTATTCTGCGAGCTCAGCAAACTGGCAGAAGCCGCA
>NZ_JAXBMB010000016.1:0-71774 GCF_033963905.1 Cognatiyoonia sp. IB215182
AACATGCGCCCGCCAGTTCCAGAAACCTGGCTCAAAGGTGGCCCATAGAAATGGGGCTGGACAGCGGCATGGTGCGGATGGCTCTGGTCAATTCCATAACGAACTGCGTGATATTATTGATAAAAGTACATCACTTGATCAGTTCAATGCGCGGGTTGTAACCTTGCGCGACAGGTGGCAAATCGATCCAAGTTTGCTGCCAGAATTACCAAGTTTGAGGTAGTCACTATGTCTTTACTTGATGACTGGGTGGAATTTTGTGAAGGAAAGCGAGACTTTGATAAGTCTCACTTTCTGCCTCTTTTTCATGGTTCGCTCAACGACGACGACCTGAGGGAAATCTATCAATTTTTCCCGCAAGCGGATTTGTTAAGCGAGCGCATGAAGCGTTTCCAAGCGGCAAAGAAAGCACGAAAGGAAAGATCAATCGTTCCTGTGTCAAGTTCGCAGATTATGGATTTAGCGGCGGCTGATATGAGCGCCAAATCTTCGATACTCGCAGAGCTGGGCGAAGAGGAGTTGGCGCGGTTCGCTGGTGAAAACAAACCATCGTTGACAACTGACCGTAATGCGTTTGACTACGTTGCCTGTAGTGATTGGCCGAATGGCGAGAAGCATGTTGTTGTTGGTGATTACGTGGATGAACAAATGCTCTTGCCGAACAAGCAGGGATTTGCGCTTTTTGAGGCCCTGTACGGCGCAGCTAATTCATATGATATACAGTATTTTTTGGCTGCTCCTCTGATTAAGTCAGATGTAGATTTTGTCCCATACTTTGAGCTTTGGTCTGCAGGCTCGGATGTGGCTCTAGCAGAGGACAGTATCTTAGTGTTCACAGACGAAACGCTGTTTTCGCAAAGCTGATCACCGTTCCAACTTCTTTGCCACGTTCATCAGCTCCAGCTCAATCGTCACACGTTCCGCCAAATCTTGCAGCTCTTCGCGGGCATGGTTGAGGTTGAAGGCCAGCGCAAGCAGGTTTGGATCGGTGTACTCTGTGTATCTGTACCTTAATGCGAGGACTAGATGCTGATGGCGTTCAAGTGAACAATACCCCGAGTGGATCAGCCCTGTTGACTTTCGGCACGCCACTTCAGCCCCCCGCCCAATCGGTCGTGCACACCATCCGCTGTCGGATCATGTCCTGCAGCGCCCGCATTTGCTCTTCAGCGCAACACTACACAAAAGTTTTCAACGATGCAGGGATATCAGACTTTGAATTCGTTGTGACGCCAACGCAGTAAGGTATTGTTATGAAAAGACCACAGACACATATGGAGAAAGTGCTCGGAAGCGATATAGCCCAACCTAATGAACTTGAAATTCCAGGTTCAAGGGAATCAGATAGCGATCGTGTGCTATATTTTTCGGTTAACAAGGGAAAAATGTTCGAACCCTGTTCAAAAAGATACTGAACTTCTCTGATCCCCCAAATGCACAATCAGGTGGGGCGCATGAGGGCGGTTGTCTTATAACAACGACGACATCTGAGATATTTTGCGCGGTTCAGTTTAGGGGTGATCTAGCTGGCTGGCGAAAGGATATTGAACTGGGCGCAGCTGCGGCAGGTAGCGAACTTGCAAGGATTGAGAACGGTAGTTTAGTAACCTTCGATGGGCGGTCCTATAGTCTCGCAGACTGCACGATTGAATTTGCCTGATCACCGCTCCAACTCTTTAGCGAAGTTCATCAGTTCAAGTTCGATTGTGTTGCGTTCACCCAAGTCTTGGAGTTGTTCATGTGCATGACTGAGATTGACGGCATATGATTTGCGGAAGTGTGGGTTGCCGATGAAGCTTGCGAGGATGGTTGTTGTGACTTACAGCAGCGTCTCCAACTCTGTTGTTGATGGCATTCTAGCCCGTTTGATCATGCAGGAATAATGGCTAGGTGGTTTGCCCAATATGCAGCGGGAAAAGCTGCGTTGCGAGATTATCAGGTTTTGCATCGGTAGCAGTTGATGGCCAGCTCAAACAGATTTGGATCGGCAAAGTCTGTTTGTCTATAGCTTAACAGCATTGCAGGTTCGGGGCCATTGTCTACACGAATAGCCAACGGCTTCCCGCGCCATGCAATGATCCGGTTCAACGCCCGAACACCGCTTTCTGCCTGCTTCAGGATGCCTATTTCTGCGCGTCGCTGTACTTTGCTTTTTTCATCGGAAGCTCCTCCGTCCTCTTCGAGAGAATTCTGCTTTCAGACGCTCCTATATTTCGAGGATTACCGAGACACATTGCGCAGGACGGTGTGTTTGCAGGATTGGTCGCAAGGTTGATCGGGATGTACCGGCTTCACTACCTACGACGTATCTCGATCGCTGTCTCGCAAAGAGAAATGCCGGACGCATGCGCAATGATACGGCAAAGTCCTTCAGTCTCGAAGTAAGCGCCAATCGGAAAGCAGAAGCTGGTAGACAAAAACCCATCTTCACGCTCGAGTGCTCTTACCGCGATCCGCGCTTTCTCCTCTCCATCAAAAAACAAGCTGACAAAATAGCCTGTTCTCTCATCGGGTTGTTTGGTCACCGCAGTAAGCACGTTGAAAACAATCTCCACTGGCAGTTCGCGCACATCGTATCCGCTTAACGCAAATCGTCTTATTGCGTGAGCACCGTTCTCGATAGTGGCGCCTTCTACGACTGTGAGGCAGCAGACCCGCACACCTCTCTCTATCGCTTTGGCGTCAATCTCAGGCACGTCGTCCGGCAGGTGGCTGTAGCCCGAAAGTCCCCCATAGGCGATTGGCGTAATCCGCTCTGTACTGCCGTCAGCATTGATACCTTCTATATACGACGAGCCACCGATCTCACCGGGAAGCCGTGCCCCTCGACCTACTTTGACACGATACTGGTCATGCGTAACTTGAGCTGTACAGACGAAATAGTCACCCCCGTTACCGCCTCTGCCGCCAACGCTGTTATCACCAATGCCGGGTGAGCCGCCGCCTCCGGAGCCGGGAAGTCGCTCATCCGAACCTTCTCGAACGAACACAGTCCAAGACTTCATCGCCGATGCATCAATTAGCCTACCATCATTGATGCAACGTCCACCGTCTCCGCCGTCTCCCCCTCGTGCATTAGAACCTAGTCCAGCCCCTCCACCCCCACCGGCGCCAGGAGCAGAGCCTCCCTCGCCGCCCAGGTTCACCGTATCGGCCGCGATGATCACGTTTGTTTGCTCGATCGCCTCTAGATCTTCCGCCGCAAGCGCGTCCCCTTCCTGCATCTCTTGCTCAGCCTTCCACGCCTTCAGCAAGTCAGGCGTGTAGTATTTCTCGTTGCGACGATCATCCACCACAGCATGGTGTTTGCGGCACAGAAGCATTAGATTACCGTCACTTCTGTTATCTTCGGAGCTTTGAGACGCGTCCCACCTCGGGCCGTTCTCGCGCCGTGCATGAATATGGCTTACCTCGGCATTGCAGATTTTTACACCGGTATTCTCATCGACCTCGATGTGGGGCTCCCTACAATCGGGGAACGCGCAATGCCGACTACTGCCGTAGAGCTTGTAGACCGTCGAGGCCGTTGGTTTGGGATGCTCCATTATTGTTCTCGTCTTCACTTCGGTAGTTTGTCTTCGATTACTTCGAGACCTTGATCCAATTGGCGCCTTGCTGGTTACTGTAGTGGTCAACCTTCAGCGCAGAGTGGATCGACCTAATCTGTCCTTTGTACAGTGACTGAATTCTTGGAGCAGGTAACTCGAATTATCCCATGTTCTTGTAGAATGAAATGAGGCTTTCTCGTCCACCGGTTGCATCCATTGCAGATATTCCAAGGAAGATCAGCGATTCAGACAAAGAGCGGACCTGCACACCAAAACTGTTGCTGTAGGCAATCATAGCAGCTTCTTTTTTGTGATCATCGACACCAAGATGACATCGAAGTTGTCTGCATCCCCTCGCACGATTTTGCCAATGGTATTGACATGGCGAAAGCCTCCAAACATTTCTTCTAGATCGGTTTGTTCGCTTGTGTAATGAAACTGCACTGAATTTATCGCTTTTCGACAGCGCCAGGCGTCTGACAAGGGGTCATCTGAGTTTGGGCTTCCACTCCACACCAAACGCCAGCATGTGTCGGACGGACTTGAATCGGAGCATCCTTGCAGTTTTGCAAAGTCCGGTCCCGGCGCATCGCTACCGCAAGTGACTGCGTAACATACTCCATCATGGCCAAAGATCTATGCTTCAACGAAAAGCTCCTCTGATTTCTGCGCACCAAGTGGATCGGCACTGTTGATGTATGGCATGACGCGCATTTGACTTCACAGCTCAATCCGCTGTACCCGCCATCCGCTAGTGGATCATTTCCAGCAGCTGTTTCGGCTCAGCGTCTAAATATCACCTTGTCGAACAGTTTGCGCTGCTAGAGGCTAATGAAGGCTCTCAATAACTTGCCAGAATTCTGCCCACGCTTCCATTTGTTCGGAGGGCACACTGATTTCGTCTTCATTAACCAAATGCTGCGGGGTTACCCAATCAATGTTCAGTGGCAGTGCCGCCTCGCATAATTGCTCCATTTGTTGTCCATCCAACTCCGCGCCGAGAATTTGCGACAGACCTTCCAGCCCAGATGCCATTTCGGACAGCGTAGCTACCGTGAGTCCTAATCCTGCTTGTTCTGCATCCTTTGGAAAGGCAACAGTAAGTGTGTTGATTTGAGACAAATCTTGATCTCTTTGACCTCCACATGCCCATTTGACGGCCAATGGGTGCAGTACGAGATCGAACCCGAAGAACACGTTGGTTGAATGCTGGTTTTGCGCAAACGCAGGAGAACTAGCGAGGGAGACGCTGAAAACCAGCGGCCCAATCAACAAGAATCCAAGTTGGGAGAGCATGGTTTCTCCGTTCTCCAGTTTCTAAGACTAGATTAATCAGCGCTGACTGCCGAAATGAAATACATATTGGCGATGGTTTGATAGGAGTATTGTATTCTTCTTTGTCTGGTGGGGAGTGTTGCGTGAGCATCCAGTCTAGGCGATGACGTCAGTAGCCGGTTGCCAACATGTTGGGGTTCAACGTGCATCATCAAATGCCGAGCTGCCTGAAGAACTTGTAGACTTGCACAAGTGCTCAAGTAGCGTTGGAGAGCTGCTATTCGGGGCGACACGGTTGGCCGCAGCGTGGTCATGCGCCTCCTTAGGGCTGAAGCCATATAGTTCCTTAAACTGCCGACTGAACAGCGACATGTTGGTGAACCCGTATTGGTATGCAATTGTGCTGACAAATCTAAGATCTGCATGGTCGGACAACGCCTTGTAGCAAGCTTGAAGCCGGGCAGTTTTGATGTACTTGGCAACGCCGCCGTGCTCATCAAACGTATTGTAGAGCGTGCGGCGGGACACACCGAGCGACTTGCAAATGAAATCTACGCTGAGTTCCGGTTGTCCCAAGTTCTTACGGATGAATTCCCGGGCAATCGTGAACCTGGTGGCATTCAAAGCCGGTGTGGCATTGTAAAGATTATCTGCTGTTGGTTCCAGCGACGCTGCGAGGAGATTGGAAAAAGACCTTGAGAGAGTTTGTTTCTGATCTTCGGAGATCTTGTGTGCTTCACTTACAAGAGTAGAGATAAACGTTCTAAGTAACCCTGTCAGGGGACCATTGAGCACCGAGCGATTGGCCTCATCCAGAGATGGCGCCATCCAAGAAAACTTGTCACGATTAAGCCCCACAGATACAAGGCTCCGCCCTTCCCACTGTGATTTCCATGGTTGCGCATACGACACCAGCATTAAGTCCCCAGTCTTGGTCTTGACCGAGCATTCATTGAATTCATCGTAACGGCGTCCGTCTCGGACGAACCAGATTGCCCAATAGTCGAGATCGGACTTTCTGATCAGTTCACGCGTTCTTTCGCTATAGCTTGGATCAGATTCCCAATCAATGATATCTATCCCGTCGAGATCGAACGCTGAATACCTAGCATGAAACCCATTACCTACCGAATAAGGTTTCTTGAGGTCGCAAAATGGGGCTACCACTTGTGAGATCGCATCAAATTGATGCTGAGACTCAACATCAAGGGTTGAGTACTTCAGGAGTCCTATTGAGTTGGATTCTTTTTTCATCGGAGCTAGGGAGGATTGGCAATCATGTATTCCGCGGTTTCAGTACTGCGAAGTCATCTGCTACCTGTTCGGAACTTTGGATCTGGGTGCAGCTGCAAACACTTTGGGGTTTAGCTTCACAAAAGATGGCACAACCATCCCAGCGAGCGCATCGGCTGTTCTACTATGGGCGGATGGAGTGTGCGATTTACCAAACCTGGTCCGTCCGAAAAGCTCTTGACTTACGCTACAAGTGTTACAGCCGACGAGAACAAGACATGAACTGATCTTTGACATTAGTTAGCCAGAACAGCTGCTGACAATTAAGTTGGATTGTGGAGCGCACCGGCTCAAAAGTGTCGCCATGTGTCTCAAATGAAATCCACGCCACGTCGACAACATGCCAGACCGTCACCGCCAAAGCTCCCGCATCCCCCCTGATCGTTCAGGCCGAAGCTCTTCGCACCTCAGGTTACGCCGGCCTCCCCCCTCATTCCGTCATGCCTACCATCCGCTGTCGGATTATGTCCTGTAGCGCCTGCACTTGCGCGTCGTCGTCGAGATCATCCATGTCGCAGATGCGTTTTGCATCCGGAATCATGCGCAATATGCGCAGGATGTAAGAGGATGATCGCAGTGTCGCACCGCGCTTGATCACATAGCCTGCATCAAGCCAGGCCTGACGGGCCTTCGTGAGCAATTGCCGTTGCGACAGGGCCTCTCGCCGCATCATCCTGAACACGATATCACCCCACGCAGCTTTTCCCGGCGCGGCAAGGCCTGGTTATGAGGCTCGGCCAGTAGCAGGCCCCCGCTTGGTGGGTCGTCCTCTCGATGCAAGCCATTGATCCGCCGCTCTAGTGCATCCTGCCAGAGACACGCATCGATGATACGCTTGGTATTCAGCATGGTAATGTATTCGTCGTTATCAATAGGACCACGGATCTGAACGCCAATGCGGTCATCGATCCAGATATCGTCGGGATGAGGGAAGTCCAACGGCTCACATCCGTGCTTCTCGATGTGGTCGGTGAATCTCTCGCGTTGCGCCAGTCGAATCGCACGCCACTGCGTGACGGTGCTGTTGATATCACGTTGCTTGTTCTCGGCAGCCCTGCGCTGGAGTTCGTTGTATTGCCGAATGCTTTGTACGCTGCCGTTCAGTGCCGATGCCGCCAGCTTTTGCAGAACAGCCGCCTCTATTGAGGCCTCGGTAGGCTGACCATCCTTCACGATCGTGACCCTGGTTTTGCCCAGTGCGTCCACCAACTCCCAGAACGCGTTCATCGCTGGTGTATCGTCGTCCGGGGTGTTGTCTCCGTTGTGCTTGCTCATTGGTTCAGATCCTCACGCTGCGCCGCGAGAGCATGATCGTCAAAACGCTCCCCATCCGCATGGCGGACATCAAGATCACCGGTCAGCGCGATATATCGCCGGATGATCGTATCGCAGTAATGCGGGTCGATCTCGAGAAGCCTGGATTTGCGGCCACAGCTTTCCGCAGCGATCAGGGTACTGCCAGCGCCGCCAAAGCCATCCAGCACGATGCTGCCGCGCCGGCTGCAATCCTTCAGGGCATCAACGATCAGTTCGACGGGTTTGACGGTCGGATGCATCCCAAGTGCTTCGTCACGCGCAGCCCCCAACACATTGGCCCCGGCATAGTCCCAGACATTCGTGCGGTAACGGCCACTCTCGCCCAGACCAAAACTGTTGATATGCGCGGCCGTGCCAATCTTGAAGACGAAGACCAGTTCATGTTTGGACCGGTAGAACGTGCCCATGCCAGCATTTGTCTTGTTCCAGACGCAGAGGTTCTTCAGCTCTGTTAAGGCTGTCTCTCCCGCAACAAGCAGTTCCTGCATGTGACGCCAATCCATGCAGACATAGGCAATTGCCCCATCAGCGGCGACGGACGCCATGTTTGACAATGTGCTGGTCAGGAATGCGGTAAATGCCTCCCGGCTCATCTCGCCCGAGGCCACTGCAAACTCCCGATGCTTCTGCCGTCCAAGACCGGTGACGTTGCCATCAATCTTCACGTTGTAAGGCGGGTCGGTGAAGATGAGTGCAGCCCTGTCCTCCCCCATGAGCCGCGCCATGTCGCTGGCGGCAGACGCATCTCCGCAAGGGGGCATTCGTCGGTGTTATGTGAACGTGCGCAATGCGCAGAAAGCGGACAGAGCAAATCTGCAAAGTCCTAGCGGCCCATTCGGTCAGTCGGCTCTAAAGCTGCCTTTCATTTGTCGATTTAAGCTGCGGTGCATCTTCCAAAGCGGACGATGGCTTGTTGGTGGCAAGGTCTGGCGACAACGCGCAAGAAAAGAGCTTTCAATGCTAGTTCTTCAGAACGAAGAGCAAAACCAATTTCATCTTTAGCATGGAGTTAGCGAGACAACTCCAGATGAGTGTGATTTCCCAATGTATTCAATTGCATGCGGAAATACTTCCCTCAGAAGACCTATTCAGTGCGATGCCTACAAACGGCCATAGTCGCGCCCATGTAAGTGCACTTTTGTCCACTTGTTGTTGGCTTGATCAGTTGGCTAGGGAGAACCCAGCAATGCCTGACGGCTGCAATGCTATGATGAGTGATGAGCAGACGCTCTTTGTTGACGATGACGCAATTGCACTGGCTCGCTTACCAGAACTGGTTGAGTGGCTTGAACGCACAGCATATGCATTGGTTCGCGATGGCGATGCCAAGACGGGTAACGCACTTTTCGTCGCGGTAGCGGCTGCCGAGAAGGCTGTTGAAGCAAGATCTAGAGGCGAAAACACTGACCTCTCCTCGCCGACCGAACGCATTACTCCTGGATCGTAGCATAACGAATGACGCATCGGAGCATCCGCAAGCGTCGACCGGTCAACGTCGATTTGACCGACAGCGTCTCGCGATGATAACCTTCAGCTACGGTGTGTACAGGGTGTCAGAAGTAAAAATGACTTGTCATCAGTGCGTTAAACCAAAATCGCAGGTAGCAGAGCGGCTGTTTTTTCAGCCTATCCCCCACAAACGGCCAAAGCAGCGGCTTGATACTGTTATGTTTAATGCCGTTGCTGAGAAGCTGAAGATAGAACTGGCGCGAACCCAGCGGTGTCAGACGGTAGTGATGTAGCAATGCCAGACAATCGCGAAATCATCGTTGAAGATGACGTGATGACATTGGCCCGGTTACCTGAGCTGGTGCAGTGGATTGAAAAAACGGCGTATGCTCTAATCCGTGATGGCGACACCAAAACTGGTAATGCGCTCTTTGTCGCGGTTGCAGCCGCGCAAAACGCTGTTGAAGCCAAGAAGGCTCTCCAGCAATCTAACTCGGATGCATCGCGTGCTCCTATAGTCCCAGCTCCCGCAGCTAAAGAGTAGCGTCGGGTTTTCGCGACAAACTCACACCGTCGGTCCAAGGTTTTTGGGGCAACAGATGCTCAACTCTTTGCTGATATGCTTAAGGAGAAGTTCAAATCTGATAGGTTCTTATACAATGCCTCAAAAGCCAATTACTCCTGCCAAGGCTGCACGTCGCGCCTTGATTGCCGATTTCCGAAAGAAGCGAAAGACCGACAGAGTCTTTCAGAGGGTGCAGAGAGCGGACGCAATCTCGTCCGTCGCGCGAGACGTCTCCTTCATTCGCAACGAAACGCATGACGACCTGCGGACAGCGAACAAAGCGCTCAATGCAGCACGCAGGCGGCGTGCGGCAGACCGAGACACTCTCAAAAGGAACCTATCGAAAGATGCCGCGCGGAGGAAAAAACACATAGCCGAAGACCTCAGAAAGGCAGGCAAGGCAAGACGCTCGAGAGCCAATGAAGACAGGATGGCCCGGCTTGTCGATTTCAGAAAACTTGTTGAAGAGGTTCCGAACCCTTAGGCAGACGCGACGCGAGCGCCGGGTATCCAGCGAGAGGAACCGCGCGGTAGCAACTGCTTCGATCTCAAGATGCTAGAGCCATCTCCCGCGGCCCCTGGTGTCCATCAATTCGCAGGATGGAGGCGCTTTGTTTCAGCCCCGCAGCGTCAGAATTGAGTTCGACTGAGGCTGCAGTCGTCTCTTCGACCATCGCAGCGTTATGCTGGGTGAGATTGTCCAGGTCCTTCATTGCCGCGTCGATCTCACTGACACCAACGGCTTGGGTTTTCGTTGCATCATTGATTGCGGCAACAGCTTCGCTGACTTTCGAGACTTGGTCCGAGATACTCGCCAATGCACCATTCGCCTTTTCTGCGAGTTCGACACCTGACCGGACCTTTTCATCGCTTTTTCGGATCAGCATCGCGATCTCCTTAGAGGCTTCGCCGGCACGCTGGGCAAGTGCGCGGACCTCTGCCGCAACCACTGCAAAACCTTGACCGGCTGAACCGGCCCGTGCAGCTTCGACGCCAGCGTTCAACGCTAGCAAGTTTGTCTGGAATGCGATGTCATCAATTGTCGAAATGATCTGAGATATCTCATTCGAAACCTTGTCGATCTGATCCATCGCCGAGACAGTTTCAGAAACAACCTCTTTCCCATCATCAGCAAGTTCCCGTGCGGCTAACATCAGCGTATTCGCATTGTCGGCATTTTCCGCCGTTTCGTCGACAGATCCCTTAATCCGAGCGATTGTAGCCGCGGTTTCACCAAGAGAAGCAGCCTGCTGCTCGGTTCGTTCTGCCAACCGATTTGCCGCGCTTGCCAGGTTATTCGAGCCGCTTGAGATATCGTCAGCGGTCGAAACCACTCCCTTCAGGATCGATTGCAGCTGATCAAGTGATGTGTTGAAGTTCCTTTGAAGCGTCGCGAATTCACCGTCGATATCCGCTCCCAGACGGATCGTCAGATCGCCCTTGGCTAAGGCTTCCAAACCGCTCGACAATGTTGAAACAGCCACTCGCTGTCTTGCATGCGCTGCCTCTCGTTCTGCTGTCGCGGCGCGCTCTGCCTCGACAGCTTGCGCGGTATCCGCCATCTGGGCTTCCACCTTTGCTACCAAGTGGTTCTGCCGATGAACGGCGATGCATAGAAAGCCCGCCTCAACGAGGATGATGACAGCATGATACAATGTTCTCATCAGATTGGCTGCGACGTCTGCGCTAGGATAAACAAGCGTGGGAAGCATGATCGATAAGCTGAGGTGGTGGAGTGCAATCGCGGCAGTAGCGACGAGGATTGTTGGAATATCCCGAAGAACAACCAGGACGGCCAAAACGGCAAAAAATGCCATATGACTATCTATCTGCCAGGGATGTCCAGAAAACGCTGCGGTGAGCGCCACACATTGACCCACCAACGCAACCCCCAAAAGCGGCTTAAGTGCTTTCGCCCCGTAGGCCGCAGCGGCAAGGGCAAACCCTGCAATGCTCCCCGTGACCGCTAATTCCAAAGCTACCTTTGCGCCAACAATGAACGTAATTAGACCCACCAACGGCACCATGCCAATTATCATAGCCAGAACGGCGCGTTCGTCGCTTGATATCCGGTTTTTTGAAGTCACACTTCCACTCCACATATTTGAGCGGCCCAACGCCCATCTGTAACAATCCAAGCCCTCGATTGGCTTAGCCGGTCAACGAAATCAGCGCCGCCAGTTGCAAGTACCGCAAGCGGCGCCGTTACGGGTCCGATGATGCGACCTCCCGATGCGGCGACGATGTCAGCCGGATTTGAGGAAATTACCAGGATCGGATAGTCAGGTACGGGCGGTGGCGCCTTTGCGAAAACGAAAAAGGGGCCCGCCAGTACTGAAAGAAAGAGCGAAAACACAATGGGCACAAATCGCATCACACACCCCAGACACATAGCTGGTATGCTTATGTCACCCAGAGTTTAAAGAAACGCTTACTTACCATCGCGCGACTGCCTGACCCAGCGTCAGAGCTCAGCGCGCACATCTGCCAACATCATATAGTCCTCAATGCCGCTGGCTTTTTGCCGGAGTTTGGCAATTGTTTCTCTGACCTCTTCAACTGCATCCCTATCCAGCATTGGGTCATTTCCTTCCCAAACTATAAATCCAGTAAGAAAAACTGCGCTGTCCATGCATATGCGGACGACAAGGTCACGGCTCTCACCCAACTCAATCGCTACGTCGGTTGCGCTCAAAGTTTTCCTCAACATGCAGTTCTGCGTCCTTTATCTCAATTGTGAGACAACTTTTCATAGAACTCTTTCCAAGCGGTTTATCAGCTTCCAGAACTGCGATTGCGCAAGGAATGCGTCCCAGTTCGCATAGGAGTCGACCTGGAATAGTTGGGCTTAAACAATTGCTTTTATTCAAAAAATCTCTATCTGGGAGGTAAAACCCGAACTGCGCGTCCGACGTCCCAGTTCCGGGAACAAATTTTGGGTGTTTTGCGCGGTCGATGCAGCTCTTAAGGCGCGTTCAAACCCTTCTTTTAAAGAGGCCTGCAGGCTTTTCGCGTCTGCATCGTCAGATTTGCGGACATTCGGCCTAGTGGGTTGGATGTAGGTTTTGTCCCGCCGACCGGCCAACGTCGCCTGCAGATCAAATGTCTCTTTCGGGCTGCGAGCTGCAGAATGCAAGTGCGGCTGACCTTTAACTATTCGCGGCCGATCTGGGCTCGGTGCTGACACCTGATAGATCTGGTCGGATGACCGAGGGCCAGCCTGTAGCCAACATTCAAAACTCAGGATCGAGCGGACAAGTCGCGGACTTTGTTGCCGCTCGTGTTTGGTTTTCCAATGGCTGCTCTTCGCTTGCTGCAAAACACGGCGGTCAGACCGCTACTTTACCGAAGCTATCCCGCTTCAAGCAACCTCAATTCCGCATCGCCGCTGGCGTCACACCGAAAACGCGACGAATGACGACGGTCATGTGGGCCTGACTTGAGAATCCGGCGTCGAAAGCGATCTGGGCGAGTGGCTCGCGTGTTCCGATGATCAGATCGCGGGCGTATTCGCCGCGGCGGCGGAGGATAAAGGCATACGGTGTCTCGCCGATGACGGATTTGAATACCGAGGAAAAGTGTGACGATGACAGGCAGGCGGTGCTAGCAAGTTCCTGAATTGAGAGCTCGGAGTCGCACAGCCGCGCTTCAATCAAGTCGATGGCGCGGCCGATGGCTGACTTGTGATCGTGCCGCAGCCACCGGTGCATTTCGGCATCGGTGTCGCCGTCAAGAGCACCGAGTTGCGCCATGCCGCGCGCAGCGATCCCAAGCGCCAAGGCTTCGACGGTGAGTTTCTCGACGGGAGTGCTGGAGCGCGCAGCGCGCATCAAGTGTTGGATTGTGGCCCGTGCAAGCTCAGCCGCGACAACATCGCGCTTCCAGAATAGTGCTTCTAACGTGTTCGTGTAGGAGATCTCACCAGCTTCCAGCCAGTCGCCGAACGTACCTTCGTCCACCTCAAGCAGACAATCAGGCAACGCGTTCGTCGCGCGGATGCGGAGATCCGTACCTACGGGTTGAAAGGAGATTGATTGCGCGGGGTGGGTTGTCTGCATCATACGATCAGAATTGACTGCCAAGTCAATCGGACCACCGCCAAGCGAGGCATCGAACGTATGTGCGCCCATTGCTTGCTTGAGGTCGACCCCACCTGGCGGCAGGTGGATCAGTCTTATGTTCCCAAAATCGACCACATTCTCCATGGTTGGCAAGCGGGTGTCGGGAAGGGCGTTCCGCGCATTGTTGATGACGAGCGTCATGACGTGTCTCCGATCAGTTCCGCATTGCTGCTGGCGTCACTCCAAAGACTTTTCGGACAACGACTGTCATGTGCGCCTGGCTTGAGAAACCGGCGTCGTAAGAGATCTGCGCCAGCGGTTCGCGTGTGCCGATGATCAGGTCGCGGGCGTATTCGGCGCGGCGGCGCAGGATGAAGGCATACGGAGTTTCGCCAATGACGGATTTGAATACCGAGGAAAAGTGAGACGATGATAGACACGCAGTGCTGGCGAGTTCTTGAATAGAGAGCTCGGAATCGCACAACCGCGTCTCGATCAGGTCGATGGCGCGGTTCATTGCTGAACTGTGAGTGCCACGCACCCAGCGATCGATTTCCGCATCGACGTCACCGTCCAGCGCGCCCAACTGAGCCATGCCGCGGGCCGCAATACCGAGAGCCAGCGCTTCCACTGTGAGCCTGTCCGTCGGAACGTTTGATCGCGCCGCGCGCATGAGGTGGCGGATGGCGGATCGGCCCAACTCTGCCGCTACGCCGTCAGGGCGGTATCTCAAGCACTTTTCGGGGTAAAGAACAGACAGTTCTCCAGCTTCCATCCAGTCGTGCAGGGTTGGATCATCGACTTCAAGCACACAGCCCGGTAGGGGATTTTCAACCTCCAGACTGAAATCCGTGCCGGTCGGAATCACTGCAAGCGATTCACCCCGAATATGGACGTCTTCGGGTGTATCGGAGTTCCAGGCCATGTTGTGTTGAACGGAGGCCAGATTCACGTCGAAGATGTTAAATGCAAGCTTGTGTCGGATATTCACACGGCCTGGTGGCAGCAGGATCAACCGCACGCCACCCAGATCGGTCTCATGCGGCATTTTCTGAAACCGCGTAAGGGGCTGCCGCAAACCACTGTTATCGATTATAGTGTCCATGGGCCTAACTTAACTTACCTAACGTCATTGGCAATTTGTGTGTCGAGTTGATGGACGCGCCGTTGCAAGACTTCACCGAGCACAGGTTGGCCATCTTTCACGGCGATCTCCGCCAGGTCGCCCAGGCTATGGCGCAGATCGGAGATACCTGAGAGGATCTGGCCGATCCGGGCATCGATTGTCCCGTTGGCGTCCGACAACCCTGCCAAGTCGCGCGTCATATCGTGCAGCAGGCCGTCCCACCCCAGAAGTCTGCGACTCCGCTTGGCGCCGTCCATGGCTATCAGTCGAAAATAAAGCGATGATGACAGCACGAAAGCGCAGTTCAACTGCTCCTCAAAATCTGTCGCGTGTGTATGTGTCATCGACGGCCCTCCTCGTTTGCAGATAAAGAAGTACCCCTTACCAGTGGAACGGTCTTTCACGATTCCACGATTTTCGTGTCCTGGTTCAGTAAAGTCGGACTAGACCGGCAACCACCCTTCATGTCGGGGGAAACTCGAATCGTTGAAGCAGTCTGGGAAGTTCGGCCGCAAGATGGTCGATAAAGGTGCGGACCGCCGGGCGCATCAAACGCTTCGACGTGAACACCACCGAGACATCGGAGGTCTGTGCCGCATAGTCCGGCAACTCGCAACGAAGCCGCCCTGCAACAACATGCGGGTAGGCCACCATCCTTGGCAGGACGACGATCAGGTCGTTGGCCAGCGCGGCCGCGCGCAGAACGAGCGGATCAAGCGTGATCAACCGTGGCGCGACCTCGATATCTTGCGCCTTGCCAGCGGCATTGGTCAAATGCAGGACGTGGCGCTTGCGCTCCGGCGTGCGCAGCAGACCAACGGACTGACCTGCCAGATCATCCAGTGATGCAAGCGGCGATGCTTTGCTGCGCGTTCCGCGATAGAGCGCAGCGCCAGCGGTGCCCAGCTTGCGCACCACGAGATCGCTGTCACCAACCGGGCCGACGCGCACGGCCAGATCGTAGCCACCCGATATCAGATCGGTCCGGTCGTTCGACAGATCGAGGAACACATCGCAATCAGTGTTTTCCGCCAGGAACGATCCAATGACCTCACCAAAAAGAGCCTGGCCCAGGATCACCGGGGCGGTCACGCTTATCCAACCGCGCGGCGTATCGCGGAAAGTCTCGATGGACATCGCGGCATTCTCGACCTCATCAAGTAAGCGGCGAGCATGACCGATCATGGTCTCGCCGGGTTCGGTCGGTCGAACACTGCGTGTTGAGCGCTCGAAGAGTTTCAAGCCGGCGACCGCCTCCATCGCAGCGATCCGGCGCGTGACCGTGGCAGGCGGCATATCCAGACGGCGACCAGCTTCTGCGAAGCTCGCACTCTGGCTGACGGCAACAAGGAGCCGCGCATCGGTTAGGCTTTCAAAAATCATTCCATTTCCGACAATAAGCTATTCCAAAATTACATAATGCGAAATGCCGCCCAAACACCACATCACTAATCAAACGGAACAGAGACCGGGGTCAGACCGGCTCGCAGAAGAAAGGAACAGTACTATGCACGATTTTACTCATATGGCGGCGTCTCCGGGTGTCCTGATGTTCGCGTTCTTTGCTTTCGCGATGTTCATGCCGATCATGGCGTTCATTGCCTTTGCGATGTTTCGCTGGGGCTGGCACGCGGATGGCGCCATGCCCTGGCCGTGGATGCATTCCGGCGGCGTGTTCCAGTCTATGGGCTGGACGCAACAGGGTGAAAACGGGTCCCAGGAGAGCGGCAACACGGCCTTCGACACCTATCGCGCAGAGACGCTGGCACGTCTCGAAGAAGAAGCCGAAGCCTTTGCCGCCTTTCGTGACCGCTTTCGTGCCGCCAAGGATCGCGAAAAATTCGAGCGGTTCATGGACGAGATGAAAAGCGCACCCCGTCAATAGTCGGATTGCCCGGCATCACATGACCCCGATGCCGGGCACAAGTATCCATCGTAGTAATCTGTAAAGCCGTCCCAGTTCGTTGAAATACCTGAGAGACTGCAGGTGGCAGACTGATCTCACGACAACACTCCCACCAACCAATCAGGAGACTGCCATGACCCTTCCCAGCTCAGAACTCACACCGGACAACTGCGTCTTTCTCATGATCGACCATCAGGTCGGCCTGATGCAATTCCTGTCCTCCGTAGATCCGATGTTGATGAAGAACAACATCCTCGGCCACGCCAAGACGGCCAAAGCCTTCGACATCCCCGTCATCATGGGCACCAGCTGGCCGAACGGCCCGAACGGCCCGACCATGCCGGAGCTCAAGGCGATTTTTCCCGAGGTGGAGGTGATCGACCGGCCATTCGTGAACTTCTGGAACGATGAGGCGTCGCGAAAAGCGGTCGAGGCGACAGGTCGCAAGAAGCTCGTGATTTCCGGTCTCGCCACAGAGGTCTGCGCGGCTTTTCCGGCCATATCGGCGCTGCGCGATGGCTATGAGGTCTATGTCGTGATCGACGCGTCGGCCGACTTCAACCCGATGATCACACAGGTGACCGCAACGCGGCTGGCGGCGGCGGGCGCGATTGTCACAACCTGGGTTGCGGTGCTGGCAGAGCTGGCGGGCAACACGCAGATCAACGGCCAGCACATCGGCAAGCTCCTCAGCGAACATATGGGCCAATACCAGGCCGCGATGAACAACTTCCTCGCCACTGCAGAGAACGCCGAAGAGGTGCGCCACGCCGTGGGCCTGAACGGCCAGCCACCCATCCCGATGGCCGCTGAATAGCGCGTTGAAGCGTCAGGCGCCTTGCCCGAAGGCGGGCGCCGCATCGACAGGAACAAGAAAGATGACCCCTACCTTTAACAAGCTGCCGTCGAACGTTCGTGCCGGATCGATAGACGTTTTGCAGAACGCGCTTGCGACGGCGATCGATCTTGCCCTTCTGGTCAAACAGGGTCACTGGAACATCAAGGGTCCCAGCTTCATCGCGATCCATCAACTCCTCGACGGCCTGAATGCAGAGATGCATGACGCCGCGGATACCATGGCCGAGCGGCTTGTTGCTCTCGGCGGTGTCGCCGCTGGCAGCACCGCATCTGTCGCCGAAGCACGACCAGGCACCTCGACAGACATCATTAGCGGCCAAGAACCGCTTCTTGGAACACTGATCGAAGGCTATGCGGCCTTTGGCGCTGATCTTGTCGCATGGATCGACGAGACCGCCCAATCCGGTGATCCATCAACATCCGACGTGCTGACCGAGGTGTCCCGCATGGTCGACAAATCCCTGTGGTTTCTGGAGGCGCATACGTCCCAAGCCACGACATCCCCTCAAGGAGCATCCTCATGACCGCGGGCACCACAGATATTCCAAACCCGATCCCCAAAGACCGGCTGGTCTTCTATTGGACAATCATCGGCGCAGTTCTTCTGGTCGCATCGGTGGCGCAGCCGATCGTGTCATCACAGCTGGTCAGCATCCCGCCTGAGGAGCTTCTGGCACCCATGCAAGAGTATATGGGCGATCAGCCGATGCCCACAGAGGTCACCGCGCTTTTCGCAGGCGTCTTTGCAAATATCCAGTTCTCGCTTTTGTTCGCTGCCGTCAAACTGGTCGCAGGGGGCACGATACTTTATGCCGCGCGATCACTGGCCGGCGGGGCGGACTGGGCACCGCGCGTGCTTCAGGGTGCCGCGCTTATTGGAATCGCCGCCTTTATCGGCATCGGCCTCTACTTCGCCTATTCCTCTATCATCATCGGTGGCGCCATGGATGTTCCGTTGATCATGTCGCTGATGATGATCGTCTTTGGTGGTGTCGTTGCCTTCTTCCCGGCACGCTGGCTCTGGCGGAACAGCCGTAGCCTTGGAGCGCTGTGATCCCGAAGACTCGAGGCGGCGCGCGTGCGTACGACCGCCCAAATATGGGATTTGACCAATCCTTTGCGAACATCAGAACGGGTATTTGAGAATGAAGACTGACATCACGCAAAAAGTTCTGGTGATCGGGGCGACCGGCAAGATCGGTCGCCTGGCACTGACTGCACTGGCCGCGGAAGGGCACAAAGTGACTGCCTTCGGGCGATCAGCCGATCGCATTGCACCGTTCGATGGCCTACGCGTGAAAAAAGGTGACGTCACCAGTGCGTCCGATCTAGACGCCGCGATGCGTGGCCACGACACCGTCATTTTGACCTTTGGCGCGCCGCTTAATCGGCAGACGATCCTGCACGGCACAGATGTGTGCGAGGTCGGCACGCGCAATGTTGTGGCGGCAATGAAAAACGCATGTGTACCGCGCTTGATTGCCATGACCTCCATCGGGGCTGGCAGTTCAGCCGGTCAGGGACGCTGGCCGTTTCGCAACTTCATTGCCCCTGTAATCCTACGCAACATCCTGCGGGACCGCACGGCACAGGAAGAGGTTGTCATTGGCTCAGACCTGCCCGAGTGGGCGATCGTTCGTCCGGCAGAACTGACCGATGGAGTGGCGCAAGAGTCACTGCGCGAGTTCACAGTCTTCGATGACGGGCCGGGACCGACCGTTGTGTCGCGTGCCAGTGTCGCCGGCTACCTTGCAAAGTTGGTAACTGACAAACGTTACGATGGTTCGGCGGTATTGATCTCTGAGTAGAAGGCGGCAGATCCGGGGGCTCATGGCCGGTTCTGGCTCCAATTCCGTTGGGGCCCAACCGACAGATGACTGGTAGGCAGCAAATGACCACAAATTCCATACGCCTCTTCCCCATGCCGGACACCTGCGCGCTCGCGCCCAACATCGCGGCCATTTGGGCCGGTGTTGCAGTGGTCGTCGTGAACCTTGTGCGCGGCGACAACCGCAAGCCTGCGCATGTCTGGATCAACCCAAGAGGCCAAGTACCGGCGCTCGAGATCGCGCCTGGAGAGGTTCTGACTGAAGCGGCGGCGATCTTGCGATACATCGCCGACCTCACGCCCAAAAGCACGCTCTATCAAGCCGAGCCGCCGCAGCGCGCACGCGAGGCGGAGGCGCTCTCCTAAATGACTTAGGAGGTTCACGCCGACTTCCTTGGCAACTTCACCACGCATCGCGTTATCGAAGATGAAGGGCTTCACGATCAGGTGCAACATCAAGCCTATGACAAGCTCGATCGGCACTTCCGGCGACTGAATGGTATTCTCGAGGCAAGCGCCAAAGGATGGTATCTTGTGGAGCGAGGCATTCCCAATCCCTTTCTTTATGTGCTGGTGCGATGGATCGCCACGACACCGCTGTCTCTAAAGCACTATCCAGCACTGGAAGCGTTCGAGACACCGATGAGCACAGACCCCGGTGTAAGGGTCGCGTTGAAGCAACAAGGCATGAGCTAGACAAAGCCGTCACTGGTTCCGCCTCCAGCACTGGTCAAATTGGACTCAATGCCGACCTCAGAGGTGGCGCAGCATCAGCGCGGTTTTGGGCGCGGCAAGCGACGAGGACGGCCCAAACCTGCCGTTGCTGCATGTCGTCATTGCCGCAATGCGGCTTACCGAAAGCAGACGTTCGACTTCCCAGTAGTCTCAATCGGAGAGCGGATTGAAACAGGCTCCCTGCGTCGACGCATTGGCGCAGACCAAGAACTGCCATTGCTATTTACACAATGCCCCGAGTTGCCTCGGCCGCAGTGCCATAGCGGGGTAAATCGGCGATGGTTTTTCCATGTGCAGCCATCAGCGTGTCACGCACATAGGCGATCTGGGCTGTTTCTTCGATAAGCTCTGCGAGGTACTGCGCAGCCATCAAGGTCTTCCCGGCGCCAATCGTGCCATGATTGGCCAAAACGGCCGCACGGATGTTCGGATCCGCAAAAACCGGGCTGATCTCCACCTCCGTCTGTGGTCCCCCGTTTTGCGATAAAGGGATCAATGGCATGCGCCCGATCTTTTCTATAGTTTGAACGGTCAAGCAGGGGATTTCGATCCCCGCGCTGGCATAGCCCGTGGCCCAAGGGCTGTGGCAATGCACGATGGCGTTGATGTCCTCTCTGATCCGATAAAGATCGCGGTGAAAGTCGAGGTCCTTCGACGGTTTCAAATCACCTTTCGACAGGATCGTACCGTCTAAGTTCACTACCTGCAGATTTTCCCGCGTGCATTCCGCAAAACCGACCCCGGACGGCTTGATGACAATGGCGTCGCGGGCATCCAAACGCACCGAAAGATTGCCCCCGGCGTTGGTTTGCAGTCCCAGATCAAAACAGCGCCTCGCGCTGGCGATCAGCGCATCCATCTTTTGGTGCAGGTCAGGAAATTGGGCGAGTTCAGCCATGGGGCATCCTTTCGATCAAGGCGGTAACTGCAGCTTCTGCGCAGTCGGCGGTGTTGATATGTGCGGTGATCCGCTCGGTCGTGTAGTGGCGCGCATCCGCTTCAAGAGTATCGGCAGCAATGTCGCGTAACTCGGGATCTTCAATGGCGCCGCCGGGCCGGTCTTCATGGCTGAAGCCACCCATCGGCAGGACGACGTGGCAGGGCGCTTTCGCCGCATTCAGTGCTACAGCAAGCGCCTGCGCCTGATCAGCCATCTCATCAGCCGTCAATTTGACATGGGTGAACTGCGCGGTGTGGCGGTAATACGGACGGGCCTTGTGAGCGTCGCTGACCGTGTCGATCGCGCCAAGGCCTATGAAGTTGAGCGCGCCGGGCAAAACGACCCTTGGCAGATCATTTGCGGCGCTAAAGCGGGTCGGCATAGGAACATGCGCGCCTGCCAGCCGCAGACGCCCCAACTCATGCACGTTGAGGTCGACGACAGCCTTCGCGCGGCCTTCCTCGACGAACCGGGTGAATGCGGCCCCGCCATAGCCATTGGCGTGAAAAACCGTTGGTTCCAGCCCGGCCTTGGTCAGCGCGCGGGCGACCTCGGCCCCGGCGATGCCGGTGGCCCCAAGGGTCGTGATTGCCACGCAAGGCTGATCGGCCGGGGGAACCCGGGTTGCCTTGGCCACCCCTGCCACGCCAGCAGCCGCGTTTTCAAAAACCTGTTTGAGGTAGGTGTTCAGCCCTTCGATGTCGCAGAGGGTCGGGATTATCGTGACAGAGGTGTCTGCCAAGGCAGGCCGCGGATCGAAAGCGAGGGTTGTAATCAGGATCTTGGGATAGACCGACGGCAAACCTTGCATCGCGGCGAGGACGATCTCACCCCCTGTGCCGCCACCCACGCCAACAGCAACATCACAGTCCGCACATTGCGAGGCAATCTCCCCCGCTGCGGCCTTGGCTTTGGCCGCCATCTGCGCCAGTTTTTCGGCACCGGACCAGATAGCCCCGTCGCTGGACAGCGAGACATCGAGCGGCAGCACCTCCAGCCCTTGCCTTTCCAGAGCGTCCGAAAGATACCCGAGTTCCGCCGCTTTCGTTTCAAACGTGCCGATCAGAAGCACCCGCGCCATTGCCTATCCCTTTACAGCACCCGCGGTCATGCCGGTGATGATTTGCCGTGATGCAAACAGGGTGAAGAGGATGGGCGGAATTGCCAAAAGCATACCCGTGGCAAAGATGGTGCCCAGCCCATCGAACTCTGACGCGTTATTCACGATCAGGATCGGTACTGTCATCGTGTCGCGATCGGCTAATGCGGATGCGAGCAGATACTCGTTCCATGCGATCCGGAAGGTGAAGATTGAAGCCGCCGCCAGGCCGGGCTTGATCAAGGGCAAGACAACCAGAAAGAATGTCTGGAATGGGCCTGCGCCATCAACGCGCGCGGCCTCTTCCAGGCTGGGTGGGACTTGCACGATAAAGCTCTGCAATATCCAGATCACAAACGGGAGGTTCATCGCGACATAGATCAGGATTATGCCTGAATGCGTCCCCGCAAGGCAGACATCGCCGCGCCCGCCAAAGGTCTCTCGGATCCACATCCCCAACCCATAATCGTTGTCGAGGCAGAAGGCGTTGTTCCACAGGCCAAAGACCGGAACCAACAGCACAGCAGGAGGGATCATCCGCACCGCGAGTGTGGACAAAGACAGACTATCGCGCCCCATGAACCGAAAGCGCACCAGCGCATAGGCGGCCATGCAACCAAAGATCAGGGTGAGCGCGGTCGAGACCAGAGCAATGATGATCGAGTTGATGAAGGCCCCGCCAAAGCGGATCTGACAGAACCGCAGGTGCTCCGGCTCATACCACAAGATGTCACAAAGCGCGGTTTCGTAGTTGCGGATTGTCGGCATGAAGAACAGCCCGCCAACCCCGCTGGTAATGTCCACATCAAGCTTCAGCGAGTTGATGAACAAGAGGGCCACCGGCCCGACACTCATGAAAATGAGAAGCGCAATCAACGCGTAGAACGCCGGGTTCTGTTTGTCGTAGTTGGACGTCGACATGACCCTACCCCTCTTCTTCGGCGGCGAACTTCAAGCGTCGGGCGCGGGCCTCTTGCCAGCGGGTGAAAGCGAACATGCCCAAGGTCAGCACCATCAAAAGCATCAGCAGGTAGTTCGACATCGCGGCGGCCTCTCCCAATTCACGGAACTCGCGTGCGGTGCGCGCAATGCGCAGGGCAAGGATCTCGGTGCTCAGTCCAGGGCCGCCGCCCGTCAGAACCAGGATCACTTCCAGCACCTTGAAGGCGTCGATCAGGCGCAAAAGCATGGTCACGACCAACACAGGCATCATCAACGGGAGCTTGATGTGAATGACCTGCTGCCAACCGGTCGCGCCATCAATGCGCGCAGCTTCCAGTGCCGAACGGGGCAAAGACTGCAAGGCAGCGAGCGACAGGATGAAGATAAAAGGTGTCCACTGCCAGATATCGGCAATGATCACGGATAAGAGCGGGTTTTGCCCTAGCCAGTCGACGGTGGGCAGACCAACCGCCTCCAGAAAACGATTAAACGTGCCGTAGGTCTGGTGAAACATGTAGCGCCACACAAGGCCCACGACGACGGGTGCAATCATCATGGGCAGGATGAAAAGTGTGCGCAGAACGCTCATCCCGCGGATATTGCGATCCAGCAAAAGAGCGAGGCCAACGCCAATCACCATCTCAACGGCAACGACGGTAAAGGCAAAAACCAGCGTGACCCAGAATGATGTATGGAAGGCCGGATCGACAAGCAGCTTGGCGTAATTCGCAAGGCCAACGAACTCCGTCTCGCTCAGGCTCTGGCTTGGATCCCAGTCGCGGAAACTGCCCCAGATCATGTAGGCGATGGGATAAAACAGCGCGAGCAGCATAACCACCGCGGCGGGTGCCACGAACATATAGGGTGTCAGACGGTTGAGGCGTTGTTTGGGCAAGATGCACCCTATTCAAGTGGTGTCGCAGAGCGCCTTGGCAGAACGCTTTCAAGGATCGCCAAGGCATCAGGGAGAAAGGGGGCCTTGACACGGCACCCCCCTGCCGTTCTGGCCTATTGCCAGATGTAGTAACCTTCTTCTTCCATCAGCGCGCGGGTCCGCTCGGCGATACCGTCCAGCGCTGTCTGAATATCAAGGTCATTTGTCAGCACTTCACTCATAGTCGTACCGATATCAGCATTGATCCGGCCCCATGCAGGGATGATCGGGCGCCAATCAGGGTCTGCAAAGGCAAGTGCCTCACCGAAGGTCGCAGACCAGGGGTAGGTCGCATTCAACTCCGCATTTGCATAGGTCGAGAAGCGCGATGGGTTACCACCAGCCAATGCAACCGCCAGATCGCCTTCTTTCGACGTCAGCCATTGCATCAGAAGAAAAGCCGCTTCCTTGTTTTCGGCATTGGCCGGGATACCCAGACCGAACCCGCCAGTTTGCGATGCGGCCCGCACACCTGCCGGGTGTGCGGCCCATCCAACATTGCCGACCACGGTCGAACGGCTTTCATCTTCAAACGTTGGCGCAAAGGCAATGGAATCGAGGAACATGGCGGCTTGACCTTGGGCGAAAGCATTGGCTGCTTCTGCTGGGCCAAAAGCGGACGACCCTTCAGGCCCGCAATCGACTATCTGTTTCAGTGCATCGGCTGCAGCAACGCCAGCCTCATCATTGATGGTCGGGTTCCAGGCGGCGTCAAAGACGCGGCCACCCAAAGGTGCCAGATGCAACAGGAAGGCATGCGATGCCTGGTGGCCCGAGGCAGCACGGGATGCCACACCGCCCATGCCATCTTCGAGGGTCGGAATTTGGCACGCCAGTTCAAGGAAGGCATCGTAATCGGTCGGCACTTCAAGCCCATGCTTTTCAAAGATGTCCGCGCGGTAGTAGAGCACCGAGGTTTCCGACCCGAATGGCAAGCCGTAGAGCGAGCCCGTTGGCCCGGGCAGATAGCCCTTTTCCCCGCCCGCGACGCCGATGTTCTGGACATAACCGTCGATTAGGTCGCCCGCGTCATAGTTCGGATCAGCCAGCATTGGGTTCATGAAATATTTGGCGAGGTTTTCCAGCTGATCGGCATAGACATAATCCGCTTTGGAAAACACCACGTATGAGATCAGGTCATACGCCCCTTCATCGAGGGCCAGTTCCAGTGTTTGCCTCTCACGCATATCCAGGTAGGGCAGCATGTCCACCTCAACCTGGATCCCTGTCTGTGCTGTGAACTCCGGCAAAACCTCCATCACGGCGTTGTAATGTGGGTGTGCGGGAAAATTCACGATCAGTGTTGTGCCTTCATAGGCTGCATATGGCCCCTCGGCATGTGCGTCTGCGAACGCCAAGTTGCCAGCTGCAAGGCCCGCAAGAAAGGTCGTTGTCTTCAGTAGTTTCAGCATCTTTTCCTCCCAGTTGCTGATGGGCGCCTAGATGGCATCCTCTGTTTTCGGGTCGAACAGGTGCAGCCCCTCCGGGCGCACCGAAAAGCGCAGCGTTTCCCCTAGCGCGATGGGTGTTTCGGATTTGATTTCGACGGTGACGCGGGCTCTGCCACACTCGCAGATCAGGACGGATTGCGCGCCGACGTATTCGGATACAACCACGTTCAGATCAACCGATGTGTCATCTGCGCCCGCTGCGTCAAACTCCAGATCGGAGGGACGGATGCCGAGTGTCACCGCGGCAACGCTGCGCTTGCGCGCACGATCGGCCAACGCATCAGGCACAGCAAGTTTGAAGCCTTCACCAACAGCGAAAAGCCTGTCACCGCCATCAACCAGCTCGGCACCGAGAAAATTCATTGGCGGTGAGCCAAGAAAGCCAGCAACAAACTTGTTGGACGGGTTCTTGAATAGCTCTGACGGCGTGCCCTGCTGCTGGATATGCCCGCCATGCATGACGACGATCCGATCAGCGAGTGTCATCGCCTCGATCTGGTCATGGGTGACATAGATCATGTTCTTTTGCACCTGCTGGCGCATGACGGCCAGTTCCGCACGCATCTGACCGCGCAGCTTGGCATCGAGGTTAGAGAGGGGCTCATCAAACAGAAATGTCGCAGCATCTCGACAGAGCGCGCGGCCCATCGCCACGCGCTGCCGCTGCCCGCCGGACAGCTCCCCGGGCTTGCGCGCGAGGTACGCCGAAAGCCCCAGCATCTCGGCCGTTTCCTTTACCTTCTTGTCGATGGTCGCTTGCGGTGTCCTTTGAAGACGCAGCGAAAACGACATGTTCTTCGCGACGTTCATATGCGGGTAAAGCGCGTAGTCTTGAAAGACCATCGCGATATCGCGGTCCTTCGGGTCAAGGTCCTTCACCGATGCATCGTTCATCAGAATGTCACCGTCCGAGACATCCTCCAGCCCGGCGACCATGCGCAGTGTCGTGGATTTGCCGCAACCTGATGGACCAACAAGAACTGTGAACTCATTCTCGGCCATTTCCAGATCAATGCCGTGCAACACCTGAACCGCGCCGTACCGCTTGACCAGCTGCTGCAGTCGTATTTCGGGCATCGAATCCCTCCTCCCCGTGCTTTGCCAGCATTGTGTATACAAATATGAAAGTAAATATCCAAAATTGCATCTTTGCGGAACCTGTGTATTTATATTGGCAGGTAACAGCAAGAAAGCGCGCGCCTGATATGACAGAAGGCAAAGACAGGAACAGCCGTGGATCGACAGTTGATCGTATCGAGTCTGCGCTGGTGGACGATATCGCAACGGGCGCATTGCGGCCGGGAGAAAGGCTGGATGAAGTCAAACTGACGGAGCGGTTTGGGGTTTCACGTACTCCTATACGTGAGGCGCTGACACGGCTGACTGCACAGGCCATCCTGGTACCAGGTGAAAAACGCGGCGTGAGAGTGGCCGAGTATTCACGCGAGCAATTGGCGCAAATCTTTGAAGCAATGCATGAAATCGAGGCGACATGCGCAAGAATGGCGTCGCAAAGGCTTTCACTCCTCTCCAGAGCAGAGATCGAAGCGGCGCAAAAGAAATGTGTCGAAGCCGCAGAGGCCGGTGATGTACGTGCCTACCTGCGCGCGAATGAAGCGTTTCATCAGACGATCTACCGTGCCACTGGCAATCCATATATCGCCGAGATGGCATCAGATTTCCGGCGCCGCACTGGCCCGTTCCGCGCCAAGCGCTTTGCATCCCACGCAGATCTAATCGCATCCGCAAAGTCACATGAAAGCCTGATTGCCGGCATCTTCTCTGAGGATTCGAAAACCGCATCAGACGGGATGCGAGCGCATATGACACAAAGTTTTCTACAAACACTCGCCGTCAATTAGCGCCGCGAAACTGTTTTCGCTTGCAACTGCATGCGTGATGATATTTTTGTATACAGAAATGAATCACCGTGTGGGAGGGACAGATGGGCGTGCAGCAGACAAAGATTTATCCGATCAATACCGGCTGGCTTGAGGCGGACCTTGGCACCTACACGTTCTGGAAAGGGCCGGCGGGCAAGAAGTTCTGGAACCCTGTCTACTGCCACTATGTCGATACCGGTGAACACAAGATCCTGATCGACACCGGTCTTTGCGACGAAGAGCGGGCGACGAAGTACCACCACAAGTGCCAAAAGCGTGGTTGCCTGCAGGTGCATGAACATCTGGAGCAAAAGCTTGGCGTTCATCCGGACGAGATTGATGCGATCGTGTTCACACATCTGCACTGGGATCATGTGCAAAACATGAAGCTGTTCAAGAACGCGCGCTATATCGCACCCAAGGCCGAGATCGAAATGGCCTATAATCCCTTGCCTCTTTACTACCGCACTTATGAAAGCGGCTATCTGGGCATTGAACCCGCCTATACCGGCTGCGTGTTTGAGGCGGTCGCGGACGAATGCGAGGTGCTTCCGGGCATCACGATGTTCCACACACCCGGTCACTCAGTTGGCCATATGGCTGTGACAGTCGCAACAATGGCGGGTGATATCGTCGTTGCAGGTGATGCGATCTTCCAGGAACGCAACCTTGAGCCTTGCGAGGCAGAAGGATGGCGGTACTGGGTCCCTGCGCGCTTTGTAAATTCCTATGAAGGTTGGAAATCCGTAGAAGAGCTGGATAAGCGGGCCGATTACATCCTGCCCTGCCATGACGAAGCCGCAAATGCACGCTCGGATGTCTTTCCGTATGAGGGCATGCCGCTGCGCAAACGTCGGCAGGTCATCCCAGGGTTTCAGTTCTACTTTGGCGATATGCCGGATGGTTCAGTCGCAAACGCAGCCCCGGCTATGAAAAAAGAAGACGTGCCAGCATATCTTGCCAGTCTGCGTGATCCAAAGGACATGGCTGAAGGCTAAGTTATGACCCGCAGCCTAGACAGTCTGACAGAGGTTGCGGATGATTTTGATGCGATCGTACTCGACCAATGGGGTGTGTTGCATGATGGGACGACACCCTATCGAGGCGCAGTTTCAGCGGTTGAGCGGCTGAAAGCCTCCGGCGTCAAAATCGCCGTGCTGTCCAATTCTGGCAAGCGGGCGGAACCGAACCGCAAACGCATCGCGGGCATGGGGTTTGCCTCCGCGCTGTTTGACACCGTGATGACGTCAGGGGAAGCATTGTGGTTAGACCTCCGGGCGCAAGCAAAGTCGATGCGCATCTACCCGATCACCGGGACTGAAGGTGACGCGGCGAGATGGGCGGCCGGGTTGGATATTCAATTCACCGACAATCCTAGGTATGCAGATGCGATCCTGTTGATGGGTCTGGCCGAGGACGCTGACATTGCGAGATACCAATCCACACTGCGGGCCGTAGGCGAGCGGCCTGTCTACTGCACAAATCCCGATCGCGCCTCCCCCCGAGCTGGCGGTCTTACCATCATCTCGCCCGGCGCGCTCGCACACGCCCATGTGGCGGCTGGTGGCAATGTCGTCTTCTATGGCAAACCATTTGGGGCCGTTTTCCAGGCAATGGCACGCGCCCTAGATGTGGCGCCCGCCCGCATTCTGATGGTGGGTGACAGTCTGGAACATGACATCGCTGGTGGGCATGCGGCAGGCTGGGCCACGGCATTTGTCGAAGGTGGGTTGCATGCAGGCGCCTTCACCGCCGCGGATCGCACCGCCGCATTGCGGCAGTTGGCGGAACAGGAAAATGCCCCACTGCCCGACTTCACATTAAGGAGCCTCGCATGACGATATCGCCGCCGAAGGATTTTGATGCGTTCCGTACCCTGTCCGCACAACTTGGCCAGAACCCGCTGCGCGTACAGGGGCCGGGCGGAAATACGTCGATCAAGGACGGTGATGTGATGTGGATCAAAGCATCCGGCACAGAACTGGCCGCGGCTGTGACACAGGACATTTTTGCGCCCGTTGACCGCGCCGCTGCCTTGGCAGAGGCCCTTAGCGAAGCTGGTGATGGCTCCTGCAAGACAGCAGTGCTCGATCCAACCAATACATTGCGCCCTTCGATCGAAACGACTTTCCACGCAGCTCTCGACTGGCTGGTGGTTGCCCACACCCATTCGATTGCAACGCTGGTGCACGCGGTCAGCGATATAGGTCTTGCGGCGCTGAGAGAGAAGCTTGCCGGTCTGCCCTTTGCCGTCGTGCCGTATGCAAAGCCCGGCTTGCCGCTGACCCGGGAAATCTTGGCCGGCACCACAGCAGAGACGCAAGTTGTCGTTTTGGGAAATCATGGTTTGATTATCTGTGGTCGCGATGTGGCAGCTGTGGCCACACTGACTGAAGAGGTTGAGGCACGGCTAGAGATGCCCATCCTGACGGAACCTTCCGCCATGCCCGATGCCGACGCCCCCGAAGGATTCATTTGGGCCGCTGAAAGCTGGATTGCTACCAACGAACGCGCCTGCACGCTGGCTGCGGCGGGATCCTATTACCCTGATCATGTCGTGTTCCTTGGTCCTGCGCTTCCCACCGGGGCAGCGGGCAGCGACCGGCCCGCGCTGCTCGTGCCCGGCGTCGGTGTTGCCTTGCGCGATACGGCGACGGCCTCGCAGAAGGCCATGCTGCGGTGCCTTTCGGACCTGTTGGCCCGGCTGCCCTCAGATTGGCAACCCTCTCCCATCGGCCCAGCCGCTGAAGCCACATTGCTCGACTGGGATGCTGAAAAGTACCGGCAGGCTTTGGCGGTACGGCTATGAGCATGCTTGCTGTCGGCGTTGACCTTGGCACATCCGGTGTCAGATCTGCGGTCATTGACGGCGATGGTGCTGTGGTTTCCATGGCCACGGCGGATTATGGCACCACGCCTGAAAGCCGCAGCGACCCGGATTGTTGGTGGCAGGCTGTGTGCCGCTGCCTGACGTCCCAAATTGCAACTCTCCGCGATGCGGGTCATACCCCCGATGCGATCAAGGGGATCGCGGTCGACGGGACGTCGGGGAGCCTGCTGCTTACCGATGCCGGCCTGCGCCCAGTCACACGCGCGCTCATGTATCACGACGGCGGTTTCGACGATGAGGCTGCGCGCATTGCGTTGCATGCGCCCGATCCGCATATCACACGTGGCAGTAACTCTGCGCTAGCACGGGCCTTGCGTCTTATTGCTGAAGACAATGACGGCCAGGCAGCGCATCTGCTCCATCAGGCCGATTTTATCGTCGCCCGTCTGCGGGGCGGCGGGGCGGTCTCTGACGTCAACAATGCGCTTAAGACTGGCTGCGATCCAGTCAATGGGACATGGCCAGATTGGATGACAGAACTGATCCCGCAGGCGATCTTGCCCAAGCTTGTATTGCCCGGCGAAGAAACCGGAAGCATCTCGTTCGCGGTCGCCAGTGATCTGGGGCTGCCCGCGCACACAGTGTTGCATGCTGGTACGACCGACAGTATTGCAGCATTTCTTGCCGCAACCTCACTAACCCCGGGCGCCGCCGTCACATCGATCGGCACTACACTGGCCATCAAACTCTATTCGCAGAAGCGCATTGATGCCCCTGAAATGGGGCTCTACGCACACCGTTTGGGGGGCGGATGGCTGGTTGGCGGTGCCTCCAACACCGGCGGCGGAGTGCTGAAAGCGTTCTTTAATGATGACGAGCTCGTTGCACTGTCGAAAAGGATTGAACCGAACCAGAAATCCGGATTTGACTATTATCCACTACTGGAGGCCGGCGAGCGCTTTCCAATTAACGATCCGGCGCTGCAGCCACGACTGACACCACGTCCCAAAGACGATGTAGCCTTTCTTCATGGCATTTTTGAAGGGATTGCGAGGATTGAAGCAAAGGGCTACGGCCTACTGGCGGAGCGAGGCTGTCCGTTCCCAAAGGTCATATTCACGTCTGGTGGCGGATCAAAAAATACCGTGCTTACCCAGATCCGGTCACTGCATATCGGTGTCGAAATCAAACCAGCGCTACAAACCGAAGCCTGTATTGGGACGGCACGCCTCGCAATGAATGGCTGAAATGCGCGCCCTATCTGTATGCTCTCAACGGTGATCAAAGTCTGCTTTAGCACACAAGGTCTCATGCATTCGCGTCTGGAGCGAATGACTTCTTTCCGCCGTCCCCGCAGAAAGATGACTGTTTGGCGGAACCTCTGCAGTCTTGGCAGTGGCAACGCATATGCGTTAGAAAACCTCGGACGGAATTCGAAGTTGTCTGAGGTCATCCATCAGTGCCACGCGACCCGACACAGAGACAGCGCCTCCTTGAATATCTGGAGTCCCATGCGCCAACACGCGCAAGGGATCTTGAGGGTGTGGGCGTGTCAGCGGCAACAATCTCTCGCTCGATGCAGTCCGGAGAAATCCTCCGGCTTGGTCGAGGACTCTATAGCTTGCCCGACAGCACTCCCTATACGCATGAAACTCTCATCGAAGTCGCGAAGCGCGCGCCCAAGGCCGTCATCTGCCTCACATCGGCACTGGCGTTCCACGGCCTGACCGATCAACTTCCGCGTCGTGTTTGGATCGCCATTGGCGCCAAGGACTGGGAACCGAAGATCACCTATCCGAAGATCCGAACCGTCCGGTTCCGCGAACCCTATTTCTCCGGCGGTGTCGAGGAGCACCAGATGGGCAGGGCGACGATCAGGATGTATTCGATACCCAAGACACTGGCCGACACGTTCCGGAACCGGCGCCTGATCGATCGGTCGCCATCGAGGCCCTCAAGGCCGTGATCGAGCAGCGCAAGGCGACGCCGTCAGCCATTGCCGAGGCAGCCCGGACCTACGGTGCCTGGAACCAGATGCGTCCCTACCTTGAGGTCGTGACGTCGAATGGCTGACAAGCCCAGGAACCTCGCCGCGTCGGTGCGTCAGAGACTGCTGAACCTCGCACGCGCGGAGGGACAAGCCTTCGACGTGGTTTTGGTCGCGTTCGGACTGGAACGGCTCATCTACCGACTGTCGGTGTCGGCGCACCGTGATCGCTTCATCTTGAAGGGCGGCAGGCCAGTCTGACGAAGGCACTAGATGGTCTCACACGACATATTCGCCGCGTCGCGGGCGAACGACTGCTTACAACAACGTACGACCCCACTGCCTACCGCCGCAGACCCCCTCAGCGGCACCGACTTTCATGATCGGACCGCGTCAGCGTCCGAGAAAGCCCAACAGCTCCGCCATGGCCTCTTGCGGTTTTTCCCAATGCAGACCATGGCCGACGTCCTTGTAGTCCGACCTCTTCGATCTCTCGATCTTCGCCGTTAATTTGGTTTGCTCGTGTTCGAGAAAGATCTCGTCCTTATCGCCCCACATGATCAGCGTTGGACAGGTGATGGCAGAGAGGTCCGGGTCGGCATCCGCCGCACGATAGTCAATCAGCCCCATGAGTGCTTTGTGCCAGACACGTGCAGGTAGAAGCATGCTTTCATCGACGATCCGTTCCAGCGTCATACCGGGCCCCAGCGGGTTGGCGCAGGTGCCGGCCTGAAACTCGTGTACGAACTCGCGGGGCACCGGGTCTGTCAGCACTTCGGTTTCCGGGATTAGACTGCGCAAGACCGCGTTGTCGCCCGTAGTTGCAGAGCCGATCAGGCAAAGATGGCTGACCTTAGCGGGGTCCCGCATGGCAATCTCCTGCGCGATGAAGGTCCCCATGGAATGGCCAACAATCGGCACGCCCGAAATGCCAAGCGCATCCATAACATCGAAGGCATCCTGCGCGTAGGCGCCGATGGAATAGTCGTCGTCCGGCCTATGGCTGTTGCCATGGCCGCGCTGCGTCAACGAGACCACCGAAACGCCATCGGGTGCGGCCTCTATCATGCCGTTGAAGGAGTACCAACTGTCGCCATAGCCATGCAGCATGACGATGGGGTCGGTGCCATCGCCGATCAGTGCATATTCGAAACTCCGACCATCAGACAGGTCCAGCTGTTTAAGCTTCATAAGGCATCTCCAGTAAATCTTGGTTATTGTGCAGACATTTTCGGCGGCTTTCTTGACCTCAGTATGATGCTTTAGTCTTCTCCGATGCCGCAAACTCGCGATCTAGCAAATCCACCGGATCATCTTTCGCTTGTGACAAAGTCTTGGGTCCCAGCATAGATACCCACAAAATAGGGGTTTGCTTGCATTGGTGTTTTACCGGTCTCACGCCTGACGGCATTGTAGAAGGATGAGCGAAAATCAAACTAAACATCGTAGGCAATAACCAAAATGGGTTCACCTAAGGCATCGCCCAAGACGGACAGTCGAACACGGCGCAGCATTTGTCAAAACGGGCTCACAGCCGACCTGAGAGAATACGCAGCATCATGGCATTGCCATGCCTCACTGTCGTAGTGTGGCCCAATCCAGACATTGAGCTCCGACCAAGGATTCTGTGTTTGCAGCCCGCATTGCGGACATTCATTTTGATCCTTTTGGCAACTTCAGGGATCGCGTTCTGGTCTGTTCTTCGCGAGATCGAACCGGTGGCTATCCATGAACCCAATGCAGAAACTGCAGCCAACTGCGCTTACAAAAGCATCACGTGCTCGCTCAATGAAGCAATAGCTTTAGCGAGGTTACCCGCAAGGCACCAGACGGGCATGCGGCGATCACATCGAGAATGCCTTCAAGCGTGCCATTTTCGGGCTGAATCCAAGGCTTTTTGCTGGGGTTGAACACTGAGACTGCACGCGCTTGGCACTGAGCGGCATGTGTGCAAAGAACCGGGGTATAGCTGACTGTCGCAGACACGTCATTGACAGCGCCGGAGTAGTCCATTGGTGTATTGCGCAGGCGACTGTGGTCAGGTGCACTGGAAAAACCGATCTTTGCATGCGCGCCATCGCAAAACGGTTTGTTTGCCGAGGCGCCGCACCTGCAAAGCGCAACTCTGGGTTTGTCTGACAGATCGGCTTCGACAGAACCGGACCGGTTGGGAGGTGTTTCAAAAATCAGCGGCCCATGCTCGGCCAGTGAGATTTTTGGATTCTGTGTCGTTGCTAGCTCCTGCTTGAGTTGGCTCTTTCCTGGTTTTCGCGCGTTAATCCTGGTGCTCGATGTCTTTTCGAAGGGGGGTCGCCAGTACTTCGTCCAATGCGGCTAGGTCATCCGCTTGAACGAGGCCTTCGGTTTCTGGGTCCCAGGCTTCGGGCCACTTTCCGACTCCAAGAGTACCGCGCAGGTCCGCTCCAAAATGGGGTGCAAGCATCTTTTGACTTTCCAGCACATTCGCACCTGCGCGGCGACCGGGAGTTGCCGCGAGCATAACCACCGGCTTGCCTTGCCACAGCTTCATCTCAATCCGGCTCATCCAGTCAAAGATGTTTTTCCACGCCGAAGTAACAAACCAATTATGTTCGGCGAAGGAGACTAGGATTGCGTCCGCCTCGCCTATTTTCGTGAAGAACGTCTGCGCCGACTCTGGGATGCCACCGTCACGTTCGCGATCGATGGAGTAGATCGGCATCTCAAAATCGTTGAGGTCCAACACCTCGAATTCGGCATTTTCTGGAATTCCCTCCTGCAGACGAGCGATGGCAAAGTCAATGAGCGCTCGATTAATGGAGTTTCGGCTGTTCGAAGCTGCGAAGGCGAGAATTTTCATGGTGCATGTTCGTCCACTTTGAGCGCTCGATTACAGGAATGAAGGTTTGTCAAACGCTTGGAATGCGTATGCGTCGTCTGCGGCAGCGAACTCCTTGACACGGGTCTCGAAGAGCGCCCGGTCATGGCCTTTCTGTAGACCTTGCGGGGCGGGGTTCTGATCCCGGCTGTAGGTGAGGTTTGAGAGATTGTCCTTTTGCGCAAACAGCACAGGCAGAAAGTTCTCGAACGTGCCAACCTCAATCACGTTGTGTCGCTGCCATGCTTCAAAGAACTCCGGCCCGAATTCAGAGGACAATCGCTTGTTCAGAAAACGCGCAGCTGGGTTCTTTGCGCTTGTGCCGATCACAATCTCATAGTGGTAGTGCGCGCCCAGATGTACATCACCATCATAGGCGTCACAAAAGTGGATCCTCAGCATCATGACGGGTCCAAAGACGGGCAATGTTTTACCCATGGCCCAGCCATCCGCACCGACATAGTGAACCTGTAGCGCTGCATCGACGGGGTATTTCCAGCCATGTTTGTCGTATTGCATCGCCTCGCGAATGCGGATTTTGGTGCCGCGTTGGGGCGAGCCGTCACGCGCTGTTTTCCCTTGTAATGTCGCGCTGAGATGATCCTGCGGATGCCACAAAAGATAGCCGGGCACCTGCCGGTCTTCGTAACCGGGCGTGTCGGGAAGAAGCACCCAAAGGTGCGTGAAATTCAAAAACCACCAATGGATCATCTCGGCTCGAACCCCGCGCAGCAAGGAGTGGTTCAGGACGACGCTGAACTGACCGTTGGAGCGTTTGTGGATATCGAAATACGCGCTTTCGTTGGGCTTCAGCTCCCAGCCGAAATCGCGTGGCGCGGGCATTGTCAGCTGTGTCATGAGCTGCGCTTACCGAACCACATGCGCTTCAGCAGCCCGTCTTTGAGGATGAATTGGTGGTACAAGGCTGCGGCGACATGAAGCGCGATCAACGCCGCTAGGAGTTTCGAGATGATTCCATGGGCCACGCGGGGTCCGAATGCCAAGAGTTCCGCCGGCAGGGTGTCGGCCGCTCCGCCGTAGACGATCGGAAACAAGCCAAGCGAGAGCGCCGTCGTCAAACCCGTCAACACCATGCCTGCGATCAACAGGTAGAACCCCCAATGTGTCCAGCGCCCCAACCGATCGAGCAGATCGTTACCCGTCTCAGCGTGGGGCGGATGGGTGCTGCGGAGACGCGTGATCAGCCGTAAGATCAGAAGCACACCAATCGCCATGCCAACGGCCATATGACCCGCGAGGCCTTGAACTTTGTCGGGGCTATCAGGCGGCATATTGGCCAGCAGAAGGCCACCGGCGGCCAGTGCCATTAGAATCATGAGCGCCATAAGCCAGTGAAGAGCAACGAGAAGCGGATGGTATTTTTGCATAAGAGAGAGTCCGTTGGTGTGATGTCAGAGGAAAGTCTTCGGGCGCTAAGGCGGCGCGGGCGACCACTCGAGCACTCTCGGCCACGGGGTCTCCGGCGTGCCAATGGGTTGATCAAACAAAACGCCCGGTCGATTCCCAGCAAGGTCCTCCAGCATGGGGTCGATTGCTAACCTATAGGCCGTGTCACGCCATGGCGCGCGTGGTGTGAACAGCCAGCCGGTCTCGCCTTGGTCCAGCTCGATGCGACCAGGCACCGGCGCACCGTCGGGGCCAATCACGCGAAGGCGATAGGCCAACGATAGATGATCGACGGATCCATCGAGCGCGACGGTCAGCGGCGCGCGCGTCCCAACATTCGGTGGGATCAACTCCCAGTCGGCAGGTGACGGGGGTGAGAGGTCTGCCTTTGTGGCTTCAAAGGTCACACGGTGAGACGCGGCCAGCTCGCACCCGCGCGCATCTCGCGCGGTCTCTGAGACCTGCAAGTGATATGTTTCGCCTGGCACCAAGGCGCGTCCCAAGGCCAGGTTCGCGTGCAATCCCGCCTTCACACGACCTGGATCAAGCAAGAGCGTAAGCCGCGTCCGGTCCGTGGACCAAAGATCGAAGCGGGCCGGTAGAAACACGGCTTCGATTACGTGGCCCTCATCATCGACCAGATCAATAGATGGTAGGATGTCACCTGGGCCCATTGGAGCCGAAAAATAGATATAGAACCGAAGCAAGTTCTCGGGCAGTTCCGTCCCGCTTGGATAGACGTCTGAAACGGTCGTCAGATCTCCCTCGCAGGCGCGCATTGGACCCGCCACCAAAACGGCGGCGAGCCCGGCTATGAGGAACAGCCGCATTATTGCTCAATCAGCTCCGGAAAACCCTCTTCGGCCTTCAGAAGGTTGTGAAAGCCTTTAATGCCTTGGCCCATTTGGTTGTCGGCGTAGACATAGTCGGGGAAGTCATATTCCGAGATAAAGTCGCTCAACCGTAGGTAGACACCTTTGCGGATCGATACCAAATCCATCGCGCCAGTATCCAGATTGCGCTTGAGCGCCAACAGAAATTGCGGGTCTTGATCCGCCGCCTGATAGACTCCGCTCATCGGTGTTTGGATCGTCTCAACACCCGCTTCCATTCCCATGCTCACAGGCTCTGTAAGTCCGGGTGCATTTGCGGCTGCCGCCACGGCTTCAAGCGGGATCAGATTGGCTTGAAGCTCGCGATTGACGACCATCACGAATGGCGAGGCGTTTCCTTCCCGATCATAGACATCGAACAACAGGACCTCGAGCGGTGTATTCCCGTATCCAAGCTCAGCGATGGTATTGCCCGTGATATGTGCGCCGTCGGTCAGGCTCGCAGTCGGCAGGGTCACTAGCGGTGTGCAGGTGTAGGCAGCAATAACCGTTTGCACGCCATCCAGGTCGACAATCTCCATCGCGCGGATTGGCGCGCGGGTTTCCATTTGGTCGTGGACAGCGTGATAGATTTCGACGCTGGTTGACTGCGCTGCCTCACCGAACGGATATGGAATTTGGTTCAGGGTCGAAGCAAATTCGCCGGTTGACAGACCCGAGACGAACAGCGTGCCGTCAGTATAGTCCAAATCCGTGACGGTCAGCGATGCGGATGGAATGTCGCGCCAAAACGTGACGCCATCGTCCGGTCCCGTCGCGAGTTCAGTGCTGGTCGATGGTATGGCCGATAGATCGAGCGGTGTGATCGTTCCGTCGGGCGTGACCATGACCAAAGCAGGTGTTCCCGCCGCAGTGAGCGACACGAAGGCAGCCTGCGTTGCGGGATTCACGGCAAGATCGTTGAATGCGATCTCGGTCTCGGCAATGCCCAAGGTTTCTGCCAGCACTCTGCTGAAGCCTTCGAATGTGTAGGCGGCCGAGGCGGTCGCCGGTGCTGCCTCCGGCAGCGTGTAGGCGTGAATCTTTGCACCTGCGCTATCGGCCACGAAGAGTGTTGTCGGATCGGCAAACTCCAGAACGGTTGCCGATAACGGCGCCTCGGCAAATGCAGTCTGGGCCGCGGCAAGAGCCGTCGCGCCACTGAGAAATGCGATGAGTTTCGACTTTGGCATTGCGCCTTCCTCCACGTTACGAGGCGCCCTCCCGGAAGATCACTGTAGGTTTTGATTGCCCGGAGAGAGACGCTTCATTATGTTGATATTATCAACAAATGACAGAACGTAGACTATGTCAACTAAAAGAAGAGCGACGCCAGATATCGAGGTTGGGCAGCTGGTCGATCGCTTTATGAGGCACATTCACGCCGACCTAGGTCGTAAAGCGCCAACCTTTGACCCAGAAAAAGTCGGCCCCGCTGGTGGTATGGTGCTTATGGCGCTTGCTGATCATGAACCTGTAGCAATCCATGAGTTGGTACGGACTATTGCCCGAGACAAGGCGCAGGTAACCCGGCTTTTACAGTCGCTCGGCACCAAGGGATTGATCGAAAAGTCTCAATCACCCGTCGATGGCCGAGTATGCGTATTGCGATTGACAGCAAAAGGGTGGGAGACGGTCACACGGTTGAGGTACGCGGTTGCCGAGGCCATAGATTGCCTTCTAGAGCCGTTGAGCACACAGGAGCGAGACAACCTTAAGGTTCTTCTGAGGAAAGCGTTTGGGACTTAGCCTGTGGATTCCGGCCCTTTCCTGCCGTTGATCCAGTGTTCGAACGCTGCGATACAGCTTCCGCAAAGCGGAAGTCCAACTCGTTCTCGGATCTAGTGTGTCATTGGCTGTACAAATTGGACTTCAACCAATCCACCGCATCTCCGAGCCTGTCATCGCCCCAGAACAGCTCATTGCCTACTCTGAAACTGGGCGCTCCGAAGATCCCGATTTCTGCCGCCTGGTCAGTGTTGGCGCGTAGTTCGGATTTGACCCCGTCGCTTTGTGCAAGTTCTATCCATTGCCCGGGATTGCTAGTGTATGCCATCAGAATTCGGTGCAAGACGACCTCTTGCGAGATATCCTCACCGCTTGCAAATTGGGCACGGAATACGTCTCGTGCAAATCCACTGCGCCAAGGCTCGCCGAGGGCGGCTGTCATGACCCGGGCTGCCAGCAAGGAATGCGCAGGAAACACCGGCGGGCGGGAGAACGGTATGCCTAACCGCTCTGCGCGGCGTTCCATGTCACGCCACATGTAGTCGCCCTTGACCGGATCAAGCACGAAGGGCGAGGTCTCCCAGCCTTTAGCCTGAAAGATCGGGCCCAGGAGAAACGGCTTCCATTCCATTTCAACACCGGCCCTTTGCGTGACCTCTTCGACCCTTGATACCGTGAGGTAGGAATAGGTACTCGCGAACTCGAACCAGACTTCGATCTTCATGACCGTCCGCCAACACCCGAGCCTTCGACGCAAGCCAAAGTCTCCTGCCGCAAAAGATCGCACATCTCATCAGAAAGCGCGCCACCACCGGCGGACCTGAGCAGCCTCAATTCGATGGAGGGCAAGTCCGGCAATCCAGGCCAACCACTGACGTCCTGAATGTCATCAGGCACGGCATGGCCTACCCGAACACCGATCCCAAAATGGGACCGCAGGGCAGCCCAAACCGCAGCAAGGCTCGGCGTAGTTAACGCCGCGCGCCAGCGTCTTTTCGCCTGATCAAGTCGTGTCACGGCTGTTTGCCGGAACAGGCAACGATTGTTGAAAAGAACCAGTCGCACCTCGTCGCCCGCATCAACCTGTGGCAGGTCCTCATGCGCAACCCAGAGGAGGGGAAGGTCGCACAGCAATTCGCCTTTCGACGTCGAACCCTTGGGAAAGAACGCAATCGCCCCGTCAAGCCGACCGTTAAGCACGTCGTCGTAGATGGTGTGATTGTTGCCAGCCCGAACAGCGACATGGGCGTCAGGATGGCCATCGGCAAAGCCGCGCACAGTGGCGGGCATGATATCGTCATAGAAGTCTTGTGGAAGGCCAAGCCTCACAGTCTCTGGTGCGACGGCGGACCCGAGAGCCCGTGCCGCTTCATCATTTAAGGCGATGATCCGGCGTGCATATTGCAAAAGTGACTCACCCGCCTCGGTCGGAACAAGACCCCTGCCTTTGCGTTCGAACAACTGCTGACCCGATTGTTGTTCCAACTTCTTAAGCTGCATGCTGACCGAGGATTGCGATCGCCCCAACTCGACGGCGGCGCGTGCGAAGCTACCAAGGTCCACGCCGACGACAGCAACACGCAAGGCATCAATATCAAAGCTTGCATTCATACCACAATTCCTGAACTGAGGGTTTCGATAAATTCGTTATTCAAAACTATCCCATGCCGCTATCTTTTGTTCAACCAGCAGAAAGATGATCCACGACCACGGCCCCCGAAACACCAAACTGATCATGAGGCTTTTCCACGTCCGCGCCAAACGAGGTTGCGCAGCCGAATTGATCGAGAAATTCGCATCAACATCCGCAGATGTTGTCCAACACGAGCCGGGCAATAGGGGCTATTATTTCGGCACAGGGATCGAGGCAGATGAGGATGTTGTCGTTTTCGCGTCGTTTTGGGAGGACCTTGACGCGATCAAGACGCGTTTCGGAGAAGACTGGCAGGTGTCCTACCTTCCATATGGGCATGGGAACCTGATCGAAGAGTACTGGGTCCAGCACATTGATGTGGGCGCCGGCTGGCACGTCCAGGCCGCATCCTGATCACCCGGTCTTTTTCTCCACCCTTGCGCAGTACCATGCGCGCTGATCAGACTGGGCAGCGCGATAGGTCCTGCGTCCGCCGAGACCGAGCGTGCGCTGCTGGCGGATGCCAGCGGTCAAAGCCAGATGAGGAAAGATCGAAGACGATGCGCGATCAAATCTGCGACCGATCGAACTAAGCGACTCGCCGCGTTGCCACCGATCCCACATCTCCGATTTTTGCCTGTCCGTGTAAAACGTCCTTTTCCGATATTTCATGTCTCAACAAACCCTCGTTCAAAAAGACTAAAGTGTTGCAACCACCCATTGAATCCGCACTTTCATTGCTATGTTTCGGACCTTTGACGAGATTGAGTCGACCTTGTTTCCAAGATCGGCTCATTAGCGGTCTAGCAAATGATGTCAGTACGTGCAGAAGGCGTTGCATCCAAGGGCCAGAGCCAGAGACACGCCGGAGGTTGACGCTCCTGCCTCCCCGGCAAGGAACAGAGTAACGCCGGCAATACCTACCTGTGCCAGTACCGCGCGGTCTCCGACGGGTAGCATCGGGTTCAAAGCTGCATCCTGTTCCACACGTAGTGAGGCCCATCGACGCAATTTGTCCTTCAGACCGGTAAATTGGCGTATCGACCGGGCCGGGCGCAATTGCGTTGACGGTGATGTTGTCCGGACCCAGTTCGCTTGCGGCTTATCGGTCATCGTCCTGACATTGGCATCTTCTACGCCTCGACTATGTGCATATCAATAATTCGGCGATCCACGTCCGCAGAGTTGTTTGACTTTGTCGGCGGTCATGCAATTATGTCTTTGCATAGTTGATGACTTTTGGGGGCCGTGCATTGGGTTCCTTATGGGAACGTATTATTGGGCCGGTGCGGCCGTCGGGCCTACCTGGGCCGGAGTGGTCGGCCAAGACGGCCAACGAATGGTGGCGGCTGCGGCTGACTACCGATATTGATACTGCAGTATTGCGGTTTCCGAACGAAGGGCCGGGAGATCTGCAGGCACGGCGATCCTTACATGCCAGCAAGGCGACGAAGGCACTTGTTGATCTTATCGGTGAGAATTCGGCCGAACAAACTGATGACGACCGGCTCTCGCCCCAAACCAACCAAACCCTTGTCGCCATTGCTGCCCTCGACAAAAAGCTGTCTAGGGCACTGCAGGATGGAGAACGTGTCGGTGACTACGTTGACAAGCTCAAGGCCGACAATCGGGCCCTGAGAAACCGTGCAGATGAGCGACGCGATGGGGCAATTCTTCTTTCGATCGTCGCACTATATGATGACTTGCGTATCATGCGCGAGCAGGCAGAGGTGAATAGTGAACAAGCTGGGATGCTTTCGGCATTAGAGCGGCAAACGCTGGGCATCCTCAGGCGTCACGGTGCGGAGCCGTTTGAGCCCCTGCCAGGCGAGACTTTTGATGGTAAGGATGTCGAAGCCATTGACCGCAGCACGACAGACCAATCCGCTGCGCATATGACTGTCGCGCGGGTTCACAAGGCGGGCTTCTCCCATGCTGGCCGTACGCTGCGTCAGGCTGCGGTCACGGTATATCATTGCGAGAATTCAGCTGAATCTGGGCCGGTTTGAGCCTTCCAAGAAGGAACGAATTCATGAACCATAACGAAGAAATTCCGGCATTTGGCATCGATCTGGGAACCACCAATAGTTGTATCGCTATGCTTTCGCCAGGACGTGGCGAGCCGCAAGTGATAGACATTGGTTCGGAAAAGATCCTGCCCTCGGTCGTGTATTTCAAGGCACCTGACACCGTCGTCATTGGCAGGATCGCCAAGAACCACGCTGTAGCGGAACCTGACCTTGTCTGTTCCCACATCAAGCGGAAGATGGCGCTTGAATCGGCGTCGGCGCGGGTGTCGACCTATCATGGCACGGACTACACGCCAGAGGATATCTCGGCCCTGATCTTGCGAAAACTCGTCGATACCGCGCTCGAAGAGGATGGGCACGAACCGGGGCAGCCCGCCCGCGTGGTCATTACGGTTCCGGCCTATTTCGGGATGATCGGCAAGAATGCGACAAAGCAGGCCGGTGTTCTTGCGAACCTTGACGTGATTTATGTAGCACCAGAACCCGTCGCAGCCGCGCTGGCTTACATTGATGGCCGCATGACGGAAGGAGCGTCAACTTTCCTTGTCTACGACCTTGGTGGCGGCACCTTTGATGTGGCAGTGGTGACAGTTGATGGCGAGCGCGCAGAGGTTAAGAAAGCCGATGGTGAGCGGGTTCTGGGTGGCATCAATTGGGATGAGGCAATTGTCGGCTGGCTCCGTCGGGAAATTGCGGCGGCGGGCCATGATTTGCCAGAGGATGATCCACGCCTGAACCAGGACCTGGCGCTCAAGGCCGAGGCCGCAAAGATCGATTTGTCGACCGAAGGAATGGATTCGGTGATGATTACGCTGGACCATGCAGGGCAAACCCATCAGGTCGAGCTGACGCGGGACAAATTCGAAGAAACAACCCAACACCTGCTCAGGACCACGATTGAAAAGACGCAATCAGTCATTGAAGGGGCTAAGGCGGCGGGCGTCGACAAGATCGATAGGGTTGTATGTGTTGGCGGTTCGACACGCATGCTGGCCGTCAAAGAGGCGCTCATGAAAGCGACGGGCCTTCAGGTTGTGATCTTCCAACCCGATCAGGCAATTGCAAAGGGTGCAGCCATCCTTGCCAATCTGATCGAGACGCAGAAATTCAAGGTAGATATGACCGGTGACACGGATGTGGGCGATAGTGAGGGCCGTCTTGTCACCATGCTGACGCCAAAGGGGCTTGGCATTCTTGCCTATAACCCCGCCAAGGACAGGGATGTTGTCGAGTATCTGGTACCCAAGGAAACGGAGCTGCCCGCCTCTGTCACCAAGATTTACGGCACGGATGAAGAGAACCAGACCACGATCCACGTCAAGGTCTATGAGGAACGTGGCGAACCCTCGCAGGAGGCGTCGGAAAACACGCTGTTGCACGAAACGGCCATCAATCTGCCTGGTGGTTTGCGCAAAGGTGCGCCGATCCATGTCACCTATTCGGTCGATGATGCCGGGATCCTGCACGTTTTCCTGATAGAACCCGATAGTGGGCAAAGCTGGGAGGTTTCGCTCGACAAGCTTGACCAAGCCACCGATGATGATGTCTTGCGGCTGAAACCTGCGCGCGAAGCAGTGATCTGATCCTGTGTCTGCACCTTTTGAGCCAACCGAAACTGCCAGAAACGTCATCGCGGCGCTGGTGGTCGTGGCTGAAAAGGCTGGCCGGACAGACGATATGCGCCATGTCTGCGACTTTCTGGGGTGCTCTGCTGATGCGCCCTACGATCAATGGGTCGAAAAGTTCAACAAGCGGCGCACGAATGTTCGGGTCGCGGAAGAAGGCACCGCGGACGAGGAAGAGAAGCTCGTGCAGTTGTTGGGGCCGTTCTTCAAACCCAACAAAGCGCGCTGGCGCGGCCTTTTGAACAAGATGGCGCATCTTGATCTTGAAGGCGACGTCAAATCCTTTGCCCGCCGTGCCCCAAAGCCTCAGCAGATTGCCCGTCGTGCGGCAGATGACGCCGCATTCGTGGCAGAGACAATTGGCTCGCCGGATTCGGAGGCTGTGATCCGCGCGCTCTATAGAGAATGCGGTCTTATCGTGCCGGAGAAGCAGGAAACGGTCAAACCGCCGCCCGAAAAATTGTCCGACGAGGCGCAATCGATTGTCGAGTTGTACCAACAAAGCTTGCGCGAAAAGACCCGACAGGAAACACCGCCGAAGCAGGACCCTGGTGAGCGTGCGCGCGAAGAGGCCGCAGAAGAGCGGCGGCGCTTTCGCGAAATGCTGGAGGCGCAGTTGCACGAGCGTGAGATAGGGAACCGGGATCAGCAGCGCGAGCGCTATGATCCGCTGCGTGACGCCAATCAGCGCGAAAGATTTGAAACGCCAAGACAGCAGATCCCCGACGCGCCGCCGCGAGAGCGCTTTTTGCAAGAGCAGAGCAAAACGCATACGCCTGAACCGGCACAGCCGGAAGAAGAGGGCCTGATCCCGAAACTGATCGACAAGATCGGGGGATGGCTCGACCAGAAAGTGGATGACACAATCAACCCGGTTGATGTGTCGGGGCAGTGGCACGCACCCAATGGCGGCATCTTTGAATTTCAGCAGTTTGGCCCTGTCGTTTCAGCGCACGGTTTTGGTGGACACCTACGATATCAGGCGCGCGGGCGCATCTCTGGATCCAACTTGACCATGCAGGGTCAGGTGAATGGCGTACCCGTTCAGGTCGAGATTATGGTCAGCCCGGATGGGCGCCGGATGACCGGTCAGGTCCGCAGCTCTTATGGTGATGTTGAAGGAGTCGACTTGCGCCGCTGATCTTGCGGCTCAGGTCACGTTTTCCATCACAGGGCGCAACCGCATCATCTGATCATCAGTGACATCGCGGTAGCGGTCGATTTTCATCTCCCAAGTCTCACCGCTTTTCAGATCCGTCACAAACACATGGACAATGCCCGCCCCGTCAAGCGACAGCCGGTACTTCAGTGGCGCCATATCGGGAAGCGGTGCAGGCAGACGGAACACGCCGCCATTCAGCATGAGGTTTTCTTCGACGACGGCGGAAGGTTCCTGCCGTTCCTCTACCACTTCGACCAAGACCGAAGACTGATTGTCCTTGATCGTATAGAACGTCTTTTCAACTTCTGTGGGCAGTTCCGAGTTACGCGCAATGAGGTATTCGACATGCTTTTCGTTGGTGTCCCGATCCTCAAGCACCACGCCTATCGCCTTCGCGTTGACTTGCGTGACCAGCCGCCCGCTGCCGGAAAGCGCCGCACCGGGGGCGGCCGCGTCGACCGCCTGCACGCCAGAGGCGATCATCTGCGCATAGAGTGCGGCACCCTTGGCGATGGCAAAGTCGGGCTCGTGACGTTTGAACTGGCAACCTGCAAGCGTGGGCATTGCCTTTAGGCGCCGCATGATCGCAGGCATGTAGGTTGACCCGCCCACAAGCACGACTGTCTGCGGCGCATGCACACCTTTACCGGCCGCTGCTTTCAGGACCTCTTCCGTCCGAGAGATGGTTTCTTCCAAGAGATGTTCGGTCAGCAACTCGAAGGTTTCGCGGGTCAGATCGGGGGAAATGCTGTGACCCTCGTGGTGGAACGCGACAGTTGTGTCATCAAGTTCTGTGAGTGCAATCTTGGCGGTTTCTGCGGCCTCGAGCAGGCGGTACTTTTGTGACTGGTCCTCGAGGTCAGGCACCGTGTCGGGATGCGCATCTTCGAATTGCTGGACAATCCAGCCAGCGATTGCGAGATCCCAATCATGCCCGCCCAAAAGCCTGTCACCATTTGTAGCGATGGTGCGAAAAGTACCCTCACCGATTTCAACGACCGTTGCATCAAAGGTGCCGCCACCCAGATCATAGACAAGCACCGTTTGCGGTGCCTGCACGCGCGCCTCGCCATATGCGATGGCCGCCGCAACAGGTTCATGCACCAGATCAAGCACGTCGACACCTGCCAGCTTTGCCGCGTTGCCCGTGTTCTTCTTGCCTATCGAGGTGAAATAGGCGGGCACAGTGATAACGACCTTGACCGGCGTTGACGGCGAAAGCCCTTCGCGTTCCAGTGCATCGTTCACCAGTTTGCGGATGACCAAGGCCGAGATTTCCTCGGGCAGATAGCTTTCGCTACCAATCGCCATCCGGGCGGCCTGATCCGTGCTTTCCATGCCAATGCGCCGCTTGACGTGCTGGGCGACCGCATCAGGCATTGCGACGGCCAGATTGCGCGCAGCAACACCAACAACCGGTTTGTCACCTTGCCGGAACGCAACAACTGATGGCGTTGTAGATCCGTTTTCCCGATTGGGAATGATCCGCGCACCCGCATTATCCACAATTGCGATGGCGCTATTCGTCGTTCCGAGGTCTATACCAAAGACCGCCGTATCCGTCATTTTCTGCATGATCGCCCCCGGCCGTAATTGCTGAAAAGCTGAACAAAGGATGGCACATCTCGGCGGATTTCACCACATTCACTTGCTGGAATTCCCCAAAGCGGCAATAAATGCAGTATATGGCTGCACCCCGAGGGCTATTACGATGGCATGTGATGTCGATGGAGGCGGTGGCGACCTGGGGTTCGACGGGGCAGATATTTCTGTCGTCGGACCGGATGAGGGTCCGGGCCTCAACCTTGTCCAAGACCCCGTGAATGATCTGAACGGATTGTTCGAATTGCTACTGGCCCTTGCGATGTTGGATGATGATAGCCTCAAACCGCGCAAGACCGAGGATGAATTCACCAAGACATCACAGGTGGCCGTCGATCTGTCAGAATTCCAGATCGCCGAAATGCGCCAGGAGGCTATTGACGTTATCCGTGAAAACGAGGTGCTGAGCGCTGAGGCGGCGCGCACTGCCGAGGCTCTGGTTTCGATCTTTCCCAACGGTCTGTTCGAGCGACCAATCACCAAACAGATCGTCGACATGGCGATGGGATTGGCACAAGCAGCCGAGAACCCCGCCACGGCCCCCTTTGTGCTGGATGCGACCGAGAGCCTGGCAAAAGGTCAGGGGTTGAACATCGCTGCGATGACGCAGGAAATTGAGACGTTGATGCATCATGCCGATCTGATCGGGGGGCTGACAGCCGGTGCGCAGATCGACATTCACGGTGCGGATTTGTTGGAACGCGAAGCTGGGCTTGATGCCGCTGATGGCCTGTCGGCGCGGGTTGATGCGTTGCTCGAAAGGGTTGGTGTTGAGGAGGAAGGCCTGCGCGCATCGCAGGTCCTCGAAGGAACGCTGCAGCAGGTCGCGCCGCAATACCTCTCACTGCAAGAGCTGACCGAGGCGATCGAAGAGGCACCCAACTGGGAAAAGGCAGAGCTTCAGGCGGAGCGCGCAATTGTGATGGTGGCGGCGCGTGATCAGCTTATTGATGATGCCTTTGGTCGGCTGGATGACGCGGCAGATGCGATCATGGCTGCGGGCCCAGATGCCCTCGTCGAGGCAATGGCCTTGCGGCAAGAAGCAATTGATGCAGCACTTGGCGTCACATTGGGCCAGGAGGCGACCAAGATCATTGGCGCCGAAGTACGTGCGCTTGCACTCAATCCCGATGCCAGTCCGGAGGAAATGCGTGCCGCCATGCTGCGCGAGGCCGGCATCGCACCCGAAATGGCCGAGAACCTGTCACCCGCACAGGTCGCGGCCCAATATGCCAAACATGTGGTCGATGGGCTGGCGAAATTCGATCAATATGCAGGGCAGTATCTTGAACTGGGCGCTGATGCCCTGGTGCTTGCCTTGGGCGGCCCCTTGAAGCTCGCGCTCGCCAAGGCGGTGGATTACGTCGTGGGCGAGATCGCAGAAGCCGGTTTGCAAGGTGCAGCCGTGGGCCTGATGGGGCTGTTCGATGAGTTGGAGGCGCAGGATGCGTTCTACCTGGCCACCGCAGGGTTGCTGATCGGCATGGCCGTGATCGGCGGGCGCGGTATGCTCGATGATTTCCGTTCCATCATGAAGCAGATGGGCGATATCATCGACAATATCAGCGATGCGGCCAAAGGGCTTCGCCCCGTGACCGCTGGTGCTAGCGGCTTCCACGTCGATGTGCGCGACAACCGCCCGCTCGCCAGCGTCAGCCACGACAATACGAGCGGGGTCAAACCAGAGGATCTTTCGCCGCCGAAGGTTCACCCGGACTCGCAACAATCCGTTGCGCCGCGGCCACGGACAAAACCACTGACACCGACAGAGAAACGGCTGGCCTCTGAGCTGGCAGAGTCGCCACTGGTCAAGGAATTATCGGACAAGATGGGCGAGTTGGGCGTGCGGCTTGAGGACCTTGAAATCAACCGCAAGGAACTGACCGATATCCTAAAAGAGGGTGGCCCTGATGCTGAGGCCAAAGCCATCGCCTATCTCGATTCGAAAATTGACGAGGTCCCGCTGCAATGGGTCAACCGTGCGCCGGTTGACCGCCCGCTTGATGACCTGACTAAGACGATCAGCGATGCCGAACTGGATATGGACCGCAAGTCGATGGAAGCGGTACAGCGGACAGGCCCTGACTCACCAAAAGTGGAGGCATCTCGGCGCACCTTGCGTTACAATCTGGAAAAGGCACTGGGTGAGGAGTTGGGTCCAGATCAAGAAGCACACCATCTGATCCCGCACAGCCTGCGCGACCACGAAATCCTCAACAAGCTGCGCAGCCTTGAGGGTGGCTGGGACCACAACAATCCAAGGAACGGCATCGCACTCGACAAAGACCACCATGGCCGTTTTCCGGGCCACACGAACTATAATTGGTATGTGGAATCGCGGCTGGAGATCATGGAGATCGAGTTTCGCAATGGCCGCCTTGCCGAAGCAGATCTTCAAAGCAAGATGGACGAATTACTCGCTGAACTGCGTGACAAGGTCACGCCAGATCAGCCGACCCCCGACGGACGCCCGCCCGGCCTCCGCTAAGCCCAAGCCACCATATTCAGGCAAAGGAGTGTTTTGATGAAAGCCTATTGCGAAACCTGTCTTTACTACCGCGCGGCGCGCAATCTCAGCGATGCGGTCGATATGCCCTACAGCAGGGAATTGGCGCGCGAGATCGAGAGGTCCTACGACAACCAAGCGCAGCGTGAGGTGCGTGATGCGCGTGACCGGAACCGCCAGATGCAGGCGGGCAAGCAAACATGGTCACGCAGACCCCTGGCCAGCGAATATTGCGGTCTGCGCGAAGCGCAGGACATTTACTATATGTGTGACGCGAAGAATGCGGGCAACAGATGCAATGATCATCAGGAGGCGGGACATGGCGCACGAGGTGGCCCCTGCCAGACCTGCGCGCATAACGTGCCACCCACCGGACAGGATTATGACAATCAGGCACTGCTGGACGCCATTGATCCATCGCAAAACATGTACAATCGGGTGTGGGATAACGGCGCACAGCCAAGTCAGGTCACCAGCAACATGGATGCCATCGTCAGCTCAAACCAGCAACGTCGCGGGTTAGAGATGTCGCTGGCCAATCGCACTGGCGGCATCCTGCCCGATACGCCGCGCTACTATGCGTATTGTCGACATTATTCCCGTCCGGGCGCTTTTGTTCTTGGCGAGATGCGCAACCCTGACGGCAATTGTCCGGCCTATAGCGGCGGCGGCTTTCACGACGATCCCTATCAACAAGTCTTACCACCTGATGAGGTGGGTAATGCCCCTTTACCGCAACCCCGCCAACCCAAATCAGATACCTTTCGCAAACTTGGTCGCGAGCTTTACAAGGAGTGGCTGAAGAAATGAGTGGCCAGGATCGACCGAAGATTTTCTGCGCCGATTGTCGCCATCGGCGCCCGCCCGCCTTTCAATATGTTGGAGGTCAAACCGAGAATTTCGAGATTATTGACGAGGATGACAAGTTTGCGGATTGGCAGGCCAAAAAACTGTTTCCTGCCGAACAGTCCCGCGAGCAAACAGGGGAACCCTTTCCTGCAATCCCGCAATACTATGAATGGTGCGAGGCATGGAGCGCCAAGACGACTGCAAATGCGCATCCGGATTACAATGGCCGACGTCATCCGGTTTTCGAAATTTGCGCCGTTCGTAACAGAGAACACGATTGTTCCTTTTATGAGCCCTTGCCGGGGCGGGAGTATCTGTCATGACACTTGATCGCGAATTCGAGATCAGTGTGAAGGGTGAGGTGCATCTTGGCACGGAGTTGCATCTTGACGACCGCCCGCCCGAAATCAGGCAGCGGTATCGCAACAGCGCTGCAATCAACCCTCCCGAGACGCCTTCGGCAACTGCCGGACATGGGATGTTGCCCGGTGAAATCAGCGAAGAACATGACTGGATCTACGCGCTTGAAAAGACGGACAAGAAGGTCTCGATCGTTGATAATGGTCTTAAGCTGCAATATGCGCTTTTTGGGGGGCCGGGATCAGGCAAGACCAATACGCTTGTCTACCTTTTGCGCCAGATCCTTCGTCATGAAACGCGTCATGGACCTGGTGGTAAGGATCGGCCTGACCATCGCTTCGGCGGTGTGATCCTCGACCCCAAGGGCGATCTGGCCAAGATTGCGCCGCGTGTTTTCGCCGAAGTTGATCGTGAGGATGACCTTATCATTATCAACCGCGACTCGCTTCAGGCGGTGGGCGGTGTCAACCTGCTGCATTGCGGGTTATCACCTACCGAGATCGGGAAGATAATGGTGCTCAGCGCCCTGAGTGCCGGGTTGGGAGCGCGCGAGCCTTACTGGTTTCAGCAGATGTCGCTGACATTCGGGGCAATCCTTGATCTGATGCAACAACTCGACGATGAGCCGCCAACACTGGCGCGGATGATTGATCTGGCCGTCGGGACAGAGATCAAAGGTGGGCAGAGTGTCCCCAAACTCGAAAAGATTCTCAAACACGCGCAAGCCAACAGCAATCAAAAAACGGCGCAAACAGCGCAGGACTTACTTTTGCGAATCGACCAACTGCGCAGCCACAGTGCTGGTGACCCGAAAAATCGGGCTACGTTGGAGCAGTTTATGCGTCAGGCTTATGACGTCTTTCGAGAATCCGGCAATGCCTGTTACAGCGCCAAGACACGTCCAGGCGCCACGCCAATCTATGATCGCATTATCGACGAGGGAAAGTTCATCCTTGTCAGCCCCGGCTCGGATGAACTGACTTTGACGCGTATCCTGCCGGCGCTTGTGAAGCTGATCGTCCAGAGGACGGTGCTGAGCCGGGAAAGTCGTTTCAATTCCTATGAACTGATGAACGACAAAAGGCCTGTGCTCTTCATGGCCGATGAGTATCACATGATCGCGACGCAGTTGAAAGATGAGCCGGTTGGCGATGCCGAATATTTCTCAATGGCGCGGCATTTTGGGGGGCTGTGCATTGTTGCCACGCAATCCATTCAGCAACTCAAATCATCGGGTCTTGGCGAGACATGGGAATCCGTTCTTGCGGTTCTTGCCGCGATGATCTCCATGAAAACGATTGATAAGGCCACACCCGAGGAGTTGCAGGCCCGCGCCGGGACAAAGAGCGTCTTGCGCGAAGTTCAGAACATCGGTGGCGGTCAAGGCATGAATCTTAGCGCCGCGCGTCAGCGGGTGGATGTGCCTCGTTTGCCCAAGGATGCATTCGCGTTGCTGACGAAAGGTGACGCCGTGCTAGTAGGTACGACCACAGGCCACGAGGAACCAACGCAATTGAAATTTGTCAAAGTGCCTTACGCTTGGGAGTCCATTTAGGTGTTTTGTCTAATGTGACCGTCGTGAGAACTTTGAGGCGAAACGACCCATAGGCTACGAAAGTAGGTGTTGTTAATGTCCAAGATGCCAATGGGTCATGCGTTCCGATTCCAGGCTGCAAACACGCTGGAGCAGCCTTGACCTATGATGACCTGACCGACGCCTAGTAGACAATCATCGAATTTCCTGCCTCGGCAAGCAAGCTAGGTGCGGTGCCGAATAGACGTGCCATGGTTCTAACTTGGGACAGAATGATGGCAATGACGCGGCCTGGTCCACATCGGAGAACGCTCATCACCAGCGCTACCTGACAAATTGGGCAGCTGACTGGTGTCATCCCGATCCGCATATCGAAGCAACGGTCCTGCTCGCCGATCAGTGAACGCGGCAGACTTTTACTGTGCGTACGGCAAGGCCTGCCCTCGCGCTGTCACGACATCACTCGAGTGTTGCCAGATAGGCCAAAATCGCCGCGCGGTCGCGTGCAGAGCCCAGCCCATCGAACCCCATCGTCGTACCCGGGACAGCCGAACGGGGCGAGCTTAGGAATCTGTCCAGAGTGGTAGTGCTCCAGTTGCCCTCTGTCTCCGCAAACAGGATCATCGCCGGCGAATAGTGTTGGAAATCGTCATCGGAAGCGATTGGGCGTCCGACGATGCGGGCGAGGCTTGGTGCGACAGCGTTGTCTCTGGAAGGGGCGTGACAAAGGGCGCATTGCGCGAACAACTGCCGCCCACGGTCCATAGCGTCTTGCGTCGCGCTCTCAGAAGTGGAGACGGTGTATGTCGCCCGCAACTCTAGAAGCTCTGTCAACTGTTCTTCTGACAGCGCGTCACGCACGTTCAACATCGCCATTGCTTGCGCCCAAGTCATTTTGGCCTCGATCTCACCAATTGCCGCACCGAGACGTTGAACTTCGTCGGCATCAATCACCTGTCCGTCCAGGGCGACTTCCAGCTTCCGCATCAGTTCTCCACGCAAGCTGAGAAACGCGTCAAAAACGTCAACGTTCTGCTGCACGGAAACATTCAGCATCCGCGATTGGTCCAGAGTCAGGATGTCCAGTACCTGTTGGGCCACAACCCCGCGTCGCACCGCATGGCCGGAGGCAAGCCGAAGGCTGACAAATCCGAAGTGCTGACTTGGCTTGCCCACCACTTCGAAGTCGTTGAATTCCGGTGATCCCGTTGTCCAGCTGAGAAAGCGCGCGGCAAGATTGACAAGTTCCTGCCGATCTACATCAGACAGCCTCATGCCATTGCCCGAATGTGGTATCGTAATTGGCTGGCCGGCTGCATGACCCTCGCGTATCAGCCGCAGTGTTGATTGCTGTTCCTTTGACAGCGTCATGGCAATTTCACCAAAGCTCTGCGCAATGACCCGGCCGAGTTCAGCCTCCGCAGCACCATATGTGCGACCTAGCGCCAGGAACTCGGCCTCATCCACATGATCGCCAACAAGAAGCCATTCGAGTGCCCGGTTCATTTGAATACGTGCTCCTTGCGTCGCTTGGTGGGGCGAAATCTGTGCATCTAACAGTGCGACAAGCAATTCGATCTGGGATGGCTTAAGAACGGCGAGCGTATCGCGTGCAACATGCGCACGAGTCAGACTTTGCCCGCTCGACACGCGTAGTGCGACAAAGCCAAAGAAATTGGCCATTCTGCCGACCGAGATGTAGTCGTTGTTGGCAGACACTCCTGTCAACCATGTCAGCGTTCTTGACGCGACAGCACTGCGCAATTGCGCCTCGTCGACATCATGATCCGAAAGGTCGCGCAGTGCGGTAACACCATTTTGAGCAACAACTGGTAGAGCCAAAGCGGAGGAAATGAAGAACGAAAGAAGGATTGTCGGGGTTCGCATACGAGACGTCAATTCGCTTCCTTTCGCGAGCTGTAGTCTCTTAAACGACCATACACGCGTTTTCCGTCGAAAAACCATGCGCAGCAACGCGCCGTGAAAGCCATCGCAGCGGATCGGATCAGTCTCCCGAATCACTCCTCGCCAAGAATAGCTGACAGTCGGCGTACACCTCTATTACGACTGAGCATTTACGTCCCGGATATGAACGTCCTGTTGGGGGTAGGGAATGGAGAGACCGGCCGTTTCAAGGGCGTCCTTCATCTGATGCGTCAAATCCCAATAGACCGTCCAGTAATCGCTTGTTCGGGCCCAGGGCCTGCAGATGAAGTTGACCGAACTCGCACCCAGTTCATTCACACGGATGGTCGGTTCGGGGTCTTTGAGAACGAGTGGATGCGCTTTCACGACATCATTGATCACCCGCTCGGCGTCTTCGATCGAGTCGTCGTAAGAAATACCGAAGACCAGATCGACTCGTCGGGTGTCGCTCGCCGTGACATTGGTAATGACGTTGCCCCAGACATTCTTGTTCGGGATCACGATGACCTGATTGTCTCCGGTCGTCACGGTCGTCGCCACAATACTAACCGACCGAACCGTACCGCCGACACCTCCAACCAGAACGTAATCGCCTTCATCAAAGGGACGGTTGATCATGATCATAAGTCCACTGGCGAGGTTCCCAAGCGTGTCCTGAAAGGCGAATGCCAGAATGAAGGAGGCACCGCCGATCATCGCGAAAAGCGGCGTGATGTTGACGCCAAGTGCTGCCAGAACGAACAGCAGCCCCAGTGTGATGACCAGCCAGAACACTGCACCAACCAGGAACGCCTCCAAGAGCTTTGACATATTGGGGACACGGCCGATCCAACGTCGCGCGAGGCCACGCGCGAAACGCGAGACAAACAAGAGCGCGAGGAAGGCCAGAATGACCACACCGATGTCCAGCGCGACGGCCAACCCACCATCCGAACGCGTCAGCCATTCCAGAAAGGCCAGTGCAATGGCCCTCGGACTGGCAAGGATCGTTTCGTTAAAGAGAACCGAGTCGCGGTATGCGCGCAGTTCGGCGACAATCTCGGGATCGCCGCCCTTACTTTCAAATGCTGCCACAACCATCGAGAAGCGCTGAAACAGACCCGCGCGTTCTTCAACCATCAGCGCGATCTCCTGAAAGGTCGTGTCATCTGCCAATGACGGGTTGTTCAGCAAATCGACCTGGCGCGCGGCAATCTCTGCGGTCTTTGACTGGACGATCCCGAGCCAAGCGCCGGAAAGCGGATCGAGTTCGTCCTTCGTCAGTGGGATCAGGCGATAGGCCAATTCATCGGTTGAGATCGCAGGATTGACGAGTTCCGGCGCGCTGCTGGTGATTGCTAGATCAGCCGTGGTGTCTTGAGACAGGGCTGGCCTCGGTAGAAAGAGAAGTCCTGCCGTTAGCAAGACAAAAAAACTTAGTAAGAGAAGGCGCGTCATTTCAACAAATGCGCGCATCCTCTCCGAAGGCGTGATCAGGACACCCATCAATCCCGCGACATGAGGAACTCAGCGACCGCCTGATAGGCGGGCAGAGAGGTCGGGTCGATGAAGCCGTTTTGCGCAACAGGAAAAGAAGCAAGGCGAACGAGAACCATCTCGGCCGTCGGGTCGACATAGATTGTCTGCCCATGGACCCCGCGCGCGGCATAGGCACCGTGATCGTTGTGGAAGACCCACCACTGGCTGGTGTAACTACCCGCGCCCAAGGTCGGAAAGCCACTTCCAAACTTCGTACGGTCGCCGCCCGCGCTGATTCTCTCGACGACCTCGGCGGGGAATAGGCGTTCTCCGTTGATCTCACCGCCATTCAGCATCAACTGACCGATACGCCCCAAATCGCGCAGCCCGGCTGTCACCCCGCCGCCCGCGAAAGGAATGCCCTTGCCGTCGACGGTCTGGTAGGCATCCTGTTCTGCACCAATGCGGCTCCACAGCCGCTCCGATGCGAGGGCAGTCATGGACTGGCCTGTCACGCGGCTGATCATCCAGCCAAGCATGTCAGAATTGATGGTTTTGTAGTGGAACTCGGCCCCATGCTCGCCTTCTGGAGCGACCTGTTGAAGGTATTCAAAGTAACCATCCGGGCCAACGTAATCTGCCGGTTTTGGCAATGGGCTCGCGGCAGCGGAATAAAGCCAGACATCCGCATTGCGATCCGAATAATCCTCGGAATACTGCACACCTGTGGTCATATCCATGACCTCGCGCACAGTGGCAGTCGCAAAGGCGCTGTCGCCAATCTCGGGGATCACATCACGAACCAAGGCGGTGTCATCCAATACACCTTCGACCACCAGGATTTCGCCCAAGAGCCCGGTGATAGATTTCGTCATCGACATGATGGCGTGTTTGCCATCCTCTTCCAGGCAGCCAAAATAGCGTTCATAAACGACTTCGCCCTTGTGGATGATGAGCATGCCATCGGTGTAGTTCGCATAAAGTGACTCTTCCCACGTCATCGTCTCATCACTGTTCATTGGTGTGAAGGTGAGCGCGTTGATCTGCTGGTGCATCTCGGCAAATGCAGCAGGGGTAGGGTAGTCCAGCGGCACGGGCGCGCCAAGCCCCCTGCTGATTTGCTCGGTCGGAAGGAACTCGCGCAGGTGACAGACCGACCAGCGCAGGCGGGGAAAGCTGAAATAGTTGGTGTCAGGCTGCGTGATCAGCTTGTCAGGGGGCGGGGGAAAGCCTTGCATCCAGCCCATTACCTTCGGATCGGACTCCTGCGCGGATAGCGGCGTGGATTGCGCGAATGCACCGGATGATGCACCCACTGCGATGGTCATACCGGCAACCAGTGCGATCAGATTAGTAGTTGAAAACAACATTCACAAAACCTCCTGTCCATGGATCTCCGTCTTCGCCGATGACATTGTCGATCCCCGTTCCTGGAAAGGAGACCGAGAGGCCAGCGGTGAGAAATGTATTGCGGTTGATAATGCGGCTGTATTCGAGGAAGACGTCATCGGCGAGATGCTCATCCGTCACGCCTGACACGACATTTCCGTCGATATCCACCCGCGTCGCCTGGCCGAATTGGACCGGGCTGTTCAGCTCGTTCGCCCGGATATGGGCATAACGAAGGGTCAGCGTGTCCTGTTGGCTTGGCTTGACCTGCAAAGCGACGGTCAGCGCATTCACGTTCGAATTGATGAAGGTCGAGGCGGATTTCGAGCCCGTCGCCCACGCGCTGGGGCTCCCCTGATAATAAAGCGGATCGAACCGTTCGAGTTGCGATGTGTCTGGGTCATCTCCTGAAAAGGTCTGATAGCCGAGTGTCAGGTTGGGCGACCACAGCAAGTCCGCAAAGGTATAATCGGCCGTCAAACGCCCGGCCCATGCCTCTAGGTCAATCCTGTCGTTCCATTGGTAGGCGACATCGCCCGTAAACGACCAGTTCTCCAGGTTTCCTTCGAACGGATTTGATTTTGCGTAGAGGTTCAGCGTGTCGGTATCTTCCCGCGCGCCCGATGTGACCGTGGGTGCGCCAACCCCATCAGCAGCGGCTTGGGGATAGGGCGAATCCGAATTGAGGACGGTGACGAAAGTGGCACCAAGATAGCCGCCTTGCGGCGTGTCAGAGCGCAGGTCGATACCGGCGAGTTCGTTATTGCCGTCGGTTGAGGGCAACTCGTTCGGGTCAACGTAAAAGGCTGTCCCGGTGATGTTCTCGACTGAGACACGACCGATGGCCGCCATTTCCCACGCCTTGCGCGGGCCGAACTTCAGAGCACCGCGCTCAAAACCGCTGGTTGCGCCATTTGCGATCAACATACCCGTGCCAAGGGTCAGCTCACGCGGCCCGAGCGATATGTCGTAGGTGACACCCTCGCGCGGATCAGTGCGAAAGGCGAGATAGGCTTCCTCAAGCGTCGTGTCTCCGGTATCGCCGGTATCAAACGCATCGGTCCCCCATGTGTAAGAGGATACCGCCGAAACCTTGCCATAAAGCTCGTTCCCGGCCTGCAACTGATACGTAAAGCTGACACCTGGCTTAACGTACCCTTCCAGCCATTCCGGATCAGGATCGAAGCCGCTATCGGGCGCTGTTGTCGCCGCAAGATCCCAAAAAACATTGCTTTCTGCGACCGCATTCAATCCGAACTGAAGGTGCCCGCGCACCTTCAGGCCATCCATGTCGTGAAACAACAATGGGTCGTTGTCCTGCGATTGCGCCGATGTGGTCGTGCAGCAAAAAACGAGACCGATGAAGGCCGACTTTTCGACGAGAGAGGCCTGCGGCTGAGGCACCGACGATGACCGCGTATTGCGCGTTCTCGGCTTGACGGTCTTCGTGTAGAAGTCAACTGAACGCATCACGCTGCCACGTTGTTCATTTACCTGTCGGCAAGAGAGCTAGCGTTAAAATGTTGTTAATCAATAATCCGCTCACCAATAGCGTGCACATGATGGCCAACTAAAGACCGAACGAGACTTTGCATCTTTTGCTATGTCCGCTTCTTTGCGCACAACGACTAACCACTCGCTCGTCAGCCGGACAATTCCCTCAATGAAAGTGGGCAAGCCCACCTTGAGGGATGCACCCAAATTGTGAAGGCAGTACTAGCACTAATCAAAAGCTACCACCGTCAGTCTTGGTGAGAAACAAGTCAAACGCTGCATTCGCCGCTCCGATGGTGCCATTGGAGGGACGCACTATCCTTTGCGTCGCTTGTTTCATCCAGTGTGCAGTAGGCGTTTACCAAGTCCGGGTCATTGGTCGGTTGCGGTGCCAGTTAGCGTCGTTGACGTTAGTCAAGGCGGACCGGATCATGATCAATTCTGACCAAAGCTACTATGTGTAGCTGGGACAGGCACTTCAATCAGAGCGGTTGACGAAAGCAGCTAAATCGCGCCAAGATTGATCAGTAATTGTCGATAAGAGGATGATGCAATGCCCTCGATCACGATCTACGAACTTGATGAAGACCCGTTTGATACAGAAGACGTCACCGTCATCGCAGAATTCTCTGTCGATATTGTTGACAATGACGGTACGATTGAAAACCCTGACGCAGATTTTACGCAGCAGATTGATGTCAGCGCCATCCCTGGCTTCATCGGAAACTCGACAGCCTTCCAGACCTTCGAGACCTACACTGGCACGGTCAATGGAGTGAGCGTCACGTTTACACTCGTTCAGTTTGTTGGTCAGCAGTACATGTTCCTGACCGACGGTTCGGTTGAGGTTAATGATGTCATTGAAGGCACAAATAACGGTGCTACTGCAGCAAATCCCAGCGATTACAACGAGCTACCAGACTTTGTATGCTTCACCAGTGGCTCTTGCGTAGAAACGCCCGAAGGGCCAAGACCCGTCGAGGGGTTGCGCATCGGGGAAATGGTTTTGGTAGCTGCAGGGGTATCAAAGCCTGTCAGGTGGATTGGGCGACGACACCTAAATTCGCGCACCTTGCGACAGAGCCCGCATCTACGGCCCGTGTTGATCAAGCAGAGCGCGATCGCTCCGAATGTCCCATCTTGCGATGTACGGGTGTCACAACAGCACCGCATCGCATTGAGCTCACCTATTTGCGAGATGCTATTTGACACCAATGATGTTCTTGTTCCAGCGCGGTTTCTCGTAAACGATGTCGATATCGTCATTGATGATGCATGTCAGGCAGTCGACTTCATCCACATCCTCTTTGATCAGCATGAACTGGTGAATGTTGGGGGGCTTTGGTCGGAGTCTTTCTTTCTCGGCGACAATGCTACTCGCGAAATGGCGGGCGATACCCTGTCAGAAGTCCTGGAGTTGTTTCCTGAGCTGAAAGGTCGCGTCGCTGCTTACGGGAAAACGCGACTGAGCGTTCTTAAACCCTATGAAGTTGACACGATCCGCGATGACTTGTGGGCTTACCGGCCGGAATACGCCATGCAAAACGGCGCCTCTTCCGAGATGCGCCTATAGCGATGCCGCAAGCTGACATGGCAAAACGAGGGCCGCCAGCCAATGCAAGCTTTATCGAGGAGGCAGGCAATACGGGCCAAAGACCAACCATACCGCAGTACCATTTCCGTATTCGAGAGAACGGCGCATTGGTCTTTCGGATCAACCCCTCCAACCGCCATCGCCGGATTGAAATGCAACAGATCGCGGTCGCAAACACTAGGCGTGGCGACTTCAAGTCTGTACGCGATCATGTTCTGACGGATGACGACAAGGCCGCCATAGGTGAGTGGCTTATAAATCGTCAAGAACATCTGAAAGAACGCAAGTTCCGTGATGCGGAAGACTTGTTGGAGCGTCTTTCGGAAGTAGCGCATTGGGCGCAAACCGAAGCAACCCAGACACAGCTTGATGAGCTGGCCGATCGGTTGTTTTTTGCCATGCACGATCTGCGCGCGGTCCTGATCCGCAAGAAGCATCGAAGCCAAAAGAAACGCGATACTTGAACTCGCAGCGATGAACACTGAGGGCGCAGCTTCTCGGATGAGGATTGCCAACATCGAGGGCAACAACAAAAAGACCGCCATATGCGGAGCCCCTCAAAAAACGGGTGCATTATCACGGCCGCTTTGCTGTTTGCTGCGTCCGCTACGTACTCCACGAGCAAAACACGGAAGCAGCTGAGCCAATATCGTGTAGCAACAAGCTAACCTTGGCGCAAAGATTGGATCAGCACACTCATCCGCCCGAAGTCGGAGCAAGTGGTCTTGTCTTGTTGGCAGGCTCCCGTCGCAGCGACTTCCCGACCCATTGATCTGCGTGCCAAACAAGAGCGGAACGCTCACTGCGCAACGAGCTGTACTCTGAAGGCGACTGAAATCCTTTGTCCGTTTGGTGTCGGATCAAATGGTGCGGCTCTTCGTATCGCATCCATTGCTATGGTGTCGGCGCTCTGGTTGCCGGAACTCTGGGAGATCGTCGCCGCTGCCAAGCTGCCATTCGCAGATATCTGCATGCCAACGACAACAGTACCAACGGTGCCGCGCGAACGCATCCGTGATGCCACGCGGATGACCCGCGCAGCGACATGGGATTTGTAGTCGTTGATTTCAGCCTGGCCGACTTGCCTTGCCGTTGATTGTCGGGCTGCCGATGATTGCGAGACCGTCCCGGTTTCTTCACCTGCCTGCTGGCCAGTGGTGGCATTGACATCGGCATTTCCACGCCTGACATCCGCCCCCTGATCGGTAGGCTGTGCGGCGACACTTTGTAATGGGCGTGCTACCGGTCTGACGCTGGCAGTTATTGCAAGTGCATTCCTGTCCTCTGTCGGCGCGATCACATCTGTCGACAGGCTTGGTGCTATGGCAGCAACATGGCCGCTGGATGTCGCCATTAACCGATGTGTTTCGTTTACAGAACCAAGGCTCGCAGAGGCGGCTGCGCTTTTATCTAGTTTGACTTCGTTTTGATTGGCACTTGCTGGGGTTGTCATGACCACATCGGGCGGCGGCTCAGCAGCAGTTTTTGTCTCAACTGAAGTCGGGCTCATTTCACCATCAGCTGATGCGCTTTCCAGCGTTCCTTCGACGAAATCGGCGAAACTGCTCCCAAGCGCAACCACACCTGCCATCTGGCCACCGGCCGGGGCTGTGTCACGCTGAGGCCAGACACCAACTATCACAAGGTGAACGCCGCATGACAGCAACAGCGCGAGGATGACGACCACTCTCTTCATGATCAAAAAGCCTGTTCCGTCATGATGAAAATCGCCTGCGCACCGCCATCATGCAAATCCTTAGCTAAGGCGATCACAACAGCTGCACTGGCGCGTCCGTCAGGCAAAATTCGCACTGTGATATCGCCGATTTGTTCAGAGCGTAGTATTGTGAAGACATTTTCCGGCGTGGCCGATGCACCGCGAAATCTCAGCTCCCCAGACGCGGTAATCACAACAGCATCGGGTGGCGGGACAAGATTTGGATCATCTGTATTGACGAGTTGAATGTCCGGATCGAGAGGCCGCGCCATCTGTGCCGTGACAAGAAAAAAGATCAGCATCAAAAAGACGATATTGATCAGAGGCAGCGTCGGCTCACCCTTTTCGCGGGCAGCTTGGGCATATGGCGGCTGGTAGTTCATTCCAGCACGACGATCTGCGCATCTGGCAGACCGCGCAAGGCGAACAAAGTCTCTGCCAGTGCCTGTGCAGAGGCATCAGTTGTCGTTGTTACCAGGACCTGTGGAGCGCTTTCAGCCCGCTCCAGTATTGCGGCCGCGAGATCGCGCACCGCGATATCTGTGCCGTTCAGGCTCGGCCCAGTGTCCGTGATGCGTACAAGCAACGATACGGGGTCGCCTGGCAAAGGTTCCGCACCCCTGCCGCCCAGCGTGATTGGTATCTCCCCAAAACGCGAAAAGGTCGAGGTCAGCATAAAAAACAAGAGCAGCAAAAAAATCACGTCGATGAGTGATGTCATTGGCAGCTTTCTGCGTCTATTAACCCGCATGATGCGCCATCTGGTCAGCGGCTGCCTGAGCAATTGCTTTTCCGCCAAGCCGCGCCTCAAGCGCGACGTTGGCTGCCATGCGATGCGAAATAAGGCGGCCATCAAACCAGGCCAGAAGTACAGACGCTGGAATTGCGACACACAAACCAACAGCCGTGGTCATCAATGCAACCCAGATCCCACCGGCTAACAACGATGGATCGGCCGTACTCCCGGCATCTTGCAGGCTCTGAAAAGCCTCGATCATGCCCAGAACAGTGCCAAACAGACCAAGAAGCGGGGCAAGTTGTGCAGTCAGGTCAAGTACACGCAAACCGCGCGATACCTCGCCGAATGCCGCATCAAGTCTCGCGTTCGCTTCAGCCCGCGCAGTGTCGACGTTTCCTGGTGTGACGCGTAAATCATCAATGATCGTCTCGACGAAGCCATTATGGACACTGCGACCGATCCCTTCGATCATAAAGACTACGGCTTTCCAGATGGCGATCGCCAAAGCCACGACAGAGAGCACGATGAGAATGGCGACCACTGGTCCACCCAGTTCCAGCAGCCCCACGATTCGATCAATGGCGCGCGCAATCATCCCAGCACCTCGACCGTTTCAACGCGCGAATTCACGGAAAGTGGTGCGGTGCATCCGTCACCTTCACAGCTATCAATTCCGTTAAAAAGGACACGCCCAATTGAGTCGCATGATTGCGCAGCGATATCGAATTGACGGACCCGCAGATTGCCAGCAGGCAGATCGACAAAGTCAAAAAGCGTGAACAAAATGACGGCGCCGGAAGTGTCAAAGAGCGCTGTTTCAAGAACCAGCCCTTCCACGCCGGCCTCCGATTGGGCCGTGAACACCATGCGACAGGACGTATCCTGCGTGGTCAGGCTATTAAGCTCGATACGCACCCCTTCCGCCAAAGCAGCGCATGGCAGCAAACAGGCAACGGCAAGAAGCGTCTTGATCATGAGGGATCTCCGGGGTCATTGAGCGGCAGGAATTGGCGAGGCGGGCGAACAGATCCGCCCCGAAAGCGCGCCTCGCGGCATAGCGACGTCGTCGCTGGGTGGGGATGGCGAGCTGGTCAGTCATGAGGGTGTCCGATGTTGAGTGAGTTGTGCTGCTTGCGGCAGCAGCCATGGCGCGCCGTCAGTTGGTGCAGTTTTGATCGCGAGTGAGCAGCCATAAGCGGTGCTGAGCGTCGTGTTGGTAAGCACCTCGCCCGGCGCGCCTGACGCAAGGCAATGCCCGTCAGCGAGCAGCATCACGTTTTGTGCAAACATCGCCGTCAGGTTCAGGTCATGCATCACGGCGACGACGCCGCCGCCGGCCTTGGCATAATCGGCGGCGATCTCCATCACCATCAACTGATGCCCGATATCTAAAGAAGACACAGGCTCGTCCAGAAAGAGCCAACGTGGCTGACCGTTCAGGACCGGAAGCCAGATTTGTGCCAAAACGCGGGCAAGCTGGACGCGCTGTTTCTCACCGCCTGACAATTCTGCATAGAACCGACCTTCGAACCCTTCCAATCCTACACGCGCCAATGCTTTGAAAGGTAACTCTGCCGTTTTGCTGGGATCGCCAGTTGCGACACCTGCAGTCAAGCCAAGACGCACGACCTCAAACACGGTAAACGGAAAAGCAAGTTGCGTTGACTGCGCCAAGACAGCGCGTTGCTTGGCGAGTAGAACGCTATTGGCGTCGCGCGTATCTTGCCCGTTTATTGAGACCCGCCCTTCGTAGGGAATTTCGCCAATGATTGCCCGAAGAAGCGTTGTCTTCCCGGACCCGTTCGGTCCTATGATTGCAGAAAAAGAACCCGCCTCCGCGGTGAAATCCACATTCCGCAGAATTTGCACAGACCCGAAGCGCACGCTTATGTTTCTTGCAATCAGTGCCATCCCTACAGATCCACCAAAGATCGGTTGCGCATCAGGATCCACAAGAAGAATGGTCCCCCAATGATGGCTGTAATGATCCCGATGGGCATTTCGGCGGGGGCGATGACCGTGCGCGAAATAGCGTCCGCCAAAAGCAGCATCACGCCGCCGAGCAGGGCCGAATTGATCAGAAGACCCTTGTGGTCTGGCCCCTGAACGAGGCGCAGAAGATGTGGAACCACGATGCCAACAAACCCGATGCCGCCGGTTACGGCGACGGCAGCTCCAACGCTGCACGCTACGGTGAGAATCGCGATGCGCTTCATCCTCTGCACCGGAATGCCAAGATGGCCTGCCGCCGCCTCACCCAGCGCGAGCGCGTTCAGACTGCGCGCCAGAAAGGGTGCAGCGAAAAGGCATATGATGATCAGCGGTGCCGCCGACCAGAATTTCTGCCAATTCGCACCGGCGACCGACCCCAACCCCCAGAAGGTGAGATCGCGCAATTCGTCGTCGGTGGCGTAGTACACCAATATACCGGTCAACGCTCCGGTCAGCGCCGCAAGCGCTATACCCGCGAGCAGCATCGTTGCCACCGATGTGCGCCCGTTGCGGGTTGCCACGCTGTAGAGCAATAGCGTGGTGATCCAACCGCCAAAGAATGCGGCTAGTGGCACCAGATAGTAGCCCGTCATTGCCTGAAACCAGAGAGGTGCTGAGCCGCCCAGAACAATTGCAACCACAGCGCCAAAGCCCGCACCTGCGCTGACCCCCACGAGGCCAGGATCTGCAAGCGGATTGCGAAAGAGCCCCTGCATGATCGCACCCGAAACCGCAAGCGCAGCGCCGACCAGCACACCGGTCAGAACTCGGGGCAGACGAATGTCCCAGACAATGGTGCTGTCCCGCACCGACACGCCATCGGCTGAAAGCAAAGCACCGATAACATCCGTATCAGAAGCTGCCCCCCAGCCCAGACTGAGCAACATCGCCGTCACCAAAAGTGCTGCGAGGCATAACGTGAGCATGCGCGATCGGGCGCGTCTGTCGCCTTGCTGCCGCACGGTGCCGGAATGCGCGGGTATGAATGTGGTAGAGGCCACGCGCTACTCTCCGCTCGACAACGTTTCCAGCTGTACCAGGAGGTCACCGGCCAATTGCGGTGTCCGCGGACCAAAGCCCAATGCGGCACCCGGGATTGTGATAAACGCCTCGTTTTCTCCAGCGGGTGTTAATGAAACAGAAGGAAGTGCAAGGACTTCTTCCGCACGGCCGCCGTGATCGCCACGCCCATCCATCATGATAATGACGTCGGGTGCTGCCAGAATAATGGCTTCATCATTGACGAGCTTGTAGCCTTCGAATGTATCCGCCATCACGTTCATCCCCCCCGCCAACTTGATGATGCCGTCGGCTCCCGTTCCCCGGCCTGACGCGTTCAGCCGCCCACCATCAATTGAGAGGGCGAACAAAACTCGGATTGGATCATCCCCGCCAACCCGTTTCTGTTCCAATTCGGCAAAGTCCTCAGTAAGCTTCGCGATCAGCGCATCCGCCTTTTCTTCGACACCAAGCGCCTCACCAACGGTGTCGACGGATGCCAATACCGCTTCGGGCGTGAATCCGTCTTCGACAAAGACGATCGGCACTGCGGCGGCGCGTAGCTGATCAAGCGCCTCTTCCGGCCCCGATGTCGATCTTGCAATGATGAGGTCCGGACCGACAGACAAGACACCCTCTGCAGAAAGGCGCCTCATATACCCGACATCCGGGAGTTCGCTGGCCTCTTGAGGGAAAACGGACGTTGTATCACGCGCAATGATGCGGTTCTCTTCGCCCAACGCATAGATGATTTCTGTGATGGGGCTACCGACCGAGACGATTGCATCTGCTGTCGGGTAACGTTCTGCAGGGCTGATAGTGGGCCAAGCAACGCAGGCTGCGATCATCGTGACGGTACGGATCATCATGCCGTCTCCATTGATGCGGTAGGCAACGCGCTGATAATCGCATTCCAGTCAGACAGGTCATCATCTTCGCCGGAGCGCTGACCGAAAACCTGTGCAATCAACATGCCGGCCGCGTCGAACATCTCTATTGAAAGGGCCGCGCCGCGCTTGGTCGGCTTGATTACAGCATAGACTTCGGCGATGTGATCGCTCCGCAAATGCAGATCAAACCGGTCATCCAGCACATTGAGCCACGGGCCCATCGGCTTGATGTTCACCAGCCTACCCCAGTGGATCTGGATCATCCCGCGATTGCCCACAAACAGGATCACCTCTTGCCCTGCTTGCGCCACTGCATCGAGAAGCATCGCTGGCGCGCTCAAATCCAAAGGCTTGACCCAGCGTTCGCTCGAGACCATTCGGTAGGCGCCCAGTCGGTTTATTCCTAGCTTCGACGTAAGGCGCATGAACTGGTGCGTGTCAGTCATTTTAGCCCATTCAGATAAAAGTAGATCGCGCTTCGCCGGATTTTGCTTTGCCGCCTCAGGCGGTACGCGATCGGCAACTTCAAGGGATTCACTGCCTTCAACTGCAAGGGCCTCAATCACTTCGGCCCAAGCATCATGGTTCGACTCCTCTCGCAGAAACACCTTGTGGACAGCATCACCGGCCGCATCAAAGACCTGCAATGTGCGGCGTAGTCCTTTTTCGGTCTCCTGCTCGATTGCAAAGGCCGTTGCCCAGTGTTTTGGAAAAATACGCAGATCGATCTCTTTGCCCAGCACCATCGCGGCATGGGCGCCACTATGGTATTCGCCATATGTGCCGACCCGCTCGTGAATCGCGCTTTGATTTCTTGTAAGCGCCATCACTTCGCCAAGCCGGCTGACCGCTGGCATCAGCCTATCAGGATCAGGCGTAATGGCCCGGACGCCGACACCAAGATGAGCTGCAACCAGTTGCGCCTCGCTTATCCCCAATCGGTCGGCAAAATCCCGGTCACGGGACTTTGGATCCTCTTTGCGCGCCGCGCGGATTGCTTCTGCTGTCTGCTTTTGCGCCATGTTTCTACTCCAGTCTGACTTTTAGGTCAGATGGGGCGGCGGCATGTCGCCCCATCTTGGTTTGGTGTCTTAGAATGTGCGGGCGACCGACAGGATGATGTTCCTCCCCTCGCCATTGCGCGAAGAGCCATATTGCCGGTAGTCCTCATCAAGGATGTTCTCAAACGAGGCACGGAATGCAGTGCCAGCCAGTGCACCGCCATTTGGTGTGTATCCGATGCCTAAATCGTAAAGGGTGTAGTCTTCGGACGGTGCGGTGGACCCGGAATCAGAGTCCGTCCGATCATTCTCAAAGCTGTGGTCGATGGTGAAAAACACATCCAACTGGTCATCCAGCATGCGTCGGCCCAACGTCAGTTCGATGTTGTCCGCAGTGCTTTGTTCAAAGAAATCATCGACCTCCGTCCCATCGGACAGTTCCGTCACATCGCCACGGTTGGCTGCGGCGGCAAGGTCAATGTAAAACTGCGGGTGCACGTATGACGCCTCAAACTCGACCCCCTGCAATTCAATTTCTGACTCGAAGCGGCCCATGCCTGCAGAATATGTGCGACCATCACTGATCAGGGTCTGATATACGGTTAGCTTTGCCGCAAAGCTGTCATCGCGGGTAAAGACGTCGAGGCCATCATACGAAAGGCCTGCCTCAACCGTGTCAGCCTGTTCGATGGTGCCAAGCAGCGCCTCATCATTGGCATCATCAAATATCGGCAGGTTTTCGTTGTGCGCGACCGTTGCAAACACCGAGAAAGTGTCTGTGAGATCATACATTGCGCTGATGCCACCGGTCCAACTTGTGTCTTCGACCTCTGTCCCGTTGGGAACGAGCGGATTGCCAAATCCGTCGGTAGGCGGGTTATCTTCGAATGTGAGCCTCTGTGCCTCAAAACGCACAGCGGGTGTGACGATCAGGCGTTCACCGATCTGCATCTCGTTCTGGACGAAGAGCGCCACATAATCATCTGTGCCGCCCGGCGCATCGCCATCGTTGGTGCCGACTTCCACAATGGAACTGCGCTCGCGCCGACCAACTTCCAGCCCCGTCAAGAGCTCATTTCCGATATTCGCGGTTTGGAATCGCGCGGTGTTCTCAACAACAACTGACCATGTCTCTGTCAAGTGGTCGGCCTCAAGCAGGTCAGTCATGAACGGGTTGGACACCGGATCAATCGCCACCTCTTCACGTTTGAATTGCAACCGCGCTGTGAGATCGATCAGCAGATTGTCTTCCGGGTTGAACTCGTATTCCAGATATGCGGTGGCATCCTCAATATCGCGGTCAACACGCCCAAACGCGCTGTCGATTGACGGGTCGAACACGTTGTAGTTTACATCACGCTCTGGAATCTGGTTTTGCTGATACGCAAAGGTAAATCGACTGGCGCCATCCAATTGATAAGACAGTTTTGCCAAGGCAGAGCTTTGCTCAAACTCGGTGCCCAAGATTTCGTCGCCATTTCCATCTTCGCGGTTCTCTGAGGTTCTGACACCAAAGAACAAGAGAGCCTCGAACCGGTCTGTCGGTGCAAAGGCAAGGATCGATGTCGCCAGTGGCGACTCACCATTGAATTCATATCCGAGCTTTTGCCGGAACGAGAACGTATCGCCGTCTTCAAGAAAATCGCTGGCCTCCTTTGTGGTGAGTTCGATCGTCCCCGCTGAAGCCGAGCTTGAATAGCGAAACCCGCCAGATGGGCCGCGTGTGACAGAGACTTCTTTGAAAAGCTCCGGTTCCAACGCGAGGATTGACCCGTTGCGGTAGATTTCCTCGGACCCGCTGCGCACCCCATCAACGATTATTGAGACGGTCCCATCGCTGGAGTAAAGGCCCGCTTCCTGAACCCCACATCTTACCTTCGCTCCTATTGCGAATGACCGGTTCCTGCCCTCCCAGCCGAAACCGCTCCATCTTGAGGTTTAGAAAAACATTTCCTATTTTCTGACACGGAGTTGAACCATGATCACGTCGAAAACCAAGCAACGCATTGTTGGAAAAGGCCAGGGTGCCATCTTCGCCCCGTCGGACTTTCTTGATATCGGATCGCGTGCTAGCGTGGATCAGGCGCTGTCGCGTCTTGCGGATCAGGGCGTGATCCGGCGGCTGACACGTGGGCTCTACGACTATCCCAAGCGCAGCACGCGCTTCGGGCTCTTGGCCCCCTCCGCCGACGATATTGCGCGCGCGGTTGCGCGGAAGGACAATCAGGTTCTGCAGCCTTCGCCTGCGATGGCGGCGAACCAGTTGGGTCTGTCTACCCAAGTCCCGTCCAATCCGACCTACATGACCGACGGACCCACTCGGACAAAGAAGATCGGACGGCAGGTCATCCAGTTCCGTAATGCCTCCCCTAAAACCTTGGTTGGTGCCGGGTCTAAGACGGGCACTGTTTTCCAGGCGCTTCGCTATGTCGGCAAGGACCGGGTGGACGATCAGGTGATCAGTAAAATCGCCCGCACGTTGGATGTCAAAGATCGTGCGCAGCTTGCAAAGCAGAGCCAACTTATCCCGGCATGGATGCATCCGGTCGTCCAGCAGATTGTGGTACACGGCTGAGCATGGACGTCTTCGCGAACGAAACAGCCAAGAACTCAGGCATCGCTTTCTGTCCTTGGCATCGGATTTCTCCGACTATCGCGCATGTCTGGCAAACGTTCGGAACCTACTCCTCTTTTTGCTGAGTTCCAGTTTTCAGCGCTATGAACACCGAAAAGATCGTTTCTTCAAAGAATTCTTATTGCGATCTCTTTGAAGAAATAGCATCTAAAGCGTCATGAGCGCTGGAAGATCGCAAAACCTGAAGAAAGTTCTCGAGGCGGTGCCACCGGGATATCTTGTGGATGCCGCCTGGCTCGCTGGTCAAAGTGTCGCTTATGAGACCTTTCGCGACTACGTGAAACGTGGATGGCTTGAGCGCGTTCACCGCGGCGTCTTCCGCCGCCCTGTCCCAAACACGTCAGGATCAAACACCATACCCTGGAACGCCTGCCTGCTCTCAATGCAGCACATCATGAACTACGAGGTCCACATCGGTGGCACCATTGCGCTTTCTCAACAGGGCTATGATCACTACCTGCGTCTTGGCAGAAATGCTCCTGTCTGGGTTTATGGCGATGCCACACCAAAGTGGCTGAGCAAACTCCCACTCGACGCCCCCATCGAGACACGCAAAACATCGCTGTTCACTGATCCGGCACTTGGTCTCACAGAGAACACCGGCAAGTCAGAAAATACCCTGCCTTGGGAGTGGCAATTGCAGATGTCTGCCCCCGAACGAGCTGTAATGGAAGCCCTGGACGAACTGCCGGATCATGGGAGCTTTCACAACCTCGACATGATATTTGAGGGCCTGACGACGCTGCGCCCGAAATTGCTCTCGGCACTGCTACTGAGCTGCACCAAAATCAAGGTTCGGCGACTCTTCTTTGTCTTTGCGGATCGTCACAATCACCCGTGGCGCAAACGCCTCGATCCCAAAGCCTTCGACCTTGGGGCAGGCGACCGTGCACTGGTCAAGGGCGGGAAGATCCACCCACAGTATCGCATCATGGTGCCGGAGGAGTTTGTGAGAACGGAGGTCGACAATGGCGCGCAAGGTCTATGAAGCCCAAGTCGCTCTTCTTGTGCGCGTGCTGCCCCATGTTGCGAGCGAAAAGATATTCGCGCTCAAGGGTGGCACTGCAATCAACCTGTTTTACCGCGATTTGCCGCGCCTCTCGGTTGATATCGATCTGACCTACCTGCCGATCAAAGAGCGCAACGAAAGCCTCGCCGAAATCAACGACGCTCTGGATCGCATCGCTGCATCAATCGAAGGAGGCATCAACGACGCGCGAGCACAACGAATTCTGGGTGGTGGGGGCGGTGCCACACGCTTACTCGCACGTCTTGGGGGTGCCGAGATCAAAATCGAAACCTCGCCGGTCACGCGGGGCGTTGTCCATGACCCCGAAATCCGTTCGGTCTCTGAGGCGGTGGCAGACGCGTTCGGGTATTCAGAAATGCAAATTGTATCGTTCGAAGACTTGTTCGGCGGCAAGCTACATGCTGCAGTCGATCGCCAGCATCCGCGCGACCTTTACGACGTGAAGCTGCTCTATGAGCACGAAGGCCTGACGGAAGATCTGTTCAAGACCTTCTTGATCTACGTCGCCTGTTCATCACGTCCTGCGCATGAACTGCTGAAGCCCATTTTCTGAGGCCATTCGCGCCCGCGTGGTGCCGGGAAAGGGTATGGAAGATCAGACTGGCCTGCTGCCGGTTTCGTGGACGCCGAGATAAGGTGTTTATGAAACTGGACGATCTACATGACGAGAAGGATGTTCAGCCGCGAGTTTAAGCAGGAAGCGGTGGAAATGGTGACG
>NZ_JAXBMB010000017.1:0-70176 GCF_033963905.1 Cognatiyoonia sp. IB215182
TGCCAACGGCAACATGCTGACCGGCCTGCATGGCAAGGTCATGACCTATGACAATGAGAACCGTCCGCTCTCTGTTACCCACAACGGGGTTGAGACGCGGTATGTCTACGGGGCGGACGGGTCGCGCCTGAAGCTGATCAGTGAGGCGGACACGGCGAATGAGAGCGAGACGCTCTATGTCGGGCCGATTGAGGTGCGCAATTATGGTCAGGCCAACGCGTCGCTTGTCGCCTATCCGCATCCGAATGTGCGGCTGGTGGATGGGGTGGAGAGCTATTTGCACCGGGATCAGTTGAACTCGGTCGTGGTGATCTCGGATGCAAGCGGGGCGAAGGCGTATGAGGAGAACTTCCTACCCTTCGGCCTCTCCGCTGTCAGCCAAACCTACAATCCCGCCGTGGCCGAGGACGCCAAAGGCTTCATCGGCGAACGCTTCGACAGCGACGCCGGCCTGCAATACCTCAACGCCCGGTACTATGATCCGGAACTGGGGCTGTTCCTGCAACCGGATTGGTTTGAGGTGACAGAGCCAGGGGTGGGGACGAATAGGTACAGTTATAGTTTCAATGATCCCGTGAATAGCTTTGATCCTGGCGGTAACGCATGCTTGCCTTGTGGTTGGGGTGTCATAGAGTTGGCCAAGTGGGCAGGCGCAGCGGCAATTGGCGCATTTGGACTTGAACATGCGATAAGTGAAATTCGCCGCAATGACATTCCCGCAAGCGACAGAAACGTGTCGCGCCAGGACAATGGTGGCCCTCGATTGGATCCCTTGCCACCGCCTGGTCCAGTAGATGTGGTCACCATGCTTGCTGCAACAGGATACTTGGCCTCACAGGATAAGGTTAGTGAACTTGGAGCCGATCCAAATAAGGGCTTTGACCCAATGGAAGCCGCTCATGGGGTAAGGTATGAAGAAGCCTTTGGAGTGCAGTTGACTCGAAGCTCAGATGTTGGCGCTGACTTCGTGATAACTGATACAGGTCAAACAGTAGATGCAATGGGGCCTTTTCCGAGTGAGCATTTCTCGATCAACTCGGTCACGCGATCACTGGACCATCACTTGCGGAAATCAGTAGACAGGGTATCAATTGATGGGACTGGACTCACCAGAGCACAGAAGGATGCACTCAGAGAGAATATTAACGCTAGAACTCGCGATGAGCGAGACCGGATTGATGTGATAGGATTAGACTAATATGGGATTACTGGTACTATCAGGAGAAAGGGATGTTGCCTTTCCTAGGCGCTTATTTGCAGCCTTGGTAAACCATGAAATCTATGAAGGTAGAAATACTGAGCACTGGCATAGCATTAAATGTCGCTTTGAGGGTGGCGGCGCATTTTTAGACGTATCAGAACTGACTGACGAGGAATTGATTGCCTTCAGGGATGGAGTAGAAAACCTTATTTTAGAGATCAATGGCCAATCCAGTTTTGCGGGTTTTGACGTCAAAAGCATTGAGGAAAGTCTAATGATAGTAAGGAATCACTTCCAGAATTAGATCTCGTAATTACGAAACAACTCGTCGGCCGAAGTCTACACTGATTAGCCGTTCCCCGTTCAAAGGCGGCTCAACGCAGTATAAAAACTCTAAACCAATCGGCTCTATCAGAAGATCTTAGATTGAATCTAAATTTTCGTACGTCGATCATAAGATGATTCTGAGAGTTCATTTGATCATTCAACAACGCCTCCCCAATCAACGGCAACGCCACCGCTCTCACCGATTGCAACGCAATCCGCTCTTCTTCCCGTTCCATCACGCGATCCAATAAAGTAGCCTGCGACAGCGCTCGGTTCTGCGCGGCGAGCGCAAACCCCGCCAGCAAGGTCAGAAGGAGCAGCGTCGTGATCAGAATGATCCCTCGATCCCCTCGACGCCGCATCTTGCTGGGGTGTTTGTCCGCTTTGCCCATCGCCCTCGCCATTCCAGTGCTCCCGACGATGCCACCACCGGTGATGTTGCTGAGCATGGTTTTGATCGGCCTTTGCATATGGGCATCCTACATTGATCTGACCCAATTCAGAATACCCGACAGCGCCAACATCGCGGTCTTTGCCGTGGGCGTCATCGCCATCGCCTGGATTGATCTATCCCTGCTCCCATCCCATTTGATCGCGAGCATTCTGACGCTTACCGTTTTCTGGCTGGCCGGGGAAATCCTGTTCCGCATCGCTAGGACAGACATGCTCGGCGCGGGCGATGCAAAACTGCTGGGCGCCGCTGTTATGTGGGGCGGGATTTGGGGCCTTCCGTCTCTGCTATTGGTTGCGGCAACAACCGGGATCGCATACGCTTTGCTTGCGCGACGACAGGCAAAACGCGTGCCATTTGCGCCATTTATTTGCTTGGGGTTGCTAACAATCTGGTTCTATGGCCCGATTAGGGTTTGAAGGATGCAACAGGTGCAAAAACGCCAAAAAGATGCCGGTGTCACACTGCTGGAGGTGCTGGTGGTCGTGGCCATCATAGCAATGATTGCGACCCTCGCCACGCCACGTCTGATGGAGAGTTTTGGCCGCGCAAAGTCTCAATCCGCCATCGTTGAAATCCAGAATGTTAAAACGGCGATCCAGCTTTATCGCCTGGATACAGGTGGCCTGCCTACCCAGGCAGATGGTCTGGGCGCGCTGCTCGCAGCGCCGGTTTCTGTTGAGAATTGGCAGGGGCCGTATCTGGACGAAGAGGACCTGAAGGACCCCTGGGGCCGCGAGTGGATTTACCGACAACCCGGTGAGGATGACCTATTCGATCTGCTCAGCTACGGCAATGACGGTCAGTCCGGCGGGACTAACGAAGATAGCGATATCTCCATCTGACGCGTGAGTTTGGCGGGTTGGATTGTAAGCGGCGGATTTACCTGGCCGCCTATTTGCCAACTTTCGATCTTGATCAGGACAGGAAGGATCGTGGCATCGTCCCAGTTGGTATGCCAATCCGGTTCGCTGCGGACAGTTTTGCGTCCATAGTAGGAGAAGGTCACACGCGACAAATCTGGTCTGAGGATTTGAGACGTAGGCGCACTATCGACCTGCCAGAGGAGTGCATTTTCGGAAAGGCGCACTCTTTGCCAAATGGATATGCCATCTTTTTCAATCGCAAAGGCGATGCCATCATCAGTTTCAATTAGCTCGGACAAAGGCAAATCGGGACCAACCACCTGCATGCTCTCCAGCGTGCTGCGCAGCTCAGTGCGGTTGATCGCGTGGTCCGCAACCTCAGAGTTTGCATCGATACGCTGCCAGACCTGGCTCCCGGTTTCAAAGAGCGATCCAATACCAACACCCAGCATCGCCATCACGGCCAGCGCCAGCAACACTTCAAGCAGAGTGATCCCTGCGTCTTGCCGCCTCATGGCGCAGCCTTCCGCGCAATGATTTGAGAAACCGCCACCGGTGGGCCCGCGTCATTGACAATGTCGACGGTGATCGTGAGCTCAAAATGCGCGATCAGGTCGTCATACCTTGTCCGCGTCTCGGTCTGATAGGGGTCAACACGGACCTCATAAGAGAACCGGTCTTCGTAGACGCCTGTTGCTGCGCTGAAATCCCGCTGAGCAACCCGTTCTTCAAGCACGGATATAGCAAATTCGTGCTTTTCAAATTGATCGACGCGCGGGCCGTCTTGCCCGGCAGCCGTTCGGAATGCCGACATGACGGGGATTGCCAGCAGAGCCAGAACGGCTGTTGCAAGGAGCGCCTCCAGCAAGGTGAACCCGGCATTCGCACCCCTAGACCCCAACTTGCGACACCTCAAGCACTGCGGAGATCAGCACCTGGACGAGAAGCGCAATCAAACCACCAACAATCAGAGTTAGGATCGGTGTCAAAAGACCCGTCATGCGTTTGAGTGACTTCTCGTACTGTGCCTCCAACCCATCAGCAGCGAGTTCAAGTAGAGCGGTGAGATTATTGGTGCGCTCCCCAAGATCAAAGAGGCGTCCAAACAAGACGGGCACTGTCCTTTCTTGCAGGAACACCGGACCTGCCTTTTCGCCCCGGCGGATAGCTGAGACCGCATCTTTGAGCGTATCGGATGATGCTGAGAACTGGTTCGTTTCAGCCGTCTCGATCAACGCCTGATCAAGCTGCTCGCCGGAGCGCATAAGCATATTCATAACACGTGCTATACCTGCATAGACTTTCACGTCACGATTTCGCCGCAGAGGCGGAAATATCCAGTACATGACGCTTGCGACCCATCGCCTGAAAGCGAGAACAACAAATGCAACGACCAAACCAGAAATCAAAACGAACCGCCAGTTCTGCCGCAGCCATAGGCTGAGATTGTTCAAGGTCTCGATTGACCCGTCGGGGTTTTCGCCTGCTGAAACAATCGTATCATGTAGGGCAGGGATCATCGTCAGAAGAATGACGAGAAATACCAGGATTGCAGCAGCGATAAGAAAGACTGGATAAGCGGATACCGCCAGCAGCTTGTCTTTCAGTGCCCGGCGCTGTGCAAAGTAGGAGGCCGCGGAGGCGAATGCGTCCGAGAGTGCGTTCGCCTTGGCCCCCGCACGGACGATGGCCAAGAACTCCGCTGGAAAGCTCTTGTGCAAATTGGCAAAGGCTCTATCGACGGACATGCCCGACATCAATGATGTCCGCACCCGCTCCAAAGCAGTTCTGACCGCTGGCCGCGTCGACGTCTCTGCGGTGATCTTAAGGGCGTCATCGACGGGCAAATGCTGCGCCAACATCGCGGACAGGCTTTGGCTCAACTCGACGATATCCGCGTCCCGGATTTGTACGGTCTCAAATAGCTGTCTTCGATACCACGGCTCCGATTGATCAGACTGGCCTTCGTTGATCTCGTAGACAGCAAATCGCTCTTGCGACAATTGCTGCACCGCTTGCGCTTGCGATGGTGCGTCGAGCGTTCCTTGCGTGTCAGTTCCGTCTGGTCCGAGTGCCTTATAGCTGAAGGTCGGCAATATCAGGATCTCACTCTACCGCAAAATCTCTTCGATTGAGTGCGTAGGCGCACCCAACCCAGTATCCGTAATCGCGTTGGCATTGGACAGATGGCTTCGCCACTCTGTTGTGTAGGCGCGTGCGTCGGCTGGATCGTGAATAATGCGTGGGCGGATGAGAATGAGCAGCTCGGTGCGGTCCTTTTCACTGCTGCGTGTCCGGAAGGCTGATCCCACGAAAGGCACGTCACCAAGCCCGGGAACCTTGGTGTCCGTACGGTTATCTGATTCTTGAACCAGACCACCAAGGACCAAGGTTGCCCCATCATTTAGAAGAACACTGGTTGTAATGCGCCGCTGTCGGATCGTCGGTGAGTCAATGCCAGATGAGTTGGTCAGGGCAACGCTGCTGACCTCTTGGCTGACGTCTAACGTTAGATTACCGGACGCTCCAATCTGCGGATTCACCGTGAGGATCACCCCGGTATCGCGATAGTCGATGGTGGTGGTAATCACGGTATCAGCGTCATCCGTGGGAGTGGCCGTTTGCACTGCAACAGGTACTTCATCGCCAATCTGCAAGACTGCCTCACGGTTATCCAAGACAACGAGAGTCGGTGACGAGATCACGCGCACATCCGTCACACCAGCAAGCGCATTGAGCACGGCTTCAGAATTGCTTGCTGAAAAGACTGACGAAAAGCCGGGGAAGTTAGACGAGATGCTACCATTTGTAGCGTCCGAGAATGTCGCGGAATTCGCATTGTTTTCAATGAACCACCGGACACCGAGTGAGACCTCATCATTGAGTGTCACTTCTGCGATGGTGGCCTCAAGTGCCACTTGGCGGGCGCGGCTGTCGAGCTCAATCAACAGTCTTGCCACTTCGTCATGGTCGGCCTGAACTGCGCGCACGATCAGCGCGTTACGATCCGGGTCGGCGGCGATCCGCGATCCACTGCTTGCACTGATTTCGCCCTCAGCGGTACTCGTCGCGCCATCCGACAATAACCCGTCGAGAATCGGTGCAATCTCGGACGCGCGCCGATTGTTCAGTCGGTAGACCTTTGTGAAACGTTGTGAACGCCCCGCCGTTCGATCCAATTCCCTGATCCAACGCTGGGCGTCGTCAATGTATCGGGAGCGCGCACTAATCACCAACACGGAACTCAGTCTGCTATTTGGCACGAAATCGATCACGCCTTCGAGTAACCCTCCTTCACGGGATTCGAAGATTGCCCGCAACTCTTCCACGACGTCATTGGGATCTGCCGCCTGCAGACTGACGAGTGCGATGGATTTGCCGCGCATCACATCGACATCAAAAAGATTGAGCGCGTCGATGGCAGCGTTCATCGCGCCGGCGCGCCCTGACAACAGCAGCAAACTACGATCTTGATCTACAACGACCTGTAGGCCCTCCTGCGTCAATGGCTCCAGCAGTTTTGCCATCTGCGTTGCCGAGATGAATTTGAGCGGTGCGACGACAATGGTCGACCCATCAATCCCCGTATCCGATGGTGTGCGAAAGGTGCGATTACCAATGGCGCCCGGCCGGATAACGGCAATGCCATTCTCTATTTCAATCCTTGCTCCGTTTGCGCTCAAACTGGCCTCAAAAAGTGCAAGTAGCGAGGACTTCGGGATCGGTCCGGTTGTTTGAATGGTAATGCGGCCGTCAACACCATCAGCAATTGTGAATGGCTGACCCAGAACCTCGTCCAGTACTGCATTCGCAGCCGCCTCAATTGAGGCATTCACCAAGGTCACTTCAACACTGCTGTCATCGACGATTTCAATATCGGCCCGTCCGGGACCTGCAGCGGCCAGCGCGTCGGTATTGATGAACTGATCATCGCCGCGTGAGATGGCGCTGCGATCTTGTCCAAACAGACGCGATGCAAAACCCGACCGTTGTTGATTGGAGTCATTGCTTGCACCTGGGCGATCAGGACCAAACGCACCGGAACTGGTTTGCGATGTCTCACCACAACTTGCCAAGACGATCACTGCACTGAGCACCCAGAACCAGTTCTTCATTGACGATTCACCTGTATGTTGGGTCTCGATGCCCGTTTCGAGCGAGTAAACCACTATCTGTTGTATGACACTACTGTTTCTTCGCCTCCGGCGCGAAGAACAATCGCGTTGTTGCGAATTTCCACAACTTCCCAATCGCCAACCAAGTCACCTACCGCGATCCAACGCTCGGATTGACTGCGCTGATCTAAGATCAGAATCTTGGTATTCTCTGCCGTGTTTACGATGCCCAGCAAAGATATCTCGGGCGGTAGTAGAGGTTGCTGCACGGGCTCTGGAAGCGCCGGCTCCAGTATGGGTTCAGGTGCCGCAACAACAGTTTGCTCTGGCACCACCTCTTGCCATGGTTCTCTTCCCTGCAAGAACAGCGATTGTCGTGCAATTACAGCCAACGTTTCGGGATCATGTTCAATATGCGCGAGTCCAATTGGCTCCGCCGTGCCATCGTGATCGGCTGAGAACGGCAACTGAATGCTTCCCGGCGCTTGATTTTCGTCCTGGTGAATAGAAGTCCAAACAACGACGAACATGATAAGCGACCCCGCTATGATAGCGGGTGGCGGCAAGAGCAGGTTGCGAAGTGTGTTACCCATTGCCCGCCCCTGAGAGGCCCCAGATGACCGCTTGTGTATTCACCATCGTTAACTCGTCACGCTGCAGTCTTGGCGGAAGAGGCCGGACTTGTAGACTCGAGACCGCCAAAGCGGGTCGATGCGCTTCCAATTCGGCCAAGAACGCGACGAGGCCTTCAAGCGGTCCGCTGAACTCCAGGCGTAAGCCAAGGGTTGGCGCATCAATGTAGTCGAGTTGTGGTACCTGTTGATATTGTCGAATACTTTGATCGTGACGCTGAAGTGCTCCCAGCGCCCAAACTTGCAATTGTTGTTCGGCTGATGATGCATCATCGGCGACCCATACAAGGCCTGCCTGAAGAACCGGCGGTTTGATGTTTGGGTCGCTTGCTATGCGTGATGACAACCTTACCACTTGGCTTTCAACGTTGCGGATCAATTCACTTGTTTGGTTATTGGCATTTCGATAGCTGATGAGCTGAAATCCCAGCTGAAGACCGAGTCCAGCGAAGGCCAAACTGCAAAACCAAACTGTGCTAAACAGATGGCGCGTCATGGTGCGCCTACCTGCAAATCAATCGACACGTCAAAACTACTGAGTTGCGTTTGGCGGTCGGTGCGCACCGGCCGCGCTAGTGTCACGGCGCGCGTCCAGTCTTGATCTTCGAGGGTCGCGATCACAGAGATTGGATCGAGCTGCGACTGGCCCGAGATACGAAGCTGATTGTTCAGCAGGACGAATTCGGCGACCCATGTCTCCGCGGAGACAGCTTGCGTCAGGTTTGCAAGCAAATCCGTTGTCTGCTGAGATCGCAATGCCGCCAAAAGCCCGTCGAGTCGTTCGACTTCCGCCGCATGTACGCTGTTGATGTTTGCGACATCGTCTAGTTCCTGCTGCACGGTGGAAAGTTGGCTACGCAGCAACGCAAGCTGTTGTTTCTTATCGTTGAGCAAGCGCATTTCATGCCACAACAGGCCACTCAGTGTGATCACAGTGAAAGTACCGAAAGCCGCCCACCAATACCTGATGGGTCGATCCGTTTGGCCGGTGTGATCCTGAATCTTGACGCGCTTGCTGCCGACCTCTGTCGATACGATGCGCAGTCGCCTTTCTGCCGCATGACAGAGCTGCTCAAGCTTATGCAGGTCGGCCTCCCGCACCAATATCTGAGTATAAGTATCGTCGTTGCGACCCTTCTCGGTCAGAATGGATGTAGAGTGCAGTTCATTTTGAGATGAGCCACGTAGTGCATCAGCTCTCAGCTCTAGGATCTTGGATGCTTGCTTGCGCGCTTTCTTTGGGAGTTTGTGTGTCTTATTGAGTACCACGGAGCCGGACAAAATAATATCCACGGGTCTATGCGAGGCTCGATTGCCAAGTGCATCCCGAAGTTGCTCGACACTATCTGGTATCGCGCCCAGATGCACGATGTCGGACCATTCACGGCGCCAGCCAGGCAGCGCAGCCCACTTAAGGAGCCTTGCAAATCGGCTCATGCCAAGCATCTGCGTAGCGAAATACATTGAATCATCAAAGTGCTCTGGTGGAACTCAAGCTGAAGTGTTCTTCTGAATATGCACTCGTCTTGAAAGCAAAAGGAAGCCAACTTGACGCAAATGATGGATATTTCTGCGGATCTTTTGGACGCGTTGTTGGCCGAAAAAATCATCCCTGGCACGGCGCGCGATGCGTTGCTGTCTCAGGCAGAGGAAACAGGCTTGGGTATCGATCAAGTCATCATGGCGCGTGGACTAATGGAAGAGGCCGAACTAATTAGCTTTGTGGGTAACACCATGGGGTTGCCTGTCATACAACAACTCGCTCCAACCGAAATTGATCAAGGTCTTTTTGCGCAATTTGATCAGGACTTCTGGGAACAACGCGGGGTCGCTCCGCTTCGTATTGACGATGGCGCGGCATGCCTTGCAACTGGCCTTCCCTATGCAGATGACGCCATCCGGGAAGTGAGCTTTCTGATACGTCAGGAATGTGAGGTCGCTCTTTGCCCCTCCCAGACACTGCGGCAGGCGATACAGCGGATGGCCTCAGATAACCGCAGTGATGACACTGCTACATCCAACGCTCCATTGAATGGCGCTACAACGGTCGAGGTCGAAGAAAGCAGTGTTGGCCGTGGTGTCGAATTGCTGGTCGCAGACGCCGTTTCAGCGGGCGCCTCAGACATTCATCTCGATGCGCTTGAGTCGCGTCTTCAAGTGCGGTTCCGTGTCAACGGAGTCTTAAGACGCCACGCCGAGTCCAGCCAACTCGATGCGCAAGCCGTCTTCGCACGGCTGAAGCTGATGGGCGGGATGAGTGTCACAGAGCGACGCCTGCCTCAGGACGGTAGCTGCTCCGTCAACATTGGGGGGCGATCCATCGAACTGCGGCTATCGTCACTGCCAACGCAATCAGGCGAAAGCATAGTTTGTCGCCTGCTGGATCCAAAGACAACCCGACGGGCTTGGAGTGAGTTGGGTTTTGACCCGGTCGTGTCCGACAAGCTCTTGTCCTTGATCGCGCAGCCCTATGGCATGTTGATCATCTCCGGGCCAACCGGCTCCGGGAAGACGACGACGCTTTACACCGCTCTGCAACATCTGAACGATGGTAGCCGCAAAATCATTACAGTCGAAGACCCCGTAGAGCAAAACCTAAGCGGTATCGAACAGGTTCAGGTCAATGCCGCCCTTGGCCTCACGTTTGGCCGTGTACTGCGCACCACTTTGCGCCACGATCCCGACGTACTGATGATCGGTGAGATCAGAGATGAAGAGACAGCCGAGATTGCATGCCGGGCTGCACTTATCGGTCGTTTGGTCTTGGCGACAGTCCATGCGAGCACGGCACGCCTGGTCCGGGAAAGGTTTATCAATCTGGGTGTTGCCGAATACCTGATTGATGAAGTGCTCTTGGGAGTGTTGTCACAGCGCCTCGAGGCGATCTCGTGTTCTGCATGCGGTGGCCAGGGTTGTGCCAGTTGCGATCACACGGGTCGCGTGGGTCGCACGCCCGACGTTGAGTTATGGCAACCAGGCGCTGTCCAGAAATGGGATACTAGTGCCTGAGTGCGCTTTCCGCGCCACGCTGGTAGTGGTATGAGCGCTCCGTCAGGACAACGGCCGCCGCAACCGCCCTATCCTGAGGCCCTTGCAACCGCGCCTCTGACGGCTCAAGGGTCGTTGCGACGGTTTCGACTATCTCATTTTCATCATCTCTTGTCTGAACGCCTCGGTTGGCATAGCGTGGCTTCCGCTTTTTGCGTCGGCTGGGAAGATAGCGCGCCGGTTCTTCCGACTGTCCTTCCTTGCTTTAGACATGGGTATAGATTGTTTCATGGCTGACGCGCACAGGCTGGTCATCGTATCCCGGACGACCCGCGATCTTGCTCACCGGTACCTTTGCATTCGGCATGTCTTCGACTGCGCGTCTCTCACGCAAATCCAGCTCTGTGTGAGCCATCTCCGTTCTCCTTGCTTTTCAGCAAGATAGAGGATTTGTCGCAACCCAGTTTAGAATGTGCCCCGGCGGCACGATTGAGGCGCGTAATACTAATCATGTTTTATAAGTCAGTATCACTGACCCAAAAAGCGTGGGCGAAGCAGGCCACAAAGCCACCTCAAAACAGAAAACGGCCATGCCCGGGAAGAAGTGGGCATGACCATCTTTATTCTCTGCACGTTGGGTCCAATTGGGCCAGGTTGTTACACATAGCAGTCGAAACCCTCAAACGCATTCAACGGCACGGCTAGGCTACATGATCGGCAAGGCCCTTGAGCACTTTTGTGGTCACTACGGTCTTGGCTTCGATAGCGATCGCTTCGCCAGTCCTCGGGTTGCGGCCAGAACGGGCGGCGCGCAGCTTGGTGCCCAGCTTGACGATGTCTGGGATGGTCACCTCATCGCCCTCGCCGAGGACCTTTGATGTGGTGTTCGCCAGTGAGTTGAGCACCGCATCAACGGTTGCAATTGTCTCGCCAGTGTCGGCGGCGATTGCTTTGATCAGGTCAACTTTGTTCATGGTATTCTCTCTTCTCAAGTTAGGCCGTAAGGGCCGGTGAGTTGGCTCGGCCAGAGGCGTCATCGGCTTAGCTTAAGCATTCGCCAGCATCTTTCTTGCAAGCCGGTTCGGCGAGACGTTCGTGTTTCATTTTTCGTCTAGATAAGTGGAACAAAAGGTACCCCACAGGCAGTAAAGGTTGTCAGCGGGATAAGCACAGCAATGACACGGATCATTTTGTTACTCTCTGTATGTTTGGCGCGTTAAACATCATTAGACGCGCGACCAGGCCCTTCGCCAGCTTTGGGGCCTGGTCGCGCCACCTGCCTGGTGGCAAGCACGGAAGCAAAAACCAAAAAATGCCCCAATTGTCTACAGATCGGAAACAATAAATTCACAGTTGGTTGGTGACGCTCACCAGACCTTCCGTCGCATATCTGGCCCCCGGATAAGCGCACATCTGACCCACGGGCGGATACAGATGGAAAAGCTGGTAAGGACCGGCCTAGACCAGATGTGCGGCGGTTGCACTGACCCCCTTTCGAGGTTTCGGTTTGTTGCCTATTTGTGTTGTAGAGTTTGTCCCGGAAAGGCTTCTGATACGGGTGAGTGGAAAATGCAGCTGATCTACCTTCATGGGCCTCCGGCGGTCGGAAAACTGACAGTTGCATCGCAACTAGTCGAGACTACTGGTGCACGTCTGTTCGACAATCACGTTGCGATAGACCTCGCACGATCTGTTTTGAGCTTTGAACAGGATGGGTTTTGGGAGCTCGTAAAACGCGCTCGGCTCTTGGTTCTTGAAACAGTGACGCAACAGAATGTGCCTCTGGTCATAATGACCTCCTGCTACTCGGATCCAGAAGATCGAGAGACGCTTGAAGCATACGAGGAGGTTCTGAGCCGCTTCAACGCGAAGATCCTGCCGGTATATCTCCAGTGCTCCGAAGAAGAGATGCGGCGTAGGGTTACAAACCCGGATAGGAAAGAACGTCGAAAAATCTCAAGTGAATTGGATCTGAAGCAATTTATCAATGACACGATTTGTACACCGATTCCAAGACAGAATTGCCTAAGGCTCAGCACCGAAGGTGTTTCGCCGCGTGACACAGCGGACAGAATTTGTAGACATTTCGATCTTCGATCTCGCTGAGGCTTAAACTGGAGCAACACTGCGTTTGCAGACCTTCGCGCGGAGTGCAACGTTCTCCCATTTGGGCTCACAGTAAGATTTCGCCGCGGGCGCCGCCAATGGCTGCCAAAGATACGATCCTGCCCCTACCGGAATCGACTCCTCAAAATGCTCTTGATTAATCTTGTCTGTTTTGTCTAATATATCTATATCAGACAAAAGGAGGCTTGAATGCGCACCTTCCCTTCGACCGACTTAAAGCAAACCCTTGGAGATGTTCTTGACGCAGCCAGTCATGAGCCAATTGCTATTACCAAGCATAAGAAGCCTCGTTTCGTCCTGATGAGCATCCGAGACTATGAGCAGCGCTTCAAAAAAGATCACCGCCAAGCATATGCTGTTGAAGACATGCCGGAAGAGCATTTGGCCATGCTTGAATCTGTTCTTTCTGTTGATGCCGAAGAAGATCCTAAGTGATGCAACCTAAACAAGGGGACGTTTGGTCCTACGAATATCTTTGGCGGTGGCAACATGAAGAGGGTTCCGAGCATAGACGCAAACCCCGCCCGACAGCATTGGTAGCAACTGTCGTCGGAAAGGATAACCGGACCAATCTCTTCATCTTGCCGATCACTAGCAAAGAACCCATCGCGAGCAGGTTGGCTATGGAAGTTCCTCAGATTGAACGCAAGCGTGCGGGGTTGAGTTCAGATATGCGGTTATGGGTCATCATGGATGAATACAACCACGATATTCTGGAAACGTCGTTTTCGTTAGACCCAAATGGCAAGATTGGGACGTTCAGTTCCTACAAAACCGAGCATTTTTAGCTGGTTAGGTTTTTTTGGTCCCAAGGACATAACAGAAACAAAGCGAAAACGTGGGACCAGAGTGTTTTCGCGCATGGCCGATCCGGCCCAGCAGCTTTTTCGCTGGAGTAAGGTTAAAAAACGGGGCCAGTTGGCCCCGCTTTGTATCTCATGCCGGTCATGTCCAATCAGGTCATGACGAACGCATCTCCTTGATCTCCTTGATTGCCGCCTGCGCAAGGAACGCAGACCTGTTCAACCCCAGCTTCTTCCCGGCAGCATCGATCGCTTCCAAAAGTCCGCGATCGAGACTGATGTTTGCCCTTACTGTGACGCTGGGGCGGGCAATGTATGGGACTGACAGGATGTAAGCCCCTTCTTTAAGATCGTCGCTGACTTCCGCCACGATCTCTTCCAAGGAGCGGCCCTCTGGGGCCGTTTCGGAGTCCATAAGAAAATCCTCGACCGCCGCAATCGCGTTGGCCATCAGATCCTCTTCGTCATCCGCTGCAGCAAAGCATCCGGGCAAGTCTGGGAAAGACGCACCATAGGCGCTGCCCGGATCGTGGTGGATGATTGCATAGTATCGTTTCATGTGTTGCTTGGTTCCTTTTTGATCGGTGATGAACAGCAGAGTGTTGGTTCGGTGAGTGCTTGCAGGCCGGATCAAATCCAGCCTGCCTGCTTTGCTATGTTTCTTGCCGTCCCTCTTGGCAGGTCTTTTTTTTGGATGAGGAACAATCACCGTTCTGTCGTCCTTCCTTAGCTTTACGTGCGATCCCTTTTGAGAAACCACGGTGAAACCTTCGGATTTCAGTCGAGCGATGATCTGTCTGCTGTTTGTTTCCATGTGTATATATATACACAAAGCAATCTTTACCGCAAGTAAAATGCGCAAATATTTGTGCATCCTTTTCGAGGTATCGGGCCGGACAGTTGGTCGCACACTACCAGTGAAATCGTCTTTGCTTTTTGAGGATGTTCATGCAATGTTCTCGCTTTGGGTTGATGTTGAAAGTGCAATGGTTAGGCGGTCGTCCCCACAGAGCAGAACAGACGAGCTCGCGTTTCCGATAAGGATCAGGTTCGCTGTACCGGAGCGCGGTTTTGGCCTCCGGTTGGATGATCTGCACAAATGGCTAAGTACCGAAGTCGGCGCCGGCTACTATGCCGTCTACACTTCCCGGGGCTTGGCGACTGACGCATTGGGTGTCTATCTGCGTGACATCGAGGGCGCGCGCGCACTGATCGCCGCCTTTCCGGACCTAATACTTGCTGACGGAACCGAGAACGCAGCCTATACTTCGCCAGTCCACGCCGGTGTGTGGCAGAGTGAAGAGTTGTTTGGTGTGTGTAATCTGTATGCGATGACCAAGGCCCAGGACGCGGTTCGCGAGTTGTTTGATGGCCTTGAGGACAAGGCAGGCAACCTCCCGTCCTTACCAGGCATTTACCCGGACTATGAGGCTCCCGTCGTCAGCAACGGTGATGACGGACCCCGGCTGTCGATGATGCGCTGGGGCATGCCGTCGCCCGCATTTGCGCTCAAGGGCAAAAAGACCGACCGCGGCGTGACTAATGTCCGCAACACGAAGTCTCCCCACTGGCGACGCTGGATGGGGGTGAAGAACAGATGCGTTGTGCCTTTCACATCCTTCTCGGAGCCGCACAATCAATCCGGTCAGCCATCGGAGCCAGTATGGTTCGCGCTGTCTGAGGACCGACCGTCGGCGTTCTTCGCTGGCATCTGGACCGAGTGGACCTCGGTGCGTAAGCTTAAGGATGGTGAGACGACAGACAACCTCTTCGGGTTTCTGACCACGGAAGCGAACGCGGACGTCGGCGCGATCCACCCCAAGGCCATGCCGGTGATCCTCACAGCAATGGACGAGGTCGAATTGTGGTTGCACGCCGATACTGAGCAGGCTTTATCGCTTCAGCGACCACTTCCCGATGGCATGTTGCAGATCGTCGGACGCGGCTGCCGGCAAGATGATGCCGGCGCTTCTGTATAGCGGAGCCGAAAAGAGTGCTGTATTCCACAAAAGGGTGAACGCCGTGCACTTCGCAATGAGAGGCTATACTGCACAAATGAACCAAAAGAAGACCATTTGGCAATCACCAACTATTCGACTTTTGTTGTAGCACTAGAGATGCTTGATACACGGTCAAGCAGCTTCGAGTACTGCAGCCTGATTGGTTCCCGCCTGCCAGACCGAACCCCGCTTTCTACCAAGCCTCGGAACTCAGCGTGGTTCTTTTGCTGTATCCAGTACTCGAAGGTGTTTCGGGGCTCGTTGCGATGAAAACCATCAACTGACTGCCTGTCAATTTGGTCCCACATGTCCAAATAGTTGACTTCGAACTCTGTAGTTCCACCTGCCTTTTTGCGCCCTTGAAACTGGAATCTTATCGCACCTAGTTCGCCGATCGATGCATCAGCATCTAAAAAGTCAAAGTGGCGCTGATAGACCAATGGCAATAGGCTCACTAAATCGATCTTTGCATGCGGGAATTGCCAGGCCGCCACGAAAGTGCCAATAATCTCGATAACTTTCTCGATGTCCCTAGCTTCAGTACCAGTTTCATTCAACACTTTCGAGAGAAACTGCACTGGAGTAAAATCAGGCAAAACCTCGAACAAACCATTGGTCAACCCGTTCCGATCAAAAGAAAACTCAATGAGTTTCTGTTTCGATGTGTCTTGGAAGCGGTAAGTTCGATCAATGAATCGTCTCAGGTATCGTTCCCCGTCAAAATCAGCACCGTAAACGCCTTTGATAGCATTAGCCAACTGCTTGGTGTCCGTACCGAGAACGTAGACAAAGTCTTCCAGCGAAAAGATGTGCTTCACACGTTCCAACAGCTCAATCGCGTAGCTTGGCCTGCAACGATCCAACTCATCGATTAAGATGAAAATTGGTGGCTCAACATTTTTTCCTTCCAAGACGGCTTTGCCTAGGTCTGTGAGTTGCTCTCGGAAGCTTCTCTGAACTTGCTTCTGTTTTCGAAACTGCTCAAGCAACTCGTTCCCAGCCGCATCAACGGCGGTATCTATAGACTTTCGAAGTGTGTCTTCCCATTGGGACTGGAGCTCTAAGTCACTCTCGGAACTATCATTTGCACCAAGGATTTCGCCAAGGCCTTCTATTGCCTCCTTGCCAATGTAACGTGCAAGCAAATGCTTGCCGCCGGTCAAGGCTGTACTTCCGATTATTTTTGCGGTCGATTTTTTGAATGACTTAGTCTTATCGATTAAGGCTTCTATCATTTCGCTGCGCTGCAGACGATCCATCAGTTCAGCTTCGATCTCGTCCACGACAGTCATAAACGGATCTTCTGAATGATCATTCTCCCATGCATTCACATAGACAGCAACATGACCCTCCGCTTCAAGATGCTCCTTAAACCTCGATAGGAAAAACGATTTCCCGGCACCCCAACTCGCATCCAAGTTGACAACGTACGTCCTAAGTTCACCTGTATTCACAAGTAGTCGCAGATGACCGATTGTGAAATCACGCAAGATATCGGCGTCGACAGATCGATTAAGTGCATCGCCTGCCCAGATCTCCGCTCGCTCATCATCTGTCATACTTCTTCCTCAACTTACCACTCCCTTTCGTAGCTCTGCCTCCAAAACTGCACAAGCAAGATAGCATCAGCATTTTCGCCCACATTGTGGCCTGACCTTGATAAGGCGGAGACATTGAAGCGCGGAAACATGGACTCATTGTGAAAGCAGCACAGTGAAAGGATCACGGGACGCCTCAAGGAAAACTTAAAACACGCTCTAGAAACTTTGTGATCACTGGAAAGGTCCTCAAGGAACTGCCGAAAGCTAATTCAACTAATTGCGAGACAGCAGCGTCTTAATGTCATTCCGGATCTCGGAAAGGTACCTGTTCGTCTCATTTTCATGCCGCGAAAGCCGAGCATGAAGGCCCTCGATCGCCTTTTCGTTGGCGCGTTCGGCATTCTCGATATCCTTCTCGATCGCGCGCAGCCGTTGCCTGTTGAGCGCTTGTCCGACCTCCATCCGCACCCCAAATGCTGTCAGTACGGCTGCGACCGGCCACAGTGCCTTGAACCACTCAATGACCGTCATATGCATCCTCTCGATTGTCTTGCGTGATCTGTCTCAGCGACCATAATCCTACGCAAAAGACTGCCGCAAAGGCATAGAAACGGTGTTCAGCATCATGGGGCCGGAAAGGGCCACCATGAGCTGGAACCGCCGTTTTAGCGAACTGCAGGTCAAGTCCTTCGCAAACGGTAACAGGAACAGCAATATCTGCGGTCACGTTACGACCGATCTCCTTGTTTCTCAAAGATGTGTTTAGGCAGGCGCGGTCGCGATGTTCCCTCAGCTAAAGCTTCGGCAAGCAGAAATACGGTTTCCACTGCAAGCAGCGGACCCACCGCATTTCAGCCTGCATCGCGCCCTGACGCACCTGCCTCTTTTAGCCCCATCGAAACAAGGAGATCGATCATGACTAACCGCTTCAATATCACTGTACCCGTTACCTACACATCCAACGGGGCCGAAATGACATCCTACCGCCGGGTCGGTGTCGCCTTCCTCAATGATCGCGCAGACGGCTCAGGGCAAGTCCTCAACATCAAACTCGACTTCCCCGTCGCCGTTGATGAACTCGTAGGCTTTGAGCCAAAGGCCGGTGATCAGGACGGCAACGTCACAGAATAAATCCCTCGCGGGCCTTGGGGCGGCGAAAGCCGCCCCTTCCAGCGTTCTCAACGGCCCTCAAAAGGGGCCGCCTCGCACGCGAACATGCGCTGGTTTCGTGAGAAAATCGCCGCTTGGGTCTACCCTGCAGAAGTATTTTAGGGCGGTGAGCGTGATCTTTTCGGAGGCCATAGCTGGGCAAAATTCCAGCTGTTATGATCACGTAAGAGCGACCGGAGACCAATTATGACCACAAGTTATCTTGTCGAAGAAACCGGGGACGAGTGCCATCGTGGTCTTGCCGTTACAATCTCAAATGGCAGCGTCATTACATCAATGACCTTCGATAATGCCGTAAACCTGCCGATCAGTCTGGATGAGCTCAAATTCATCGCCCGTGCCGCAGGCACCCTGCTCTGCTAGTTGTTGGAGGCCGAAGACGTTCCCGGTCCGTCGCGATCCCCGGGAGACGTCAAGCACTACAAGACCACCGCAACAAGGACTGACGTAGACGCCCCAATGGAACCAGATGAACCAAAACCTGAACGCCATGGCCATTGATGGAGCGCTGAGGGATAACAGCAACTACTGCACGCGTTTCAGAGCGACAAGTGTGACGTTCGTCCCATCTCGCGTGACTTCGGGCGTTCACCATCTTCTATTGTCGCGCGATTGCTTCATCTGGATGTGGTCGAGGTCATAGCCAAGCGATGATCACTCTTTACTCCAATGCCCGGGGAAGGCGCACATTGGCGCTAAGCTGGGGCGATCAGCTGAAGCTGGCCGGGCTCTGGTTCGGCAAAGCTTTACCCGAGCTACCAAAGGTGTCTCGGCCCAAAAGGGGCAATGATTCCTTCGCTGGGCGCTACATGGACGGGTTATGATCCAAAACAGGCGCTGCAAAGCTTTACGGCCAGCCTTTCTCGACTTCGCGTGTCGAAAGTCTGAAGCGCCATGTGCGCTCACACAGTCGTATGGGTGTGGAACTGAGAGCGTGCCTCGATGATCACCGGGTGCCATCCAGGCACCCGAATACCGCCTCAAGGTCTGAAATCGGCGATTTCGGAAGTCTCAGATCCTCATTTGCATCGAAAAGTTGCTTTTGTTCCCTCTTTGTTCTATTATCTGTAGATACCGCTGCAGTCCCCGGAGGTGTCCGCGATGCAAACGAACGATTACCATCAGCTTCCTGCAACGGAAAAACAGATCCGGTTTGCGCGGTCACTCGCAGCGAGGGCCGGAACCGTATTGCCGGACGATGTGCAGCAAGATCGACGGCAGATTTCGGCCTGGATTGATGCCCAACAGGCAAAAACCGCCTCACCCAACCGGTTTGATAGCTATCCGTCGTCAAAACAGGTGCAATTTGCCGAACGCATTGCCCGGTACAAACGCAGTCAGGTGCCTGATGAGTGCTTTCGCGACAAGGTGCTCATGTCAAAGTGGATCGACTGCAACAAGTAGTGATGACATCTTCAGCCGTCTTACCAGTTACAAAATGTTAGCCTTTTGCCTATATGGGCTGATGAACCGGTGGTGTGTGTTGAGAGTACGGGAGGGCGCGCGCGATGGCCCCTGCCTTATTTTCATAGTCGCTTCGCTTCCTTGAAAATATAGTAAGGCCCCCTACGCCGAGCGCGCGCCCCATTCGCGCAAGCGCGAACTGATTGCATCAGACTGCTTGTCGGTGGCGCCGAGGATCTCCCACCCGCAAGCCGCCTTGTTGGGGGCTTGCGGGTGGGGTGTTGCGCGCCGAAAGACGCCACCGCGGCCGGATCCTTGATGAACCGATGCATCTGGTCATATCCGTGCAGGGCGCGTCCGGCTGTTACCCTGATCTGTGCCAGCGCAGTTCAGATCCAGACAACCCGGCCGGTCCCTTCACCATCAGGAAAGGGCGATGTGTGCCGTCCTTTCCTTTGCTCCGGCTCCCGGCCGGTCGCAGACAGCCCCTACGATTACGTCGCGACGTTTTGAGAGCGTATTTGGTCTGGCGCGGTCAACTGGGCAATCGCCCTTTTCAATCGGAACCCACAACCGTTGCAAGTCAGACCAGGCGCATCCTTTGCACGTTGCGCCTGGCGGATCTCGTGCAGATCGTGCCCGGCTGTTAACCTGGCCCGCGCCGGGCGCGGCCCAGGGCCGGGCGGCCCACCCCCACACGGTCTTGTCATTATCCCACACCGGTCAAGGACTTCACGCCGCGCAAGCGCGGCGCTCGCACGCCGCCTTCAGCGGTCCTTGACTCGGCGTGTCCAAATGCCCGCGACCGTGCAGGGCGGGCGAGTTCGCTTTGCCTTCAGACGGTTTTCAACCTATATTCAAAGGAGATAATCATGAGCATGAATGACATGACCGAAGCCGAAGTCAAACTGACAGACGAGAAACTACGCGCTGAAGTGGCGAAGCTGATTGCTGAAACAAAACAGATCGGCGTCAATACCTTCTTGGCACCGTTTCTGGCTGCAGCTGCGCTGATCGGTGCCACGGCGGCAATCACGGCAGCAGTCTTGAACTTCATCGGAACCTGACAGTTTGCGGCCCCGAAGGGCCGCGTTTCCGCATGATGTTGGCAAACCGGACTAAACCAACATTTGAGGGACCGGCTCGGGTTGGACCAGTAAACGGCCATTTGGCGGTATGACCGATACTTTCAGCGCAACATACAACGCACCACTGAGTTGATATCATGGAGGGGGGGGACGCGCCTTGGCCCCTGCCTTATTTTCATAGTGGCTTCGCTTCCTTGAAGATATAGTCAGCCCCCCCCTGCGCCGGGCGTGTCTCCCCTTTCGCGCAAGCGTGAACTGGTTGCATCAGACTGCTTGTCCGCAGCGACGGTGAACTGACACCCACTGGCCATTTTGTCGGCGACTTTGCGTGGCCGGGATCTTGCTCCTATGTGCCCAATGCGCCGTGCAGCTCATCAGCCGTCAATCAGTCGCGCACCTCATTTAGCCGAAGCTGTCACGTCCCCCAAGGGGCTTTCGCGGCATAAGCTGCGCGCGCGCAAGCGCGTGCTCGTTATTCCACGGTCCACTTGTGTGCCGCGCCATCTCCGTCACATGAGGATTGACGCGCGACCGATCCGACGGCTGACGAGCAAGCCAGACGAGGCGCACCCTGGCCGCTGTCCTGATAAAGAGGCCGCAAGCGGCCACGATTTTTGTTTGGCCCCCCAAAGGGGGGCCGGTGCGCTCCCTCACCTCGGGCATCAAAGCAAGCAGACGACGTTCGGTGTGAGCAAGGCAGATCGTCGATGGTCGCGCTCTACACGAGTAACACAATCAAGGTAAGGCGGGTGTTGTGTGGAAAATGGCAAAGAAAGAACGGAATTTCGCAAATAAACTTCCAACAAAGGTGCGAAATAGTTCCTTTTCGGCACTCTTTTTATGCTCAGATGATGATAAATAGCTTGATTAATCATACTCGCACGTGTACAAATAGACATGACCAAGAGACGCGATATCATCAAGGCGCTTGAGGCAGCAGGCTTCATTAGCAAGGGTGGAGCGAACCACGAAAAGTGGGTTCACAATGATGGTCGTTTCACTTTGGTTGGACGTCATCGCGAAATACCGCTTCCAACTGCCCGCGCGATAGTGAAGCAAGCAAAAATCAAGCTGCCTAAGTGAGGTTAGACATGCCTAAAACTGTTTATAGTGAAACCCGACTTTACCCTGTTGTGATCCATCATGAAAACGGTGTGTGGGGCTATCATAGTCCAGAGTTCGGCGGTGGTGGTGCCGCAAGCCATGAAGACGCGCTTCAAGGTGCGCAGGAACTTCTAAATTCGGCTGTGGCGGATTTTCAGGAGCGAGAAGAGGACGCCCCTCTGCCTTCAAACCCGGACCAAGTAGACGCTGACGGCGGCCAAGTCGCCTGGCTTCCTGTTATTGTCTCCAACGCGGCAGAGCGCGTGTCGATTACACTGCCAACGTCGCTCATCGCCAGAATTGATGCGGCCACAAAAAACCGGTCAGCTTTCTTCACTGAGCTGGCACGTGCAAAGCTATCGCAGTGATTTCCCGAAACAGACACCAGAGATTGGGACAGATCCCCATTCTAAAGACATCGACACGGCAGGCTGGTCAGATAGACCGGGTTTGCCTGTCATAATGACACGCCTGCGCGTAGCGGCCCCTCGGGGCCGCTTTTCTGCGTTCCCGCAGGATGTCGGCAAACCCCGAGCCTTCAGCTCGGGGCAGCGCTTCCCCAGGGAAGCGCCGATATTCAGTACGGCCGGAATGGCCCTCAGAAAGAATGTCGTCGATCCATGATGAGCAGGGGGCAGACCAGATCCAATATCGTGCTGTGAACCTGTCAGGGATTATGGGCAAATCCCGAGCCTTCAGTTCGTGACCGGTCGCTACTCGGACGCCAGCCGCACCGGCGCCCGACCCGAACCAACCACATGCGATCGAACTTCGGCCGAAGAGCGCCGGAATCTGTCTCTCCGAGCCAGCTTGCCGGTGCGGCCAAAATGGTCGCCTGCACATGGTTGTTTCGTCCCTGCGGGTAACGCGATTCCCTCGTTTCACTCGGCCTTTTGCAAGGACCACGCTCGATAGACATCTAGCAAAGCGCAGACCGACAAGCGGTCTGCGGCGCTTGTTTTCCTCGGCGTCAGGGGGCCGAAAATCTCTCGTATCTGATCCCGTCGTGGTGGAAGGCGCAAAAAGAGATCCGCGCCCTGGCGCGGATCACATCTTTCTTTTTGTGCGCCTCAAGCAGAAAAACGGCTTTTACCCGCAAGCGGGCAAACTTTCCGTTTTTCAGCCTGACCACCCCGCCCGGATCAGCTCCGGATCTTTTCCATCGGCCCCCCTCCTTGCAGGGGAAAAACGCGGAAGGGGGACAGATAGCAAGTGGCAGCGCAGAACAGGCCGTTTCCGTGGCCTGTTTGAAAGGGCCTTCCAAGTGGGATGGCATCTGGCGTTGCACAACGTGGAACCGAAAGAGGCAAAACCATGGAATTGATTAGGAAGATATCCAATGCGCGGGACAGCATACGCGGCGATGTTTACGAAGAAGACGAGATTGGCCATGTCCCCTGCCCGTCCTGCTGGAGCTCCGGGCAACAAGTGAAGTTGCTGCACAGGCTTTGGCATCGCGTCTATCTGGATCACAAAATCGACTGTTGCGAATGAGATGTCGTCTATCGTCCGCGGACGAAACTCGGACTGATCGAGGGCTTCAAGCGGTGGCGGGCCGCCACGCGGGAGGCGCGCGCACAGCGCATGTAATGCTGAGCAATCGGGCTGCAGTTTTGAGACACTACGCTGATGTCATTTCGAAGGGTGATAGTTGGTTGAAAGCACGGGAAAACAACGATCAATAGCATTCAAAAACTTGCAATTCTCTCAAATGTTTTGTAATTTTTGAGTATTGGAGGTCATGACATGAAACAGTACCCATCAGCAGACATTACCCGAAAGTCCGGCGAAATTCTTGAAACCGCTTTGCGCGCTCCGGTTGCTATCACCAAGTACAGACGGACCAAATACGTGTTGATGAGCGCAGAGCACTATGAGGCACTGAGAAAGGGACAAGGTGCGCGGGAGGTTTTCGAGCTTGCGACCGTGCCAGAGGATGTTCGAAGCGAAATGCTCGAAGGCATTGACAAGGAATTGAACCGTGACTGACCGGCCTCAGACAGGTGATGTCTTCCACTATCCCTATCTCTGGGCATGGCAGTCTGCCCTTGGCGAGACCGAGGGGCGCAAAGACCGGCCATGCTGCGTTGCCTTGGTTGTTCCCCTCAGATCCGGCCATCACCGTGTTTACATCCTTCCCATCACCACTAAAGAACCTGCCGGTGATGTTGTGACCCTGCCTGTGCCGAGAACTGAGGTTCACCGGGCAGGTCTCGATAGCGAGTATTCCCAATGGATCATTCTGTCAGAGTGGAACAGGGAGATCTACGAACAGTCGTACTATATCAGCGACAGGACCGGGAGCGGCAGCTTTAGCCGAGCGTTCACGGACCAACTGCTTGAAAAACTGAAAGAACAGCTAACCGTAGGTGCCATCGCTACCGTTGGACGTGAGTAGTCGAAATGACCGCACAATCCTCCATTTCAAAAACAACCCGCCGACTATGGAAGTCTGCGCAGCTCTACATTGGTTTCCACACCGATCCGCTGGGCAACGTGCGCAATCAGCCGAAGGTCTGGCCGCCCAAGAACGCCAACGCGAAGATCCACAGTGACCAAATGGTTCAGGAGGCGTTCCTGGAGGTGCGTGCCGAGGACAGATCAACCACGCGCGATGTTCAGATAAAGTTGCAGCCAGACAAAATCGTCCTGCGACGCGATAGCGACGATATCGGTTGGGAAGGTATTGTCGTTGAAGACGACTCCGTCGCGATCCGTGTGAATGGCACGTGGGTGCGGATCAAGGTCGATGGCGCGATCACACGCGAAACCGATGACGATACCACGTACATCGAGGCGGACGGCTCGATCCTGAAAATGACGGAATATGTCGAAGCCATGATGTCAGGCGATGGCGTGGAGTTGTCACGTCGCACGCCTGACAATATCGCAGCGATCACCGAAGACGGAGTTGTTGCGCGATCGAAGGATAGGTAGCCAATCTGGTTTCAATAGGTCGATTGAACTTGTAAATAGCAGGAATATCCGTATATTACATATATGTTGAATTATACGGATTAAGGAGGATGGGCTGATGAAAGAGTTCCCAGCCGCAGAGATGAACCGCTCTCCTGCTGATGTTTTTGAAGCAGCCACGGTTGCACCTGTTGCAATCACAAAGCACAGGAAACCGCGCTTTGTTGTGATGTCGATGGAACGCTACGAAACACTCACCAAGGGCCGCACAACGCAAGTTGCAGTCTCCGTGGCTGATATGCCGCCAGAGTTGGGCGCGTTGCTGGATCAAGGCTTAGAGGAACATTTCCGTGGCAAATGATTTTCCACAAGCGGGGCAAGTTTTCGACTACCACTATCTTTGGAAGTGGCAGGATGAAAAGGGCGAAACAGAAGGTCGCAAAAAACGGCCTTGCTGCATGGCCTTGGTGGTGATGAACGCAGAGGGTCAGCATGTTCTGTTCATTGCGCCGATCACAAGCAAGCGACCTGACGCAGGACGTCTCGCAATTGCTATCCCAGAGACAGAGTTACACCGTGCAAAACTCGACAGCCACGTTTCACTTTGGGTTATAGTGGATGAGTTGAACGCTGACGTTCTGGAAGCTTCCTACACGCTGGAAGATCGTAACCCCAGAGGGCAGTTCGGTCCAGCATTCACGGACACGGTTTTGCGTGCCATTCAATCGGTCCGAAAAAATGGCAAACTAAGTATTGCTGAGAGAACTTGAAGCTTGCAGGCGCAACAAACGTTTCTTCAAAGAAGAACATGCCAACCTCGTCTGCTCGGTACGCACCAGCTTCGAGTTGGGGTAAAATCATCGTAGCGAGCTTGTAGGTTGCCGCCATATCGGTTGCAAAGACAATAGACTTTATCGTCTTGGATTGCGGGGCGATCAGTTGAAGCTGATCGGGCTCTAGTTCGGCAAAGCTTCACCCGAGCCACCAAAGGTGTCTCGGCCCACAAGGGGTAACGACCCCTGCGCCGGGCGCGTCCCCCCATTCGCGCAAGCGCGAACTGATTGCATCAGACTGCTTGTCCGCGGCGACGGTGAACTCCCACCCGCGCCAGGACCGCTGAGCTTGGATACTCGTTCAACTCACTTTGATGCTGTTTCCATCAACCAGCCGGGTCTTAAGGGTCAAGCTGAGACGTTGAATCGGCTTGGTTAGGGCAAGTCCCGAGCCTGCAGCTCGGGACCGCGCTCTACTCGACCGCCAGCTGCGCAGGCGGTCTCCCTGCGGCCCAAGTGCGCTGAAACCTGTCTCCGCGGAGCCAGCTTTCAACGCGGCCGCATGGTCGCCCGAACATGCTTGTTTCGGCCCAGAGGGTAACGATCTCTTTCGCAAGTATTCGCCGGCCCAATCAGCTAGTAACTGATTGGGCTTGATGCTGGAAAACCGGGATGAACCCGATTTTCTGGACGGCATGAATGCGGTCGATGGGCTTGGGGTAAACCCCAAGCCGGGTCCTGTGCACCGATATCTGTCCTAAGTTCGTCAGACAGAGCCGAAACCTGTGCGCTGTATTTTAGTCGTGGCCGCAAGCGGCCCCATCATTTTATTGGCCCGCAAGCGGGCCGTTGCGCTCCCTCACCTCGGGCATCAACGCAAGCAGGCGACGTTCGGTGTGAGCAAGGGAGATCGTCGATGGTTGCGCTCAACACCAGGAACACAATCAAGGTAAGGCGGGTGTTGTGCGGGAAATTGCAAAGAAAGAAAGGAATTTCGCAAATAAACTTCCAACAAAGGTGCGAAGTGATTATGTTCCCAATTTGGGAAAAGGGGCTTGACCTAGCACAGCGTCCGCGGCATATTCCCAATATGGGAACAGCGGGGCGACATGCGGATCATTGCGAAGCGGACGATTACAGAGTTTGGCGCGAAGAACCCCAACGCTCGGGCTTCGCTTGACCATTGGCTGAACATCGCTCAAGCGGCTGACTGGGCTTCGACAAATGACGTTCAGCTTACCTTTCCAAAGGCAAAGGTGCTGAATGCAGAACGAGTTAGATTTGAGGTCGCAGGCGGCGATTTCCGTATGATCTGTGCCTTCGAGTTTCGCAGAAGAATTACTTTTGTGAAGTTCATCGGCACCCACAAAGAGTATGACCGTGTAGATGTGATGACGGTCTCGCAATACTAGGAGGAAACGATATGACCAAGATTAGACCGATCCGTAACAACGATGATCTCACTGCTGCGCTGGCCCGAATTGATGAACTTTGGGGTAGTGATCCTGACACCCCAGAGGGCGACGAATTGGATGTTCTCTATGATCTTGTAGAGCACTATGAAAACCGAACGTATCCAGTCGAACCCGTGGAGCCAGTTGAACTGCTACATCGGCACATGGAGGCCACCGGCAGAGTTCAAGCTGATCTCGCAGAGCTGTTCGGTTCGCGTTCACGCGCGTCCGAGGTGCTGAATCGCAAAAGGGCTATGACTGTAGAGATGATTCACAAGCTGAGTTCGGTATGGCATATCCCTGCAGATTGCCTCGTGAAACCTTACCAAGTTGCAGCAGAATGACTTCCAACAAAGGGCGGTCTAGTGGGACCGTCCTGCCTTCTCAATTGAACCGATGGTGTGTGTGTTGAGAGTATGGGAAGGGCGCGCGCCATTCGCGCAAGCGCGAACTGATTGCATCAGACCGCTTGTCGGCGGTGCCGGTGATCTCCCACCCACTGGCCGTCTTGTCGGGCGATTTTGCGCGGCCGGGATCTTGGTCCGATGTGCCCAATGCGCCGTGCAGCTCGTCAGCCGTCGGATCAGCCGCGATCCTCACTTTTGGCAGGTCGCGCGTCGTCAACAAGCAGAAAATTCCCCTGCGCCGCTAAAGCGGCGCATTACTCGCGAAACAATTTTCAGCTTGCAGCCGCCACTGATGCGACCAGCCAACGCTGCGGTGCGCGACCGATCCGACGGCTGACGAGCAAGCCAGACGAGGCGCACCCTGGCCGCTGTCCTGATAAAGAGGCCGCAAGCGGCCACGATTTTTGTTTGGCCCCCCAAAGGGGGCCGGTGCGCTCCCTCACCTCGGGCATCAAAGCAAGCAGGCGACGTTCGGTGTGAGCAAGTCGGATCGTCGATGGTTGCGCTCAACACCAAGAACACAATCAAGGTAAGGCGGATGTTGTGCGGGAAATTGCTGAGAGAGAAAGGGTAACGCTCTTGGGTGTTTTTTCTACTATTACGCTGTAATTAAACGATTATTTTCATTTTAACCTTTGCATAATCGCACTTAAAAGTGCATTATGTAAGAGCGCAAAGGGGCAGGATGGGCCTGCCCCGCGCTAGAAGGAGAATAAGAGATGAAAGTCGAAAAACTCGCTCTTATTTTCCAGATTATCGTGGCAATCATGTTGTTCATCAACATCATACACCACTGGTAATCTGGACCGCTGGCCTCTGTTACCGCAGGGGTCAGCGGCACCTTCTTTACCATCGGAAGCGCTTGTTTGCAATGGCGCAGAAAGGTTCCAAATGTCTAAACGTATCGCATATGTTAGTATCACCGTGTCTTCGATCACGCTGATTTTGCTCGTCATCAACACCCTGATGACAGGGTGATATGATGAAGGCCGACGATTTTCTGAATTGGATGGAAAAAGCAAAATGCAGCAGCGCAATCGACGTAGTGCGTGTTTTAGGTGTTGGCCGAAACCAAGCCCAGCGATGGGTTGCCAGTGCAAAGGCCGGTGATGACGTCGAAGTCAAACTGACCGTTGCGCTGGCAATGAGCGCGCGCGCGCGACAGCTCAACGGCTGGCCTGATTGATGCCAACCTGAACAGCAGGCTCGCCATTCCACAAGGACAAACGGACATGCTAGACAAAGACATCCAACTACTTCACATGAGCAATATCCTCGAACTCGAAGAAACCGCAATTGGTACAAATTGCGACTGCCCCAAATGCCTGCAAAGAGCAAAGCGCGTCAGCTGGGAGAAGGCTGAGGGTGGAGCCGTTAACCGATATTGGCGGATGTTCTGCATCCACTGCGGTCACGTGGATACGAACGTCATCACTTGAACCCATGGTCGGGGCCACATGCCCCGACCAATTCATGATGCGGCTGCGTGGCGCACGTTGACCGGTCACCCGTCATTCTCGCCATCAGGATTCGCCCGCGCGATCCCTTGGCTCCGAAGCGGCTGACCTGCGGCAGGCAACTGGTCTTTGTGTCCACCCGCCAGCGCCTCAAGGATACTCGGTATTTTCGGTGAGAGCGGTCCAGTGGGATCGGCCCCCCATTCGCGAAAGCGCGAACTGATTGCATCAGACTGCTTGTCGGCAGCGCCAGCGGGTGGGCATTGCGCGCCGAAGGGCGCCGTTGGGTGTGTGTTGGTGCGCGAGAATTTGGTCCGATGTGCCCAATGCGCCGTGCAGCTCATCAGCCGTCAATCAGTCGCGCACCTCATTTAGCCGAAGCTGTCACGTCCCCCAAGGGGCTTTCGCGGCATAAGCTGCGCGCGCGCAAGCGCGTGCTCGTTATTCCACGGTCCACTTGTGTGCCGCGCCATCTCCGTCACATGAGGATTGACGCGCGACCGATCCGACGGCTGACGAGCAAGCCAGACGAGGCGCACCCTGGCCGCTGTCCTGATAAAGAGGCCGCAAGCGGCCACGATTTTTTTTGGCCCCCCAAAGGGGGGCCGGTGCGCTCCCTCACCTCGGGCATCAAAGCAAGACCGAAAAATTCAGAATTAGTGTAGTCTATCTGTTGACATATGTAAGCTGTTAGGCTACATTAAATGATGATCAAGAGCTTCAACAATAAGCAGCTAAAAGCACTCTGGGAAACCGGAAAATCAAAGATTGATGCGCGTTTGCACAAGCGGATTTTACGACGCCTTGATGCATTGGAAGCATCAGTGCGGCCAGAAGATATGAACCTGCCGGGTTTTAGTTTTCATGCCCTCAAAGGCTTTGATCCAACGCGCTACACCGTTCACGTAGACGGACCATGGTGCATTACGTTTGTGTTCGAAGATGGCGATGCCCATGTCGTTGATTTTGAGCAGTATCACTGAGAAGGAGATGATGATGACCCGTGACCTGAAACGATGCCCGACGCATCCCGGTGAGCTTTTGCGCGAGGATGTCATACCTGCAACCAAGCGGTCAAAATCAGAGATCGCAAAGCTACTTGGTGTGTCGCGCCAACATTTGCATGACGTTCTGGCCGAGCGGAAGCCGGTAAGCCCGGAATTTGCTGTGCGTCTGGGTAAGTTATTTGGGAACGACGCCGGTTTGTGGATCAGGATGCAGGGTGCATATGATGAATGGAATGCTTCCAGAACTGTTGATGTGTCAAATATTCCAACTGTCGTTGCTGCAGAGTGAAGCAACAGTAGCAGTCAGCGAAACAATTGAGGCTATGGGCTGATGAACCGGTGGTGTGTGTTGAAAGTGCGGGAGGGGGGCCGCACCTTGGCCCCTTCCTTATTTTCATAGTCGCTGCGCTTCCTTGAAAATATAATCAGGCCCCCCCTGCGCCGGGCGCGGCCCCCCATTCGCACAAGCGCGAACTGATTGCATCAGACTGCTTCCCGGCAGCGCCAGGGATGGGTGTTGCGCGCCGAAGGACGCCACCGCGACCGCATGGTCGCCCGAACATGCTTGTTTCGGTCCAGAGGGTAACGATCTCTTTTGCAAGTATTTGCCGGTCCAATCAGCTAGTAGCTGATTGGGCTTGATGCTGGAAAACCGGGATGAACCCGATTTTCTGGACGGCATGAATGCCGTCGATGGGCTTGGGGTAAACCCCAAGCCGGGTCCTATGCACCGATATCTGTTCTAAGTTCGCCAGCCGTCGGATCAGCCGCGATCCTCACTTTTGGCAGGTCGCGCGTCGTCAACAAGCAGAAAATTCCCCTGCGCCGCCAAAGCGGCGCATTCCTCGCGAAGCAATTTTCAGCTTGCAGCCGCCACTGATGCGACCAGCCAACGCTGCGGTGCGCGACCGACCCGACGGCTGACGAACAAGCCAGACAGAGCCGAAACCTGTGCGCCGTATTTAAGTCGTGGCCGCAAGCGGCCGCATCATTTTATTGGCCCGCAAGCGGGCCGTTGCGCTCCCTCACCTCGGGCATCAAAACAAGCGGGGTTCAGTGTGGTTGGCAAGGACAAAATTCACATTACCACAAATAAATCAATAGGTTGCAGAGGTTTTCAGTGCTAATATGGTGCATATCAAGAGGCCCTAAAACCTGAGGCTAAATGAGAGGGTGGTGAAATGACCTTTCCGAGACTGATCGATGTAAACGACAATAGGTTTACCAACGAGTTTTGTGCGCATTGCGACGGATGCGGTGTGTTGCACGACGGTGTCTCCCTATGCTTGCATTGCGATGGAACAGGATACAAGATGCGATCCGCCGGGACGAACGTGTCGAGCGTAAAGAAGTTGACCAGTAAACTGGTCAAGCTGCGTGATGCGCAGCGTTAGCCAACAGGTTGGCTAATCCCCGCTTGAGCGGGGGCCCCTGATGGTTGCGCATCAAACAACCGATGGCAGGCCCTGCCTGCCCGCTAGTGGCTGACGCTCCTGCCTTCCGCGAATTTCTGTGGCGCGTGTGAATTGCTGAGAAGAGCTAAAGCTCTTGGGGTGGTTGATGGTGTTTTGTCAAAGCGGCACCAAGAGGTCGCGGAACGTCCGCATAATCCAGCAGGCCACTTGGTGCACAAAAATACGCCTCTCTGAATAAAAGTCATTACTTTAATTATTGACAGTTCGATTAAAAGGCGTTACTTTAATTATAAGAACACAGGGGTCAACAAGTCGATGAATTATCAATGGGACAGCGCCAAGAATACCAGCAACCAAGAAAAGCATGGCCTGTCCTTTGATGCGATGGATCGCTTTGACTGGGCCTTTGCCCTGTGTGTCGAAACCCAAGTTGTTGACCATGAACAGCGCGAACTGTGGATCGGCCCGATTGACTTGACGTTGGCGGCTGTCGTTACGGTTGAGCGTAGCGAGAACACAATTCGCATCGTGTCCTTGCGTCCTGCGACCAACGCCGAAATCAAAATCTGGAGAAAGGAGTTTCACAATGGCTAAAGCCCCGAATATCCCCGACAACACCCCCGAGCAGGACGCGGAAATCCGCGCCCGCATCACCAAAGACCCTGACACATGGGAGGCAGCCCCTGACGCCACACCCCGGCGGCGTGGTCGCCCTACAGGATCAAACAAGGCTCAAGTCACCGTCAAACTGGACAATGATGTTCTGGATGCCCTGCGCTCACCAGACCCTAAGGGTTGGCAAACCCGACTAAACCAGCATTTGCGGGACCGGCTCGGGTTGGACCAGTAAACGGCCACTTCGCGGTATGAACGATGCTTTCAACAGAACGTGCAACGCACCACTGGTTGATATCATGGAGGGGGCCGCGCAAGCGCGAACTGATTGCATCAGACTGCTTGGCCGCGGCGGCGGTGATCTCCCACCCGCTGGCCGTCTTGTCGGGCGACTTTGCGCAGCCGGGATCTTGGTCCGATGTGCCCAATGCGCCGTGCAGCTCGTCAGCCGTCGGATCAGCCGCGATCCTCACTTTTGGCAGGTCGCGCGTCGTCAACAAGCAGAAAATTCCCCTGCGCCGCTAAAGCGGCGCATTACTCGCGAAACAATTTTCAGCTTGCAGCCGCCACTGATGCGACCAGCCAACGCTGCGGTGCGCGACCGATCCGACGGCTGACGAGCAAGCCAGACGAGGCGCACCCTGGCCGCTGTCCTGATAAAGAGGCCGCAAGCGGCCACGATTTTTGTTTGGCCCCCCAAAGGGGGGCCGGTGCGCTCCCTCACCTCGGGCATCAAAGCAAGCACACGATAGGCGGCACTACTGTCATGCGGTCTCTGGTGGTGGTTGAGGTGATGTCGTCGATACCCCATCTTCCCGACCGGCTTCCAAACGCTGTCGGTCTATTTCCATCAGCGTGAGAAGAGGATGCTCCTCATGAACGGGTTCTTCATCCGATGTCCTGATCGACTGGTCGCGCAGTTGCGCAATGTGATGCGTTAGTTCGGCCCTTGCGTCTTGAGATTCATCTAACGCTGCCTTGATCTCGGCCATCTTTTCCAAGGCGGCGTCCCGATCTTCCTGAACCCGTGAAAGCTGTGCCGCCACCTCACGATGCTTGTGCTGATAGCGCTCCAGATCATTTGAAAGTCGAACGTGCTCTTGCTTGTATGCCGCGATGGAATCTCTCTGATCTGCGACTGTGGTGCGCAGTCTTGCGATCGCCTCGGTCGCGTCACCATGTTCGCGCTGTAGCTTCTTATGCTCGACATCGAGGTTGCGATGTTGAAGCCGAAGCTGGTCATAGTCTTCTCGTAGCAGCGCCGCCGGACTTGGTTCCTTTGCAGACCGCACCCAACGTGTCGGCATGGGCATGGCTTGAGACCGCCCGATGAGAATGTACAGGGCGGTCAACACCAGAGCCGTGTTCACCAAAACACTCAGGATCAGGAAAGCAGAGATAAAGCGGCGCGCGCCGTTGCTGGCAACGAGCTGCGCAGTTTCCCAGGCAGGTGTCGTGAGCGACCATGGAAGATCTGGATCGATCAACGCCACAAGAGTGTGCAAATTGGGCGCGTGGATCAGGCAGAAGACGGCCAACAAGGCGCCGACTATTGCACTGTAGATAATGCGCTCCGGCTGAACCGCGGCGTTTTCGTCGGCAAAAAGGCTGCTGGTCGCATTGTAGATGCTTGCTGCGAGCATCCAGTACACGATGCCAAGAATGCAAAGATTGATATAGTGAAGCACAGGATTGAAGGCGGCCGCCCAAAGGCCAACCTGAAGACCTAACGTTATCAGGATTGCATAGAATGCTGCTGCAACGGCCGCCCGATAGATGTCTGGAACAGTTTGCAAGGCACGACCCCTTTTCGGATTAGCCAGTAGCGGAGGCGTGCGCGAATTCGACAGCGGCTTTGCCTATGGCCTTCACCACTGCGTGAGCATTGTCCTTGGCATTCTGAAGGACCTGGCTGTTGGTGGTGGTATCCAGATCATGTAAAAGCCGCCCTTCCGTAAACATGGCCACATACGGCGACTTGGTCAGAACGGGGGGATCTATCCATGTTGCTCCGGTGTCGGCCAACGCCTTCTTGACGGCACGTTGAGCCTTGCTTTCGATCACGGCGTCAACCTGACTCGGAACGATCACAGATGGAATTGGGCGGCCTCTTGCCTGAGAGGCGACGGCGACGAAATCCTGAATCTTGAGTGCCTCAGCCACATCCAACTCGCTCCACTTCATCGGTATGACCACAACAGAGGATTGCTGCACGGCCAGCCCCGTGAGCATGTTCCGGGTTCCCTCTGTGTCGATCAAAACAAAACTTCTGCTGTCCTTGAGGCGCTGAAGCGCGTCGGTCAGCTCGCGTCCCGACTTATCTGTGGCGTCGAGGACGGTCACCGCATCAGGCAGCCTGTTTTTGGCCGCCCATCTCATGAGTGGCGTGTTTTTGTCGGTATCGATGAGGACGACCGTCCCGCCGTTCCTGACGATCTCACCGGCAATGATTGCGGTGAGAGTTGTTTTACCGCAGCCACCTTTGGTGCTGGCAAGGGTCCAGACTGTCGCCATTTAAAGCTCTCCCTTTTTGTCGGCCATCGCGAGAAGCTTGAGGGCCTCAGTCAGGGTCCGGTTCATGGTCCAATCATGGCGTATCGCGATGTCATAGAACCCCGCGGCAGTCTCCTTGAGGATGGAGTGATTGAAGGGCACATTCGAAACGCCTCGCTTTCGCCGCGATCCAAAGCCGACTGGTGGCTCGGTGGTCGCACGAGGAGCCGCCGTCCCTTTTCCGGCAAGATCGTCCGCGGCCTGCAGGGATTGCAGGAACTCGTTTTCATCTGACATTGACATGGTGTCGCCTCGTAGAGCCAAGTGAAAAGATGTGTGGGCCATGTCACTTGCATGGTCCTTCAAAACAGAACGTCTCTAACATGGCACTCGCTTGTACCCAGATTGCTACCAGTGACGAAAAGCTTCATGCAAGTAACTGTGTAGTTCCATGGTCCTTGCATGTAACATGTCTTTTCCATGTGACGACCAAGGAAGAAAGCATCTACCTTTGTGCTTACTTGTTACATGCAAGTACCTTGTGGTGTACTTGTTACAAGCATGTACCAAGGCGCGTATCGGCCTACCGGGCTGTCTTGCGTGGGTTGTCGCACGCAACCACGCCTCTGGCGCGCCCTGTGAGCCACGAAGGGCTGCGCTAGCCCCCCCACCCGGCCATGCGACTATCGTGCTGTATGGCTCTCCTGTCGCCTCTGGTGCGCTATTTGAGGCCGCACATCCCAATCGCCGAAACCTGCGACATCAGCGCATCTCCCCTTTCTCTGCAGTTCTCTGCCGTAGCCCGAGTATTCGGGCGGGTCACAGAGGGCTATTTTTGCTGGGTTTTTCCCCTTTGTGGTTTACGTTGTGCGTCGCCGGAGGCGGATTCCGCTGCTTTGGTATCAAAGCACTTTGCCCTATCGTCCTGGAGGGTGGATCGATCCTCACCAGTCGAGCGAAGATCGGCTGGTGACAGGCGCAGCGGGTGAAACCTGCCATCGCAAGCCAACTTCTCAGAAGTTGTGAAAGGTTGTGAAAGGCGTTGTGAAAGGGCACGCTTATGTATAAAATCTTGTGATGTTTATACGGGCTTGGTATTGGCTGGATATGTTCCGGCTGAATGTCCGCATAATGTCCCGCAGAGCGGGGAGCGATGTTGTCGCCTCCAGCGGCTATCGACATGGCGCAAGAATGACAAACGACCTGAACGGAACGACGCGCTCCTATGAAGGAAAGCGTGACGAAGTGGTCTTTGAAGAAATTGTTTTACCTGAAGACGCACCGCAGTGGGCAGTGGATCGCTACCAGGGTGAAGACGTTATCGACGCGGCCGGGCGACTTTGGAACGATATTGAGGCGAAAGAGAATTCACATCGCAAGCGCGATATCTCCCAACTAGCCAAAAGCTTTACGATCTCACTGCCTCACGAACTGTCTCATGAGCAGCAAGTGGCATTGATCCAGGGGTATGTGCGCGACAATCTGGTTTCAGACGGCCAGGTCGCGGACGTGGTTATCCACGATAAGGGCGACGGTAATCCTCATGCGCATGTCATGACGACAATGCGAACGCTCGGCCCCGATGGGCATGACAAGCGCGTCGGGAACTACATGGCTGCGCGCTTGGAGCTTATGAACCAGCGTTGCGCATGGGCGGTTGCGGCGAATACAGCGCTGGAATTGGCCGGATTTGACCGTCGGATCGATCACCGGAGTAACCTTGATCGTGGCATCGCTCTGGAGCCGTGCAACTACAGCAAGGACATCGCTGAGAACATTGAGGCTGATGGTGGTGTGTACCGGGCCAAGACGCGGGCACTGGAGGCACGTGCCGCCAATGAGGCCTTGCTGATGAAGGATCCCGGTCAGGTCTTGCTGGTGCTTGGGCAAGAGAAGGCAATGTTCGTTGCAGAGGATATTGCGTTTGAGCTGCGCCGCAAATTACCGGCCAATGTCGGTAAAGAGCAGATTGAGGATATTGTGCGCGCGGCGATGGCCAGTCCCGAACTGGTGGGTACTGGCGAAGTTGATTATCGGGGGGAGCCCATCTTCACAACACGGGCGGTGCTGGAAATGGGCCGCCAACTGACCCGCGATACTTTGCAGATGCGCGACTCTGCGCTTGCGTTTTACGCAGCTGGTGGGGGCGATATTGCACTCGATCCGCAGCTTTCGGATGAACAGCGGGCAGCTGTTGATACGATGATTTCCCCGCAGCGAATCTCAGTTGTGTCAGGTTATGCAGGTGCGGGTAAAACGACTGCAGTGAAAGAAGCGTCACGGGTTTGGGAGGCCCGCGGGTTCACGGTCATTGGTGCGGCGGTCTCGGGTAAAGCAGTGCAAGCACTTACGGGCCTTCATGGGCAGTTGGGAACGATTGCCCAGATCGAAGCGCAATGGGACCGTGGGGCCGTGCCCCCTGCAGGCAAGTTTGTCGTGTTCATGGACGAGGCCAGCATGGTCGGAACGGCGACCTGGTCCCGGTTTGAAGCACGTATCAACGCCATGGGTGGCAAGTTGAACGTGTTGGGTGCGCCAGAGCAGCTTGGGCCGGTAAATGACTCGTCCGCCCTGCAGCATGTCTCGTCTCTTGTTGGGGCCACATACATGACACAGGTGAGGCGCCAAAGAGATCTGGACGATCAGGCGGCCATTCAGGCGATTTCGCGGAGCATGGACGGCGTCGGGCCAGCGTTGATGCACTTTGAACAGAAAGGTGCAATCACTCTGGAGGCGGATTTGGAGAGCGCCATCAAAGCGCTGCCCCAGCGTTTCTTTGAGGGTGTCACTCCGGACAATTTCTGGAGCGAGGGGTTTGAGCGCATTGCGTTGTTTCACACCAACGCCAGTGTTGATGCAGCAAATGCAGCGCTGCGCACCCACGCGATTGAGGCAGGGTTTGTGAAGCAAGATGGCGGGTTGGTTCTCCCCTCCGAACTGGAGATCAATGCTGGCGACCGCGTGCGCTTCACCAGGCCCTTTGCCGATGCGTCTGTCTCGCGCAACGCCTTTGCTTCCGTCGTGGCGGTCTCCGGTCACAATCTGACACTTGCCGTTGACGGGCGCCCAGGCGCATTCACGCTGGATGCTCAGGCGTTCCCTCATTTTGATTATGGGTATGCGGCGACCATCCACAAATCCCAAGGTATGAGCGTGAAGGGTAAGGTCTTCGCTGTCGTGACACGGATGTTTGATTGGCATCTGCTGGACGTGGCCATCAGCCGCCACGTCGAAGATCTCGATATCACAATCCCCGTCAGTGATTTTGGGGAAGATCTGACTGTCGAAACGCCTGATGATGTTCTTGCGAGCGTTGTGAAATCCGCGTCTCGTTCCAGCCTGCAGCAAGTCATGATGGCGGACGTGGCCCCAACCCTGCGCCGCGCGCACCCCACACTTGAAGATATCACGGCAATCCCACGCGCCGACAGGACTGCAGGCATCACGGCACCGGCTGAAGATATGGCGGCCGAGCGCGTTGCCCTTTCGGGGGATGTTCATTTGTTTCAACAGTCGCAACGTCTCTCAGGATTGTTGCGCAGCGAGTTCAAGGCAGACAGCCCGATGTTTGGCGATGATCCACGGGGCTACAGCGTTGATCCACTGAAGGTTGTTGATGATCTCCTCGCGGAACGCGGCATGCTGCGTGCCAGTGATGTGGCAGGACGTCTGGCTGAGGTGGTGTTTGAGCCTGCCACATTCACGCGACTTTACTATGAGGCCATGGGTCATCCGGATCTGGTCATCCTGTCAGAAACCGGCACCGGACGTGAGGGTCGTGTCTATTCTTCTGTGGATCGTATCGATCAGGCGGTCTCCCTGATGGACCAGGGTATGCGTATGGCTGTTTCTGGAGTGCCATTTTCTGTGGATCTACAAGACCCGCAGCTCTCGGTGCGTGATAATCCTGAGCAGGATATCAAGGTTCCCCAACAACAGTTATTGTCCGCGCGGATCTCTCAGGTCGCGGATGAATGTGATCTGCCATCTGACGCGCGCCGTGCGCTGGAGTCTGTGTTCTGGCCGGCGCGGATAGGTATCATCGAGGAAATCAGTACAGCCAACACGGCCGGTGTGATTGCGGCCGCGCGGGATGTTATTCCAACTGGTCAGGTTGTGGCTCTCCACACATCCAAAAAGACCGCGCAAAAGTTTGCAGTGGCTGCCGGTATTCGTGGGCTTGATCTTTATGCGCTGAGCAGTGGCCTCGACGACAAAACAATCACGTTCGGTCCGCAGGACATTCTCGTGGTGCCGGAAGCCTCGGGATTACACATTGACCAGCTGGAATTGTTAATCAGTCAGGTCGAGCGTATCGGGGCGAAAATCCTGTTGCACAACGACCCCTCCCTGGAGGCAGGGGGTGATGCAGTGCGCCACCTTGCCGCGCGGCTTCCATTCGTCAAACTTGGCGGCCTTGATGCAATCGCACCAAATCGACGTGGGCTCTTGTCTCAGGGTGCGCGCTTCGCGGCGGCGGTTGATGATCTGTACAGTCTTGGCCACATCAATGGCGCTGCCAATGAAACGCAGCATGTTCGCGCGTTTGTTGAAGACTATATGGCTGACCCTGCTGAAGGTAAGCTGGGCGTAGCGGGCTCGCGTCGTATGCGTGACATGCTGAACCGGGAGATCGCCGCCATGTATAGTGCGCAGGTGGGCGTTGAGGGTGGTGATGAACACTCTCTCAGCCGTGGGCGCTATGCGACACCATTATCACTGAGCGTTGGCACGCGTCTGGTCGCAACCCGGGACATGCCCGATCATGCAATCCTGTCCGGTCAGATTGCGGAAGTGTCACGGTTCTCACCAAGTGGCGCAGTTGTCGTCCGCACCGATGGGCGCGAGGTGGAGATCGCCAGTGGTGCCGATGCATCAGCGCTTGAATATGGCTATGTTGTCACCGCGCGCCAGGCGCTGAGTGATGGGATGCAAACGCCTTCGGCTCACATCTTTGCCAACAAGAGCTTGTCGCGCAACGCTTTGATTAGCGCGTTGCAGTTGGGTGATGACATCACGCTGTCACTGCCCGTTGATGTGAGTAACCCCGTATCCGTGGAGGCCTTCTTCACAAGGGTCAACACACGCGCGCCTCAAGGCAGTGTTCTTGACCACGGCTTTGATCCCACGCGCGCCCTTGTCGCGGCGAGCGACAGTTATACAAGTCCGTCGCTTGATGTGCGCCCGGACATCGCCCCCCATGACCAGGAGCTTCTTGATCAAACGCGTGCGGCCTATCGTGCGTCCCCTGCCCTTATTGTTGCGGAGTTGGTGCGCCAGTCCGCGCGGTTTAACGTTGATGATCTGGCAAGCGACCTGGGGCCTTACTACCCGGAGAAGGATAAATCTGAACTGTTTGCGCAAAGCCGTGATCTCATCGCCCGTCTTCAAGACGACGGCACAATCGTGAAGGCGGGGCGTTTCGATTATGACGGAACGCAGTGTTACACCACACGGGTGCAGGCCGAAGTCGAACAAGACGGTCTGCGACGTGGCCTCGCGCTTGCAGCCAAGTCCTTGCATGATGTTTCCGGATCCGAAGGCGACACCCAACTGGTTCAACATGTCACTGGTCCCGAACGTCTCAGTCTTGCAGTCCTGCCCGCTGATCACGCGCAAGCCACCCGGTACCGCAATGAAATAGGTGCGGCGTGGCGCGCGCGGGGATACCAGATCATCTCGACGGGCCTGAGCCAGAGCTGGGCCGCGCGCGCGGCCGCTGCATTGGGGCCCGACACGCAGGCCTTCTCTCTGGCCGCCCTCGAAGCAAGTTGGGCCAGAGGCGCCGTGCCCGCTGACGGCAAGTTTGTGGTCGTTCTGGATCAGGCTGAAATGGCAAACAGCACCCAGTGGGCGCGCATCCAGGCGCGGATTGACGATCTGGGCGGCAAGCTCATAGCGCTCAGCACACCACAGGCCCTGCCCCGCAACCGATCCGTGAGCTTGTTCCAGGCGCTGTCCAGCGAAGTGGGTGTTCACCAGGACCTGCCAATCCCGGTGCAATCCAAAGAAGCCGAACGCCGCGCAACGGTGGCCCTTTCTGGCAATACGCAACACGCTGCCCACGCCATCGCAATCCATTACGGGTTGGGCAACATCCACTTTGCGGGACAGACGGATAGTGCCATCGGTGCCATCGCGCGGCGCTTCTGGGCGGACGCAGATGAGTTGGGTCACCGCCGCGTGGCTCTGGCACATTCCGCTAAGGCAACAGACGCGCTCAATGAGGCGATACGTTCCGAGGGACGCCGCCTGGGACATCTCGGGGCGGCCGTGCGTCTTGATGGTGAGGACGCAAACATTGGCCAGCGCGTCTACGTGTCGGCAAACAGAAACGGGTTGGAAGAAGGTCAGCACGTGACGTTGCTTGGCCTGGATGAAGACGGCGGCGTTCAGGTGCAGTCAGAAGATGGGTCAGATGTCATTCGCCTGGCTCAGAGTGACACCAACATCCTGAAGCCGTCCTTTGCCGCCACGCTCTGGCAAGCATCCCAGCGTCGGCCAGCTGACAAAACCTTCCTGCTGGCCTCCCGCAGCATGGATCAATCGCTCTATCGTGTCGGGATGTCGTGCCACAGGCATGGCTTCGAGATGCATGTTCCGGAACCGGCCATCAAGGACGTCGAAACACTCAAGCGCGCCGCAGGTCGGCGCAACAGTCTGGACATCCTGACACAGCCAGTGCCGCCGGCGCCCATGGAAGAGATCACTGTGCCGGGGATCAGCAATCGTGCAGATCGCGTTACACCAATTCTGAAAGCTGGGATGTTTGCGCAAGACGCTCACCTGCAAAACATCGCACAGCGGCGCGCAGACCTTCTGTCCATCAGTTACAAGGTTGGAGATCCTGTTGTTGGGGAGGATCCAAACGGCTATGCCCTTCACCCGCGCCGCGCTGTCGATGATCTGATCGGCGCGGCGTCGGTCATCCGCGCAGAGGATGTGGCCGCAAAACTCGCACATACGGTCCGTGATCCCCAGACCTTCGTTCACATGTTTGCAGAAGCCATGGTGCATCCCGATCTTGTCGTGTTGTCCGAGACAGGCATACGGGGTGAAGGGCGCGTTTACTCGACGCTCGATCATATCAAACGCGAGACCGAGCTGAGCGATCGCATCAGCGCCATGGCACTCGTCCCCACCGGCTTCCGCCCGGCGGATCGCGTGCTGCGCGCCGCGACACAAACCGCCCACGGGCCCATGTCACCAGATCAGGAACGCGGCCTGCGCCACGCGACATCAGGGCAGCGGGTCGCGATGCTCACGGGCTATGCCGGGTCCGGGAAAACCACAGTCCTCAACGGGGTCCGTTCCGTTTATGAAGCAGCGGGCTGGTCTGTAACAGGGACGACATTGTCGGGTGACGCGGCCCGCAACCTGCAAAATGCGTCCGGTATTGCCTCGCGCAGTGTTGCCTCTCTTCTCATGGCCGCACAAAAAGATCGCATTGCATTGGGGCCCCGTAGTCTGTTGGTGGTCGATGAAGCCGCGATGCTCAATGCCGCGCAATATGATGCAGTGATTGGCTTGTGCGAACGCAGTGGCGCAAGCCTGTTACTTGTTGGCGATGGCAATCAGATCCAGGCCCATGGGCCCGGCGCGATGTTCCGCAGTTTTGCTGGCCGGATCGGAACCGTCACCTTGTCCAAAGTCTGGCGTCAAAGGGACCCGTTGGATGCGCGTGCAAGTGAAGGTCTTGCGGTTGGTGGTGCACAAGCCGAACGCGCGATCGATCATTACAACGCGCAGGGCTATGTTGTCGGAACCGGCAGCGACGCTGATCCCGAACAGCATTTGGCGGCGGTTGTGGCCGGCTACATGGCTGATCCGTCGCGGGATAAAACCATGCTGACGTTCCGCAACGCCGACGTCGCAACGCTCAACGTTCTTGCACGCACTGCTGAACAGCAAAGCCGTGACGTGTCACATGAGGAAGCGCTGGCCGTTGATCGCGATGGCGTCGGCCTGGCATTGCAAGCGGGTGATCCTATTCGCATCACAAAGCCGGATTGGGAGTACGGGTTGATGAAAGGAGATCGCGGTGAGGTCACATTGGTGAACCCGCAAGCGCAAAACTACACCTTGCAGATCGGCACTGGTGACGACGCCCGTCACGTCACGCTGCCCCTAACAGATGGCCCCGCGCTTACCTATAATTATGCCCAGACCATTGACAGCGCCCAGGGCATGTCCATTCAATCGGTTCACGTCGCTGCGACCGCCAATCTCACCCAGAACCGCACCTATGTGGCCGCAACGCGCTTTATCGAGCGCCAGCGCCTTTACGCGCCAACCTCACAGGATGAAGCCACAAACTTCCTCAAGCGCATCGCCACCCGGGAAGGCCACAAAGTGACCACGCTTGAGCGTGAATACGGGTTTGATCCGCATCGTGCTGGAGAAGCGGTGCAGCACGCGAGGGCCGATGAGACGGATCTGGCGGCGTATCTTGAGAGCCATGGTGTAACCTCCGTCGCGCCTGCGGCGTCCAGATACTCACTTGCGCAGTTGTTCAAATCAGATCCAGCACATGAAGATCTCGCCGCCGCCGCGGCGACACGGGCGCTGTCTCATGTTCTGGACGCGCGTGTGATAGACGGCGAAGCCGTGATGGATGGTGCCCTGCAGAGTGATGTCTCTCGCCTCCTGAATCGTGTCAGTTCGCGCGGTCAGTGGAAAGAGATGACCACACGCTTGCCGCGCGCCGCGCGCACCACGCCAGACGATCTGGCCCGTCGCTGGTCTGACGCAAAGCCCGGAGAGGCCATTCTCCCGGAGGCCCGTGCCCTTGCCAGAGCGATCACTGTTGCTGATGCAGAAAACCGTCAGGACGTGGGGCGTGCTCTCAAAGCAGGTCTGGAAGTTCTGTCAAACCGGGTCACCGACGCCCGCGAAGTTGGTGGGTACGCCGACATGCTGAAGGAAGCCTTCGCGCCTCTCGCGTACAGCCGCGATCTCATGCCAGAAGGTGCCGCTATCGGTGAGCAGGTCAACACCCGCGCGCGCCACACCCCCTACCCGCGCATGGAGTATCAGACACGGCGCATGTCCCTCATCGCAAGCATCAAGGATATCTACACAACCGAGTATGACAAAGCACGAGCGCGGGTGGAGCAAAGCTCCGACCTGGCACAGCCATCATCAAATACTGAAAGGTCCCGAAACATGGATGAAGATATGATCGATGCGCTCATTTCTGCAATGAACAGATATGCGCCACATAAGAAGGATGTACATGATTTGGATCGCCCACGCGAGATTGTCAGAAGTCTCTATGCTGAAGCAAAAAAGGTTGAACTGAGCGCTGATCAGCAGATCAAAGCAGACATAATCGCACAGCATATGGCACAGGAACGCGCTCTAACAGATCTTCGGATTGAAGTGGCCCATGAAGTTAAGCCGGATGCCGAGAATTATGAATGGAAGCAATGTATCTATAAGAAGGACGCTCCATTTACGATCCGTGATCCAAATGCAGCTCGTACATTCCGCAGCATTTTCTCAGAGCGAAAAAAGACGGTTATCGCGAAGGTAAGCGACATCGACAAGGTCGTTTCCCGAATGTGCATTTTGGCAAAGAATGGGCCCGATGATGTTCAAATGGTCGGTGATGCTTTACGCTATGGCGGCGAGTTCGAAGAGCTCACTCCCGAAGGTGGCATGCAAGCGCGCGTGGCACGCCAAAGCGTAGTGCAGCGGATACTCTCGGCAGAAGATGGGCAAGCGCGGGATGCCAAGGAAGCTCAAGCCCTTCTCGAAGATTTGTACAAAGGGTACTCGTTGAAAGAGATCACGGCCTTGGCCCGCCCTGAAGAGGTGCTACCAGGTGATGCCCCAAAACTCTCGTCTGCAGATCGAGAACGGCTTGCCAAGCGGATCTTAGACCTCTCAAAAGCATCAGCGCCCAGGAATGCGCCACAACACAGTCCGCTATTCGCGCGTGAAATAGAGCGGGGGCCAAGGTTGGGACTTGACCGTGACAAGAGTCGGGATGGTCCATATCTGGACGGCCCAAGTCGGGGGTAACATCGCGCTGGTGGAGAGGGAGCGACCGATTAACGCGCAGTCACAAACTCAAAATAGCTTCCGCTGAGACGATAGGGAAGCTTTACAGGGCAAGACTCGGTTGCTCATTGACAAGCTTTGAAATCTTTCCGTGTAGGCCGATCTTTTGTTCAGCTAGTCTTTTCGCGCCAACTGACATCGCCGAGACCAGTTCATGAATATCGGTTGGTGCTTTAACCTCGATGAACCGTTTATCGCGGTTCACAAAGACAACGCTCTTTTTTCCCTGCTGCAACAGTTCAATGACGTTGCTGAGCGTCCCAGTGCTGGCACCATCCCAAAGCATAAGCCCGAAGTCTGCCGCCTCGGCCATCTTCAAGTCCTTTTCGGTGAAGTAAGCGCGTGTCCCGGGTTCAGCAGAGGATGACACTTGTCGAACGCGCCAATGCCCCACGTTGTTGCGGGGTTTCTCACCAGTGCAATAAACAGTTACATAGTCGGCAGACTGTGCCACCAGCTCACGCTGGATAGACGTGTCTGCACCGTTGGCATCCCCAACCACAACAGCCATGTTCTTTCGAACGATGTTCTTGATCCGATCGACAAACGCAGGGTCGATGTTCTTGATCTTGATAGAGCCGGCAATGAAGACAGTTTTCATCCGTCACTTCCAGGTAAGAGCTGCCACATAGATGTTCGCCACCTTACGGTATGACGACAGTATAGTGCAAATCGCTTCTAAAGTCGCTCCAGAATCGTATAAGTCATCAACCACCAGAACGTTCCATCTGCCCTGATTCTGTATCTCATCGTTCAGAGCAAACCTACCTTTTAGCGTTTCCACTTTATCAGCTTTGGAGGTCATGTTTTTCAGCAACGGCGTGTTAGCTACGGCTGCGACTTTGGTCACAGTGTTGTTGAACACAGGAACATTCATTTGCGCCGCTACCTCCGTCGCGACTTCGAGAACGGGTTGACGTTTGCGAACTAGTGAAGCCGGTGCAGGAACGACAAACCCTATCCGGCCGAGTTGGGGGACGATATTCTTCACGACTGCTTTCGCCAGAGGCTTCACTTGGCCAAAATCGCCTCGATATTTGAGCTGAAAGACTGCCTCACCAACTGCAGTACGAAGTGTATCAAATTGCATGTGGCCATAATCATTGTAGCCGATAGGTGTACTCTTGATCTTGTGTTTATCCAGGGCAAAGCCGTCAGTCCAGTTACCTGATATTCTCTTGATGTTGGTCTTCAAAATAACCTCTTTGAGCCAGTCCTATCATGTATCATGCAAGGAACTATGCGTATCACAGCCTCGGCTTCCAGCGGTTTTCTGATCGCGCAATCCATAGTTAGCTTTCACAACTGATCGGAGCGAGTTGCAAGCAAGGTCTGTGTTACATATTTGTGCATGAAGGTATGGTCGTTATAAAAGAGAACTCTGATCCATGGACACATCTGTTCGCATCGCTGCTGTGTTGGGGCCCACCTTGGTCTTAGTAACAACATCGGAATCTCTAAATTTGAGAGTTTGGCACGATGTCCATCCCACGGTCGTCTATCTGAACGGTCTGCTCTTTCTAATCGGTGGTTTGATCATTGTAACTAGTCACAGCTTTTGGCGTCCAGATTTCACTGCCTTAGTCACCTTGTCTGGCTGGCTCCTTATTGTCGCCGGGACTTTCCGCATGTTCTTCCCAACCGCGCAGCAACTGGCGGCCGGCTTAGGGACGTACTTGGTGATAGTATCACTCTTCTTGCTCGGCCTTGCACTCACAGGCCACGCCTTCCTCAAATCATGGAACTGAGTTGCAACAGACAGGATAGCGTTCGTTCATGTCTTGTGCAGCATCGGTCAATTTGGGCTGACTACTGACATCTGATAGATTTGTTCGCTTGACCGAAGGCAGCCCTTTGCGGACATTGGATCTACGGTCCGCTGACCGGTCAGCGGACTAACCAACACGATGCTGCGGTTGCATACTGAACGCACCATCTGCGAGACTGATCAGACAATAATGACAGCGCGCCAATTTGGTTGATGCTCGCTTATCGCACAAGATGAGCTCTCTAGTGCAGGTAGAATATCAGGCTACCTTTCGGGTACCACGGCACTTAGGGAACTTCGTACATCCCCAAAAAGTGTCGCCCGTCTTGCGGTTTGCGCGTTGTACCATTTCGCCTCCACATTTCGGACACAGGGTTTGGCTTTCTGCGTTTGAGTTCCCTGACGAATGTGCGACCGTTTTGGCCGCAGTTTTCTTTTCAAGGTTTTGCAAGTGCTGTGCGCGACTGGCTCTGTTGCTCTCCAATGCCCGACCTAGCAGCTTTTTGGCAAAAGCGTTCAATTGGAAGTCCGAGAAGACGAGCTGTCTTCGAGCTGCGATAAGCTTTCCGAGCGCGCGCAGTCCCCAAGCGACGTTTTCTGGCATTTTGGTCTTCGGTTCGGCGGTGCCAGTAAAGACAACAAAATTGTGCAGCGACGTTAGGTCGATGTCCAAAATGCTTTGCACGGCTTTAACATGAGCATAGTTCTGCCGTAGTGGGTTTTGGAAGCTGCGGCGTTTGCCACCTTTCTGCACTTGCGTCCATTTCTGCTGGTCAGCACCACCAAAAATCCAACCAGACATATTCTTGGTCTCGATCACGAAAATCCCGAAGCGCGATAGTATAAGGTGATCCAGTTGGGTCGTTCCACTTGCGATTGGCAGGATCAAGTCAGACAAGACCCGATACTCATCTTCATCTAGAACAGAAGAGAGCGCATTGTGCACCTGGCGCTCGCCTCTGCCACCTTTTCGCTCCGGAGTGTTGTAGCTTCGCTCAGCGGCCCGAATTGCCGACCTAACAGCAGATTTCAACAAATAGTTAAACATGCCGGGCTCCAAGGTGTGCTTCACAGGTTGTGCTGAGTGACACAATACCAAGGTATAAATTACGACTTGGATCAAGATGTGGCAATCGTGTCTGCCTTGGGTTCTGCGCCGACACCTGACAAGTCGGTCGGATGAACGTGGGCAGCCCAAAGCGGTCGTTGCTGATCGCGATCCAAACCAATGTAACTGCTGCGTCGGGCATTGCATTCAGCCATTAGTCCGCTACGATATGAGGTTCCTCCACCCTCGTGTGGACAGGTGGCCGAGTGGTCGAAGGCGCTCCACTGATAATGGAGTAGGCGCGTAAGCGTCTCGCGGGTTCGAATCCCGTCCTGATTAAAAGGTTGCTCTCAGAAATGATGAGCAACCTTTTCAGCCCGAAGCAGACATGATCCTACCAAATATTGAGACGCATGCTTCCCGCAGGTCGGGCGGAAAGAAGTCATTAGCTGCAGCGCAGTATCTGTTGGTTGCCGTGCGAAAAGCCGACATTTGCTACCAACAAGGAATTGCGGGTTGGGCTCTACCTCCACAAAGCTTTGATCCAATCAACGGCCGTCATTTTTTGGGCCTCCAGCCAGCGCACATTCTTCTTCTGCGGTTTCAAACCCCCTGGATCATTTAGATCAACATGCATTCCATCAATTGACCGACCAAATCCTCGCCAAGCCCCAGGTGATCCTCAACAAGAACGGATTGAGAGTTTGACAATCGAATGGAGACGTCACCATTTTCTCGCTGAAGGACATTTTCTGCGAGCCATTCCGCAAGATCCGATGCGGTTGCTAAGATATCGAATGCTGTCAAATCGAGAATGTCATGCGCAGCACCCGTGGTTTGAAAATCCGTTATTGTGCCTAAAAAGAAACTCGCTTCGGCCTTAAAAACAAAGGTGTCTAAACCCGCTCCACCGGTCAGCTCATTTCGACCAGATCCACCGCATAGGATGTCAGCGCCGCTACCGCCCAGCAGAGTGTCATTTCCGGCGCCCCCGTCCAATATGTCGTTGCCCCAGGAACCATCCAAAAGGTCAGCCCCCGCATCTCCGAACAAGAAGTCGGCATCGGCGCCACCGTCGAGCGTGTCGCCGCCTGTGCCGCCATGCAGCGTGTCAGACCCATTCCCGCCGCGCAGATTGTCTATGCCAGCACCGCCATACAAGATGTCGTCGCCCTGCTGCCCGGTCAGCTCATCGTTGCCACTGCCCCCGCTCAGCGTATCTTGCCCTTGACCGCCACTGAGATAATCCGCGCCGCCATCTCCGGAAAGTGCGTCATTGCCCGCACCACCGAACAGAAGGTCGTTTCCAGTGCCGCCGAAGAGCGTGTCATTGTCCGATCGGCCATAGAGGGTGTCTGTGCCACTACCTCCGTAAAGCGTGTCATTGCCTGCGGCACCGCCAAGCACATCATCACCAGCACCGCCTTTTACGACATCGTCACCAGCGCCCGCCCAGACGCGATCGGCGCCGATGCCGCCTTCAATCGTGTCATTTCCTGCGCCACCATAAAGCTTGTCGTTGCCACCATCGCCAAAGAGCGTGTCATTCCCAGATGACCCGAAAAGCCGGTCGTTGCCTTCGGAACCCGACAACACGTCATTGTCATGGCCGCCGTGAAGCACGTCAGATCCGGTTCCGCCCGTCAGCTCATCGTTTCCCGCCGCGCCATACAAAACGTCCAGACCGGCGTTTCCGGCAAGGGCATCGTTGCCTTGGCCACCGAACAACGCATCGTTTGCGTCGCCGCCGGACATATCGTCGTCGTCGCTGGCGCCGAACAGCCTGTCTCGGCCCGCACCGCCAAGCATCGTGTCGCTCCCAGTGCCACCATAAAGTAAATCATTGCCGCTATCGCCAGACATCTGATCATTCCCAGCACCACCCCACAGCCGGTCGTTGATCCCGTCACCAGACCCGCCGCCATTTCCGGCGGCATCTCCGCCAGAAATGATGTCATCTCCATCACCGCCATAAAGCCGGTCTTGACCAGTCTCGCCCATAAGCAGGTCTGATCCCACCCCGCCCCGCAGACGATCAGCGCCAGCCGCGCCGTAAATCGCATCGTCGCCCCGTTGGCCGTAGACATTGTCAGCGCTGTTGCCCGCCATGATCTGATCATTCCCGGCCTTTCCGAGGATATGATCCCGCCCCGCGCCGCCTTCAATCTGGTCGGCTTCGGGGGTTCCAAAAATACGTCTTACCATTGTCTCACCATTCCTTCACGATAAGGGTAACTCTCTGAACTCAGGTGATTATTAGGACTTCCTTAAGCATGACATGTTGCGGATTAAGCATAGTCCGGCGCATATTCGGGTAGGTCATGTGTTCGAAAGGATAGGTGGGCAGCACAATGTCAGGCCACCCGAATGGGCTTGTCGGGAACAATGTCGTGCCGGATGACCCGTTCGAGGTCTTCACCCTTTACATCGACGAGAATGCTGAGCATGGATTCGAGTGTGAAGTAGGCTCGAAGCGCGCGAAAGATCAGGTATTCAGGCAGCGCGAGAATGCCTTTCGGCACACCGTTTAAGAGGGACGCAACCACCGCCATGATGGCAGGCGCACCGGTTGTGACAGCAACGATGGATTGCCAGACAATCGGACTGCCGGGGTTGAAGCCGAGGCCGAGCTCCAAGGCCCCGAAGATGATCAAGGGCACAAGCATCGCACGCCGCGCCGAATTCACCAGCATATAGGGCAAGATCACTTTGCCGCGCAGTGTTTTGTTCGAACCGTAAATCAGGTCCCTGCAGCGCGAAGAGATATGGTAGATCGACCGAAACCACCGCATGCGTTGTTCCCGCATGTGGCTATAGGATGACGGGACTTCAGAGATGTATCTGATCTTGGGATCAACGACGGAGTGAAAGCCCAGCTCGCCGATGCGCAGCGAAATGTCCGTGTCCTCACCGTTCATTCCTTCGACGAAACCACCCAGATGGCGCGGATGATGCGTGCGGTAGACCACGAACATCCCCGGAATGCCGACGACGCCGTTTACGGCGCCCATCGCTACCGAATAAAAGCCGTGTTTGACTAGAACCTCCAACAGGCGGGCCCTGTCGAACAAAGCACCGCCAGGCGGGACGGGCACGCCCCCCACAACACCGACCTGAGGATCGGTGAAATATGGCATAGCGCGGCTAAAGTTGTCTTCGCCGACCAGCGTATCCGCGTCAACGCGGACGAGGAATTCTGTTTCGCATGCGTCCAGCCCCGCGTTCAAAGCATTGGATTTTCCCGGCTTTGGTACGTTGATGACACGGCCCTTGGCGGCCTCGCATGCGGCCAATGTCTCGCGCGCGATGTTTTCGGTGTCATCGGTCGAGTTATTGTTCATGATCAGAATATGAACGTCACCACCGTAGTGTTTCGCGGCCCGGTCCATCGCGTTGATCGTATCTTTTATGATGTAGGATTCATTATGTGCAGGCACGATCACAGAGACGGGTGGGTTGAATTTCGGTTTCTTGGCCGTCAGCACATCATAGATGGCCAGAAGGTAGAGTTGCCCGAACAGAACCGGCAGAAACAGGAACACGCCGGGGCCGATGCCGCCCAACAAGGTCCATTGTCGCAGTAGCAGAACGATCTTCAGGTCCATCCCGCCGACCCAGACCGCGATGATTGCGGCCAATGCGATACTGACACCGAGCCTCAGAGAGGCACGTGTCTGGCTGACAGGCACATGTTCGACGCGGATGCGTGCGGGCATGAAGCCGCGTTCCAAGAGCTTGAAGGAGTAGACGGCGAAGCCGAACAACCCTGATGCGATCGCACTGAAATGCAGCGATAACGACCGACCGATCAGGCTGTCGGCGACAGCATTGGCCAGATCAAAGGCAGCGCAACCCACCAAAAATGTCAGCACCATGTCTAAGCCGAAGAGGACTCTTCCGCGTCCCTCGGCTGAACTGAATGCCGCGAATGCAACGAAGAAGGAGACCAGAAAGATGCGGACGGCAATCGCGTGATGACCCTCATGGGGCGAAAACACATAGTCGTGGTTTGGGAACATCTGCGCGACCCAATCGGTGTTGATGAGCCACAACTGTCCTGCCGCCAAACCGGTGAAGCATGCCAGCATCTTGGGGCCTTGCCAGTTCGAAACGGAACCCGCAAACCGTTTTGGCGCGCTGTCGACAGAGATGTAGTTGATCTGCTCGCGCTTATCCTCAACCGCGCTCATAACGCGATCTGCGTCATATCGATGGTGTCAGGGACGATAAGTATGGCCAGACCGCTGCGCGGTAATTGCGTACCTGGTTCCAACAGATCAATTTGCGGGCGCCGCGTGATCGCATCCTGCGTGACCAACCAGATCGGCCCGGTCTCGGGCAGGGCGAACCCGGCAGATTGCGGCGGTACGACCACGATCTTGGCCCTGGTCGTATCGGGCTTGAGCGTCGCTGATGTTGGCACCAGCTGGGCCAACAGACTGCTTGCGGCATTGGCATCTGCCGCACCCAGGACGCCCGAAACTCCAAGACCCAGCACGCCGATTTCTGACAAAGCCTGACGTACCTCTATGAGCGGATCGGAATAGCTCGCATCGCCTGCGAGAAGGCGCGTTGTCGGCAGCATTTCTGCCATCAATGCAGGTCCCCGGTCGCAGCGACCACTGCTGCCATGCGTGGTGCTTGCGACGATTTCGATGGTGTTGGACGCAGTTTGCATGTCCGCTGGCAAGGGGATTAAAGCTGCATAGGATGCTTGGCTGCCATCAAGTATCTCGTGATGGAGCAGGCGGTTGTTAAGCGTGACGGTCAGCGACCAATGCGTGCCCGGCAATTGGCGACCAAAGGCCATGTCCAGATCCAAACCGGAGGGCAACATCAGGCCGTCTTCACGATACAGATCATAACGGTACCGCCAACTGGTTTCGCGATGAAAGCGGCGTAAGCCCGCATTTGCCCCTTTCTGCGCGAGAGGTCGTGGCCAGGATACTGGCCTTTGATCCGCCTGTTCCGTGAACATCGGCAGGACAGCGCGCAGCTGCACGGTTGTCAGCGCATCTGTCGAAGGGCCGCCTAGCACGACCGTTTCAACGTCGTGCTGCTTGAACTCCGTGGCCAAAACCAAACGCCGGACCCGTTCCTGATTGTCGAGCCAATGGGGCCATGCGACCCTGACAATCCGGCCCCATGCGTTGACCCGGTCACGCGCCGTCTCAAGCGGGCGATCAAGCGTGACAAAGATAGCGCTGGTCGTCTCTATCTCGACGATGGCCTCAAGACCCTCATCCCTGCTGCACTGAGAGTCCGGACCCTCGCCTTGCAGTGAAATAGAAACGACCAGCTCATCCCTTGCGAAATCCGTCGGTGAAAGCGGAATTTGCAGGGAACGCGCGGCCTTGCCCGGAAGCAGCAACACCTCACCTCGTTTGACGTTATCGATGGACACGCGGAGCGCGCCTTCGACCCCGTCGAGAACCTGAGATGTTGCGTTGATTTGGAGGTATCCAGACGTGGGGCGCGCATCCAATGGCATCGTAAAGACGACGCTCTGATAGGCTGGCAAACCGGCAAGTATGATGGGGTGGATCGCGTTGGATCGCTGTATCGTCGCTGTGTAAGGATCATCCGCAGGCGTTGCCGTGCGGCTTTCAAATGTCAGCTGAGATTCAGCGGTCAATCCGCGAAGGTAATGTTGCCCCCTTTCCAGGATATTCATTGTTGAAAGCAGCAGGGCCACAGCCGCCAAAAGAAATCCCATTAGCCCAATGCCAATCATACGCATGTTGTTCACCGATAGTTTTTGGATGTGTCACGCAACTGCGCCGGACCTACCTCCAAGCGGGTCCGGCGCAGCTGACGAGGAGGGTCAGGCAGCTTTGGTTTTTTCCGGGTCAACCACACCGGGGCGCTGGTTATCCGTCCATGTCGAGGTACATGGGATCATCTTGCGGATGCAGCGATGCGCATATTTCACGGCAATCTGCTGCGTTTCATCCATCAGCCCCTCAGCAAGCGTAATCGGTTCAAGACCAAGGGAGATGAAGGTCTTGTTTGACACGCGCAGACCGTTCTCGGCGGCCTCGTTCCGCGGGTTGTCGACATAGGCAATCCTAGCGCCTGAATTGCTGGCGACAAGCTTGGCCAGTGAACGCACTGTGTGCGTCTCGGTCATCTGGTTGAGGATCGCGACTTTGTCACCAGAAGCAGGCGGGTTTTCAACAGCCATCGCCAGGCAATTCACCGTGTCCTGGATATGGATGAAGGCACGGGTTTGCCCGCCTGTACCATGCACCGTGAGTGGGTGGCCAACCACGGCCTGCATCAGGAAGCGATTGAGGACCGTGCCATAGTCGCCATCGTAATCGAAGCGGTTGATCAACCGCTCATCAAGCTTTGTCTCTTCTGTCTGGGTGCCCCAAACGATGCCCTGATGCAGGTCGGTGATCCGCATGCGGTCGTTCTTGGCATAGAACTGAAACAGCAGCTGATCCATGGATTTGGTCATGTGATAAACGCTGCCTGGATTGGTCGGGTAAAGGATATCACGCTGGTAGATCTTGTTCTCGCTTGGCACATAGACCGGCAAGTAGCCTTCGGGGATCTCGACCCCATCGTCGTCGTAGCCATAGACGCCCATCGTGCCGAGATGGACAAAATGCGGATCCAGACCCAGCTCAACCGAAGCGGCGAGCAGGTTATGCGTACCGGAGATATTGTTGTCGACCGTATAGCGCTTTTCGCCGATGCCCTTCATGGAATAAGGGGCCGCCCGCTGCTCACCGAAATGGATGATCGTGTCGGGTTTGATCGTCGACAGCAGCTCGGTCACCTGATCAAATTCGCGCGCAACGTCGATGTTCTCGAAGCCGATTGTCAGGCCCGTTATCTCTTTCCATGCGGCGCGGCGATCTTTCATCGATGCAATCGGTGTCAGGCTGTCGGCGCCGAGCTTCAGGTCAATCTCGCGGCGCGCCAAATTATCGACAATCGTCACGTTGTGACCAAGCTTCGACAGATGAAGTGCCGTCGGCCAACCACAAAAACCGTCTCCACCGACGATGATGATGTCTTTTACGTTTCTCATGATACTCATTCCTTTTTTCGGGCCCCTCCATGCGGCCCTGTTTCGGTACTGAGAAACGTTTACGCTTGTTTAACCATGCTGACGGCGAACCGTCGGGATAGCGTGAAGCGAAATGGGATGGGTGATCTATCCTGATGGATAGGGTGATAATCCCGATGGGGTTCAGGATCAGACGTTCTTCAAGGCGTCAGCGATTGTGGCCTTCGCAGATTCCGCGCCATGAAGAATTTGTGTAATGTACCGATCAACATCTATGCGGCCCTCTGCGCGGGCTTGCTTTTCTAGGCGCAAAAGCAAGTCTTCAAGGTCGGTCAGGCCGAACATGGCCGCAGCACCCTTGGCTTTGTGCGCCGCTTCAGCCGTCGCGGTGGGGTCGTCAACCAGAGTCCCATCCCGCAAATCGGAGGCTAAAACCTGCAGTTCTGACAAGAAGCGGTCGCAGATCCCGCGCAGCTTTTCCGGGCCGAGCGCATCCGCCAACTCTTTCAATACATCATTTTGTATCGCGGTCATCGGCAGATGCGCCCTATCAGCGACGTCAGCGATAATCCCCTGCAAAGCATCCAGGCGAATGGGCTTTGTGTGAAATCTGTCCATACCCGCCTGTTCGGCCTCTTCGCGGTATTCCTCGCGCCCATGCGCCGTCAGCCCGACAATATGCGTCCGCCGGTTCGGGCCATCCTTGCCGCGTAACTGGCGAGTAGCCTCAATCCCATCCATGACCGGCATGCTGATATCCATGAAAACGATATCGAAGGGTTTGACCGCGAGCTTGTCCAGACTCTCCGCACCATTCACCGCAACATCGACCTCGTGACCCAAACCGACGAGCATGTCTTCCAGAACCCGACGGTTGATGTCATTGTCTTCGACGATCAGCACTGAGCAGGGCGAAGCAGGGGTTGCTGCATGATGTTGCTTAGATTGTCTCTCCAGTTGTGTCGACCTTTCCAACGGCAGGTTCAACGTGAATGTCGATCCGTTGCCAATTTCACTTTCCAATACGATGTCACCGCCGAGTTGCCGCGCAATCTTGCGTGAAATCGAAAGACCCAGCCCATCACCCCGGCTGTGGCGACCACTGCCATGCGCCAAGGCGACGAAGTCTTCAAAGACCCGTTCGTGATCTTCAACCGGGATGCCCGCCCCGGTATCGGTCACCGCGAATTTCAGCGATGATGTCGATGCTCCGTGGATGCCGGTGACCTTTAGCGTGACAGTGCCGCTCTCAGTGAACTTGATCGCGTTGCCGATGAGATTGATCAAAATCTGGCGTATGCGATTGCTGTCGCCCCAAAACCCCATCTGAATGCTGTCCTCGAGATCAAGAGCAAGCGACAGTCGCTTTTCGGCGGCAAGCGGTTCCAGAACATCAACCACAGACCTGACCAACTCCGTCAAATCAAAGTGCTGCGGTGTTAGTTGCAATGTGCCGGTTTCGATCCGCGTGATGTCCAAAGCCTCATTCACATGCTCAAGCAAAATCTCACTCGATGCTGATGCGATCTTTGTATAGTGGTCCTGCTTTGGCGACAGTCTCGTCGTCCGCAACAGATCCAGAACGCCCATGATCCCATTTAAGGGGGTGCGCATTTCGTGGCTCATCACAGCCAGAAACTGCGACTTGGCCTTATCTGTGCGCTCCGCCCGATCACGTGCATCGATCAACTTTTGTTCGTTAATCTTGCGTTCGCTGATGTCGCGTACATACGCGATGAACTTAGTCCCCTTCCCGTCCTTGATCGACGTGATGTTCAGTTCAACCGGGAATTCCTCACCGGTTTTGCGTAGTGCAGCCAGTTCAACGCGACCTTTGCCCACAACCCGCGGTTTGCCGGTTTCAAGATAGCGTTTCATCCCATTGTGATGGGCGTCGCGCATACGTTCGGGAATAAAGGTCCGCTCCATGTTTTGGCCGACGATCTCGGCCCTTTCCCAGCCAAAGACATCTTCGGCGGCAGCATTGAATTCGACGATCTTGCCGGTCTCGTCCGCGGTCACAATCGCGTCCAGCGAGGCCGCGACCGTCGACGCCAGAAGCTGCGACGACGTCTGTAAGTCCGCATCTCGCCGCGCCGCACGTTGCAGCATGCGCTCCAACAGCAGCAAGAGCCCGCCCATCATCAGAAGAAGCCCGATCACCATACTCCCCGTGCGTCGAAGTTGCCGCGCAAACTCAGCGCGGCGGGCCTCGGCATTCGCGGCACCCAAGGTGACACCAAGAAGGGCGGTTTCCCTGATATTGGGACGGACGTCCTGAACCAGACGTCTGAGTTCTTCCAAATCTGTGCGGTTCAACGACCCCGGTTGATCGGAAATGGCGATTGCCCGGTCCACAAAATCGTTGATCGGCGCAATCAGACTGGCTGCGCGGTCATCCTGACTGAAAATCGCGGCAGCGCTGCCGGAATTGATTATGCGCGCCCGGCTGATCATGATGTCGATCCGCAGCTGAATGTCGTCAGGCGAAAACCGCGGATCTGACAGCCCATCGGCCAAAACAGCACTTAAATTGGCCAATTCGGTGTCGAGTTGCGAGATACTCCATTGCGTGTTGTCGCTGGCGGCGGTGGACAACTCGCGCAGCTGCGCCAGAAGGTTGGTCACCATAAATGATAGGAGCAGGCAAATCAGCCCAAGGCCTGCCAATACGGCGATCCGATATCGGTTCATTCCGGCCTTCATGCGTCTGCTCCTGTCGGAGGTCAGCATAGGGAGGAGGTCTAAATCAATCCACAACCTTCAAGCGATTGAGCTGCCAGATGCTGCGCGCATAGTTCGTCTCGGTGCTATATTTGGGATCACTGTCATAGGGGAACACAACCCAATAGGGGCCCTTGTCGCGCACCGACATTGTTTCGCCGTTCATACGTGTTGCAAGGATCGGTGCGCCATCTTCCAGTTCCGCGACGGGCATTGAGACAGCGTAATCATTCAATGCCACCATCTCCAGCGATTGCCCATCGAGGTCCAGATAGGCCAGCAGGGCTTTGAGCGACACGCCCGAAAACTGCACATCGCCATCCGTCCAAATGGTTGTGGTCGTGAACGTGGTTTGGTCGAGCGACTCCAGTGTCTCAAGGCTCACTTCAATGGCCACAGCATCGGTGTCGGCCGTCGTCACTTGCAACGGTATGACATCCTGCCCGAGTGCTGATGTCGTCATGTTCACAGCCAGAGCATATGCGCCCAACAGCGATCTCGTGAGGAATGCAGGTGTCATACAGTTGTGCCTTTCCAAGACTGCAACTGATCTATCGCATCGGTTGAACGTTTGTTTAAGGCATAGGGATAGTTACCTATACCATGGTATAGGTCTGCCACATTTTTGATCTCTTTTGAGTTGTAGCCCGGTTCGGAAACAAGGATCACAACCCCATGCCGAACATTCTTATTGCCGATGACCATGACCTCGTGCGCGATACCATCGCAGCCTATCTGGAAACGGTCGACGACTTCAAAGTCATGACAGCGCCGACGCTGCAAGCAGCGCTGGAGAAGATGGAAGGCATCGACTCAATCGACCTACTTATTCTGGATTATCATATGCCGGGCATGAACGGATTGGAGGGTTTGAACCGCGCGCTCAAAAGCTATCCGGCGACGAAGGTCGCATTGATGTCGGGCGTCGCCAACCGCGAGGTCGCCAACCGCGCAATGGCACAGGGCGCGCATGGTTTCATTCCCAAGTCACTTACCCCGTCATCCCTTATCAATGCGATCAGATTTGTCTTGTCAGGTGAGCGGTACTTGCCGTTCGACTTTGCAGCCCCAGAAACAGCTGCCACGGCCGACAACACATCCAATCTTTCTGAGCGCGAAATGCAGACGCTGGAGCAGTTATGTATAGGCCTGTCAAACAAGGAGATTGCACGCAACCTTGGTATCCAGGAGGTCACCGTCAAGTTGCACGTGAAGAACCTCTTGGCGAAGTTGGGCGTGTCCAATCGAACACAGGCGGCGCTGTTGGCAAAAGAGCGACATCTTTGCTGATGTAGTAACATCAGGTCGCGGCATCCAACGGAAAGTCTTGCAATCATGAGGAAACTCAAGGAGCCATCTTTGGATCAAGCGTGATGGGTGGCTGACGGTCAGGAATTACATGAGCTCGCGCCGCATCAGATTTCGCTATTGCTGCGAGCGACCCGCTTTGGAGAGCTGCGCAGCAGCATCGCTAACTGTCGGTCAATGGCAGCAAAGGGCCGCCTGTGAGGGCGACCCATCTGCGCTAGATTTCAATGGCTTCCGCGATCGCCAGGGCATCTTCGAGTTCAACACCAAGGTACCGGATCGTGCTGTCCATCTTGGTGTGACCGAGAAGAAGCTGAACAGCACGCAGGTTGCCGGTCTTCTTGTAAATCTGCTTGTAAATCTGCGTGACCTTGGTTCGACGCATCGAATGGGTGCCGTAAGCACTCGCCTCTAGACCGATTGACGTAACCCAGTCGCGGACAATCCTGGCATACTGTCGGGTCGAGATATGCAGGCGCTCGTGGAACCGCCCCGGCCACAGGTACTCCGAGCCGACCATAAGTTCATCTTCCATCCATTTCCCGACGGATAATCGCGTGCCGTCCGAAACCTCGAAGCGCACCGGTTTCTGGGTTTTGCTTTGCAGGACAGAAGCACGCTCTTAGATTTGGCCCGACGCCATGACATCGACAACTTTCATCTTCACCAGATCACAACCGCGCAGCTTGCTGTCGATTGCCATATTGAAAAGTGCGAGGTCGCGATGGTTTTCGGCCAGTTCAAGTCGAACCCGGATCGCCCAGACATGCTTTGGTTTCAGCGGTCGCTTTTGGCCGACGATCCGGCCTTTGTTCCAAGCGGGGCGCAAAGCGCGAATGGCAGGTAAGTTTGGTGTTTCCATGACTGATCCTCCGATCCGCCATGCCCTCCCACAACGACAACCCGACGTTGACCGTGCCAGTATATTACAGGATGCTGCGTCGCATCCGAGGTCAGGTACGAGCCCTTTTTGCTCAATGCTGCGACGTCGTCCAAGGTCCGCTTTCGGTCCGCGCAGTGAAGCTTGATGGTGCTCAATAGTATCGAGATTTCGGTGAGGTGAAGAATGGTGCCCGGGGGCTGATGAGGCAATAGTGCTTCCGCGGGGCTTATTTGCTTAAAAACTCTCTGTTTTTCAACAAAAATCCCTACAAGTGCTCTTTGAGAGTCAATAGATATTGGCCAAGTTTTGTCCAGAAAACAATGCAATTTGGAAAACATGGAACGCTTAAACAAAATGTTTCAATCATTCTACAGAATGCGACATTCCTTCAGGCGGCACAAAGTGTAAGTCATATCGATCGCATGTAGTCGTCTCGCCGGATTGAAAATTGTGGCAAGTCGTGCTTATTTTTTGCGTAAGACAGCTCTAGTTTGGAAGGCTGGCGCGTTTTTTCAGACGATTAACTCCGTTTCGAGACACCTATTGAGTATCAAGTTGGACATATTGCGGCGCTCCCCAAGTGTTAAACTTGACGGCTGCCTTGTGCGGACCAATTCCCAGCGCGGCGATGCTTTGCTGGCCTATCTTTGTCTGAGCGGAGAGACTACGCATTCCCGCGACAGCCTCGCCTGCCTACTCTGGGAAGACGCCGACCCCACCAAATCCAAGGGCTCACTGAGGCAGATCATTCGCAAACTGCGCCAGGCCGCGCCAGGCATTGATGACATTATCGAATTTGGCCGGTCTCAAGTTTCCGTCAAAAAGAAGGCGATCACAACCGATCTCGATACGCTCAGTCATGCCCTGGAAACCGGAGAACTGGCTAATCTACCCGCAAACTACGATCAAAAAGTCGAAGATTTCATGGCTGACTTCACGGGCCTTTCTGGAGCGCTCGATAGCTGGCTTTCGGTGATACGCAATCAAGTGGATTTCACCTTAAGAGACACCTTCACCCGGGCCATCTCTGACCCGGCCGTGCCCGGCACAGTGCGCGATCATGCCGCCCGCTGCTTGCAGCACTTTGACCCAACAAACGAGCCCGCCTGCCGTCACCTGATGCGCGAGCACTGGGCAATGGGTGATACGGCGTCTGCTCTGGCCCTTTACCGCGATCTCTATGAGGCGCTCGGCGAAGAGCACGATTCCGAACCCTCCGAGGAAACCCAAGCCCTCGTCGTGCGGATACAGATGGGCGACGAACCTCAAACTGCCAGCACCATACCCAAAGAACCGGAACTGCCTGTCATTTGTGTTGCCGAAATGGATCTGAGCGATTTGGACGCCACGAGCCAAAAAGTGGTACGCGTTCTGCGCCATGAACTCTTCGCTGGCTTGTCGAGTTTTCGCGAATGGCAGCTCTTTGACTCAGAGCCTCGTAGCCCAGCTTTCTATCGGCTCGAACTTCAAGCCGCAGATGATGGCGAGAATGTCTTTTTGATCGCAACGCTCAAACTACGCCCTGATGAAAGGATCATCTGGAGCGAACGCTTCGATATCCGTTTCGACACATGGGACCCGGTGCAACGGCTCATTGCGAAGAGACTGGCCCTCGCTGTTAACACGCGGGTAAATCTCGACAGACTGAACCAACGCCGCCGCGTCGAGTTTCAAAACCAGGAGCTTTTTGATGATTGGGTCCTAGCCCAAAGTCTCATTTTGGACTGGGACGTGTCCAAAAACCAAATCGCCATTGACCTATTGGACGGTATCTTGCGCGTTGCGCCCGAATTTGCCTCCGCCCGATCGTCTCGGGCCAATGCAGAAAGCATTTACCACCTCAACCGCCCTGGGGTTTATCTCGACAAAGCCAAAATCGAACTTGCGCTTTTTCACGCGCGAAAAGCGGTTCAGGTAGATCCGCTCGATACCCGCTCGCAGCTTGCTCTAGGTTGGGCTTTGGCTATGGACGGTCAAAGTGAGGCCAGCTTGCTGCACATGGAAACGTGCCGCGAGTTGAACCCCTGTTCATCGCTGGGGAGTCTGGCCTGCGCGCTTGGCATGGCATTTGCCGGCGATACAGCGCGCGCCAGCGCGATGGTGGATGAAACCCTCTCCATGACCAGCTCAATTGCTCCGTACTTATGGGGCTACATTCAAAACATTCACTATCTGTCAAGAAATTTAGAAGGCGCAATAGAAGCCGGGCATAAAGCCGGGGCATCTATTGCAAACCTACCAGGATGGCACGCAGCAGCCCTCTGGGAGGCTGGACAAACGCAGGAGGCCACGCTTGTGGCCGGCGAATTTTTGGCTGCAGCGCGACGCAAATGGGTGTCTCCCGCGCCGTTCAACGCAGAGGCCTTGTGCGAATGGCTGGTTGCCTGTTTCCCGCTTAGCCCGAAAGAGCAAAGCGCAAGGTTGGCCACATCCCTAAACGCTGCTCTCGCTCGGGTCTGAAACCCGGAAAGAAGCTAGGCACCTTTCGTTACTCAACTCGCACATTGGCGCACGGAATAATCGCCTAGCTGCGCTAAGAAGATATTGTCACTATCCGACTTGGCTTCCAAAGCCAGGCGCTTTTGCGCTTGTTTCAGCGTGTCAGACACCGCCGCAAATTGCGATCCAGTCAAGTCACGAAACTCTTGGCTGGCGCTGGGGTCGGTGCGTAATTCTTCGAGTTCCTCGAGCAAAGCATCAACCATGCGTCCTGAAATCAAGCCAGAATACTCTTCCGGAAAACCAAGCGGCGCATTGGCCTTACCGCGGGCAATTTGTGCTTTCGAAGGCACCGGCACCACCATTTCACCTGGTTCTTCAAAAACGAGCTTGAGCTTGACGAAATCAGAGATTTTTTCACCAGGTTTCAACTCGTCAAAATTCACTTGCCGCGCCAGCTCTGTATCGCCATCCCAAAGCCGAAAAGACAGCGCGTTCAACAGCGTCTCGATCGCAGAGCTCGCTTCATCGCCCCAATTTGACCAGTCTTTAACGTCGGCACTGGTCGTAAAATCAGCGCCTTGGGCTTCAAGCTTTTCAAAAAGCTCCGACAGGTTCGCCAATTCCTGGCCAACTGTCCGAACGCTTGTTGGGATCACCTTGTTGGTGTCGTCGTCCGCAACGATGATAGTAAAGTCTTCAAACATGAAATCCTCCATTTTAGTTCCATCGAGAAGTTGGGTGCTTCATGCTTTCGATCATCTCCATGAATGTGGAGGGAATATCTGGCGCATGGCCGCCACGGACAGCTTGCGTCAGGCCATCAGCGCTCAATATTCGGCGCATGAGGCTATCTGCAGCTCTGAGAATCTTGTTCATCTGAAGGCGCAGCGCGATCGATCCCAGCGGTCCCAGTTTTCCGAAGTCTTCAGGCGCTTTGCCCGGCGCGTATTGCGCTTCAACCAAGGCTAGCACAGACCAAGGCAGATCAAGGGGCGATATGTCGGGCTCGGACCCTTTCACCTCAGTCACGTCTTTCCAGAATTGCATAACGGTTTCTCTGATGCCAAACTGCGCCACCAAGCCCCGATACTCTTCCAGCTTTTCGCGCTTGGCGTCGACGGTTTGAATTTGCTGCTTTTCGTGCCCGTCGGTGTGCATGAAAGAAAAGCTGGGGGTGAACCCTGTCCGGTTTTTGGCCGTGTGTTCCCCCGGGACAGCATCGAAAAAAAACGTCCAGTCAGGTTGCCATTGCCGCTGCCAAAGTACCAGGTTTTTTGACTGCTCCTCAGTCAGGTCATTTGAAAAACCGCCAGGAATTTCTGGTCCACGATTTTTCTTTTTGAGTACATTAGCAATTCGAAAGTCAAAGGAGTCCCGATTGAACTTGTAGGACGACTTTGGGAGTGAATGAAAGCTGCGCAAGACATCTCGCGCCAAGGTTTCTTCATCTTCCAGAAGTTTTTTGACAAGCGCCTCCCATTCGGGGCCTTGTGGACGCCCCAAGGCTTCCTCTGCGCGCTCCTTGGGCATGGCGCACTTTTCGAGAACATCGTTGCGAATGATTTTGTGCCACGTGAGGATCACAATGGCCCGGGCGACCGAGAACGGGTTCTTTTGTTGCTCATTGGTGCCATGCGCCGCAATCCAGTCGATCAAATGATTATGATAGATCATGAAGGCCAGAACCATGTGAGACAGGATCGGCGAGGAGAAATTTCGGTTGTCGGCCAGATTGGGATAGCTCCATTTGCGTCGCGGATCGCGAAGAAACTTCAAACTAAATACCGTCTGCTGTTGAAACGTGTGAGGCAGAAGATCGAACTTGTTGCGATTGGATTCTTGATAGAGGCGCCTGTCACCGGAGCCGCCACTGCCGTAGACCGTCTCCAGCACCAACTTGCGCTCAACCATATTGACGGATGTCCGATCTGAGTGCTTTTTGTAGTTTGGAATAAACGTGTCTTTGCGCGGCTCGGTCAGGAACATGTCATGGCCCATCAGCTGGCTGAGATAGGTGACCCCGGAGGGCAACCCATGGGCCTGCAGCTTTGCGTCTTGCGCATCTGCGGACCGGCAATGGGATAGCCAATCCTCGCTGCCTAGAAACTCAAGAAAACTCAAAATGCCCCCCTTTTTTTGAGCTATTTACTATCTCTTGATCATTAACTTCCCACGCGTTAATCAAACGTGATTCAAGACTGCGGCTAAAGCGGAGACAACTCAAACCCTTTCGGCGTTGCAGGTTGTAGGCTCGGGTCAAGAAACATCGCGCGGCATGCCGGAAGCCCAGTCTCGGGGCGCGTCAAATCCACAAGGCGTATATCGAGATCCACATTGGCCAGCCCTTCCAATAGTGCGCCGACTGTTTGCGGCGTTTCCACATCGGCTGGGATGGGCGCGCCGCATGCGTCAAACAACGCAGCATGGGACCCCGCCAAAACCTCCTGCCGCGCTGCGATCAGCCCAAGCGTGCTTTCACGTTCAAATCGCGCATCGATATTCCGATTCGCCCGGAGTTCGGACGTTTCCAATTCAACGGATGCCAACTCGAGCACCGCCCGTCGCGCGGTGTGCTCCAGCCGCCTCCCTGCGGCAAAGGCGACCGCCACCTCACCGCCGTCCAGTTCACGAGACCGGGCCATCACAGTCTGGACCGGGCCCCATGCTCCGAGCGAGAAGACTTCAGTTTGCCGAGACGCAATAGCTTCTTTGCGCAGCTGCGCCACATAGGCTTCAAACCCGTCGATCTCCGCCCAACTGGGACCCAAATGCACGATCTCAACCTGCCCGCGCCACCACCGTTCAATTGCGAGCCGTTCAATCAATTCGCATACCGCGTTCTCGGCTGCTGCTTGCAAAATCGTGTGGGCCGCGCAGCCCGTACTGCCCAGGTCGGTTGCCTCATTTTGCATGCGCACATGCGCCGCAGGGATTTGACCAAGGCGCTCCAGATCGCGGCCAAGAACCGCACAATCCGTATCACCGAGACGCATCAATATGGCATCACGCTCTGCGGCTTCGCCATAGAGCCGCGTTAGCGCGCTCGTCAGGGAGCTACCCTTTCCAAACACACTCACAGGCTCTGTGCAAATCTGGTCAGGCGCAGGCCGCAGCTTTGCCCCGATCAACCGAATTCGCGGCGCATACGGGCTTTGAAAATGCCGTATGTCGTCGACCCGGTATTCCATGCGCGTGACCATTGACGACACTTCCTGAAAACTTTGACCTTGCTCGGGCGCGCGCAGGCAAGCCCGCGCCGGTCCTATGAAACCCTAGCCTGCGCCGGTCCGAAACTGCGATTTGACGATGCCTTCAAGAAAATCGCCCCCCGCATAGCCCGCCGACATAATTGTCAAAATCACCGTGGGCGACACCACAGGATTTTCGGCAAACCCTTCGAGCCCCGGAACCGTAAATGTCGCCACGATCCCCGCCAAAATCCCCAGCATCAAACTGATCAGCAGCTGGCTCTGGCTGAACTGATCCGCCATGGCGGTCTTGAGCCCGCCCGAGCTACGCGACAGCTTCCGCATGCCCATGGCTGTGCGGATCAACTGCCCCAACAGCCCAAATATGCCCCCCATCAAAGCCAGTTGAAGCCATTGCTCCAAATGCATGCTTTGCGTCAAAACCATTGCCTTACTCCTTTCCTCTCTTCGGTAAAGCCAATGAACCCGATCATGCGTGATCCGTGCGTGATTCACGCAATCACCGAGATCGGCATTCTGGAATAACGGTCGGCTCACGCAACGCACGGCACTGTGCTGGGCAGTTTCGGATGCGCGCAACAGAGGAAATCAAAGCGCAGCCGCGGCCCCCGAATGCGCCACGTGCATCGGAAAATCGCCCGACCAATCAAACAAATTAGCAGGAAGGATAAATCCATGACACCTGAAACCCACGGAATGCATTCGGCCATGAGCGGGGCCAAACCCGGCTTTTCACGGCTCTTTCCAAATCTTCCCACCTTTCAGATTTCTCCCACCGCCGCTCTGATGCTCGGCAGCGCAATGACTGTGGAGGGCGTGCCAAAGAAAGATGGGATCATGCCCGCAGGTTACACCTACTTTGGCCAGTTTATTGACCATGACATCACCCGTGACGTCACTCCCGACAGCGACGCTCTGGACGGTCCTTTGCCTGCTGTCATGCTTGAAATCGAACAGGCCCGTTCGCCAACTCTCGATCTCGACAGCGTCTACGGAAACGTGCCGGAAGGCACGAAGGGCGGCACGAGTCCGCGCAGCAACAACGGCACCGGTCCCTTCTTTGAATTTGGTATCACGCAACCCAGCGCGGGGGCCGGAAATTCTGGCCAACCGCTCGCCAATGATCTGCCGAGGGGGCCTTTTCCGCTAGATGCAAATGGGGACCGCACAGGCGCGCCAGCCAAAGTTCTCATTCCTGATGACCGCAACGATGAGAACCTGATTGTGGGGCAAATGCATCTGGCCTGGATGAAGTTTCACAATGCCGTCGCGCGCACGCTGATGAGCAATGATATGTCGTTGTCGGACACAATGGCCTTCGAAAAGGCGCGCGAGCTCGTAACACAGCACTACCAACACATCGTGCTGCACGATTTCCTAAAACAGGTCTGCGAGCCCAGTGTCTGGGCCGATGTCGTGCAAAAAGGCAAATGCCGCCATTGCGACACGACGGTCGCCGAAACCGCGACCATGCCGCTGGAATTTGCCGTAGCCGCATTCCGGTTCGGCCACACGATGATCCGGCAGGCCTATGATTGGAATGCCAATTTTAGGGACGGAGCGTTCGGAGCAGCCGTATTCGCCGGAAAAGACTTGGGTAAAGAAAGAAGCTTGTCTCTGTTTTTCCATACGAATAACAACCTCTCATCAGATCGACCGCTGGAAACCAACTGGATTGCTGATTGGCGCCGTTTGCTAGACTTCGACGGAACGGGCTTCGACGCGGGGAACGTGACATTTGCCAATGCCGCTGCCTTTGATCCGCTTTTGGCCTCAGGAATGGGCAACCTGGAACGAGCCCCTAACAAGCCGGTCCTTAACAATCTGGCAGCCTCCAACCTACGCCGCGGGGCCCTGCGCGGTTTGCCGTCAGGCCAAGACGTGAGCGCGGCAATGAGCACTGTGAAGGTTCTGACAAAAGCGGAGATGAAGAAGAACCTGCCCGAGGAGATGGCAGGCCTCGTCGACACGCTCGAGCTCGATCAAAAGGCCCCTTTGTGGTTCTACATCCTACAAGAGGCTAATGCCCGCCACAATGGCGATCACCTGGGTGAAATGGGCTCTCTTCTTGTGGCGGAAACATTTGTCTCCTTGGTGAAAGCCAGTAAGCCAAGCATTATCGCGAGCGGTTGGACGCCCAGCCAAAGTCCACTGCGGCTCTCGAATGGCTCGGAGGTCGATACCTTGCCCAAGATGATGGCGTTCTGCGACGAAAACGGGAACCCCATCATCAACCCACTCGGCGTATAAAACCATTGCAGCTAGGATGGGCGGGCGCAGCCTTTCTATAGTCCCGCTCATCTAAAACGCCAATAAGCCATGCTCGGCGTAAGCGGCAGCCGACCCAAAAAGCAACTTAAAATCACAGAGCTGCCCAGTGCGATCGATGAAACAGAGCGCTTACTACCGTCTCCCCAAATCCGCTACTCTATGGCTTCCCGGTCGTCGAATCCCGAAAGCGGATTCGATTGGCAGACATTGGTGCCGCCGCAGCGAATTGGCGCTTTGTCCGGATACTGTTGAAAAACTCCGATTTTGGCGAAAACTGCTCAAGAGTTGGCCCATAGAAAGCCCCTTGGATAGTTCGGCGAGGGGGTCGGCCGAAGACCGGCATTGGCGACGACGGAGGCGCTCAGATGCTCCAGCAGGTAATCATCATCAAACCCGTGTCTGCAATGGATTCTGGCAGAAAAATGCAGTTGTGAGATTTTCGAGTTTTTCAACACAATCTCCGCCATCTGTGAGTTCGCCATTTCTCGGTTCATGCAGTTGCAGCGAATGTCTCCTCTGACGGGCCGCACTACAGCGACAAGAGCCCCCGACCAACGACAGCTAATGGGATGTACCGGCTGCTTCACCCAGCAGGTTAGGCTTTGCCTATTTCTACAAACTGGAGAAGTAGCATGGCGAAGAAATACTTTGATGAGCTGATGTCGGTCGGCATCGATATCGGCAAAGACACATTCCACATTGTTGGTTTCGATCCGTCGGGACAACGCGTCCTGCGCAAACAGATCAAGCGACTGGCGTTGGTCGCTACATTCGAGAAGCTGCCGCGCTGTATCGTGGGCATGGAGGCATGCCTGAGCGCCCACTTTGTCAGCCGGACACTGCGCGAGATGGGCTTCGAGCCTCGGATCATCCCTGCGATCTATGTGAAGCCTTTCAAAAAGGGGCAGAAGAACGACTACAACGATGCTGAGGCGATCGCTGAGGCGGCACTTCGGCCCAACCTGCAAACCGTGTCCGAGAAGAGCCAGGATCAGCTCGATCTTCAAGCGCTGCACCGGGTCAGATCGCGTTTGGTGTCGCGCCGGACGGCGACCATCAATCAGATCCGCGCCTTTTTGATCGAACAGTGCATCACAGTGCGCAAAGGTCTGAGGGCTCAGAAAAACTCGTTCGAGACGATCTTGGAAGAGCGCAAGGACGAGATATCACCTCGGATGCGGTCGATCCTGATCGGTCTCTATGGCGACTGGATGTGGATGGACGACCGGATCGATAAGGTGTCCGCCGAGATCGAGGAGATCAGCCGAACCGAAGACAATTGCATCAACGTGATGACTGTCCCTGGTATCGGCCCGATGATCTCGACGGCGATGGTGGCAGCCATTGGCGAAGGGGAAGCGTTTGATCGCGGGCGTGACTTTGCGGCCTGGGTCGGGCTTGTTCCGAGACAGTACAGCACCGGAGGCCGAACGGTCCTCGGGCGCATCTCCAAGCGCGGCAGCAGGTATTTGAGGATGCTGTTCGTTCAGGCGGCAAAGATCATCATGATGCGACCACATCGTTGGCCCGACTTTAGCTTCGGCGACTGGTTGACGCGCGCTAGCGAACGCATGCATCGCAACAAGGCTGCGGTCGCACTCGCAAACAAGCTCGCCCGCATGGCCTGGAGTATACTGAGACACAAAACGGCGTTTGATGCGCCAAGAGACGAGGTCGCAGTCGGCGTCTGAGCCGAAGCGACCCAAAGGAGTTCGCGATAGATCGAAAGCATGGAACGGAAAAACTACGCCCCCAGAATCTGACGGCCCATTAGGTCATCATCGACCTTTCCGCTAATGAGATCACGGTGCGAGCGTAACCCCAATAAGGCCACGACCCGCGTGTCGATCAGTAGGCCGGATACATATGAGCAACTTCCGAGAACATGCCAGAAATCATTTGCGAACAGCAGCCGGTACATACATTGGGCCGAACTCGGGAGAAGACCACGCCGGACTTTGCAACTTCGCAATGTCGGCTTCCTGCGCATCGCCGGCACAGTGCGGCAGCGACGATGCGCTGCGGTGTAGCTAGACAGTCATTTTTGAATGACGTAGGGAAGTTGCATTGCAACTCTGTTCGGTGAGCTTCTTGTCTTTGATTTAATGACACTTTACGCTGCCCAGAACCTCTATCAACTAACTTCTGGGGTGGGCATGAGGTTTCGGGGAATAGTTCTACTTACTTTATCACTGGCATTGGCTGGATGCTTTGGACCCAATATGGATTTTGGCCCTGACCCCACAACTTTCAACTACACCGAACCGCGTGCCTCAGGGTTATCTGCGATACGACCCTATCCAAACGCTGATGATGTTTGCCAAGTGATCCGAGAAAATGATTCCATTCGTGAGCCAGCTGACGATGGGACATTTCTAATTGCGTGCCCGAAGCATGAACGGGGTGCGATAGGTGCCCGGCTGAATGAAGGTGCTGCGGTTATCGGTCACGCCCGACACTGGACGGTCTTGGCAGTCGCCACAGCTCCATAACAGCATCAGTTGTTGAAGGCTTTTGCCTCGTCTGAGCGGGTAGCACATAGTCTTTGCTCCTCGCTGCATCATGTCTTGCCGAGGATCCGGTCATGACGCTGGGGCCGATCAGGCTGTGCGCCATGCTCAGACGCCAGAGACTGTAATGCATGGTGGGGCCTTTAGGTTCCGGCCAAGTCTGCTATTTGTATGGTGTCGGCGTACCATTGTACACGCTGCTTAAGCGAGTATCGACGCGGTTCCCCCTAAACGCACGTGATGTATTGCGGCAAGCAACTGCAAGGAATACCCCAAATGAAGATCGACCTGAAATCCATGACCAGCAAAGAGCTTGAGAAGCTGCGCACCGATATCGACAAGACGCTAACGAGCATGGAGCAGAAAAAAAGGAAAGAGGCGCTGGCTGCAGCTGAGAAAGCTGCCAAGGCCCATGGCTTTACGTTGGCACATATTACCGGTCGTGCCACATCTGCTCCGAAGACCGCGCGTAAAACGGCGAAAAAACCGAAGAAGGCCAGCATACCCAAATACGCCAATCCAGATGACAAGACGCAGACCTGGACCGGCAAGGGACGGAAGCCTGAGTGGTTC
>NZ_JAXBMB010000018.1:0-61204 GCF_033963905.1 Cognatiyoonia sp. IB215182
TCATCGGCTCATCGGCTCATCGGCTCATCGGCTCATCGGCTCATCGGCTCATCGGCTCATCGGTCCGCTACTGCGCCATGACGCCGACCGCAGCAATCACCGGTTACATCATCCTGACAATCTGACACCCGGCCTCAGGCCGGCCAGTGCTCGCGGACCAATTGGTAGTCTGATCACGGCTTCCGGATTGGATGACTTGACGCGATCGTCCCGGCTTTCCGTGGCCCGCGATGTGGCGGTTACCGTCGCGAGATCAGCTGCAACCGTCCTCCACTTTTTACCGCAATCAGAACGGACGGCGCGAATGCAACGCAGCCGACCGTCAACTGTGGTTCGCTTCTGGTGGGGGCTCAAACAACGCCTCCGGCTGATGCCGATACCAATGCCCGCATTTCTGCCAACCCACTGACTGCCTGACGGGCAGGGCGGTGCCTGCCTCGATTGTGCTCAAGTCCCTCACAGGAGAGTTTCAAAATGACCAACCAGTTCTCAGACACCCAGCCCGCCCTTCGCCCGTTCAACGTCCTGGTTCGGGGCGGTCGCTTGACCAGGTTCAAGGGCCAGGTGGCAAGTATTGCGCCGGGGCTTTTGGTGGTGGCGACGGCTGCGGTGTTGTTCACCGGCAGCGCAGCACAGGCTGCCAATGAGTGCGGGGCGGACGAGGTTGGTCAAGACGCCGTCACGTGCGACGCCAGCGATAACACCGCTAATGGTATCGACTATGGTGAGTCAGATGGGGTCACTCTGATCCTTGATGACCCAGGCATGACGGTGGGCGGTTCCGGGGTGAAGGTGGAGGGTGCGGCGGGAAGTGAAGGTGAAATCTTCATACACTTGAAGGACGGCGAGGTCTCTACGTCTGGGGAAGCAAAACGCGCGCTTTGGGGAGCCACCCTGGGCCGTGGCAGTGTAACCGTCCAAATGGATGGTGGCAGAGTCGTCACAGCTGAGGTAAATGCTTATGCTCTTTGGGCGCAGATCAACAATTCAGACTCCGACGAGGCCGCCAGGAATGAAGCCGACGCGAAAGCAGTCATGACTGGTGGAGAGATTAATACCAGCAAGCGGCATGGGCATGGGCTGTTGGTGAGCCATGAGGGCTTTGGCAATGCGATCGGGCAAGTAATGGATGGCGGCAAAATCGCCACGAGTGGGGGTGACGCTTACGGTGTCAAGGCGGAGGTCAAACATGCTGAGAGTACAGCTAACGCAACGGCAAGCATGACCGATGGGGAGATCCATACAGGCGGCATATGGTCCCATGGACTTTATGCGATCAACAGAGGCCTTGGCGCTGCAACGGTGCAAATGGACGGCGGCAGCATCACCACTAGTAAGTTACATGCGCGTGCGCTCTATGCGGAAATCACCAACCAGAATAGTGAAGCTCGGGCTACGGCGAGCGCAACTGGTGATGCGAAGATTAAGACGGTAGATAGGAAGGCCTATGGGCTTCTGGCGAAGACTGATGGCCTTGGCGATACGCTTGCTGCGATAGATCGCAGCTCAATTACCACGCTTGGGAGAGAAGCTCACGGGCTTTGGGCGGAGATTACCAACACGGCTAGTACGGCCACATCAACCGCACACATGAACGAAAGCAATATCAATACGATCGCTGACGATACTTATGGGCTTTTTGCGTGGACCGAGGGTCGCTTCGGCGGGGCGCTTGCGCAAATGAGTGGCGGAAGAGTCACCACGCTTGGGGAAGACGCTTACGGGCTTCTGGCGTATGTCCACGAGGCGGAGAGTGAAGCCACAGCGACGGTGCGTATGACCAAGGGGGACGTCGAGACGATCGGTGAGTATTCCCATGCGCTTTGGGCAGACAACAGGGGCCGTGACAATGCGACGGTGCAGCTGGAGGGCGGCACAGTCACCACGGCGGGGAAAGGTGCTTATGGGCTTTTGGCGGGAGCTTACGGCGGCGGGTCTGCTGTTGTCGATCTGGGTGAGGACGCCACTGTCAGGGTTTTCGGAGCGGATGCGGACGGGATCCGCGCTGAGGGTGCAACAGGGTTTGACGTGGACGTAGCCGGTCATGTGACAGGCGGCTCTGGCAATGGCGCTGCGATCCGCACGATCTCCGGCGCTGGCGGAGAGATTGATATCGCTAGCGGCGCTATTGTGACGGCAGGAGGCTCTGGTATTGCGATCGTGGACTGGAATGGCGACGCGGTTGTCACCCTGGAGGGGACCGTGACCGGGGATATTCGTCTTGGTGCAGGCGACGATAGCCTCACGATTTCTTCCACAGCCATCTATGATTTTTCCCATATCCTGGACGGTGGTGCGGGCGATAACGATCACCTGACGCTGCATGACCGGACGATGACCTCAATGGAGAATGTCACCGGCTGGGAGCAACTCACGCTGAAGGATAAGACGAATTTGAGCCTGGATGGTGTTGCCAGGCTGGATATGAACTTGTCCATCGACGGCACGTCTGCGTTCCGCGCGACGGGCAGGGAAGGGGGCCTGACCATCCGAGGTGATGTGACCAACAATGACGGCTCTGTCGTCTTGAGCGTGCAGAACGGCGAGACGGGGGATGAGATCAGAGTTGAGGGCAATTTCACCGGATCGGATACGGGATCGGATGTTTTTGCCCTGGATATGGGTCGGGATGCAGATGGTTTGCGCACCGATACGGTTGTCATCACCGGCGACACGTCAGGTGAGATGACACTGTTGATTGCCGGTATGGACAGCGCCGATCTCGAGGGAGCCCCGCTTGTGATGGACGTGGTCTCTGTTGGCGGAGAGGCCAACGGAACCTTCACCCTTGTGGGGGGCAACTATGTCACCTCGGACGGGGAGCACGCGATGATCTCGGGTGCCCACCTCTATAAGCTGGCTGAGACGGACCAGGGTCTGGCGTTGAGCGCGCGGTCAGAGAGCGGTGAAGTCACCTATCAGCCGTCTGCGCCGGTCTATGACAGCTATGGTGCGTCGCTGCTGGCGTTCAATGCGCCCTCTGGGCTGCACGCACGGGGCAGTGCGCAGGACTTCCGGGCCCTGGCCTGGGGCGGCGCAGGGGCTGATGCGGCTGATCAGGATACGGGCTCGCCGCTGTGGATCCGGATGGGGACAGAGCAGCTGACCACGTCGGAAGAGCACAGCACCACAGGGGCGGCACTTGAGAGCAGTCTGTGGGAGATGGAGATCGGGGCGGATCTGACCCTGAACAGCAGTGATGCGGGCCTGCTTGTGGGCGGGCTGATGTTCTCCTACGGGACGGGCAGTACGGATGTCAGCTCTGACCTGGGGGACGGGTCGATCGAGACGAGTGGTCTGGGCCTTGGGCTGGCCGCCACGTGGTATGATGCGCGCCGGTTCTATGTTGACGGGCAGGTGACGCTGACCTCCTACACCAGCGATCTGACCGCGGACAGGCTTGGGACCCTGACGGAGGGCAACAGCGGGACGGGCTATGCGCTGTCGCTGGAGGCCGGACAGCAGCTTGATCTGGGCACGCGGCTGACGGTGACGCCGCAATCCCAGCTGAGCCTGTCGTCGGTGACGTTCAGTGACTTCACGAGTGAGGCGCACCAGGAGGCGGTCGCGCTGAGCGACGCTTCCAGCCAGCAGCTGCGGCTTGGGCTTGAGGTCGCGGCGCAGGAGCGTGGGGAGAGTGGCCTTTATGGCATTGTGAACCTGTACCATGAGTTTGGTGCGGGCAGTGAGGTGGAGGTGGCGGGCACGTCGCTGACGACGGAGCGTGAGCCCTGGACGCTTGGAGCTGGTCTTGGCGGTAGCTATGTCCTGAGCGAGCGTGTGGATCTGTTTGGCGACGTTGCCTATGCCACCGGGCTCAGCAACGCTGGCGACACCAGCGCCCTCAGCGCAAATGCAGGCCTCAAAGTGGTGTTCTGAAAAGACGGTTGCTGGCCCGAATTCCCGTTGATGGGGAACCCAAGGCTTGATTTGGTAATGGCTCAGTTTGAATTGTCGCCAGCTGCCGAGAAATAGTTAAACTTAGAATGAAAGGCAATCGAACCACTCAATGCAAAGATAATGTATTCTCGCTGCGCATCCAGACGACTATACAGGAGTGGTTGAAATCTGTTGCCTAGGCACTGCTGCAGCGTGGACCCTTCGTCGAAATCACTTAGCTAGTAAAAAGGACCAAGCCATTTCTAGTTCCTGCCAAGCACATATTGGTTAGTGATTTTGGTCCCAATTTCACCTTCGGAGAAGCAACGAGTTCACGGTACTGGGGCCAGTTGAATGTGCAGATCGGTACGGGTTTAGCAGAAGCGCAGGAATTGTTGGGCAAGAAACGACTTGCCCACACTGCTCTGTGCGGCGATGCGCAAGGTTTCAGGAGCTTTATTGCCTTCCCAGCTATCGGCGACACTCAACAACTCGCTCATTGATAGACTTTGCGACATGTTTTTGCGATGCAGTTTTGCAGCAAAACATGATGTATCACATTGAACTTGTACCCATCCTTCGCATGAAATTTTACTTTCTTAGATGGCAGGGTACGGTCGTCAATGGTTCTGATGCGGTTTACGCTTACGTGGGGGTTCACTTATGAGGGTATCCGCAGATACGGAGTTCGGGCGCATCAGGGGCTTTAGGCCCTTTTTTCGAAGTTTCAAACCTTGAAGCCATATGAAGGGTGATGCGGTTGTCCCAGAAGCAATACAGCGCGCAGCAGCTGTGGTAGCAGACCAACGTGACGCGCGGCGAAATCTTCCTCGTAAAGCTGTAAAAAGGAGTGGACGATCATCTACCTCCAGATCGACGCGCGCGGAAAAGCAGCCGTCAAACGAACCAAAACGCACGCGGTAAATACCTTGCATGACGTTAAAAGGAGAAACATAAAACGCTTTTTCTATGACATGGCATCGTGATCCTTCCGCATTAAGGTGATAGATATGACGCTCTCCGAACGTGTTATTGACTTCTAGCAATAAGGGAGCACCGCTCTTTGAGCTGGCATCGAACCAGAAACTCACCGGGCTGAAGCCAAAACCGAAGAAACGTGGAAATGTCACTAAAAGAGCGGATGTGACTGTTGGTCTGCCAGCCTGAACAAGGACATGGTTAAGTCTGTCTAGTGCCGTATCGCAGTCGGTTGACGGCACCAGTTGGTCCCCATCATGGAAGGAGATTGGTGCGAAACGATTGCGTCCAAACACTGGTTTTGCAGTTTTGAAAGCGGACAGGTCCGGCAAATCCAGTACGACAAAGTCGACGTTGTAGCGGAAATCATGGCGCGTAGGCCGGGTACGCGCGTGAAGGACTTCACCACGGTAGAAACCTGCAGAGGGAGTAACAGCGTCGTTCATATCCAACCTGCATCCATCATGTACTACACGTGCTTTTGTAGGATGGAGTTGCTGAGATAAGTGAGACTTTCGGCAGCTTGGAGCCCTGACCGAAAGGCATCTTCGTGGAAGCCATAGCCAAAATAGTTACCGCATAGACGGACCCGCCCCCATGTGTTTTCGGCGAGCTCTTTCTGAGTTGCTAGCGCCCTGGCTGTGTAGAGAGGATGGCGAAATGCATAACGCGCGAGAATCTTTGCCGGATCGATCGTCTCATTTAGGTTCTGCGGATTAAGAGTAACGAAGTAATCGTTAACCGCGCCGTCATGTGACTGTAGGCGGTTGAGATAGTAGCTGAAGGCGGACGAAACCTGTCTTTGATGCGGTATTTTATGTGCAAGGTGGTTCCAGCCAGCCCACAGGTCCCGGTCACGCGGCATAGCCCTGTGATCTGTGTGCAGGACCGCAGTGTTGTTGGTGTATTCCCATGCTGAGAGCAAACCGTCGAGTTTTTTTTCGTGCGTTTCGAGAATTTCGCGGGCCTGATCTGCCTGTGTGGCGATCACTGCGCCGGCTGCTTCGAAATGGTCCCCCGAGACAGTCTCGATCATAACACCAGATGGCGTCTCGCCAACTCGGGAAACCGCCTCGTTGACGAATTTGAGGTTTTTTGCTTCGCGGCGAATGGCGTCGACGTAGGTCTGACTACCGCCTTTGACGCTTAGCCATTGCGGGCCATCGTCGAAGGTCAGAAGTCCATGGTTCTGGAAGAACGATAGCAGAGCCTGGGCTGGATACTCTCCGATCTGGCTGATGTCGCATGACCAGATCGCGGCACCCATTGGGTAGACATAGTCTCTTGCGAGTGCCTCTGGAACTCCAATCTTCTCAAGATAGGATCTCAACTGCAATGAGGGATCGATGCCGTTGGCAAGATCCTCGTTTGCAGCCTCAAAGAACGCAATGATTGGCTTGAGGAGAGGGGACAGTGCCCGGGCAGACTTAACGATCTGGCAGGAGGCGGCCTGTTGTCCGGCGTTTTGGAAATTGAGGGCGTAGGCGACGTTCCTGTGCGCGTCTTCGAATGCAAAAGACATTTCCGCTGGTTGGGTTTCAACACCCAGTAGTTCGAAGGTGCTTGTCAGTACCGGATAGTTCGTGGGGTTGAACACCATGAAGCCAACATCGAGGGCCAGTCCCTCGTCAGGACCATTTGGCACAACGAAGGTGTTGGCATGTCCGCCGAGATGGCTCTGCGGTTCGAACAAAAGGACCGGATGGTGGTCGGATAGTGCATGAACAGCAGCAAGGCCGGCTGCGCCAGCACCTACCACAGCGACCGGCATGCCCGGCGCAATTGTCTCGTTGCGTGCGGGCATCCTTCTCATCAGGTTGCTTTTTCGTTCAACGGAGTAACCTTGACGCGAACTCCGCCTTTTGGGCGCAGCGTCATCATCACGACCGGCTCAGGTAAACGGTCTGCCGGTTCGAATTTGAACTGGCTCAGGAGCGCGGCAAGGATAATGTCTGTCTCCCGATAGGCCAAGGATGCACCGATGCAGACGCGAGGGCCGCCACCAAAAGGAAGAAATGTATAGCGAGCTGGTCGCTGGCTAAAACGTTCCGGGCGGAAGGCATGAGGATCCTCCCAGAGCAACGAATGACGATGCAGGGCACAGATTGGAAGGAAAACGCGGTCTCCCTTGCGAATACGGCGACCGAAGAGTTCGTCATCCTTTCCCGCCACCCTGGATATAAGTGGAGTTGGTGGGTAGAGACGCATAGCTTCATCAAGGACGCGTCGACACAGGGGTAAGCGCCCGGGAGCCTCACCGATATTCGAACCTCCGGAGCCGACAACGGAGATTGCCTCAGCCCGAGCTTCTTCCTGAATGCTCTTATCATTCGCGAGAAGCATCAACGCCCAGGAGAGTGCGATTGCGGAAGTCTCGTGGCCGGCTAGGATGAATGCTAGGACAGTGTCTCGAATTTCTACCGGGTCAAGCGTTTTGCCGGTTTGGGGATCAACCGTCTTAGAAATGTTCTCTATGAATACTGATGGTCTCACTCCACGATTGACTGCTTCGAGTTCTTCTTCGACCGCTCGACGCACATAAACAGCATGATGCCGGGCCATCAAATGCTGCGGCTTAGGAAGCCAAAGTGGCCAAGGTAACAAATCCAGTACGTTAAATCTCCCGGCTGTTTCCATGTATCCGTTGATTGCGGAGGAAAAACGCTCGGCATCAAACCTGTCGGGCCTTGAGGCCACAAGCCGACAGATGATTTCGAAGTTTGTAAGCACCATCTGATGGTAAAGGTCCGTTATTGGTCCAGAGGACAGAAGCCTTTGGGTCAGACCTTTTGCTGCAACAACAATCTCTCCTGTTGCCGCTTCAAGAGAACGCGGCGTAAACACTTCAGAGGCCGCACTGCGCTGGATTCGCCACTTTTGACCTTTGGCATGGAATATTCCGTGCCGCGTAGGCCGCAAAAGATGCAGCATGATCGCCGATTTGTCATAGTTGTCGAGGGCTTCACTCAGAACGTGACGCATCCCATCAGGATAGATAACCATATGCCAGGGGCGCCCTAGGCGCTTTCCGGAAATGATCGGCTCATGATATGCGGCCTCGGGGATCAACATCAGTCTGTTTTCACCCGCAACTCTGATTGTTTCACGGATAGACAGATCGGATGTTGGTGGTTTGATCCAAGGTGGCTTGAAGGCGGCGGTCGACTGCGTGCATGTTCGGTTGGTTTCGGTCAACATTGGCTTTGTTTACCTCCTATTGCATCTGAGTCCGCTGGAGTGCTTGCCAAGGTCTGTAAGTGCAGACTTTTGGCGAGTTGACGTGCGCTTGCGTCTCCGAAAAGCGCATCAATGGGTATCGAAATCCCGAATATCTCCTCGAGCGAAGAGATAAGTTCTGCAGCGCCAAGAGAGTCGAGGCCGAGTTCTGCAAGAGGAAGGTCTGGATCAACCTCATCAACGGATGAGAATTGTAGAATTATGCGGACTCGATCCCGTATGAGAGCAAGGGTACCTTCCGTCGAACTATGGCCGTTCGGCTTCAGGACCGAAGCGAGACCATTGCTCGACTTTTCAGTTGTCCTTATTGCCCTGTCTTTTCCAGTTCGAGGTTTGAAAGCAGCAGCGAACCGTTTGAGTTCGACGGCTCCAGCCATCATTTCACCGGTCCCGAATTTGACTGCAGAGATCAGGTACGGGGCGATTGCGGTTGGATCGGCATAGAGGATGCCCTGTCTTTCCATGGCCGAGCGCATGGCTGAGCTTGTTGCTTGCGCCATACCACCGCCATCAACAGGGCCGAGCGCGAGGCTCACTGCAGGATGTCCCATGGAAGCTAGCTTTGCCGCCGCTGCATCGAGAACCGCGTTGGCAGCTGAATAACTGACCTGGCCCGGGGAGCCGAACGCCCCAGCAAAAGAACTAACGAGGAGAACAAAAACATCGTCTTGAAGGCTCGCCAAGCGCTCAACTGTATCAAGGCCGATAATCTTGCCGCCAAATGTCTTGTGGAAACTTGCCTCATTCTCTTCGTCCGCGAGGCGGACGTCCAGAACACCCGAGGCGTGTACAATCCCCCCAAGCGGCGGCAAGTCCTTTATCGTCGCCGCAATTTTGTCGGTGGCTACCGTCGGATCCGAGAGATCTGCTGCCACGTAACGAATTGTCGTGCCCGCATGTGCAAGAGAAGCGATCGCTTTGACAATTTCGTCTGAATCCGTTAGGCGGCCTGTCACAACGACGGCGCCGGCACCGGCCGCTGACAGCGCAGCAGCCGCATGCCGACCAACGTGGCCAGTTCCACCTGTAACTATCCACGTGCGTTTCTCGAAATGCGCTGGAGCAAGCGCCGGAGTAGGTAGGAAATCTGGCGCCTCTGCCCAAGGCGCTTTGACTACGACCTTTCCGGTATGGCGGGCAAGACTCATGTGGCGGAACGCCTGCTCCGCTTGATCAAACGAAAATGCTTCATAAGGCAGTGGTTTCAAGTCGCCAGTTGCAAAACCGGACGCTATTTCAGCGAACATCTGTGCAATGGTATCGGGATTGTCGTTGCAGATCTGGGCGAGATCGAAAGGGTGATAACAGATACTCTTACCGTATTGTCCTAGCTCGTCAGCGCTGAGTATTTCTGCTTTGCCGATCTCGAGAAAAACGCCACCCGGACGCAGAAGCGACAGTGTTGCGGGGATGTGCTCGCCGGTCAGAGAGTTCAGAGCGACGTCGATGGATCTGTCTCCGAAACTCGACGCAATGGCTGCCTTGTATTTTGTATCGCGGGAACTGTGGACTGCGACGAGGTCGTGAGCGATCGCATTGGACTTTGACGTGCTTGCCGTCCCAACAACTTCAGCGCCAGCTCTGCGTGCAATCTGCGTTGCAGCCATTCCGACACCGCCTGCTGCCGAGTGAACAAGGACCCTTTGTCCTTCAGTAAGCTTGGCAACATGGTGAAGACCGTACTGTGCCGTAAGAAACGCTACGGGGACAGTCGCGGCCTCGCAGAACGAGAGACCATCAGGAATCGGCGCGGTAAGCGCGGCGGGCGTTGTGACGTGGCCAGCAAAGCTTGAAAGCGCGATACCATGGACCCGGTCACCCACGCGGACGCTACTCACATCCCGACCGACGTCAATTACGATACCCGCAAACTCGGCACCAATTGGACCGGGATCTCCTGGATATCGACCTAGCGCGTTCAAGACGTCGCGGAAATTTAGACCCGAGGCAACAACGCGGACTTCAATCTCGTCGGGAGCGGGAGTGCGGCGCTCTGTGGTTTCAGTCAATAGACTGTCAAGCCTGCCGTGCTGTCCCACACACAGACGTGTCGTGTGGGGAGTTCTGAATGCAGCATCAATGACCAGGGGCTCAAGCTGACGAGCGAAGGAGTACTCATGTCTTAAAACGAGTTCATCCGGTGCCTCTGGGTCGTTCAGAACTGAGAGGATTGCGTCGACGACAGTCGAGTTAAGCTTTTGAGTATCGATAAGAACAAGACGAGGTGAATTCGGCTCCAATCGCAGTGATCTTGCGGCCCCCCAGATCGCGGCAGCGGATTCCGACATTGCTATTGCGGGCGATCGCGATCCTTTGGACAAAGTTATTACGACAATGGTGGAGTTCCGGTGTTCGCGGCAGGTTGCCAGCAGGCGAGAGAAGGATTGAAATGCAGCGGTCGCTGCTTGCAACCGGTTATCCGCATCGTTTGCGTGGGTAAGCAGGACGATTGCACCATTCCCTTGTCGGTCAGATGAAACGAGACCTGGAGCCACTTGAGAAAGCAGGGCACTAAGGTGTGCCTCCAAATCATGATCTTCCGATAGTATGTTGATCGGCTCGACGTTTGATGGAAATACGGGCGAAATTGGAGGGCGTTCGCGCCATTGGCGCTCGGCGAGGATCACGTCAGCGGAAGCAGAGCTGTTCTGTTCTGTGGGGGAGGGGACGGACTTCATTGTCTGAACTAGCGTGCCGTCACGCATTGAACCTTGCTTCAAAAAGTGAACACGAACACCGTCTCCCTCAGCGATGAGATCCCCATCAGGAGAGATGAGTGCGAAGTCAAATTCGCACTCAGACCGATCCTGTGCCCCGTTAGTATCAGCTCGGCAGCGCCTCAAGACCGCATAGGCCGAGCAGTTGCCGTCTCGTAAGATGCGAATGCGCTTCATCCCTGCGATTACGACTGCAGCACTTCGCGACTCGCGTCCCAGCATGAAGCCGATGAAAGCGTGAAACGCGCTGTCGAGAAGAGCGGGGTGGAGCCCGAACGTACCATCTTTGATCTGGGCTGGGGGTGGGACTTCCAAGTAGGCTACCAGTCTTGTGCCCTTTTCAGCAGAAGCGTCTTCCCAGAGCTTCCTGAGACCTCGAAAGGCCGGCCCATACGAAAGACCGGTTTCGGTGGCGACATTGTCGTAGATAGCGTCACCGTTCAGAGGAGTGGTACGGCTGTTTACCAGCCGCGACACGTCTATTGGCAGCGGAATTGGCGCCTCCCCCCGGTTGCACCCTTTGCCGCAAGCGTGCTCAATCCACTTTCTTGGGGTTTGGTCCAACGTGCTGAAAATGCGTACGCGTCGGAGACCGGATTCCCCATGATCTGCGCTTTCCATGGGCTCGACAATTATACGCAAGTGCCGAATTCCGTCTTCTGAAAGTAGCAGGGGACGTGACACGGTTATACTGTGTATCCGGGTTGTCCCCGTGCCGTCTTCTCGGGCCAACGCTGCGCGCATCATTTCGACAAATGCGGCTGCCGGGAAAATTACCTTGCCACCTATTGTATGCGAGGCGAGATAGGGGTGATCATCAAGGCGAAGCTGTGTAACGTGGACTGTTGACCCATCGGGCATCTCAATTGGTGCCCCGAGTAGGGGATGATGAGTGCTTTGGTACACACTTTCGCGGCTTGGGTGCACATACGGAGGCAATGAGTCTGGCCTCCAGTATCTTTTGCGTTGAAATGGGTAGGGGGGGATGTTGAGATCGCGCCGGAGAGGTTCGCCATAAAGACTGCCCCAGTCAATCGGAACCCCAGAAACATGCGCATTTGCTACAGCTCGAGCGAACGCAACGTCATCTTCAGAATGTCGACCATCAAGTGTTTTGATGACGGTTGGCGGCTCTGCTCGCTTAAGACGCCCCACCAGATGGCCAAGTGTGCTTTTGCACCCGACTTCCAGGATAACGTTGGCGCCAGCGTCCAAAACTGCGTTGAGACCGCTGTTGAAGGCAACAGCTTGTCTGGCATGTTTTATCCAGTAGGCGGGACTCGAAAATACGTCTGTTTCAAGCTTGCCGGTCACATTTGAAGCAATCGGGATCAACGCAGGTTTTGGACAGGCCAGGCGAAATTCGTGTTCCAGATCAACCAGGGCCGCGTCCATCACGCGGGAGTGGAACGCATGAGAGACCTTGAGTGGTTTATGTGGAAGGTCGCTCTTTAATGCCGCTGCTTGAAAAGCTTCTAGGGCTTGCGTCTCTCCTGCAACCACGCATTCGTCTTCGGCGTTGACGGCCGCGATGTCGACCTGATCGCCAGTTGCGGCGATGAGATCACGCACACGCTTTTCGTCTGCTTTGACTACAATCATGCCGGATGCGATCTGAATGGCGCCCATTAATTCTCCTCGCCGAGTGATAAGCCGACCGGCTGCCTCAAGATCGAATACACCTGCGATCGTCGCAGCAACGATTTCACCTACCGAGTGACCGATAAGTGCCATTGGAGAGACGCCCACTGACATCCACAATCTGGCCAGAGCGTAGTTGGCGACAAATAAGGCAGGTTGGGTGTTTTCAGTTCGATTAAGCAGCGCTGGGTCGGAGCCGTCGAGGACATCCAACAATGGGGTGGATCTGTGGGCATCAACTGTAGTCAACGCTTCGGCAAAATGTTTAGCGAAGACTGGGCTCGTCTTGCGGAGCCCGCTTGCCATCGCAAGTGCCTGAGATCCTTGACCGGGAAGCATCAATGCGACGCGCGCTTCGGTCAGGCAGGTTTGCCGAACGACGCCCGGGGCCGCTGCGTTTTCTAGGAAAGCCGTTAAGCCAGCCTGCAGTGTGTCTACACCACTGCCGATCACTGCGCCTCGATGCAAAAAATGCTCACGGGTCTTACTCGCGGCGTGGCAAATAGCTCGAAGCTCGTCATCGGCATCCGGGCGGGCTAGCCGCTCCAGGTATGCTTCAGCGGCATGGGCCCGCGCCTTCTCTGTTCGTCCGGAAAACGGAAGTACAAGGGCAGATTCTGGCCCGAAGACCGCTTTGATCCGCGGTTTACGTGACTTTCGGACAGCATCCGTCGGCGGATCACCAATAACTACATGAGCGTTTGCGCCGCCGAAACCGAAAGCGCTCACTCCGGCAAAGCGCTGGCGGTCCGTCTGGCGGTACCACGGGTGTGGTTCGCGCGGTACTAAAACTGAGGGTTCGGCATCCTGACACGCCTTCGAAAGACACTCTATTCCCGGCACGGGCGGAATCACGTCAGCACTTAGCGATCCGATCACTTTGAGCAATCCACCCATTCCAGCGGCGGCCTCCATATGCCCTAGCTGCGTCTTAACGGCGCCAAGCACGAGGGGACGATCCGTTGCCCGCGTGTCCCCAAACACGCGTTCAAGAGCAGTTACCTCGATCTCGTCGCCAAGTGGGGTTGCAGTGCCGTGGGTCTCGACGTGATCGACATCGTTGGGCGTCAAACCTGCATCAGCGAGAGCAGAGTGGATGACGGCAGTCTGGGCCTGGCCGTTGGGAGCTGGCAATCCGTTGGACAATCCATCTTGGTTGATCGCCGAGCCATAGATGCAACAAAGAACTTGATCTCCGTCTTTGAGGGCGGCGGTAAATGGCTTGAGGAGCACAACGCCACATCCTTCCGCTCTGACAAAACCATCACGGCTCTCATCAAAAGTCGCGCAGATACCGCGAGGTGAAATCATCTGCGCACGACTGTAACCAAGGAACGCATATGGTGAGTTGATTGCGTTTACCGCGCCGACGACGGCAAAACCGCATTCTCCCATCCGCATGGAACGGATTGCGTTGTGGAGGGCGACCAATGAAGACGAACATGCCGTGTCCACCGTGAAGCTCGGCCCTTTAAAGTCCATGACGTAGGAAATACGGTTGGAGAGCAATGATAGGCATGCGCCCGTACCGGTAAACTGGGTTGGTCGATGACCCAAAACCTGGAGTGCTGCGCCGTATTCAATGGTCGATCCGCCAATAAAAACACCACTGTCGGTTCCTTTCATACTTGATGGTGGAATACCGGCATCTTCAAACGCCCGCCACGTGGTCTCAAGAATGAGACGCTGCTGCGGATCCAGATCCATGGCTTCTTCAGGGGAGATACGGAAGAAACCAGCATCGAACTCGATTGATTGGTCAACAATTCCGGCTCGTGCTGTCAAACTCAGGCCTTTGCGATGAAGCATGGAGAGTGGCTCCAGGGGCCGGTCGTCCGGAACGTCCGAAATGCCGCTGCCTCCCGTGATCAGAAGGTTCCATAGGGCGTCAGGTGACGATGCACCTGGAAAGCGGCAAGCCTGGCCAACAACAGCAATCGGTTCATTTTTCATTGCGCTAAGCTCCTCATGTTGCTGCTTAAATTGTCAGCTGTCTTTCGGAGGACTTCGGATCGTTCCAAACAGGCTTCAGTTGGTCTTTCAGATAGAGCTGGCGAGTATCTGCGCGGCGCACTTTGCCGGAGGACGTCAACGGAATGGCACCCCGTTCCACAATCAGCAGACGGTCAATAGGAATCCCCCGACGTTCGAAGACAAGTTTCCTAACACTGCGGATTGCGCCGGGAATGGACTCTCGTTCGGTGCGCCCCCACTCAATAACTGCGATTATTTCGCAGCGGGATTCTGCGGGCTCAACGGCAAAAACGGCGACCTTATAGATGGGATGCCCGGAAAGTGTTTCTTCAACATCACCTTCGACATCGTTCGGGTGGTGGTTTTGCCCATCGATGATGATGAGATCGCTCATACGGCCCGTTACATGAATGTAGCCGTCGCGCAAAAAGCCAAGGTCGCCTGTTCGTAGATACGGACCGGTTCCGTCTGCGGTCTGGGCTTTCAGCGTTTCTCTTGTTGCTTGCGGATTTCCAAAGTAGCTGCGCGCGACACTGTCACCGGAAAACCAGATTTCACCGACTCTCCCATCTGGGAGGTGCTCACACGTGTTCGGGTCAACAATAATTAGTTGGTGCCCATCAATCACCCGGCCGCAAGGTACCACCCATTCGGCGGCTGCATCGTCGGACCGTACTGGCTCTACGTGCCCGACAGTTAGCCGGGATCGCGAAACAGGATAGGCTGGCGGCGCAGCCCGTGGTGACGGGCCGGAAATCATCAATGTCGCTTCGGCCATGCCATAGCATGGAAACCAGGCCCGCCCATCAAAACCTACGCGTCTAAAGCGTGATGCGAAGCGTTTAAGCGTTCGAGCCCGCACTGGCTCAGCACCATTGTAGGCGACAAACCAAGGTGAGAGATCCAGATTCTCCATTTGCACGTCAGAAACCTGACTGAGGCAGCTCTCATAGGCAAAGTTGGGACCGCCAGCGTACACTTGGCGATAAGCGCCGAAATCGGAAATTGCCTCGAGCCACCGCCACGGGCGCGCTACGAATGCTTCCGGCGGCATTTTCACGATGCCACCTCCACGCAACAATGGCGTTAGAATGCACCCGAATAGTCCCATGTCATGATAGGGAGGCAGCCAGTCAATTGTTAATCCATTTTCGGTAAACTCGTATCGAGAAAAGATGCAGCGAATGTTTGCAAGAGCTACATCATGATCAATAGCAACCCCCTTTGGACTCCGTGTCGACCCGGAAGTGTATTGGATGATCGCGAGGTCGGATGTTAAGGGCTTGCAGCGCTTGAGATCAGCAAGTCGACCATTGCCACCCATTGAAGTGAGTGTTTCCACAGAGTATCTGGGCACAACCTGCAAAGCCGTTGGAAGCGCGTTTTGGACCCGATCGTCCTGACCGTTCTCAATCAGTAAGAATGCAGGCTGACAATTGGCGAGGATGCCTGTGATCCGCTCGATCTGTCGATCGCCTCTTGGAGGAAACAGTGGAACTGGAACAAGACCTGCAGCCATCAGACCGAAAAGTGCCGCTATATAGTTTTCACTTGAACGCATCAGCAGTGGTACGCGCGAACCTGCAGGAGCTACCTCACTTGCTCCGCACCCGATAGCGGCAGCCCTGTCCATTAACTCTGCATAGCTGAGCTGTTCAGAGATTGCCTTTCCATTTCCGAGAAAAGTGACAGCGGTTTTGTTTTGTCTCGCTTCAACGGCTTCGGTGAATGCGGTAACAATATCTGGCACTTGAACCGATAATTGCCCGGTAGCGGATCGCGAAGTCATTGGATCGCTCCTTCCTCCCGAGGGGTGAGCAGGTATTGAGAAACGATCCATTCATTGCCATTTCGAAAACCAAAGGATTCCTCCACGAGGGCAAAGAAGTTCCGCCAATGGTGATAGTCGTTCCGAGCAGTGCACGCATCTGCAGCATCTGCAAAGATCGAGAGCACTAACTCCTGGTTAGCCTCAAGGCGCTCAAGCCAGTTGCGAGCAGTACGAGCATAATGTGTTCCATCAAAGGCCCAGTGATCCGCAACCCGCAAGGCATTGCAAAAACAATAGATTAGCCGATCGGAGGGCATGAAACCGCCAGTGAAGTAGTGTTGGGCGGTAACATCAATGCCATCGAATAGATAGCCATGTTCCCTGTGGGAGAAGACATGGACGAAAGCAAGCCCGTCCGGCACTAGCCAATCGCGCATTCGCGTCAGCAAGGCCGGCCAGTTTCGCACATGTTCCATCATTTCAATTGATACGATGCGATCGAATGGAGTTTCGAATTCCACCTCACTCACCGACGCGGTGATAACCGACAGATTGGAAAGACCGCGACGGATAGCCTCTGCTTCGATGAAGCGCCGCTGACCGATCGAATTGGACAATGCCACAACCCTGCTAGCTGGAAACCGCTCAGCTACAAAAAGACTGGTCGCTCCCCAACCACATCCAAGGTCCAGAACCTGTTGCCCATCATAAAGCTGAGCGCGGCTGCATACCTGTTCAAGCGCAGCTTCTTCTGCTTCGGCCAAGCTGCTCTCCGGCGAGCGAAAGTAGCAGGCGCTGTACTTGAGATGTGGGCCGAGAACGGTTTGGAAAAAGGCTGCGGGCACTTCGTAATGCTGTGCGTTGGCAGCATTTTCGTCCCTTGTGATTGGTGAAGTTCGCAGCGCTTTTTCGAGGTTTCGATGACGCTCAGTTCGATCTTCTATGGTGCCGGAGTTAAGACTTCTGATGATTGCTTCAAGGCCAAATTTCACGAACTTCCGGAACTTCTCTTCGTCGGGTTCGAGGTTGAAATCGTCGTTTGGTTCTGTGTTTTTGACAAGATGTGCTACAGCCATGGCTTTTGAACCCTCCGGAATGAAACGCGAATAAGGTCACAAGTGCCGATTTCGAACATGGCCATTGAAAGTCGCAAATAGGTTTCATAGTCAGCCACCTTCCTGGGACCAACTAGAGCTTTTGCTTCCTCACGGTGCTCTTTTAGGGCACTATGCCATTTACGAAGTGTGCGGACGTAATCACTTCGGTGATTATGCATTGTAATCGGTTCAAACAGGCGTTCAGCCGCGGTGAACACTTCTCCAAGCCTCGGGAGATCCGACTCGGGGAAGATACGCTCGGCAATGAATTCATCCAGGTGTTCGGGTCCAGCGTTGCCGTAGGTGATCATCTGGATCACAAGCGTTGCGCCCACGTTTGTGACGTTGTGGCAGGACTCAAATAGGTGTCGATAAACTCTAGTTCGTTGCTCCCGGGACATATTTGGTTGAACAAAAGCCTCGATCGACTCTATCAAGGTGACGATATCGAAACCGCGCTCACTTTCGAAATCACGCCAGTCGATATAGTGAACCTTCACGCCCGGATCAGCCGCCGCGGTAATCAGCACTTCTTGTTCTCGGGACAGTGTTAAGCCAACCGCCTCGCCTAATCCCCGTTTTCGGGCATGATGTAGGAGCCCGCCCCAGCCGCACCCGATGTCTAAAAGACGTTTGTCAGAAAGGCTTTCTTGCGGAAGGTTGTCGACTCCTGCCATCTGCAGGACAAGGTCTAGCTTTGCGTTTTGCGCTTGGTGAAGTGAGAGTGCTTCGTCTTCCGAAAAGTGAGCACATGTGTAGCTTAGTGTTTCATCGAGCCACAACGCGTAGAACCTGTTTCCTACATCGTAGTGGTGAGCTATCGCCTCCGGTGATGCGCCGCAGCGTGCGAGAAAGGGATGGTCGGTTGCATCGGTGCCCTGGCTGGCATTGTGGCTACTGGAAGCACCATCCAAGCGTGAAGAATCTGTGAGTGTTTCTGGCATGACGCAGTCTCAACGGCCATCTATGAGTGACAGCAGGTGAGCGGACATGTCTTTAATTGTTGGGTGATCCCAAGCGGCGCTGGCTTCTATTTGAACGCAATATTTGTCCTCCAATTTACCGACCAAAGCGACTGCATCACGAGAACTCATGCCAAGATCGACAAACGGCATGTCAGGATCTATCTCTTTTTGGCTTACACTAAGCCTGCTTGCCAAATCATGGCGCATGAATTGAGCGATTTCCTCAGCCGTTGGTTGTGTCATGGTTTCTGTCATCGTTCATTTCTCATTTCATTTGTTGATTAGAGCTGCTGTGAAGACTTCTTTGTTTTTGCCTTGTGTTACCGTGCTGCATTGGAAACGATGGGCAGTTGATCGGTAAACCGACACCAGCACAGACTTTGCTGCCTTAAGCCTGCCCCAACTCGCAATTTCTCACGGAACCTCTACACCACACAAAACATCGAGTTGCATTTGTTCCATGTTCAGGCTGGATGTACCTTTGGTTCTAATGCAACTCCGACGGATACAGCTGCTGCTACGGAAACTGCGGATATGAGCGTTCCCCAAGTGAGATTTACTGCCACGAAACTGAGAGATATCCCTTCAAAGTGGCTATAGGTTCCGAAGTCAAACATTGCGTATGTGGCGAACCCAAGAATAGCACCCCGTACTGCTCCAGCGTAAATTGACCGCACGTGAACCGCGGGGCAGACCGCAAAATAACCCAAAGAAAATGAGTAGATTACAAACAAAAGCATGATCCAGCCAACAAGTGGATCTTGACGCATATTCAGTAATTGTGTCTCATACCAATTGGAAATGATCTTATAGAAAACTATGTTGGCAATAGAATAGAACAGGAAAACCGTTATATACAGGGGTACTTTTTTCATGATGACACCTGTGTTCTTCTCCGCCTGTAAGTAGGAGTAGACCCGTCTGGATGTTTATGCAGCAGTGTATCTTTTTTCTATTGTGCAATTCCTTCACTCTGCGTGCAGTGGAGTGAAATAGAGCTTTAGTTTTTAAGCCGCGCATTCGATTTTGCGGTCCATACTAGACGATGAAAGAAAGCGCAGAAGGTAGAGTTGGTAGCGGGTGCGCTACGCCGATACATGTCGTCAGGAGCAATGCAGTAATCACTGACTTAGACCGTGGCCTTAGTATGGTGCTGGGGATCAGTGTTAAGGCCTTCACGAAGTGGCGCCTGCGCGAAACGGTTCGGGACAGAAACCCAGACCGAAGGAATCGCTTCCGACTTGGTGGACTAAACGGCGCAACAGATGAATGCCTCTTTGCTGCGGTCGTCCAGAGCCACGGCAAACTAGTTAAACTCTGCATCACAAAATCCTTCTTTGCCTAAGAACCCACAAAGGCAAGGCTCAAAGCGCAAACCATCTCGTTCTGACCTGCAGGTTTTCAACACATCTGATGGCGCCGTTATCCCACTGAAAGTGGCGGCGTACGGCGTTCAAACGAAACTGCTGGTGTAGTTCATATGACAATCGATACTGGTAGGTGATGCAGCTTCAGCATAGTTAATTTCTATTAATGCATAGAAACCTGGTATTTCCCGACACGATAACCTGCCTCTATGATCTGAGTCGGGGTGTGCTGTGTCTGCGTTTGTTTCCGCCGTTTACCACTGTTCCCTCTGGTCCTCAGAGAGGGAACGAGGTTGATGGATGGACTTAGAGATTGATGTAGGTAAGGCATACAATCCCTACGATGTTGATTTCGAAACGAATTGGCCTGGGGGCTTTGCATGGAGAAAATGCGGAAATGTGTGTGCATTCGAACATGAAAGCCTGCCGGACCATTCGATCGCGGATCACTAACATCCATAAGAAAACCAACCCTTTGCTTGCAGTCCGGGCGGTTCGTCAATTCATCATGCGCCTCCGCCTTGGCGCGATAGTGCAGACGGCAGTTCTGGTCGCGACATGCTCTATCTTGATACTTGGGCTGGCGCCGTCGCCCACTCTGGCGGACGTGACAATGGACTCGTACGAAACACAAGCAACTATCGGTCGGCGTGATGAGACTCACGATAGCTTTTCGGGTCGTGAGTGTTATCAAAATGAGGGATTATTGAGTGCTGGCGGTAGAACGCTGCATTTCATTACCGATCTTCTTAGCCAAAAAAAGGGCGGCGTGATTGAGCTTTCTGCGGGGCAGCGCCTATCAGACAGAAACAGTCTGACGGTAGACTGCGGCTATGAACCTTTCCCGCCGAACGACAAACTCGGTTGGCGTCATGTCTTTGGTGACTTGGGTCAGGTCATGAATCTACCCTTTGGCGGTAGCAACTTCTTTACGATGGCCAGTGTTCCAACTGAAAAGAATACAACCCTGATTGAGGTAGGTCGGAGAAGCGAAACTGGCGGATTCCTCTTTGGTCTGGGACAGTACAGCGAAGTTGGCAACGCGGTCCAGAACCAAGGATTTGATATAGATGTATCGTTCAGTTTCTAATCCATATTCATCGCTAAACGCGCCATCGCTGTTTGCGTTGGAAACAAGAATATGTGTTTGACTGCTTTCCTACGGGTCATAGCTCCCACTGCGGACTTCTCTCATAACAACAAGCCCATGACATGCTTATGGCACGATTATTCCTGTAGGGCGACGGAACCATGACGGTTCAACATTATCGAATTAGCAGAGCAGGTTAGCTATGCAAGGCGCCGCATAAGTATCACGCAGCAACGGGGCCTGTTCCTCTCCCTGACAGGTCGCCACCCAAAGACGTCATGCGTAAGCATGGCGTCTTTTTTATTGGGGCACCCATCACGACGCGACGGAAAGACCATGTGGACAAGCGGCATTTGCTGAGGGCGTGTTGTCGTCACCCGATGTCGACTTTTGACCCTGGTTTTTGGGCGCCGAACTGTTTCGCGGTCGCCTTTGCATACGCCTCTGGATGAAGACAGCGCAAATGGATGCTATCAATCTTGGGCATCTGCTGCTCCTTTCAGCGCGTGGGGCGTCTTTACTGCGCTACTTCGAAATGGTCTTCGCGTAGCAAGGCGATGCCATCAGACTGCAGCGCCCACAGTTCTCTGGTGATGACGCCGTGCGCGTTGTTCATGCGCCAGCTGGCCGACACTTCGGCTGTGGTGAGGTCGTGGGACACCACGGTTGTCGTGTTGGCATAGACGATATCATCAAACCCATCTTCAATCAGTTGGGTCCAGAACGCTTCGATTGCTTCGCGGCCTTCGAAAGTGCCGAATGGTTCGGCAACCATGATGGCGTCTTCTTCATACATCGCCGCAGCGCCCGCTGCGTCACCTGCGTTGAAGGCGTCGCGCCATTGTCGGCTGGCGATGGCGACAGCCGTGCTGAGCTCATATTCACTGGCGGCGCGGGTCTCAGCTTCTTGTGCGAAGGAGGCATCGGCCAGGGTTGTGGTTGCTCCAAGCCCCAGTGTCAGGGCCGCGGCGCGGGCGATTGAGGGTTTGATCAGGTTCAACATGTCAGTCTCCGTGGTTGATGACGGAGAGATACGACGGCCTATATGATCAAAAAACACACCGACCGCGGAAGAACTGTCCGGAAAAACCGGACAAACGTGCCATCAAGCGATGCGACCCATCCTTTGTTTCATCGCATCGATCATGGCACGCACGCTTATCGGGGGAAGCGAACCGTAGGGATGGATGGCAAACAGGTTCGTTTCGCGCGGATGATACTCCGGCAGTAGATCCACAAGCGCCCCCGCCTCGAGCATTGGCGGGATAAAGAAATGTGGAAGAACGCCAATGCCGACCCCGCGAGAGATCAATGCAAACACTGCATTGACCGAACTCGCCGTCGCGACGCGCCGGAATTGAAATTCCTTTGTTTCCTGGAGGTCTTGGGACGTCAGTTGGTGAACGATGTCTGTACCCTCCCAATGATGCGCCACATAAGGAAGGTCGTTCAAACGGTCTGGGTTAGAAATCGATTCAATGGATAGCGCATGGGCTCTACAAAAGTCAGGAGAGGCGCAGAGCACATCCCGCAGGGTTCCAACACGCTGCGCTTTGAATTCACTGTCCGGTAATTCTCCAGCCGTCAGCGCCACGTCGATGTTGTGCTCGATCAGATCGAGCCGTTCGTCATCCACAATCAGCTCGGGCTGAATGCGGGGATAGATCGCGACCAGCTCGGCAAGGGCCGGGGCAATGATGCTGTCAATCATGGCATGTGGAGCCGTGATGCGTAGTGGACCCATCGGTTCAGCCAAATGCTCACTGACTTCCTCCAATGCAACGATCGAGACATCGTTCATCTCCCTGCACCGGCGATAGAACTGCGCGCCAATGGCGGTCAGACTCTGCTTGCGCGTGGTACGGATCAGAAGCTGCGCACCAAGGGAGGATTCCAGCTGCTTAAGTGCATCGCTCACGCCAGACTTTCCCATCTCAAGCCGGTCAGCCGCACCTGTGATAGAGCCGGATTCGACAATCGCCAGATAGATGCGGGCCTGGTTGGAGAGGAGATGCTTCATTGTTCAACTTTCCAGGATCGACGCGCCCAGGTCCAGCGCGTGCCGAACAAAAGGCGACGCTAACCTTTACCCCTGCCTTGCTTAGGCGGCCATTCGCGCAGGTGCAGAAATTAGGGGAGCCTGGGTTCATTGCCAACATGCGGCGCGGCAGCAAGTGTGAACTGGGACTCGATGGCGGTTTAGCGGCCGTTGCCAACCTTCGCTGCGCGTTCACCAACAACCGCATTGGAAGGAACTCCTCGCGAGGATCAAAGTTTGCGACGTGATCCGCAAAGTTCGGCGCGGGCCCCAAACCTTCCGTTTTCATTGGTTTGCTGAGCTCGCCCAACCTGTTTTGCAGAAGGCGTACACCTGTCCCACGAAGTTTTTGCGACCGAAACTATATCACAACATCCGTCATGAAACCCCTTTACAGTCGGTTGGGATTTAATTAGATGGCTTATTGAGCAAATGCTCAATAAGCGAATTGCAGCCTTTTATGACCAAGAATGCGTGCCGTCGAAACGAGTAGGTCGCACGATTACGTAGCGGCGTTGATCAGGGCTGCGACAACGAAGGGTGATTGCTATGACATCGGGGGTTAGCTTGCCGCTACGGGATGCTCACAGACGTCAATGGCAGTCCATCTGGAGAACGATCCATGATCGTAGAAAGGCGTTTTTTGGTATTTCGTGATGACGATTTGAATTCGTCAGCTTCTATACCTCCAATCGTGGATCAGCTACTCGCATGCAAGCGCCTGCCAGGATCATAAACCGACAAAGGGGACCCGATATGCAAAGCGATCACCCGAACATTGACCTTATTGCCAAGATTGACACTAACGACCTGGCCGCAAGCGCAGAGGTGTTTCATCCAAGGGTGGTCTGGCATTTCGTCAATCCGGCGGTCCCTGACGTGGCGGGCTCTTATCACGGGATGCAAGGGATAGCTGACTTCATTCGTGAAGTACGCAGTATCGGCCAGGGCAGTTTCCATATCGAACCGCGCGGCGCATGGGCAGTGGGTGATGAACTGGTGGTGGTACAAAGCCGCAATCGGTTGGGTGACGGCGATAAGGCGATGTCATTCGACGTGGTGGTGGTCTGGCGGATCGTCGATGGCAAGGTCCTCGAGGTTTGGGATATTCCGGCCATCTATTCTGCTCAGACAGAGGGCGCGTGGCAGGCCTCAGAGGAAATCAAGGGCTGATCCGCGCATGTCATCTAACTACGCCGCAAGGGCACGCGCAAAAAATTTCCATCCGGCGCCCTGTGGTTGGGTCGCCGCTTCTCCGCATGAAAAGGCGCCCTGATGAATGAATTCCAGTATATCGCTCCAAAAGTGCAGGGCGACCTTGTCTGCGACTCAGGCCCTGACCTTGAGCGCATTGTGCGCGATCTCGCAGATCCCATCCTGCGCCGTGCGCATTACAAAGCCGAGACAGAACGCAGGGATCTGGTCGAGCAGGTTGTGAACGCGTTTGAGGAAAGGCGTGAGGCATGCCCGATTGATGTGACAGGCCCGCTCAACGGTTTGCCTATCAGTGTGAAGGATCAGGTGGCTGTTGCGGGATGGCGGCGGTCTTTCGGACAAGAAAAACGCACAAAGCGGCCTGATAGGGAGAGTGCCTTGCTCGTGAAGCGTCTTGAGGATTTGGGGGCGGTGGTGACGGGAAAAACCGCGCTTCCCCCGAATGCGATGGATTTTCAAACCGGCAATGCCCGGCGTGGACCGACGTGCAACCCGCATGATCCGCGCTTTACCACAGGTGGCAGCACAGGTGGCGGGGCTGCGGCAGTGGCAAGCGGCATGAGTATTCTGGACGTAGGGGCGGACCTTGCCGGTTCGCTACGTGTCCCGGCAGCATGGTGTGGTGTCTGTTCATATGTTCCAACCGAAGGTTTCTGGTTCAATGATGGGCTCTTGCGGGGGTCCCAGCGGTTGAGCCACTTTGCCCGCATTGGATTGACCGCGCGCTCTGCAAGGGATCTGGCGTATATCTGGCATGTCCTTGAACCATCAGCCGAGACAAAATCGGAGAAGGCATCGCCGGTCCGTCTGGCGATCTGGTCGGCAGGTTCACATGCGCCTTGTGACAGTAATACTGCATACGCTTGGCGGGCATTCTCCCAAGTCCTGCATGACGCGCCTTGCGACCCGGAACCAGCCGATATGGATAGCCTGTTCGAAGACAGCGTTTACCAGTTGGGTGGGGAGATGATCGGGCACATGACCGGTGCGCTTTTGCCGGCCCTGATCCGCTGGATGTTGCGGCGGGACCGACGCGCTGCTGAGTCATCGCCCGGTTTCGTGTCCCACGTGCATACCGGATATAAGCGCGACAAGGCACGCCACCAGACCAACCTGCAACGCATGCGAACGCTGCGCGATGCTGCGGCACAGGATTGGGCAGAATATGATGCGCTCCTTCTACCGGTTACGTCAGTTTCGGCGTTCGAACACATGCGTCCGGCAAAGGATTGGAATGGTGTGCGGACATACGAACAGCAGTTCAACACCGGCGCGGGGCCACTTGGCTATTTCGATGCAATGACAAGGTTTACTCTGCCGTTGACCGTATTGGGGTGGCCTGTGGTGACGCTACCGATCGGACGCGACAGCAATGGATTGCCGGTTGGGGCACAACTTGTGGGAAAACCCCGCGATGATGGACGCCTGCTGGCGATTGCGGAGCAGATTCAGGCGGCTTTGCATTGAAAAACCAGTTCTGTCCGGTAACGGTGCGACCGCACCGTTTTCTGCACAAACCGTCGTCTCGATCCAGTCCACAAGGTCGCGATAGAGTTTGTCGCTGCCCGGTTCATCTATCAGCCAATGGCTGTATTGCGGGTAGATTCGGAGCTTGGTGGTCACGGACGACGCTGAATAGTACTCCGCCATACGCCTGACGGTCGGGTCCCGCCGCGACGGTGAGTGTAGGCAAACGAAAGGCGTCGGCGGCAATGTCCATACCCTTTGCCTTGTCGGCAAAAAGCTGACCGGGCTCGAATACCATTGTATCATAAACAACTTCTTGGCGCGGCTCGGGCAGCCGATGCAAAAGCGTAATCCGCGCACCCGTGCGCCAAGCCTTTTGAAAACATGTCGTATCCCGCGACAGCAGCACATTGGCAAAACAAAAGATCATCCATGGTGATCTGTTTGGTACCGCCCGCGGGGACGCGGGTGCCAGAAAAATCGCCTTACTGCACAACCCTTCTGCCGCGATGACCTGCGCCAGCAGCCCACCCATGGAATGACCGATAACGACAGGAGATCGGCCTGTTCGCGACCTTGATGCCTTGCACAGTGACCGGACCTCCGAAGCAAATTCAGCCAGGTCAATCGCTGGGGCGGACGGGTTTTTGACGACCAGTGGCCTATAGTCCGCCTGTAAAGTTGGTGCCCGGCATGTCATGCCGCGTCCTTCCAAATGGGTCATCAGCGGTCGCCACACTGATGCTGTGCATCCCAAACCGCGGAGCAAGATTATTTCGCTGCGCCCTTTCGCAGACTTGGCTGCGGCGCTTGTCATTGACGCTATCGATACTGACAATCTGTGCGACCCATCATCATTGCTATGCATCCAAGTGCATTAGTTGTTGTTGATGATCGCCACGAACACGGCGATTGCTATCGCTATGATAATGGCCATTCGGGATTTCTCTTTCCTACTCATTATCATGACTTTCATTGTTGAATGCCGGTATCCACCGACTGAGTAAGGGCGTGGGAACCCTGTTGAACTCTGCGCAACAGGAACGATCCGATAGCGTTTCTCAGACCGTCCGGATTGTCGATGTGGAGAAGGTGGCCACCGCGAAGGACTTGAAATTCCGCATTCTTGATACTCTTTACGACAAACCGCGCCCCGCGATGTGTGTCCTGATTTTCGGCCCCAACAATCACCAGTGTTGGCAGATCGATTTCGGCGAGATGCCCACGCCCATCGTACGAGCGTGCAGCATCGAAGGCGCCAAGGATTTGATTTCGGTCCAATCTTGACAGCCATCGGCGCGCCTCATCACTGGCGGCCTGCGATTGTCTGAAGCCCGATGTTTGGACGAGAGCCCTCATGGGAAGGCACTTCAAGAACGGCCGTGCGATGGAGGGTCCGACGCGGCCCATCCAGCGATCCCTGACCGTTGCGACGGCTTCGACCATCACAAGGGCGCCAAGCGGTATCGGACTGCGCGCCGCCAGTTCCAATGCAACCATCCCACCCAGCGAATGACCAATCAGCACCATACCTTCTTCCAGCATAGGAAGCAGCCGGTTCGCATAGCTTTCCACTGTCGGCGGGATTGTCGGGGCTGCGTCGCCATGCCCCGGCAGGTCTGGTGCGACCGCATGCGGAAGGTCCGCGCAGAGCGGCTGCCATGTCTGCCCGGCAAGACCGGCGCCGTGCAGCCAAAGGCTACGGCATCCTTGTATTGCGGCAATACTTGGAGGAACGCTGACCATCATTGTGAGATCACCGCCAGTTCAGTGGCAATGTCCCTTGCAACCCGTCGGCCGCTTCGCAGTGCGCCCTCAACATAGCCCGCGAATGTGTCATCCAGCTCTGCGCCTGCGAACCTGACAGGGCCGGGCCATTGGGCCAATTGCTGTGCAGCGTCATGCGGATGCCCGTTCTTGATATACGCGTTGTAGCCGCCGCCGCTCCACCTGTCGTCAACCCAAACGGCTTCGTTCACCTGCACCGGGCGGGACGTCGCTTTGCCAAGTGCCTTTGAGACGTCACTGATCAGAAGGTCTTCACGCTCACCCTTACAGAGACGCGCGCGCCGACGCGCTTCGGGTCCGCCAAGAAATGCGGTGAGTTGATATCGATCATTGGCATGATAGCTGGTGTCCAGCACCTCAAGACCCAAGGGCGCGGCGAACGTGACCGCGCCACTAAGCCCTTCTGCACGCCAGAACGGTCGATCATAAGTCAGGGTGGTTTTGATCATGTCGCCCGGCGCAAAGGCCCCAAGAAGCCCGGAAAGGCGATCACCATTAGCGATACTAATTGGGATCTTTTGTGCAATCGGCGGTGGTACGGCAACGATGACATGATCGGCGCGCCACTGCTGATCTCCTGCGGTCACGACCAAACAGTTGCTATTGTTCGAAATATCTGTGACCGGGGTCTTCAAGATCGGGGGGGGCGAAAGCTTTGCGGCGAGCGTACTGATGACCTTGGACATACCCGCCGGTATTTGAAACTCCAGATCCCTACGCTCCGAACCGTAGCTGTCCAAAGACCGACGCACAGCCAATGCATTGATAGCGTCAGGGTCGGCACCATACTGTTCGGCCATCATCGTTCTGGCGATGGCCTCATCCTCTGGGCACAAAAGAAGCTGCCGGATTGCAGCACCAAGGCTGCCTCGTGGTGCTGTATCCCGTACTGCGACCATTTTCACGCCGCGCTTTGCTTCGTCCAGGTCCTCCCACGGGCTGCTCCACCAACGGTAAAGTGACATAACCGAACGCGTCGCTTCACGGGGCGAGGACCATGAGCGAATGGCATCGGATAGGAGCGTCTCGATCTCGTCAGCCGAGACCAGCGTGTCGCGGGACACAACGTCGCCGTTCACCACGCATAAGTCTTCGCCTACGGCCGGGACGGGCGAAAGATGAAGGTCGGCTTCTTTGGCGAGGGCCAGCACGGCGTTCATGTCGCCATTGATTATCTGCGCCCCACGCTCAAAAGATACGCCACTTTCTAGTGAGACACTGTGGACGCGGCCACCTAATCGCGCCTGCGCTTCAAGAACTTGGCACGATACGCCTGCCCGTTCGAGTTCAACGGCAGCTGCGAGGCCGGCGGCACCGCCTCCAATGATCAATACCTTGACTTCGTTTGTCATGTTGTCCTCTTTTGAAGTTGAGCAAACGTTCAGTTGAGCAGTTGCTCAACTTTGAGGTTATTGTCAAGGGGACCGATGTGAAGCGGTTATCAGGTGAAGAACGACGCACCCAGATCGTGGAAGGCGCATATATGGTCATTCTGGAAAAGGGGCTTGCCGCAACGGCGACACGCGACGTGACACGCCAACTTGGCGTTGGATCTGGGCTTTTACATCATTACTTCAGCACTTGGGGCGCGCTACGTGCGGAGGTAGTGCGGACATTCATTTCCAAGGAAATCGCGATGTTGGAAAATGATTTGGCCAAGATTCCTGCTGAAAGGCTCATCTCGCATTTTGTGGATTGGATGGTTTCTGATCCCGATTACCGGTTCTGGGGGCTCTGGCTGGATGCCATCGAAGAAGCGCGGCGTGACAGCGACCTCGCCGAAATCATCGAGAAAGGCTACCTGCAATGGCATGCCGCAATCGTGGGCGTGATAAAACGCTCGGTCGATGCAGGTTTGGGGGTATGTGACAATCCTCAGAACGCGGCTTGGCGCATCTCTGCGCTGATTGATGGTCTTATGGGCATGCTGGCACTCGGCCGCACGACGCTATCGCCCGACGTTGTGAAGTCGCTCTTGCAACAGCAGATTGCCATGGAATTGCATAGGTATGGGGGGTGAGTGTCCAACGCCGGATGCGAAGCGGAGCACCTTCGCATTTGTTGTTTCCCAAATGGCCCGGAGCGGCAAAAGTAACGCTTCAGTTAAGTAGCGGTGTCATCTACAGCGGAATTTCGGGAAGCCGTCATTCGTCGATTGGGCAGAAGCGATAAGGATGGGATCACTGCCGGCATCTAATGGATTTGGTTAGATGACTGCAGGTAACCCGAAGGTATGCACCGGCCAATGTTCGCAAATGATTTCTTCGCATGTTCTCGGACGTCTCTCATACGTATCCGGCATACTGATCGACACGCGGGCCGTGGCCTTGTTGGGGTTATCCTGTGCCGCCGCACGGATTCTGCCCGAGATCTTATTACCGGCACACGCGAACCGCACTCCCGGATCGCCTGCGAGGCTGGGTTTTGCAGTCAGACCCATATGACGACGGATTTGTGCAACCTTTGCGGCACGACTCCGGCTCCGGTGCGGAACTAAGTGTTTGGAGAACGCACGAAGGGGCATGGAAACAAGTTGCATAAAAAGGGCAACTTGTTTCCAAATCAGTGAATTCGCATCTGGTCTTTCTCGGTCACCGTAATGATCCGAGCACTATTCTGGCCAGTTACGAAGGACCAAAGCCAACTCCAGGCGACGGCAATGCGGCTTCTGGCACCAATCAAGAAAAAGATGTGGGCTATGCCCCATACCCACCAGGCGACAGGGCCTTTCATCTTGAAGCGACCAAAATCGGCGATGGCCGCCCGTCGGCCCAGCGTCGCCAAACTCCCGGCGTGTCGATATCTGAATGGATCTGGCGGTGCAGCACCTGCAAGCCGTTGGCGGATCACCCTCGCGACGTACCCGCCCATTTGTTTGGCGGCAGGTGCGATGCCGGGCACCGGATTACCTGATTTGTCGGTGACCGCAGCGGTGTCGCCTATCACAAAAACATTGCTGTGCTGTCCTGCTGTCAAATCGGGATTGACCAACGCACGCCCGAAACGGTCACAGTCCACGTCAATCCAGTCGGCTGCAGCCGACGCCTGAACCCCCGCAGCCCAGATGATTGTTTTGCAAGGAATACTGTCGCTGCCCATATCTATTCCATCAGCATGGCACCGCGTCACCGGTTGGCCCAGCATGATTTCGACACCAAGTTTGGATACTGCGGTTTTGGCATATGCCGACAATGCATCGGGATAGGCCGATAGGATTTCCGGACCCGCCTCGACGAGCAAGACACGTGCTGTCTTGGTGTCGATCTTCCGAAACTCGCGCGGCAGTATCCTATGCGCAAGTTCGGCAATAATGCCTGCAAGCTCTACACCTGTCGGACCGGCCCCGATGATCGCAAATGTCATGTATGCCCGTTGGACTTTGGGATCATCGGATTTCTCCGCAATCTCAAATGCGGATAGTATTTTCCGCCTAATGGCGGTCGCATCTTCAAGCGTCTTGAGACCAGGCGCATGGGTTTCCCAGGCATCGTTCCCAAAATAAGAATGTCGAGCACCGGTGGCCAGCACCAGTGTGTCATAATCGATGCCTTCACCCCCAGCCAGATGAACACGGCTCGCATTTGTTTCCACACCCGTGACCTGCGCCATGATGGTGGTCACGTCAGGGCGATCACGAAACAGGTGTCTAAGGGGCCACGCAATTTCCGAAGGAGCAAGGATCGTCGTGGCAGCCTGATACAAAAGTGGTTGAAACAGATGGTGGTTGCGTTGATCAATAAGCGTGATCCGAACGTTCTCGGATTTAAGTGATTTGATACATTGCAGCCCACCAAATCCACCGCCGACAACAACGATGTGATGGCGGTCACATGTTGGAGGTTTGTTCACGTTTCATGACCCTTTTCGACAAAACCGTCTCCTCCTTGCACCGATGTGTTCGCTTGAATGCTTGCTTTCAAGTGCTTCGCCATAACATGGGCATTTCTCAAGCATTCAATGTCCGCTGCCGAGGCAGTACAGCTCCCCGAGGTGGATAGGATGGACAGCTCTTGCTCTTCCGGCGTCGCAATGCGCCATACTGTAGTTGTTTGTCACAGCTGGGAAAGGAGCTGTCAGACGCAAGTTACAATGGTTGACATTGATTTGGCCAAAGTGTCTTTTCAGGTCCACTGGGTCACCAATGATGGGGAGGCAGTCTTTCACGGCGCGGTATGGCGCGCCGAACCTCTGCCCTCCTTAAAAGAATTGAACCATGCCTGATCGATTTGGAAGCATGCCGTTCTAGCTACTATTCGGTGCGGGAACTCTCAAAGTTCGGCTATCACGTTCGGTTGACGCCCGCCTTGTACGTCAAACCGTATGTGAGGCGCGGCGAAATGGATGCCGCCGATGCGGAGTCAATCTACGAGGCGACCTATAAAGTCGTCAGCAGGCAATTGATACGCGTTGTGTCACTGAAATCGGCTGGACCCAAAAACTATCTGCCAAGCCACCCACCATCGACTGGTAGTGTTATGCCGGTAACATATCGCGCGGCGGAACCAGCCAGAAAGGTGACTGCCCCTGCAATGTCTTTGGGCTCAGCCCACCGGCCTAAGGGGATCCGGTCAAGGATCGCCTTGTTGCGGTCGGGGTCGTTGCGTAGATCGGTCGTATTGTTGCTGATCACATAGCCCGGGGCCACCGCATTCACGGTGATACCTTTGGCCGACCATTCGTTCGACAATATCTTGGTCAGTCCTGCAACGCCGCTTTTTGAGGCTGTGTAGGATGGTACCCGTATACCGCCCTGAAATGATAGGAGCGAGGCGATGTTGATGATACTGCCGCCAGTGCCTGCGGCGACTCGGGACTTTGCGAAGCTTTGGCTGAGGAAGAAGACAACCTTGAGGTTGATATCCATGACAGCGTCCCAGTCTTCCTCGGTGAAGGTCAGACTGTCGTCGCGGCGTATGATACCTGCGTTATTCACAAGCGTGTCAATCTGGCCGAACTGGTCCTCGGCCTGCGAAAAGGCGGCCTGCGCCCCGGCAGCTGAGCCGAGTTCGGCTTTCAGCGGCTCCGCCTTGCCCCCGACGGCGGCGATCTTGGCCAGGGTATCGTCCATTGATGATCGGCCAACCGCAATCACATGCGCTCCGGCTGTCGCCAGATCAATGGCTATGGCTTGTCCAATACCGGTATTGGCCCCTGTGACAAATGCGCGTGTACCATTTAGAGAAAATCGGTTCATGGCAGTCTTTCCTTTACGAATGCTTGGGTGAGCTGACATCTGACCGCTTCCAGTCACCGCGCCAGAGCCTGCGGTGAAATGCCGGGAATTTCAGAACTTCTTCCCACAAGAACAGCGACAATATCCAAAAGGCGGACAGATCAAGATAGAGAACGAAAAGGGCTGTGGCGGGCACCCGGAACGCCCATTGTGACCAGATAAAGACATGCATGACATAGACCGTGTCCCCCGACGCGCGCAGCGTGTTGCCACAGATCGCATTGGTTGCGCGGGGAAACTGGATGATCAGAAGAATAGGCAAGAAACCGAATAGGATTGCGCGGGTTTCAGCCTCAAGATTGGGATAAATCCGGTCGAGTGACAGGCACATGATCAGGAAAATCGCCGCAACGATCCCGGCAGCAAAAAACGCTCCGTTCCAGGCCCGTGAGAGGAACCGGTCCAGCACGTCCTCGGACGTCCGCTGACCCAAGAGTTGCGCGACCAGTATGCCTGTGGCCTGCGTCCATTGCATCGCAACCTGACCGGCCAGCAGGTTCCACGGCGCAATAAGTGTCATCGCGGCAAATCCATTCAGGGACATTCTTGCGTAGATCAATGAGCAGACATGCGTTGACAGCGTGGCGCTGACAAATGTTGCTGCAATCGGCAGTGCAAAGCGAACATGCGCCCGGACGGTCGGCAGAAAGGTTGCATGATGCCAGCCTACGACATGGCGCAGATACCCGTTGCCGCGCAACAGCAGGAGCGTCCAAAAAAATGTCTGCACCATGATCGCAATCGCACTGCCAAGCGCGGCACCCGCCACACCAAATGCGGGCAATCCGAAATGTCCATGGATCAACACAACGCTGCTACAAACGTTGATCGGAACAGACAGCAGGTAGCCATAAAGCGGCAGCTTGGTCCGGCTACAGCCGTTGAAGAAACTTGCGATACATTGGCCAACCGCTTCACCAAGAATGACGATGGTGAATATCATCAAATAGGTTCGCGCGGCGGACCCGACCTCGACCGAGGGCGCGAGGGCGTCAATCAGAGTTCCGCCCCAGACGTAGATCAGCACGACACCAGCCGCACCCATACCGACACTGACTGTCAATCCCGATCCAAGAACGGATTTGAGAAACACCGGATCGCCGCTGCCAAAGGCCTGTGCAGTGCGGATCTGCATTGCGTGGGAAAAGGCAAAGATAACGCCCAACATGATACCACCAAGGGCGGCAGCCAGACCCATCGCGGCCAACGCAGCTTCACCCAATGATGATACGAGAAACCCGTCAACAACAACGGTCCCATGAAGAAACATCGCCCTGAGTGTCATCGGCCAAGCCAAGGCGAAGACATCGCCCACCCCAGGCTGTTGCATTGCGTGATCTGTCCGGATCGCCATGGACAAAGCCCCACTGTCGTGCATCGTATCCGGACCTGACCGTCAGACGGACCTGTTCACATCAGGAGCTCTCATTTTCAAAGTAATTTGCGTTTGTCGCTGTGATCCGCTCGATCGTCACATCGAGACGTGACAGATGTTTCAGACAGGCGGCAATCGCAGTGTCTACGTCATGTGCCATAACGGCCGCCGCAATCGCCTTATGATCGGCCAATAGCTCAGGAATGCGCTGTTCTTTTTCGATGCCCAGCATGCACAGCCGATCAACCTTGGCCTTCTCTTCAAGAATAACCTCAAATGCGTAATCGACACCGGCGATGCCACAAAGGACTTCGTGAAAATCGTAATCAAGCTGACCAAACCGTTCGACATCCTTTGCGTCGGTGGCGGCCTTTTGTTCGGCAAGCGCGTCGTTCAACTTGGCTGCGCCGGCTGCATCGCAATTGGCGGCAGCGCGGCGTATGACCTCCTTTTCGATGGCCGCGCGGATGAAGCGAGCCTTTTCGATCTGGCGCATTGAAAAACGGCGTACTTCTGTTGCGCGTTGCGGCCTGATCAGCAGTAGATCAAGGTTGGCCAACCGGCTGAAAGCATCCCGTACGGGTTGCCTAGACACACCGAATTGGGCTGCAATCTCTGCTTCTGAAATCCGGTCACCAGGTTTCAGTTTCAGCGTGGCAATTTGTTCGTGCAGGGTGTCAAAAACGTCGTCAACACTTGTCCGCCGTTCGTTTTGCGCGAGCGTTTGTACCATAAAGAACTCTCCCTTTTTTGCACAGAAGATAAAGACGGCTTAGCAGAAATCAAACTAGTATACCAGACTAGCATTCTAGTTTTGTTACTAGTATACCAGATTTAGCAAGCCGAATCGTTTTGCCATGCGAGAATGTTCGAGACACGTCAGGGAGGGGCAATGTCCGGGGTAGAACTAGACGGAATCGTAAAGGCTTACGGCGCCTTGCAGGTTGTGCATGGCATAGACCTGAATGTTGTCGCAAAGGAATTTGTGGTGCTGGTCGGCCCGTCGGGCTGCGGAAAGTCCACAACGCTGCGGATGGTCGCCGGGCTGGAAGAGATCACGAAAGGCGAATTGACTATTGACGGGCGCCGCATGAACCGTGTCGCGCCCAAGGACCGTGATGTAGCGATGGTGTTCCAGAACTACGCGCTCTACCCGCATCTGAATGTGGCTGACAACATGGCCTTCGGCCTGCGCATTCGCAAAGTCCCGAAGGCGGAGATCGCAACAACCATCGCCGATGTCGCTGGAATTCTAGGGCTGACCCCTTATCTTGATCGGCGACCCGCTGATTTGTCGGGCGGGCAGCGGCAGCGGGTCGCAATGGGACGGGCCATCGTGCGGCATCCCAAGGTGTTCTTGTTTGATGAACCTCTGTCCAACCTCGATGCGAAGCTCCGGACGCAGATGCGCGCTGAAATCAAGCGCCTGCATAACCGTCTGGGTGTGACGTCAATCTATGTGACTCATGATCAGATCGAGGCGATGACGCTTGCCGACAGGATTGTCGTCATGAACGACGGCCGGATCGAACAAGTCGGCACGCCGATGGAGTTGTTCAACAATCCGGCCAATACGTTTGTTGCAGGCTTCCTTGGCTCCCCACCGATGAACCAGATCAAGGGTGTCCTGACTGAAACAGGTGCCAAGATCGGCGATACCGAAATTAGACTGCAGGGCGCCATCAACGGGCATGCCGGGCGCGATGTCATCGTCGGTATCCGCCCAGAACATGTCACCCTTGACCAGACCGCTGACGGGTCATCGCTTCCGATCGAACTTGATCTTGTGGAGCCGTTAGGGTCAGAGGCCTTGCTGCACGCACGCTATGGCGACGAGAGCATGGTCTTCAAGGCCGACACCAACGGAGATATTGCCCACCTTTCGGGCGTTGGAGAGGTGCATGTGCCTGCCCACCTCGTGAAACTCTTTGATGCAGAGACAGGCCGCGCCCTGAACCTCGGGGCCTAAGCGGATGTCTGATCGCAATTCCGACTTTGGCGGTATTCCTGTCGACGAACTGGTGGTCAAGGCTGACAAGGCGCTGCGCGGGCGCAAAACCCGCGCACGCGATAGCCATTGGGTCAGGACCTGGGATCATTTTCGGCGCGAATGGCAGATCTACGTCATGCTGCTGCCGACGATAATCTGGTTCATCGTCTTTCTGTACAAACCGATGTACGGGCTGCAGATCGCATTCAAGGATTACTCAATCTTCCGCGGTGTCGCCGATAGCCCCTGGGTCGGTTTCGAGCATTTTCAGACGCTGTTTTCCAATGATCAGTTCATTCGTGCGGTGCGCAACACGGTCACCATCAGCTTCTACAACCTTCTCTTCGGCTTTCCAGCGCCGATCATACTGGCGCTGATGTTTAACGAAATCATAAATGCGACCTACAAACGGACTGCGCAAACAATTGTCTACCTGCCGCATTTCATCTCATCAGTGATCATCGCGGGCATTGTTGTCACTGCCTTTTCACCCACCGCCGGGATCATCAACACCATAATCAGCTGGCTGGGCTTCGAACCGATCTACTTCCTGACGCAACCTGAATGGTTCCGTCCGATCTTTGTCGGCACGGGCATCTGGCAGGAGGCAGGGTTCGGATCGATTGTCTTCCTTGCGGCCATCGCAGGGGTCAATCCATCGCTTTATGAAAGTGCCGTCGTCGACGGAGCCAACCGTTGGCAGATGATGTGGAGGATCACCATTCCATCGATCCTGCCGACCATCCTGATCATGCTAATCATCCGCATCGGCAATATCATGGAAGTCTCGTTCGAGCTTGTAATCCTGCTCTACCAGCCGTCCACTTACGAAACGGCGGATGTCGTGAACACCTGGGTATACCGTCAGGGTTTGCAATCCGGCCAATACGACCTCGCTGCCGCCGCCGGCCTCTTCAACGCCGTTGTCGCCTTCATCCTTGTGATGACCGCCAACACCCTCTCGCGTCGCTTCTCGCGCACTTCGCTCTGGTAGGGGGTAAAGATGCAAAAGTGGTCTCTTTATTCTCGTGGCGACAAGTTCTTTGCAGTGGTCGTGTCGATCCTGATCGGGATGTTCACGGTCGCAACGCTCTATCCATTCATCTATATCGCGGCGGTTTCGTTCAGCTCTGGTTTCGCCGCACAGGCAGGCAAGGTCGTTCTGGCTCCTATCGACGCAACGATCGAGGCTTACGGCTACATCCTGCGCGACCCGCAATTCTGGCTCAGTTACCGCAACACCTTCATCTACACGATTGGCGGTACGATAGTGTCGCTAGCTTTCATTATTCCGGGGGCCTATGCGCTCAGCCGTCCGCAACTGAAAGGGCGGCGGTTCTTCAACCTCTTCATCGCGTTTACGATGTGGTTCAACGCCGGACTGATCCCGTTCTTTCTGAACATGCGGGACCTGAACCTGCTCGATAGTATGTTCGGCATCATCCTTGCCTTCGCAGTCAACGCATTCAACATCATCCTGTTGCGCAACTTCTTTGAAGCCATCCCGCGGAGTTTTGAGGAAGCCGCGCGGATGGACGGGGCCAACGACTTTCAGGTGCTCTGGAAGGTGTTTATCCCGCTCAGCAAGCCTGCGATCGCGACGATCACACTGTTCTGCATCGTGTCGCGCTGGAATGGTTTCTTCTGGGCGATGGTGCTTTTGCAATCCGAGGACAAGATTCCGCTGCAGGTGTTTTTGCGCCATACGATTGCAAACCTCAGCGATGATGATGAATTCGCAATTGTGCAGACAGCTGCAGGGTTTAGCGCTGAGACCGTCACGGCGGCCATTATTGTCTGTTCGATCATCCCCGTGCTCATCGTCTACCCCTTCATCCAGAAATACTTTGAGAAAGGCATCCTGCTTGGGGGTGTCAAGGAATAATGAAACGCAAATGGGAGGAAACGGAATGCGTAAACTAGGACTTGCGGCAGCGCTGCTGGCGGGCAGTGCTCTGTCGGCCCCCGCCAATGCTGATGAGCACCTGCGGATTGTGGAGGAACCGCTTGAGCTGACCATCCAAATGAACCATGCGCGCTATCCCATCTATGAAGAGGATTGGCCAGTGGAACAGGCAGCCCGGGAACTGACCGGCATTCATCTGCTGAATGATACGGTTGGCGCGAACATGCGGACCGACGAAAACACGGGCCGGACCGAGGCACTGAACCTGATGCTGGCATCCGGCAATATACCGGACATCGTCGGGTCCAGCCGCATCCGCGATTTTGTTAACCAGTACGGCCCCGAAGGCGCATTCGTACCGCTGAACGATCTGATTGCAGAGCATGCACCAAACATCGCCGCTTACTACGCCGAGCGCCCCGACATCGAAGCTGCGGTGAAAGCCGCTGATGGGCAGATGTACTACATTCCATACCTGCCAGACGGCAAATACGGACGCGCTTATTGGATCCGCACGGATTGGCTGGATGCGCTGGGGCTGGATATGCCGCAGACCGTCGAAGAATATGAAGAGGTCCTGCGTGCCTTCAAAACGCAAGACCCCAACGGCAATGGTGAAGCTGACGAAGTCCCATTCTTTGCCCGCCAATGGCCGGAACTCATTCGCCTCGTCACACTTTGGGATGGTCGTGCGCATGGCTCTGACACCTATCACGACTTCCTTGTCGACGACGGTCGGATTAACCATGGCTATATTGGCGAAGGGTATCGTGAAGGCATCAAAAACCTGGCGCGGTGGTACGACGAGGGCCTGATCGACGCGGAAATCTTCACCCGTGGCTCATCCGCACGAGACTTCCTGTTATCTGAAAATCTTGGCGGTTCCACGCATGACTGGTTCGCTTCGACAGGCGGTTACAACAGCCTTTCGTCCGAGATCGATGGATTCCGCTTTGAGGCAATGGTTCCACCCGCTTCCGTGGGCGGCAACCGCATAGAAGAACACCGCCGCATCCTTGTGAAGCCTGATGGATGGGCGATCGGCTACACAAACGAGAATGTTGTCGAGACGATCAAGTATTTCGACTTTTGGTTCACCGAGGAAGGGCGCCGTCTGGCAAATTTCGGTGTCGAAGGCACGCATTACGACATGGTGGATGGCAAGCCAGTATTTAAAGAGGAGTTCCTGAATGCCGGTCCGGTCAACCGTTCGCTGTATCAGATCGGCGCGCAGCTTCAGGGACGCGGCTACTTCCAAGACTACAACTATGAAATCCAGTGGACCAACGAATTCGCGCTGGCCGGGATCGAGCTTTATGAACAGGGCGATTACCTGATCCCGGATTTCCTTGGCGTGGCGTTCAATGCCGAAGAACAGCGGGTCTATGACCGGACGTGGGGCTCTATCCGAGACTACATGCTTGAAAAGCAGCAGAGCTGGATCCTTGGCTCTGCTGATGTCGAAGCCGAATGGGACGACTATCTGGCCCAACTGGATGAGATGGGCATGCAGGAGCTGCTGACCGTCATGCAATCCGCCTATGACCGTCAATACGGCGATTGATTTCCTCCCGTCGGGGGCGGCAGACATGCGTCGCCCCTGATATCTTCTGAACTGAAAGTAGCGGACAAGACACGCGATGCTGGCAGATGCCCTTCCCACACTTGATGAGCCAAAGGCTGGCCGATTGACCATTCAATATGGTCCGACCGAACATGATGACATCGTGGAAAATCCACCGCGCTTTACCTGGATACCCGTGATCGAGGATGACGCGGCTTATGTGCTGCGCATCTCGTCTGATCCGGAATATCCCAAAGCCGATACATTGGTGTTTGACGCCATTCCGCATAACTTCTTCACGCCCGACAAGGTGCTTGCGCCCGGAACCTACCACTGGTCTTACGCCACCTGGGACAAGGCGACAGGCAAACCCAGTAGTTCCTGGGGCAGCGCGCGCAGTTTCACGATTGCTGAAGGGCTGCAAGAGACACCTTTGCCGCCGCGTGCAACGCGCCTGTCGCAGGTCACGACCGACCATCCCCGCTTATGGATGACACCGGATCGTCTGAAGGATTTCAAAACATCCGTCGCGGCGGATCCTGATCATTGCGCATGGTCCATCTTCTATGAAAAATCCGTTCTCCCTTGGCTTGACCGCGATGTCACGCCCGAACCGGCGGGCTATCCCAAACATCAGCGCACCGCCCCCGTCTGGCGGCAAACCTACATCGACTTACAAGAGGTCTGGTACGCGATCCGCCACCTCGCCGTTGGCGGCAAGATCACGGACAACGCAGACATGACAGCCCGCGCCAAGGAATGGCTGTTGGAAACCGCAAGCTGGGACCCGATGGGCGTGACATCACGCGCCTATACGGATGAGTGGGCCTACCGGGTCTGCAATGCGCTCGCCTGGGGGTATGACTGGCTCTACGATGATCTTTCCGAGGACGAACGTAGGGCGGTGCGCGCATCACTGCTGGAACGAACGCGCGACATTGCCGAGCATGCGATCCTGAACGCCAAGATCCATCTGTTTCCATATGACAGCCATGCGGTTAGGTCTGTCTCGCTCGTGATCGTGCCTGCCTGCATTGCCCTGCTGGGCGACGATGAAGACGACGAGGCCCGCGACTGGCTAAACTACGCCATCGAATTCCTGATGACGGTTTATTCACCGTGGGGCGATAGCGACGGGGGCTGGGCCGAAGGGGCGCAATACTGGATGATGGGCATGGCCTATCTGATCGATGCGGCCAACCGTCTAAAAAGCTATACGGGCATCGATGTCTACAAGCGGCCTTTTTTCCAGAACACCGCCGACTTCCCGCTCTTCTGTAATGCACCTAACACGCGCCGCGCCTCATTTGGCGACGACAGCGCTTTGGGCGATCTGCCAGCGATCAAGACGGGCCTGAACATGCGCCAATTTGCTGGTGTGACCGGCAAGGGCGAATACCAGTGGTATGCCGAGGAAAACCTGACGACCAATCCCGGCACCGAAATGGCGTTTTACAACTGGGGTTGGTGGGACACGAATTTCGATGAAATGGTGTTCCAGACCGATTTCCCGGCCGTCGCGGCACAATCACCCAAGGGTGGCGTACGGCATTTCAAAGGCATCGGCTGGGTCGGTGTGCAGCACGCGATGGATGACCCCGACAACCACATCCAGTTCGTGTTCAAGTCATCCCGGTTTGGGTCGGTGAGCCACAGCCATGGCGACCAGAACGCATTCTGCCTGTCCGCCTACGGCGAAGATCTGGCGATCCAGTCGGGCTATTACGTCGCCTTCAATTCGACGATGCACCGCAATTGGCGGCGGCAGACCCGATCAAAGAACGCGATCCTGATCAATGGCAAAGGTCAGTATGCCGAAAAGGACAAGGCAAAGGCGCTTTTGGCGACGGGCAAGGTCATTGCAGCCGAGGAAAGTAATGATCACGTCTATATCTGCGGTGACGCCACAGCCGCGTACCAGAGCCTCTCACCCGAAGTGACCCGCGCCCTGCGCGAGGTTTATTTCGTGCATAATTCCTACTTTGTTATTGTTGACAAGGTGGATGCCGACATGCCCGTCACGGTTGATTGGCTTTTGCATGCCAATGAACCATTCGAGTTGGGCAAATCGACATTCCGAAATACGCAGAAACGTGCAGGCTTTTATGGACAGGTCGTATGGTCTGAGGGTGGCAATCCGAACATCAGCCAGGCAACCGAATTCACTGATGTGGATCCCGCGGAGTATGAAGGTCTGACCGTCAGCACCTGTCTGACAGCGCATTACCCGGCCGCAACGCGCCATCGGATTGCAACCTTGCTGGTACCGTACCGGCTAAGCGAACCAAAGCGCATTTTCAATTTCATGGACGATCAGGGTTATGACGCTGATCTTTACTTCACCGACCCCGATGAACACACGTTCAAGGTCGTGATGAAGAAACTGGCCAACAGCTGAAGGCACGGAGAACGACATGAGCTCGAAAAACTATTTTCCTGGCAGCGACAGTAAGCTTGAAACCGTAGCCGACGGGCTTAGCCGCAAAATCGGAGCGCATAACGACAATCTGATGGTCGTGGAGGTCCACTTCGAAACCGGAACCACCGCGCCCCTCCATCACCACCCCCATGAACAGATCACATACGTGATGTCCGGAAAGTTCGAGTTCACCGTGGGCAAAGAAGTCTACACCGTTGGCTCAGGCGACTCACTCTACAAGGAACCTAACATCGAACATGGTGCCACCTGTCTTGAGGCGGGCACACTTCTGGACGTCTTTACCCCCCACCGGGAAGACTTCCTCTAATTCCTCAGACACAAAACGCAGCGGAGCGCACCTCATGAACAAACCCGTCATCGGTTTTATTGGCCTCGGTCTCATGGGCGGCAACATGGTCGCCAACCTACAGGCCCGAGGGTTCGAGATGGTCGTGATGGGCCGCAGGAAGACTGCAGTCGACGCTGTACTTTTGCGCGGGAGTGCGCGCGAGGTTTCGACGCCAAAGGAACTGGCTGAAGCCAGCGATATCATCATGCTGTGCGTGACGACGTCGGACGTCGTTGAGTCGCTCGTATATGGCGATGAAGGTATCCTTGCAGGGATCAAAGATGGGGCCGTGCTGATTGACTTTGGCACATCCATTCCGGCCTCGACCCGCAAGATCGGTACTGATTTGGCGGCGAAGGGTGCAGGAATGATTGATGCGCCTTTGGGGCGCACACCCGCACACGCTAAAGACGGTTTGCTCAATATCATGGCCGCCGGCGACAAGGCGACATTCGACAAGGTCAAGCCCGTGCTCGATGAACAGGGCGAAAATGTCTTTTACCTTGGTGCACTTGGTGCCGGTCATGTGACCAAGTTGATCAACAACTACATGGGCATGACGACGGTTTGCGCCATGAGCCAGGCTTTTGCCGTGGCCGATCGTGCCGGTGTGGACCGCGCCCAGCTTTATGACATCATGTCGGCAGGGCCATCCAATTCGCCTTTTATGGGGTTTTGCAAAAACTATGCCGTCGACCGTATCAGTGATCTTGGATTTTCAATCAACAATGCCAAGAAGGATCTGGGCTATTTTCTGCACATGGTCGACGATATCGGGACACGCGCGGAAATCGCTGAAGGCACGATGCAAAACCTGAGGTCCGCGGTCGATGCGGGCCTTGGCGATGGTAACGTGCCTGAGATTTTCGACTATTACAGACAACTTGAAAGCTGAAACAACACCGGGCCGGATATCGGACGACGCATAGGGAAGACAGCCATGAAACTTGCTGGGAAAACAGCCATTGTGACCGGCGGTGGCCGCGATATCGGTGCGGCTTCGGCCAGAAAGCTGGCCTCTGAAGGGGCAAATGTCGCGATCAGCTATTTCGAAAGCGCCAAGGGGGCGGATAGCGTTGTCGCTGATATCGAGGCGGCAGGCGGGAAAGCTATCGCCGTGCAAGCGGACCTCAACATACAGGAAGGCGTGGATAAGCTTGTCGGCGCAACGCTTGATCGCTTTGGCAGCATCGACGTGCTGGTGAACAATGCGGGCGGTTTGATCGCGCGCAAGACCATCGCCGAAATGGACCTTGCACATTGGAACGCGGTCATGACGCTGAACCTGACATCCACCTTCATGATGACCAAGGCGTGCCTGCTGCATATGAAAGTGGGCACAATCGTGAACCTTGCCAGCCAAGCCGGGCGTGACGGGGGTGGTCCGGGCGCTGTGGCCTATGCGACATCAAAGGGGGCGATCATGACGATGACGCGCGGCCTCGCCAAAGAGCTTGGGCCTGACATCCGCATCAACGCGCTTTGCCCCGGCATGATCGACACGGACTTTCACAATATCCATACACCCGATGCGGGCCGTCGCGGGTTTGAGGCGAACGCCCCGCTGAAACGTCAGGGCCATGTGGACGACGCGGCAAACCTTGTGCTGTTTCTGGCCTGCGAGGACAGTGGCTTCCTTACGGGGACGAATATCGACATCAATGGCGGTATGCTGTTTTCGTAGAAAGGACCGGCCATGCGCGTTCTGGCGATCGGCGAATGTATGGCGGAACTGGCCCCGACGGAAAGGGATGGCGATTATCGTTTGGGCTTTGCGGGTGATACGTTCAACACGGCCTGGTATCTCGCGCGCTTTGCACCGGATGCGCAAGTCTCATATCTCAGCGCGATTGGCGATGATGCGATTTCGCAGCAGATGCGTACGTTTGTGCGTGAAAGCGGGATCGATGATGCTTTCCTGCAGAGTCTAGAGAACCGGACGGTCGGTCTTTACATTATTTCTCTCAATCAGGGTGAGCGCAGTTTTTCCTATTGGCGCGGGCAGGCGGCGGCGCGCACGTTGGCCAATGATCCTGCCTTGCTGGACGCTGCGATGGCAGCTGCCGACCTGATCTATTTCTCTGGCGTCACATTGGCGATCCTTGCACCTGAACGCCGGGTGGCCTTGCTGAGCGCATTGCGTTTGGCCCGCAAAGACGGCAAGACAATCGCGTTTGACCCAAATCTGCGGCCAAGGCTTTGGTCCACGGATAACGAGATGACCGAGGCGATCATGCATGGTGCGGCCGTCAGTGACATCGTCCTGCCATCCTTCGAAGACGAAGCCACCTGGTTCAACGACGCCAGCCCCCAGGCCACAGCAGATCGCTACCTTGCAGCCGGGGCGCGCATTGTCATCGTCAAAAACGGTGCAGGCCCGGTTTATTATGCAGACGGCGACGCGCGCGACGAAGTGCCGGTGATACCGGTCGATACACTGGTCGATACCACGGCGGCGGGCGACAGCTTTAACGCAGGTGTCTTCGCGCGATACGTTGCAGGTGATGACATCGCCACTTGCATCCCCCATGGCTGCGCCTTGTCGCGGGCGGTTGTGGGTCAGCGCGGGGCACTTGTGCCGATTGACCCTGCGACATTGACTGACAACGAGGCATAAAAATGCGTGAAACCTGGCGCTGGTTCGGTGAATTCGACCCGCTTTCACTTACCGAAATCGCGCAGACCGGTACAGCCGGAATCGTCAGCGCATTGCACGCCATTCCTTACGGTAAGGTCTGGCCAGCGGAGAAAATCGCCGACCGCCGGGCAGAGATCGAAGTCGCAGGCTTCACGTGGGATGTGGTCGAAAGCCTCCCGGTGCATGAGGATATCAAGCGCGGCACTGGCCCTTTGTCCCAGCACTTCGATGCCTATCGCGCGTCGCTTGAGAACCTCGCCAGCGCGGGTATCAAAACCGTGTGTTACAACTTCATGCCGATCCTCGACTGGACCCGCACGGATCTTTCGGCACCTTTACCAAGTGGCGGCACCTGTCTGCATTTTTCCGCGGCAAAGATGGCCGTGTTTGAAATCCACATGCTCGGGCGTGAGGCAGCCCGCGAGGCCTATCACCAGGATGCCATCCGCGCGGGCGATATCTGGTTTCTATCCAGCACGGAAGCAGAGCGTGACACGCTTCTTCATGCGGTCATGGCGGGTCTGCCCGGCGCGGTTGATCGATACGACATCAACGGGTTAAAAACGGTTCTGGCAAGTTATGACGGTCTGTCACATGACGACTTGCGCGCGAACCTCAAGCGGTTCCTGGAAGAGGTGATCCCGACGGCCAGCACGCTTGGCATCAATATGTGCATCCATCCCGACGATCCGCCGGGCGAGATTCTGGGGCTGCCGCGCATCGTCTCAACCCAGGATGATATCGGGTGGATCATGCAAGCCGTTGATGACCCTGCGAATGGCCTGACGCTGTGCACTGGCTCGCTTGGGGCGAACCCGTACAATGATCTGCCCGCCATCGCGCGCGCCTTTGGGCACCGGACGCATTTTGCGCATCTGCGCAATGTCACCAAAGACCCGGACGGGTCTTTTACCGAAAGCGGGCATCTTGCGGGCGATGTCGATCTGGTGGCCGTCATTGACGAACTGCTTGAGGCAGAGGCGAACCACGACACGAACATCCCCTTCCGTGCCGATCACGGGCACGCGCTCTTGTCGGATATCGGGCAGACCTTCCAGCCCGGCTATACCCTGATTGGCCGGTTGCGCGGCTTGGCAGAGCTGCGCGGGATCATCGCAGCCCTGTCCTAGCCGCCGATCAGGTTCGGCAGTGTCAAAGAGATCGCCGGGACGAAGGTGATCAGCATAAGTGCCACAAAAATGGCGATGTAGAACGGCCAGATCGTGCGGATGGCCTTTTCCATTGGCAACTTACCGACGGCACATCCGACGAATAGACACGAACCCACCGGCGGCGTGCAAAGCCCCAGCCCAAGGTTCACCAACAGGATCATTCCGAACTGCACGGGGTCCACACCAAGCGCCTGCGCCACCGGCAGAAAGATCGGCGTGCAGATTAGGATCAAAGCCGCCATATCCATGATCATGCCGAGCAGCAGCAGAACCACGTTGATCATCAGCAGGATCAGGATTGGGTTATCGGTGATCCCGGTCAGTAGTGTGACCATCTTTGTCGGCACGCGGTAGTAGGTCAACATGTAGGCAAAGGCCGCCGCACAGGCGATGAGGATCATCACCATCGCTGTCGTCTTGACCGACTGATTGACAGCGGTCTTAAAGTTTTCCCACGTGATTGAGCGGTAAACCAGCAGTGTGACGATGAACGCATAGATCGCGCCAAAGGCCCCAGACTCTGTTACCGTGAACACACCCGACAGCACACCACCCACAATGATCACAGCGGTTAGCAAGCCTGGTATCGCACTGATGAAAGCAAGAAACAGGGCTGTCCATCCAGGGAATTGCTCGGCACTGTAACCACGCTTGATGGCAACGATATAGGCGGCTGCAGCCAGGCAGATGCACATCAGGATGCCCGGTACAACACCAGCGAGAAACAGCTTTGAGATCGAAACGGCGCCGCCTGCGGCGATAGCATAGATGATCATGTTGTGGCTGGGCGGGATGATGATCCCGGCAATCGAAGACGTGACTGTCACGTTGACCGCATAATCAGCGTCATAGCCCTTATCCTTCATCACTGGGATCAGGATTGACCCCAGCGCAGAGATGTCAGCAATAGCAGAGCCTGAGATCCCGCCAAACAACATTGACGACAGGACATTCACAATGCCAAGCCCACCGCGCACTGCACCGACGGCAGCCTGCGCGAACCTGACCAGGCGCACGGCGATACCGCCGTGAAACATCAACTCGCCCGCGAAGATGAAGAAGGGGATCGCCAACAGTGAAAAGACGTTGATCCCCGCGACGATCCGCTGAAAACCGACCATCATGGGCAGGCCTTCGAGCCAGAAGGCCGCGATTGCCGAAATGCCCAAGGCAAAGGCAACTGGTGTTCCGATCACGACACACAAGGCAAACAGGCCCAGAAGTAATGCAAGTCCCATCAATCAGGCCCTATTCGATGCTGTCGGTGCGTGTATCGCGCCCCAGAAGATGCCGCGCGAGGTGCCCAAGCGAAAAAACAAGGATCATCCCCCCGCAAATCGTTAACGGCAAAGACCGCAGACCTTCAGGCCATTGGATCAACGGGATCAGTGAATTCCATTTGAAGAGCGTCAGTTGACCGCCATACCAGAACATCAATCCACCAAAGATCATCAGGAACGTATCGGTCATGATGACCATCACAGACCTGATCTTGCGTGCGGCCATCTTGCGGAAGACCACAACGGAAAGATGGGTGTCTTCATAGACGCCGATCCCTGCACCTAGGAATGCGATCAGCATCACCAGAAGCAGTGAAAGCGGATCAACCCACGTGGGTGTATCGTTCAGGACGTATCGGCCAAACACCTGATAGCCCAGCAAAAGCGTCATGGCGACCAGTGCAACACCGGCCGCGATACGACAGATAAAGACAATCCCGCGAAAGACGCTGTCGATGGGACCAAGCCCAGTATGTGTGTGTGGCAAATCGCTCATCCCTGGCCGCCTTTCGTGCAAGATGACGCCCGGCCAGCCGACCGGGCGTCACGTCAGCAGATTATCCAAAGATCACTCGGTCGCTTGTGCAAGAGCAACCAGTTCGGCCATGTCTGGATTGGCGGCCAGATAGTTTTCATAGACTGGAACCATGGCCTCCTGGAACGGAGTCTTGTCCGCGATCTGATTGATTTTGACACCCGCGGCCTCTACCGCTTCGCGGCTGGCCTGGGTTTGTTCGTTCCATAGTTCGCGCTGAAAGGCAGCGGCTTCTTCGGCTGCAGCGACAACGGCGGCCTGCATGTCGGCTGACAGCGCTTCAAACCTTGCTGTGTTCACGCAGACACATTCAGGGATGATCAGGTGCTCTGACATGGAATAAAAGCCGGCAACCTCATAATGGCCGACAGACTGGAACGACGGCAGATTGTTTTCCGCCCCGTCCACAACACCAGTGCTGAGTGATTGATAGACTTCAGAGAAAGCAATCGGCGTACCATTGCCGCCCATGGCGTTCACCATGCCGGTGAAAAGGTCATTGTTCATCACCCGGATTTTCATGCCCGCCACATCGTTTGGCGTATTGATCGGGCCAGAATTGTTATAGAATGACCGTGCACCCGCATCGAACCACGCAATCGGTAAGAGGTCGGCGTCCCCCATGGCGGTAGAGATTCGCTCTCCGGCCGGGCCGTCCAGGACGCGGAACATGTGGTCAACATCGCGGAAGATGAATGGAAGCGAGACAAGGTTAGCTTCGTTCACGATGGAACCAAGTGGCCCAAGGTTGAAGTTGCCGACGTCGATTGCACCTAGTTGCACCTGTTCAATGGCGTCCGGCTGGGTGCCCAGAACGCCACCATGGAAGACCTCCACATTGACTTCGCCGCCCGTCTTTTCGGCGACCAGTTCGGCGAAAAGGTCCATCGCTGCGGTGTTGGGATGGCCGTCGGAATGGATGTTCCATGCGCGCCAATTCTCGGCCACGGCGGCAGATGCGACAAAGGACAGCGCGGCTGTGGCGCCCACAAGTGCCTTTGAAACGGGTATGTTCATTGTTCTCTCCCTGGGTTCATAATTTGGTGCTTTGCAGCGCATCCAACCCTTCCTCCAAAGTCTGATGCGGCACCTTGCGGCACGTAGGCGCATTACCAACACCCACGCCCTTGACTTATTGGAGACTAGTATCCCAGAATTGTCAAGAGAGTTGTCATCGTGTCATTTTGATGGTGTGAAATACAAGACCGCCGGCCTGTCTGAAAGAAATGGTGCTGACTCAAGTACGCGCCAAACGTCCGGCAAGGAGGGATAAAAGATGTATGACGCATCGCGCGTCAGCGCATCCAAATCGACCGCTGATGTGGTTTTTGAACGGCTGCAAGCTGACATAGTTGCGCTGACGATTCTGCCGGGTGCCAAGATTTCCGAAGCCGATGTGGCGCGCCAATACGGTGTGTCGCGGCAGCCGGTTCGTGACGCCTTTCGCAGGCTCCATAATCTTGATCTCATTGAAATTCGCCCGCAGCGCGCGACGATCATCAGACGGTTTTCGCGGCCCGAGATTGAAAACACGCGCTTTGTCCGGCTCGCGGTCGAGTTGGAAGTTCTGGATCGCGCCTGCGAGATCTGGGATCAGACCCGCGCAGAAAGTCTTGGTAAAAATCTCGCCGCGCAGGCGGATGCATTGGCTGCCGAGGACCTCGCCCGGTTTCACACGCTCGACTATGGTTTCCACGAATGCATCTGCGATTTGACCGGTCTGCCTATGGCGTTCGAAACGATCAGAAGTTGCAAGGGCAAGATTGATCGCCTGTGCCTGCTTAGCCTTTCTGACTACGAAAATGTCGCAGATATTCTGGCGGATCATCGCGCGATTGCTGACGCGCTAGACCGACGCTGCGCAACAGATGCGCGCGAGCTTATCCGGCACCACATCAGTCGCCTGGATACAACAATCGCGGAAATTCATCGGAAGAATGCGGCTTTTTTTCAGTAAGACAACAGGAAGGGCACGCCCATGGCACATGACAAACCCAAAGTTGGAGCTCCGGTTGGCCCATTGACGCTCCCGATGGTCGGGAAAGACCAAAGCTATGTCATTGGCGGGCGCAATGACCGCTGGACGATGCTGTTTGTTTACCGCGGTCGGCACTGTCCGCGGTGCAAAAGGTTCCTGAACAAGCTGAACGCGGCCCTGTCTGACTGGAGGACGCATATGGATGTCGTCGTTGCCTCTGCCGATCCTGCCGACAAAGCCACTGCTGACCGAGACGAACATGGCTGGGCCTTTGATCTTTGCTACGGCATGAATGAAGAACAGATGCGCAATCTTGGGCTTTATGTCTCTGTCCCGCTGTCAGAAGCAGAAACGGATAACATCTTTGCCGAACCCGGCGCTTTCGCGATCCGCCCTGAAGGGACATTGATGCTGGTTGATATCTCAAATGGTCCAGCGGCCCGACCCGACCTTGATGAACTTTTGGATGGGATGATTTTCAACATTACCAACGACAGACCCGTGCGCGGAACGGCATAAGCAGGTCATCACAAGGTTTGACACTACTAGTATACTAGAATATCTTTTACAGGGAGTGGCGCCCTTTACCTGTGTCCCTCGACGAATAAGCGCAGTCTGGGGGACGCGATGCCAAAACTCGACCGTGATCGTCTATTCCCGCTGGACAAGGCGGCGCGGACGTACGCTCGCGAGCTTTATGAAAGCATTGCTGACTTGCCGATTATCAGCCCGCATGGTCATACCGACCCCGCATGGTTTGCGCTGAACGCACCCTTTCCCGATCCTGCGCAGCTATTCGTTACGCCGGATCATTACCTGCTGCGGATGCTTTATTCGCAAGGTGTGCCCTTGGAGGCTCTTGGCATCCCCCGGACAGATGGCGCGCCGGTGGAAAGCGACAGCCGCGTCATCTGGCGCAAGTTCGCCGCGCATTATTACCTTTTCCGCGCGACACCGTCCCACCTTTGGATGGATCACGCATTGGCAGAGGTTTTTGGCGTCACCGAAAATCTGAATGCAGATACGGCGGACGAAATCTACGACCATATCAATGCCTGCCTTGCAGCGCCCGCCTATCGCCCTCGTGCGCTCTTTGATCGCTTCGGGATCGCGGCACTTGCGACAACTGATGCGGCACTTGACTCGCTCGATCACCACCAAACCATCGCAGATGCCGATTGGCCCGCTCGCATTATTCCCACTTACCGCCCCGACGCAGTGGTGGACCCGGATGCATCCGGGTTTATCGAAAATGTCGCAGTGTTGGGAGAGTTGACTGGCCATGATACACAGACATGGAAGGGTTATTTGGATGCGCATCGTGCGCGCCGGGCATTCTTCAAATCACGCGGTGCGACAGCAACCGATCACGGCCATGCAGACCCTACGACAGCCGATCTTGATCCGGGGGTTGCCGCTGCATTGTTCGACAGGATTATCGCTGGTGACAGCTCCGCGGATGATCGTGCCCTTTTCCGTGCACAAATGCTCACCGAGATGGCCGGAATGAGTGTCAACGATGGCCTCGTGATGCAACTCCACCCCGGATCTGACCGGAACCATGCAGCAAGCATTCTAGAGACTTTCGGACCTGACAAGGGGTTCGATATTCCAAAGGCCGTCGATTACACAAACGCACTAAAACCACTCCTGAACAAACACGGGCTAAACCCCGATTTTTCTCTGATTGTTTTCACACTGGACGAAGCGACCTATGCACGCGAACTGGCGCCGCTTGCGGGTGTCTATCCGGCACTGAAACTCGGACCCGCCTGGTGGTTCTTTGACAGCCCCGAAGGCATGCGTCGGTACCGCGAAGCCACAACTGAAACCGCGGGGTTCTACAACACTGCTGGCTTTAACGATGATACCCGCGCTTTTTGCTCTATCCCCGCCCGACACGATGTCGCCCGGCGCGTCGATAGCGCGTATCTCGCCACCCTTGTGGCGACGGGGCGGCTCAGCCGCGCTGATGCCGCTGAAGTGGCGCACGATCTGGCTTATCGGCTCGCCAAGCAGGCCTACAGGCTTTGACCGCGATGTCCGTAGTCCCATTCTCATCCATCTGTTCAAAGGACTTCTCATGATCCTCAAGACCGAAACCCGCTACGGGATTGATCCTGAAACGGCCAAAACCTTCGATACTGACGGCTTACGGCGCCATTTCCACAAGGAAGGGCTGTTTCAAGAAGGCGAAATCAATCTGGTCTATACACATTATGACCGGTTGATCCTCGGGTCTGCAGTGCCTGGCGATGGCAGCCTTGTGCTTGATCACATGGACGAAACCGGCACGCCGGGGTTTCTGGACCGCCGCGAAATGGGCATCCTCAATATTGGTGAGACCGGCACGGTCGAGGTGGGCGGCGATACACACACGCTGAAACCAGGTGAACTCCTGTACATCGGGATGGGTGGCGGACCCGTGACTTTTGCGGGTGATGGCCGGTTCTACATCACGTCATCACCGGCCCATCGCCATTGCCCGACCAAGCTGATCAAGCTGGAAGACGCGCGCCGAGTAGAACTAGGCAGTCGTGACACGGCGAACGAACGGGTGATCATCCAATTCTTGCACCCTGAAGTGTGCGACACATGTCAGCTGCTCATGGGTTACACGCAATTCGCTCCTGGATCACTGTGGAACACGATGCCGGCTCATCTGCATGATCGCCGGATGGAGGCGTATCTCTACTTCGATGTGCCAGAGGATGCCCGCGTGTTTCACTTCATGGGGACGCCGGATGAAACCCGCCACCTTGTCATGGCCAATGAAGAGGTTGTAATTTCACCGCCCTGGTCGATACATTGCGGCGCAGGCACGGCAGCTTACACATTCTGCTGGACGATGGCGGGCGACAATGTCGACTTCGGCGACATGGATATGGTCGCGATGTCCGACCTGCGATGACCGTGGCCCAAAGGCCAATCAGGATCGTGCATCTTGGTCTGGGTGCCTTCTACCGCGCCCATGCCTGCACATATCTGCAAAAGCTGGAAGGTTGGGGCGTTCTGGGCGTCAGCCTTCGCTCTGCTTCTGTCCGGGACGCGATGCGACCGCGCAACTACCGCTACACAGCGGCGGCGCTGACACCTGACGGGATGGATCTGCAGCAGATTGACGTCGTTCAAGACATGCTGGTTGCGCCTGAGGATCCAGTCGCTGTCATTGCAGCCTTGGCTGATCCCGCAGTCTCGCTTGTCACTATGACCGTGACTGAAAAGGGTTATTGCCACGACCCTGCAACGGGAGCACTCAATGCCGGTCATGTCGGGGTAAAATCAGACATTACAAATGTGCTTCCGCAAACCGCTCCGGGATTTCTGGTGCGCGGCTTACAAGCACGACGGACGGCAGGGCTCTCGCCCTTCACGGTACTATCCTGTGACAACCTGCCCACAAACGGCGCCGTTGCGCGCCGGGTCACGATTGAACTTGCCCGTCATGTTGACCCAGACCTTGCAGACTGGATTGCGGCAGAGGTCGCCTTTCCGGCCTCAATGGTGGATCGCATCGTGCCTGCCACGACAGCAGAAGATATCGCACAGATTGCCGCGCTTTCAGGTCAGACTGATGCAGCCCCGGTCGTGCATGAGCCTTTCACACAATGGATCATCTCCGATGAATTGGCCGGCGATCTGCCCGACCTTGCTGCTGTTGGCGCGCAGATCGTACCCGACATTGCGCCCTTTGAGAGGATGAAGCTGCGTATGCTGAACGGTGCGCATTCAGCGGTGGCCTACCTCGGCAGTCTGGCCGGTTTCGAAACGGTGGCTGATGCAGTCGCAGACAACGCAATCGCGCGCTATCTAGACGCACTATGGCACAATGAAATCATCCCAACACTAACGGCTCCATCCGACACGCGCCTTGAAGACTATGCTGGCGCACTCATGTCTCGCTTTGCCAATACTGGAATTCAGCACCAACTGTCACAAATCACCATGGACGGTAGCCAAAAACTGCCGCAGCGCTTTCTGGATACGATCGAAGACAGGTTGGCGCAGGGCGGCAGGATCGATGCCCTGTCACTGGCCCTTGCAGGATGGATTGCCTGCACAGCCAATCAAAGTAATGAGGTAGACCCGATGGCCGCCAAGCTGCGGGATTGTCATACGACTGACCCGCGACAAACGGTGCGCAATATCCTGTCACTATCGGCGATCTTCAAGGATACACTATCTACCCGACTGATAGACCCCCTATCAGATGTCTACACGGAGCTGATCAAGAAAGGTGCACGCGCAATGCTCGCCGCTGTGGTGCGGTGAAACTTTCATCCTCAATGGTTTGCTCCCCAATACAACCGGCTTTTGATACAACTCGCTCCTCGGATCAGTGACAGTTACACTGCCAGGATACCGTCTGTTCGATGAGAGCGAGCCACCAAACAACAGGCTGCGCATAGCATCCTGCAACCCGTAAAAATCGTTTGCAATGTGCGCCTGTCCTGCCAGAGTCTCGCTTTGGGAGGTGCTTGATGGCGCAGCAGACGTTTTCGGCTTCATCAACGAACCTCGTCCAGTGAGAACTCTCCCGTCCAGATTGATTTTGGCCGTTCAGGTCATTCTATGCATTCCACCTTTCTGAATGGAACTCGGCACCATCCGCCCACATGCCGTGAAGCAGGACAGCCAGTTTTCGGGCGACGGCGTCCGTTGGTGTGCATCAAACGCGTTCCCCATAACCTGATCTTCGATCCTGCTATGGTGCGCATGAGCAAGGCGTTTGCGACAACATAGAGTGTTGCCCTCACATCTCGACCCCCAGCTTTCGATATGAGGTGCTCTGGTCCCCGGCGATCCGTAGATAAGAAAGGCATTTCTCGATGAACGTCGGGACCTCGGAGCGAGGTGGTTGGTCTCAGCCCTTGTCGTTCGTGTGATTTCGATCTGCCAAACGTTCGAAGGCGAGGCGTTGAATGAGGGCCGGGATCGTGAATTCCTTTTGGTCGCCAAATTCATCGGCCAACTTTTGGAGCTCACTGAGAGCAGCGTCATCTTGACCTATGGCGTAGTACGTGCGAGCCGCGTCCATAGGTCTCCGACGAAATGCCTTCTGAATCAGCAGTTCAACCGATCTGATTTGGTTCAATTCCTCAACAAGTGCTTTAACAATATACGTGAGCTCTGTGATCAGGTCTGAAATCGGCGTGTCTTCATGGATCTCGAACGCGCCCGGCGTATTCGACAATAGGTCGTCACTCCGAAGACGTGCCCAGAACTCAAAAGTCTTGGGCGACTTTGTGTTCGGTGGATTGTCGAAGTCCAATGGATGCAGGCCAACATTCACAAAGAAACGAAGCTGTTCATGCGAGTTCCACTGAGATCTTTGAATGTTAATGAGGCTATAGAATTCTTCCGTTTGCCGGGTCCAATTGAGAGCCCGTTTCTTGAAACCAGCCTGCTTCAACGGGTTCACAAAAGATGTGCGTACCAGATCGTCGAACTTTTTGTTGAGTTCTTCCATGTGAGTATCTGTTATCCTGACCTACGCGAAGAAGTGTAATTGAAAACAAACCTTGCACAAGTTGCCGACAAAGACTGCTTCAGCTTTGCAAGTTTCGGACAAACCGCCGTAAACTGTCTGTTGTCAGGGCCTTGTAACTACTAGCAACCTATCTTGCGCCGAGATCTGGCTTTTGTCGTATTGAAGCACCGCCTAGCCATTTGAAATGACAGCCAGACCTGCATGCCGGTCAGCCTGAATCGTCACGCGGCCACTTTAGCCTAGTCAATGCCAACAACGCTGCGGCAACAGCCCATGTGCAAATCGGCCCATCCACCACCGCGCGCTCGCCCGTCAGGGCCCCCAGCAATGAGAACGCTACAACAAGAGTTGGCAACCACGTCAGACGTGTGAATTGCCGCGAAAACCCTGCGCGTTGAAAGAGAAACGGAAGGCAAACCGCGAAAAGCGCGACGGGTGCGAAAACAGCAAGATCCTGCAACATGCAATCAAGTTCCCATCTAATTGTCGTCCTACCATCCCCATGATCGTGTGAGCGATGAAGGAAAAGATCAGTAGCCAGACTGCGGCTACATCCAAGTCACCAAGACCGCTGCCTTGCGGCGGAACGCTTTACGCACCTGAGGAAACAATCACAGCGTGAAATGGACCACAGATGAATAGACACATCCTATTAAAACATTGTTTTTTGGTATTTTATTTCAGCGGCTAACCCTGACTAATCTAAGAGCATGCCCGACGATGTGGCGGTGATCTTGTTCTGTCTTCTAGCGCCATTTGTTGTTCGTGCAATGTCTCGGTTCGGGGTTGAGGGTTGGCAACGTGCAAAGGTCAAGCGGTGAGCATTGCTCCAAACCCTTTGGTAAATTCGATTGCTTCGGTGCTGTTCGGCGGCAGCGTGACCTTGGAGGTGGAACATGCCCAACCCACCGGCAGCGAGCAAGGCAGAAACGACTAAGATAGCGTCTGTTTGACGTATTGAGATGAACTGCGGCGGCGGCTTGCGACTGCCAGCCTTAAAAATAGAGCTTTTAGCAGAGAGATAACATGAGCGACATAGGGCGGAAAACAGCATCTGTTTCTTACACCAATAGCGGTGATGGTGATGTAGATGTTTCAAGGCCCTGGATAGGGGCAATGGTTTTAGCTGTATTTGCTGGCTGGAGCTGTGCTTTGGCTGCTTTGGTTCTTGATTTCGCAATTTTACAAGTGCTGGCAGTTTTGGTGATGTCGGGACTTTTTGTTTTTCTACTTGTTTTGGGGTTCAGTGCACTCGCTGGAAGTGAGTGGGTGGTAAGCACTATTTCCAAGCTTCTTCGAAGTGCTCGCGAAATTCTGGAGTTGGGCGTCGGCGTGTGGCGATTTGGGCAGGCCGGATCGTGTCTAGCCATCCGACATCGTTACCACTCCGCCAGGTTGGCAGCAGATATAGCTGAACCGGAATCGGAAGCTCCTACCAAACCGGCTAATTGGATGCAGATTTCGCATGATCAATCGTCTGTTGGTCGTGGTCGTTGCTTCGTTCTGGCTGACACTTCTGTCCCGCAATCCCGGTTGCTTGCGTACGATCTGTCGCAAATTGGTTTCGATGTCGACATGTGTGATGACCCCGAGGCCGTTATGGGTTCGCTTCGGGACAGACCCAATGAGTGTCTTTGGTCTCTTTTGGTTATCGACTTCGATTTTTTCGAGACCGCGATTGGAATGGACGAAGCTATTGACGAACTTCAGTCGCTACGCATGCGTATGAAAAGCTTGAGTGTCATTATTCTGTCGAAAGAAATCCGGCGGGATAGCAATGACACAAGCCGATTGTCCATCGCAGATGTGAGCCTCGTGGCGCCCGTTTCACTCAAACGCCTTCGCAGAGGCATCTGGGATGCACAATCGAACAACATGATTTGGCAGGACCGCGTGCAGGAATCTGTGGATCCATCATTTCAATCGTTGGCACACGGATCATGAACCACACGAAAGGAGGCTCAATGTGGCGTCCTCATCCCATTCGTGAGTGGGCAGCATCCCCCAAGTGTAGCCATTCACGTAACGCGGATTTGAGGACGCCTCATAAGGCCATACTACCGAAACCACGCGTGGTAATCAGCCAGACGCTCCTTCGATGAAACGAAAGTCTCTTGACTAGCTCAATCCAAGAATGCGTGGTGGCTGCTATTCAATGACGGTAGAAGTGTCTTCGGGGCGTGTATAAATCCGTTGGGTCGCTCTGACTTCGCGCTTTTTGCAGGCGGATTTCCTCCGTAGTTTGATGCGCTTGAGAAAAGTTGTTGAGCCATCTGCTGCGTACTCAGTCTGCAAAAGGGGTAGGCGGACTGTCAGCCAACAGCGACAGAGTTTCAGTGACCTGCTAGCGCCAGCACAGCAGCCCCACGGTCTCTGCTGTCTTTGCGTCAAGATACCAATCCAGTTTCCAAACAAGTCATAGAATTGCAAAAACGACGCAGGGAAACACGACAAACAAAAAGGCATGGTATATCAACCAAAAACCCCTCAATAACAAAGGTGGTCATAACATCGTCACCTTCTCCACAAGAACATTACTAAAACATAGATCACTAAGCATACCAAAACAGCATTACCAACCACAAAAAATATCTGAGACACGCCAAGTAGTTCCATGGACATCACCGCCCGCTATGCATTTGTAAAGTAAAGATGACAAAAACCGACGCAGAAGGGAAACTATCGTTCAATATAATTTTCAAATGGAAAGCACATATCTGGCGGATGCCCAACAAACTCCAAACACGTAGAGTTTCGTCTGAAGATCGACCGAGAGTGTTCTTTTAGAGTTCCTGCGTGCGAAACGATCCCAAAGCGAGATGATCACCAACCGCATTACCATAAAACGGAGAATATGTGTCTATGTTGAATTCGTCACCGTCTGAACCTGCGTAACGGCAGCTTGGCGCGCATTGTTGTTGTCAGCCTTCGCGGCGCGCCGGGAGACTTGACCTGAACATCGTGATCGTAGCGCCTTGTCCGTGCCTGCGTGGGTTGACCAAGAACGCTCACACAAGGCTATGCCTGCGGACGACTTTCACCACACTAATAGGGACCGATCATCTGGCGATTGTTACAGCTCAGTGGACGAGTCAGCCGCCGCCATATAAAACTCAACACCATTCGGCTCCTGGCGCAGTCTCATAATAGTCTCTTTGACTTCCTCAAACGCATCTTCATCTAATTGTGGGTCATCCCTGTCCCACAATACAACTCCAGTGAGAAAAACCGCGCGATCCATGCAGATCCGAACAACAAGATCGCGGCTTTCACCTACATCACTGGCGACTTCAGTTGCACTCCAAGTCTTTTTTGGCATGTCGTCCTACGTCATTTATCTCAGTTTTGAGGCAATATGGCATGGATTCCTTTCAAGCAGGTTTATGCCCCGCTTAGCAACTTCGCTGAAGTCGTGCCCGAGTTACGACGACATATTGTTGAAGCTTTGCGCAGTCCGTGAAGCTTTCGAACCAAGGTCACTCACTCGCGCCACTGTGCTTAAAGTCCTGACAAGATCTATAATTTGGTTGTTGATATGTGCAGCCGAAGTAAGGAGTTGTACTCCAGATACTCTACCTTGTTCTTCAAGCGTCCTTTTTCTTTGTACTCAGCGTGCAGAGGGTTTCTCTTATGTGCAGTAATCCGTTCGGCATCCCGCTGAAGACTAGATTGCTTTGTGTTTCTCTGTGAAACCTAACCTGGCTTTTCGCATTCGGTGCAGATGGGGTGCAAAACCTATGCATCTGAGGGGGTTGTCTTGGAATTCTAGAACGAGGGGTAAAAGAGATGTCGTCACATCAGAGGAATGCAAGAACTCAAACGTCTCCGAGTCCTTCAAATTCATCGAGATCGGGTAAGAAGGCATTTGATATTGAATCGGACTCTTCGGAACGGAGCCTCTCTCGATCTGCTGCGGTTACAACAGCGGAAAAAGCTGGCGGGCCCAAAGGCAGGAAGTTTCATCACTTTCGCGACGTATTAAGCATACTCGACAGCTATGAAACGATCATTTTTGACCTGGGCGGCGTAATTCTAGATTGGGACTCGATCCATACGACCTCGGTGTCAGGAGGAGTGAGCGACGTGAACACTCTGCTGTATCACCCTATCTGGCGAGATCTGGAGCAGGGATATATTAGCAGAAGCCTCGCACTGACGTTACTTAGCGGAGAGTTGCAGACACCCTATAATAAACTTAAGCAAATCCTCGATCTGAGCGTTGCCAGTTTGCGAGAAAATAAAACGGTGGTGGCGTTATTGAAAGCCTTGCGTCAGCAGAACAAGAAAATAATCTGCCTATCAAATATTGATAGGGAGTCATTTTCAATCCTCTATAATAAGTTTGGGTTCTGGACTTACTTCGATAGTGTTTATACGTCCGCGCTATTACAAGATAGAAAGCCAAATGGAAGCGCCTTTCAACACGTCATTTCCGATTCCTCCATACAAACCGAGAGCGTGATAGTTGTCGATGACAAAGCGGAAAATTTGGAGCAGGCAGAACAACTTGGTCTGAGCACCCTCAAGTACTCCAACAACAGGTTCACTTATAAGGCTGTCACAGGTGGGAGTTTAACGAAGCAAGTAAGTTTCACCTCTGTGTACGAAAACAAGAGGAAGTTGGGGTATTCGTATCTGAACAGACGTTTGCGAAAATTTCCACTTTGCAGAAGCTTTGTCGGTAGTGATGTTGAGTTGATTGCCTGTACTGATTTCTCGAAGGAAATATTCTCAACAGCTGTTATTCTACACTCGTTGTCCTCGTTGCCCGACGATATCGTGAGGGCGATGTCGCAGGAAATCCTCAGACATGATGGCAAGAATAGGCTTCGCTGGTGCTTTTACAAGAACGAAGTACGTCCATCGGGGTTTCCAGACGACCTGGACACGACGTCAATGATCTTATCGTTCCTGATCAAGAACAACGAGATAAGAAGGCGTGAGGCGCTTTCTTTGGCCGAGGATATGATTGATAACAGGAATGAGAATGGCGTTATTCAGGTATATTTTGACGATGATCGACCCAGAGTAGACGCTATTGTAGCTACAAATGTGTTGTATTTTTTGAACCAAATGGGGTTAGGAAGTAGAAAGGAGTTGGCGGAGACAGAAGATTTTGTCTTGGAATTTTTGACTCGCGACCTATTCCTTGAAGGTACACGATATTATCCAGCTCCGGACGTATTTCTGTTTTTTTTGTCGAGACTGATTGTCGATTTCCCCGGTAGATTTGACAGGTTCTTGCGGCCGCTGACAGAACGGCTTATTTCACGCGTTGACCTGACTCCTTACGCCCTCGAACGAGCAATGAGAGTCATTGCGATGAAAAACTTGGGAGTTGTCAATCGTGTGGATTTTTTGAAGTTAATGGATAGTCAGTTGGGGGACGGCGGCTGGCCAATGTACGGGCTGTTTATTGCTCCAACATCCAACACTTACTTTGGAAGTAGAGAGCTTTGTTCATCTTTCGCCCTCGAGGCAATGAATTTGATGAGCTAGATGGTCGTCAATAAACTGCGCAAATGCAAATACTTGGGATTCAAGCCGCGTCGGAGTTTGCCCGTTATTGCTTGCGGGTTTGTTTGCAATCTGCGTCGCTGTTGCTGGTTTCCGAATGTCCATGATTGTCACATGGCGAGATTATCAAGACAGACGAACACTACAAAGCCTCGCTATGACAGAGGTTGAAGAGGCATGTTCCAATCTCGCAACGCCATTCTCTCTTCTTCTTTGTGAACGTGGCCGAGTTTCCAAAAACTTTGCCGGTTGGCCCACTTTGAGAGGTGCTGCCAGATGTTTTCTTGGTTGGGTTTCCGTGCAGGTTATTCAGTAAACATCATTGGAGGCACCGAGCGCCACTAGATATTGTCGGGCCAACCCAAGGCGAGGAGGATAGCGGCGGTCCGCGAACTTCTTTCGGTTTAGTTTCTGGGAGTGGCTCTTTGAACTCTTTCTCCGGTCGCATGATATGCACCTCCGACAACAAGTGTCTTAGCCCCCTAAAACTGTGCCACAGTTGGCTTAGTGTTGGAGGCAGGATTGATGGCGCG